>NZ_JACOPC010000003.1:0-624839 GCF_014288035.1 Hungatella sp. L36 | reverse complement strand
ACAAAAAACTACATAATCAACGTCGTGGCGAATCACTACATTCGCTCTTTTGTTATGTGATTTTTTATTTCAAGTCCATTATACACTATCTTGGCCGATTTGCGAAGTTTCCTAGAAAGCGAGAAGATCCTGATCGAAGATCAGAAATGCATTGATATTGATGCTTCCAGACGAACCGGAGTCTCCTGAAGAACCGGAACCGCCTCCAAGGGAAGCGCTGGAAATCGCATCAATTCCATAGCTTCTCACCGATGCAAGCGTATTAAAGCCTGATCTTGATTCTCCGTCACGTATTTCCACAGACTTTGTCATGGTCTGATAGCCATTTGCGTAAACCTTTACTTTATAAATTCCGCTTTCTTTTGTGACCTTTTCGTCCTCGGTGTTAGTGCCGCATATATGAAGCATATCACCAATTTCATACCATTCCGAGATTTCCTTCAGAGTCTTTACTTCTCCGGACGGAGTCGTTAATTCCACTCGGTATATGGGGGAAAGAATCTCTGTGCCGAATGTCTCGCCCTCCGGTCCTTTGATCACAAACGCAAAGCACTCACCCGGCTTCGGACTCGTATTCAGAGTATTTAACTGCATGGTAAAAAGTCTGTTATCTACAAGATGCGCCGGTACCGTCATGGCAGCGCTGCTGTAATTGGAAGACAGATGAATCTGGACGCGTCCTCTCGAAAATAAATTCGACTGCGGCAGCTGGATCCGGATTATTCCTGTCTTGCCGTATGTACCTGATTCTGTCTGTTTTATATAGGACAGATTGTCGTTCAGTACGCTGTTTTCCGTATCAAGCGCCCGGACCGTTCCGAGGCCATTAAACCAGGCCGCCTGCGCCTCTGTCTTTAAGGACAGCTTCACGGTGATCTCTCCATCGCCTGACTCGTTATCAATCAGTGTGTCCGGGACGTAATATTCTGCCGGTATCTCAGCTGGTTTTTCGTCCCGCTTTCCTGTCAGGTCAAAGGTGGTACGCTTTGGTTCTGTGCGGACGTTACCATTGGCATCATACACGTCGAGATAATAGTCAAAACCGGAAACCGGACCATTGGCAAGAATCGCTGCAGGGGCGGAATCTGTACTGCCGGCTTCAGGGGCCGCTGTCGCTGCTTTATTTCCGATTCTTACCTGCTGCTCCTTATGGTCGCTCTTTCTTGCCACCGTAACCATCTCCGGATTTACTACGGTGCTTTCCCATTTAACAACAGTTCCATCGTCGTCCACTCTGGTCAGTGACGCCGTAATATCCGTTCCATCAACAGAAACCGTATAGTCGTCAAGGGTTCCGTTTTCAAAGGTAACCACAACGTACTGTATCCAGCCCAGATCCAGAAGCTTCGTCTTCTGACTGTTTACCAGAGCGGCTTCCGGTGTTGTCTGCCCCTCGTCGCCGCTGCCGGAACCCGAACCGGAATCGGAACCGCCGGTGTTTCCACTATCGCTTCCGCCGCTGTTTCCACTATCGCTTCCGCCGCTGTTTCCACTGTCGCTTCCGCCACTGTTCCCACTGCCACTTCCGCTTCCGCCACTGTTCCCACTGCCACTTCCGCTTCCGCCACTACTTTCACTTCCACTTCCACCGCTACTACCGCCACTCCCCCCCGCAGTCCTCGCGTCCGCTGCCTTCTGCTCCGTCGAGGGAATCCCCCGGCCGGGCTCATAATGGACGGTGCCGTCTTTTTCGGTCCATCGGCCGTCGGCATTGGTCAGGAAACCGTCGGGTGTTGCCTCACCCGCATACATTCTTCCCGCACTGCCGCCGTCTGCTTCCTCAAAATAGTAACAGTGTCCGTCGATCCACTGCCAGCCGGTTACCGCGCTGCCGAAGCTCCCATCGTGAACCGTATTCATGAAAAACCAGTTCCGGTTCTCGTCCTGAAACCACCCGGTACGCATCTGTCCGGCTGTCCCGTCCTTTTCCTGATTAAAATAGTAGTTTTTTCCGTCAATCTGCTGCCATCCGGTGCTCATCTTCCCGTCTGACGGATTGATATAGTACCATCCCGATTCCGTCTCAATCCAGCCGGACACGGCATTCCCCGACGACTCATAATATTTCCAGCCCCCGCTCTCATACTGCCATGTGCCCTTTTTTATCTCCCCGGGTCCCGCCGCCCAGGCCGCCCCGGTCTGTGATATCATGCAGACCGCTGCCAGCACAGATATTGCTGTTTTTCGAACCAGTTTCTTTTTTAGCATCATACTTCCTCCTGTCTCTGTGATTAGTTATGACTAACCGCATGAAACAGTATATCATTCTGCCTTTCTGGCTGTCAACGGATGCAGTTAGTTGATACTAACCTATTTTTATCAGTAAAGCTCCGCGCTGTTCCTTAACCGGATCCGTCAGCGGATGAAAACAGGGCCATGTCTGCAGCTTTACGCCAATCAGACACAGCCCGCAATCTATCTTATCAATCTCTCCCCGAACTGTAAACAAATGCTCCCGGCACCGCCTTCGACGGGTCGTAATTCTCCAGGATCTTTCTGTAACGCTCCTTATATCCGTTATCCACGTCAAGCTGTGGAATCACCTTTGCACCTTCCTCAAAGAAATGGATTGAACCGCGTCCCATCTCCTGGCCGCGCCTTGTGTGCTTGTCCAGCGCCACATCCAGGATCTCCGGTACTTTGCCCATGGCCGCCTCTTTAATGATGATATTCTTTAAATAATCACTGGAGCGGTCCTTCGTGCATGCGCAGAGAATTCTGATCGCATGGATAAAGAACATGGGCTGGTCTCCGTCGTCATATGCGAACTTCTTTCTCATTTCATCTAAGGTATTGATCTTTCCTGCCGCGTCCAGATCGCCGAATCCGATGTCCTCCACAGAGATTGACAGCAGACGGTGCCATACCTTTTCCAGTAAGGCCGGGCCGGAGGTGTACAGCTCATACGCGTACTGACACGCTTCCTCCACCATTCCGCGGCGGATTGACTTCTGCAGACAGGAGATGATCTCATCTGCTGCAAAACCATTCTTTGTCGTGGCATTTGCCCATATCGTGTAATTTGCCATCATCATGCTCCCTTCTGATTCGTATAGATTTCTATCAATTCTTCTACCAAAACGCGCACCAGCTCCGCCGACATGATCTGATCCTCTGCGTGAGACATTAACAGGGTGATCTGCGGCTCCAGGGTGTTGACCTCTTTTAACAGAATCTCGCCGTGCTGCTCGTGAGCCTGGCGGTAGAACTGCTCGCCTTCCTTGATTCTCGGCTCCACAAGCTCCCAGTTTCCTTTTTTCGCCTCCTGCAGCGCCTGCATATAACAGGACTTGGCACAGCCGGCATAGGTCACGATCTGCATTGCACATTCCGATAATTTCGTAACATCAGCCATATTTTAAGCCTTTCTCATGATTTTTTTGCCAGTTCAATTGCAAAATCCAGGGCTTTGTCGCCATCGGCCAGTGCATAAACCCTTGGTTCAATGCTTGCAACCGGTATGTTTAAGATACTCTTTATGTTGTTTACCGCGTAAACCAGCTGTGGTCCGACGAGACACACGTCCCACTTACCAATTTCATCACTGATTCCCGCATTTGGCACCGCCTCACAGGTAAGCTCCATATTCCGCTTCTCAGCCGCGTCCTTCATCTTTTTCATGATGATGGAACTGCTCATTCCGGCATTACAGCAAATTAATATTTTCATATTGCCTCCTTCTATACTATGTGCTCCCGAGCGTATCATCCTGACAGGATATTACTTTAATTCCGGCCAGTACTCCTTGTTCACCTCGATATAATCGTCGAGAATCTTCTTGGCTACATTGGCGCTCGGTACGGTCTTCGATAAGGTCAGTGCCTGCCACAGCTTATGATAGCTTCCCTGCTCGTAAGCGTCAACCGTCAGTTTCTCCACTGCGACCTGCTGTTCCATCAGTCCCTTCTGGAATGTCGGGATCGTTCCGATGGTGATCGGCTCGTAACCGTCTTTTCCAACGATACACGGAATCTCCACCATGGCATCCTTGTCGAAATTCTCGATGGCGCCGTTATTTCTTACGATGAGCAGCATTCTCTCATGCGTATTGAAGGCCAGTGCTGTCGCTAAATCCACAATGAAAGAAGCGTGAATACCGATCTCCAGGGAGGTTCCCTCAGCGGTTCCGGCTTCTGCGATCCTTGCGCATTCGCCGAAGACGCGTTTCTCTCTGCCATCCATAACCTGATTTGCTCTCGTATACTCAGGATTTGTGTGGGCTACCATGTCGTCGCCGAATAAGTAGTACTGGAAATAGGAGTTGGGAGCCATGGTAGGATCAATAGCGGTTAAATCTTTTACCTTCTTTGCCGTCTCATACCAGGAGTTGTCCGTATAGTCTCCGTTATTTCCTTCGTCAGGAAGCGTATTGCCGTATTCCAACTGATGCGCAAGGAGTTTATCAATGTATTCGTTGCCGTCGTCGTCCTTGATGGAGGTCCACCAGCCGAAGTGATTGAGACCGAAGTAGCGCACGGTCATTTCCTTGCGGTCGTTAAAGCCCAGGATCTTCGCAATGTTGTTTTCCATACCGATCGGCATATCGCAGATGTTGATGACTCTCGCATCCGGCTTAAAGCGTCTGCACGCCTCCGCCACGATGGCCGCCGGGTTGGAGTAGTTCAGCATCCAGCAGTTCGGAGAGTATTTCTCCATGTACTCGATGTTTTCCAGAACGCCCGGAATGGAGCGCATGCCGTAAGCGATTCCGCCTGGGCCGCAGGTTTCCTGGCCGACTACGCCGTATTTTAACGGGATCTTCTCGTCCTTTTCTCTCATCGGAAGCTGTCCTACGCGGATATGGGCCAGACAGAAGTCAACGTCTGTATAAGCCGTCTCCGGATCTGTGGTAGCCACAAACTCGATGGAAGGATCCTTTTCCCTGACGATAATCTCGCAGGCCTTAGCCAGTCTGCCCTGGCGCTCCTCATCATTGTCATACAGCTTGATGGCGCGGAGCGGAAGCCTGTCCATGTTGTCCAGCAACATCAGAATAATCTCAGGTGTATAGGTGCTGCCGCCGCCTGCTATTACTACGGAAAATTTTTTCTTACTCATATTCTATGATTCTCCTTCTACTAGATATAATTTCGTTTCTCTTATCCTGCCTTTTAAAAGAGCTCGATGGAAGTCGATATGCTTATTAAACGGTTCAGGAAATCTGTTTCATCTTTTGCCTCATACAGGGTGTGCACCAGGTTTTCATTCATGGCTACCTGTTTGAAAAATTCGAACAGTATACTCACATCGTCGTTGGGTCTTCCCTCAATCGCCAGGAGGAAGATGACCTTCACTGCTTTTTTGCAGATCGTGACCGGCGGCTTTAAGATGGCTGCCGCCACCGCGGTCTCCTTCGCAAAGGTCATGAGCGGGTGGGGGATCATCACGGACTCCCCGATGACTGTGGGGTAGTTGACTTCTCTGGACAGGACGTCATCCACATACTCTTCCACCGTCTCGATTTTATCCTGCTCCTTAAACTTCCTGGAAAGCATCTCAATGACAATTTCAAACGGCGCCTTTCCGTTCCAATCCGCGGATCCGGCATCCTTTGCGAAGATCTTGATGCACTGTGTGTTAAAATACTTGTTGACGATCGTGGTAAAACGTCTGCTCACCCGCATGCGTCTGATAAACCCGTTCAGCGCGGAAAAGTCCTGCTGGTTCGGAATTCCTTTGATCCGGAACACGGGTATGTCCGTTTTTACTCTCTGCCCTTCGGTAGAAATGATCAAATCCACCGGCGGAGCAGTGACAGCCCCCTCATCGCCATACGGTGCAAGATACTCCAGCTGGTGCTTGGGGAGGACCTTTACAAGTTCAATCTGATTCTGGAAATGATCGTTGAGCCAGTTGCAGATAACCGCATTGACGCTCTGCCGCGGAGCACTGATCACCACGGTTTTTAACCGCCGGTTCACCTTTTCCAGAAAATAGGCCACATAAAGGGCCATATAGGCGATCTCTTCATCCCGGATCGGAATGCTCTTATATTTGAACATGATCGGGACGAGCAGAATCGCAATTTCGTAGGCATATGGATACTGGGTTTTGATATCCTGCAGAATCGGATTGTCGATCCGGTATCCGGTATCGATCCTGCGGATTAAATACTCCAGATGAAGCGCCATATTGTTGAACAGCTCGTCGGACTGGTGTAAGTCAAAGCTGTATTTGGCCAGCACTTCCTGACAGAACTCATTTAAAATGATACCGCTCAGCGCACTGGCCCTCGTGTCCTCCTGACTCTGAACGAGCCTTATGGAGTACAGAAATATTTTAAGGAGCGCTTCGTCGCTCTCTGTCAGATCCAGTTTCTGTGCCTTCAAATGATACAAAAGATTGGTCAGGACCTCCACCGGGAATTCGTCCGCCTTCACTCCAAAGAGCTCATGGCCCTGGCGTTTCCTCATGACTGTGGTGTAAATGGCGCCCACCACCATGTAGAGACTGGCATCAGACACCAGAATCTCATGGCCGCCGAAATAATCTTTGACCGCTTTTACGAACGACTCATACTCTCCCCGGTCAAACTGGCCGCGAAACAGGAGTTCCAGGTAATCACTGCCCCAATCCGTATGAGTCTGTACTTCATATTTGATCAGGTTAAAAATGGCAAGTCTGATCTTTTCTTCATTGTCCACGACCCGGGCCTGGTTCCCTTCCAGAACGAGGATGCATAAGTCCATTTTATCCTCCAGCATCCTGCGAAGCTTCAGTACTTCCTCCCGAAGCGCCGTCTGGGATAAGAACAGTTCCTCTTCCAGATCGTATAAGTTGCAGCTCCCCTCTTCCAGGGCGTGGCCCAGAATCGCGTAGCCGCGGTTGTGGGGGGGCAATGACATGATTTCTGTCACTGCCTCCGCTTAAAACAGCCCGAAAATCTTCCATATCCTCCTGCGTGATATAATAACCGATTCTTTTCGAGGCTTTTATGGAGGGGGAAATCCTCCTTCCCTCCGTTTGGCAGAGTAATTGATCACCGCTTAAAGCCGAGTTTATCTGCAGAATATCGTTCCTGATCGTGCGGGAAGACACTCCAAAATATTTTGCCAGTTTATCACCTGTGATGCCTGACACGTTATTCATGATATACTCTATGATTTCTATCTGCCTTTTCGTAACTGTCATGTTCTGTCTACTCCGCTTCGCTCTGGGCTTCTCTCTTCAATTCGTCTTTTTCCATCATCTTGAAGAATGGATAATAAATCAGTGCCATGAGAATCAGTGATACAAATACGAGTACAACGCTTCTCCAGTCATACGTGGTTAAGAACGCGCCTACGCCCGGAGGTAAGAATCCTGGAGGTGCTGCCACCGGATAGCCGACCAGCCCCATCTTCATGCTGAAGTATGTAAGAACGGTAATGAGCAGTGGTCCGAATACGAACGGAATGAACATATACGGATTTAAAAGAATCGGAAGTCCGAAGATAACCGGCTCATTGATGCCAAAAATAGATGGAACGAGTGATGCCACACCGATGGATTTAAACGACTTCGCCTTTGATTTCATCATAAACAGGACGAGGCCTAATGTCAATCCGGAACCTGCTACCTGAAGGAAATTGTAGTAGAGTCCATAGGTGAAAATATGGGTAACCGGAGCACCCGATGCGTAATTGGCCATATTCTCAGCCTGATAAGCAATTGCAAATGCAGCCCACACCGCGGAGGTGATGGAAGGTCCGTGAAGACCAAAGAACCATAAAAACTGTGTCAGGAAGATTACAATCAGCAGGGCCGGAAGCGTGTCCATAGTGCTGATCGCAGGTGCCAGCAGCTTCATAATGGCCGCCGGGAATACCAGTCCGGAAACCGCAATCGAGATGTTGGCGATGGCAACCGCCACAATAACGTTGACTACCAGAGGGATCAGGGAGGCGAAGCTCTCTCCTACCATCGGAGGTACGGAGGATGGCAGCTTGATAATCGCATTCCTCTTGATCAGGAACCGTGTGATTTCCACACTCAAAATACCGGAAACAATACTGGTAAAGAGACCCGACGCACCCAGGAACTCGGTGCTGATTCCACCGTCAATGGAAACTGCGGACAGAATCAGATGAACGATGATAGCCGTCACACCCGTCTGCGTATTGTGGATTCCGTACCTTTTTGCCAGTGCCACAGCGATGAAGAATGCCGCGAAGATCGACAGCAGGTCATTGGTAAAACCGGCCGCATACGTCAGCACACCCATGTGGGCGGAGATAAAATCGTGGATAGGTCCTGAAGCGATTAAGTTGTTCAGCGCGATCGGCAGAAGAAAGATAGAGCCGATAATGATGACCGGAATATCTGCAATCATGCCGTCTTTGATAGCCTGGAGCCAGTTGTTTTTCTCAACCCAGTTGGCAACGGGCATCATGTACTTCATAAGCTTGTCCTGAAAACCTGTGGTTTTCTCATTCATAAAGAAAGTTCCCCCTTTAATCATTTGTTCTTAAGGCCTTAATATTGTAACTAGAGTGTACCTGATTTTATTTTTCACCGCAAACGTTCTTTTTCCTAAGTGTTAGGAAACCATGTCACGATCCCGGGATATAATTTCAGGGCCTTATGAAAGCCGGCAGTCAAAAAAAGAATGCCCAAAGAGCCGCGCTCCTCAGGCATTCATCTGCTTTTATCCTAAATCCATTTCCACATGATCTCTGTCACATACCAGTTGTTCCCCCTCCACCTTCAGCTCCGCCACCTGCAGGGAAGTTCTCCTGTGCCTGTATTCCCAGACAAAATCCGGATTACTGCGTTCCTCCCTGCTCACCTCCGGGTGGGTAAAATAGAATATATATGCCCTGTCCTTATGGACCAGAACATCGGCATGGGCCGCTATCGTCCCGTCGTCAGACCTGCTGCCCGGCTGTGCCAGAATATTGGGGCAGCGGTCCCAATGCTCCAGATCATCACTTCTGTAAACCCCCAGTCCCTCCCATGGATCGGTAATCATCCAGTAATGATGTTGAAAGAAGAAGACATTTGGGCCTTCATGAGGGCAGTCCGTAATTTCCGCCCCGCCCGCAGTCCAGTGGTAAAGATCTTCGCTGTACGCCGTATAGGTATGACTGTCATGAACCTCATCTTTATACCACATTTTCCAGGTGCTATCCGGACAGCGCACTACGCAGGCATCTATCACCCGGTCTGAAGATAGAGCAAGGGGCCCCTGAAGCGTCCAGTCCCACAGATTCCCGCTGGTATAGTGTAAAATCGTTCTTTTACAGTCCCACGTGGCGGGAATCCCTCTGACGTATGACACATACATGTGGTAAACGCCCTCATATTCCATAATCTCCGGCGCCCAGTATGTATTTCTGCCTTTCTCGTATTCCAGGCCCCGGGCGGTTCCCCGGTAAATCCAGGTCTTCCCGCAGTCATCGGAGCTGGCAATCCCAATGTCGGTTCCGTGTACATAGGAAAACCCATGATTGACGGCTGCCGCCCTTCTGTTTGTATAAAATATCCACCAGCTCTGTTCCTGTTTATTCCAGATAATTACCGGATCCGCGGCGCCGTCGTAAATCGGATCGCGAAACAGAGGCGCCCCGGGCACTACTGTATTTTTCATTATAAATCTACCTCCTTTATTTTCGCTGACAGTGCACCAGACTGACTTATCCCCCTGGTTCCCTGCTGCATTTAACCTTTGACTGCTCCACTTGTAATGCCGGCAATAATATGCTTCTGCATCGCCACATAGAAAATCGTAATTGGAATCAGCACAATCACCATGGTGCAGAGCATCACGGTCCAGTTGTTGGCGAACTGTCCGACCCCCTTGTATACCTCCATAATCAACGTAAACTTATCCGAAGAACTGATAAAGAGATAGGGAAGCATGAAATCATTCCATATCCACATAACATCAAAGATCACAATCGTCGTAGTAACCGGCTTTAACAGGGGAAATACGATCCACCAGAACAGTTTCCAGAGATTGGCTCCGTCGATCAGCGCAGCTTCCTCCAGGTCCTTTGGCACTCCTCCTAAAAATCCCTGATACATGAACATGGCGAAATTACACCAGCTGGAATACAGCACAATCATGCCGGCTACGGAATTCTGCAGTTTTAAGAAGGACATCAGGTTAAACAGCGGAATCAGCGTCGTCTGGACCGGAACCATGAAGCCAATCAGAAAATAGAAGAAAAGGAATTGGGTCAGCTTATTTTTTCTCCTGCTTATGGCATAGGAAGCCATGGAGCCGATGGATATGATAATGACTACCGATACCACGGTAATCAGAATCGAATTGCGGAAGCTGCTCCAGAAATTGATTGTATTAAGCGCCTGTCTGTACAAATCGAGAGTAAAGCTTTTTACAGGGAGAGAAAGCGGGGATACGGTTGCTTCCCTGGCTGGTTTAAACGTATTGACGAGAAGATAATAAAATGGTATGAAGAAAATAATACAGACGCCCAGCATCGCCGCTTCACCCAGAATGCTCTTTACGCCTCGCTTCTTTACTGTCATTTATTCCACCTCCCGTTTCTTCATAAGCTTTAACTGAATCACACTGATCACTGCGATAAATACAAAGAAAATCGCCGACATGGCCGTCGCTTTGCCGTAAGACTTTTCGACAAAGCCCGTTTTAATGATAATCTGCGAAACCAGCGTTGTCGATGTGCCGGGACCTTCGCTGGTCAGTGCAAACGGCAGATCATAAAGCTTCATGGAATTTAAGAGCAGAAGCATGACGCTGACCGTCATGGCGGAAGCCAGCATGGGAAATGTGATATACCGGAATTTCTGCCACGCAGTCGCCCCATCCACATTGGCGGCCTCATAATACTCCGTTGGAATGCTCTGAAGCTGCGCCAGATAGATACAGGCGTGCCATCCCACGACGCTCCATAGGTTGACAAGAAGTACGGAAAACATGGCCCATTTCGGAACCGCCAGCCACATGACCGGATGGATCCCAAACAGTCCAAGCAGCTTATTGAGGAGTCCGTTGCCTGTAGGCGACAGGATATATGCCCATAAATAGCCCAGAATAATCGCACTGGGAACAGATGGGAAAAAGAATACGGCTCTCTGGAGATTCTTCGTTTTCATACCGGAATTTAACACCAGAGACAGCGGAATGGCGAAAACAGTTGTCACCAGCGGGAACACAATGCTGTAAAAGCACGTGTTCAGCAGAGCAGTCTTCATAGACCGGTCCGCAAACACCAGCCTGAAATTTTTAAGTCCCGTAAAGCTTAAGTGACTCATGGAATATCCGTCCCAGTTGGTAAAAGACAGTCCCAGGGTCTGGACCAGCGGTATTACCGTAAGTATCGTATATACAATAAACGCGGGCAGAATAAACAGCAGATAGGGCAGTTCTTTTCTCAGTTTAACCTTCATTTCAATTATCCTTTCCTGAAAATGGGTAGAAAAAGGGTGCCGCAAAAGGGTATGTTCCTTTTGCAGCACCCTTTTATAGCTCTTATGTGATGAAAGCTATTGACTTAATTCTGCCTGTTTTTCATCAAGCCTCACAGGTATATTCTCGATCGTATCGGCTCCTGTAATCGTATCCTGGATACCGGATAAGAACTCCTTGTAGATACCGGAGGAATTATTCCATACAATCTGCGGCAGATAGAAGCTGCCGGAAACCGCATCCTCTTTGAATTTCTCAAAGACAGTTCCCATGGTATAGTCGATTCCTTCCACGATGATCGCATTATTTGTAACCTTCTGCCATTTCACAATATTTTCATCCCTTGCCATGTACTCGATGAATGCACGGCAGGCATCCTTATGCTCGGAAGTGGTGCTGACAGACAGTCCTACATTCACTGCGCCCGGCAGGACACGGTTTCCGCTGTTGTCGGAAAGTCCGAATATGTCGTAGTTCATCTCAGGATTCTTCTGTTCAATCGTGGCAATATTCCATGGACCGCCGTGCATCATGGCAACCTCACCGTTGGCAAACATGTCGATCACCTGATCGCTGTTAAGTCCAAGCGCCATCTGGCTGTAGAGTCCGCTGGCTATCATATCGTCGTACCAGAGCTTCAGCGGCTCCGTATATTTCTCCTGGAACGTTGCCTTTCCTTCGTTGATCTGAACGTCCGCATCCGGTTCCTGGCTGATGACGCTGCACTGATACAGATCCTGCGCCAGGTTATGGACATTATCGGCATCATCCAGATAGGGCTCCACGCCAATCGCCTTCAGCTTTGCCGCACAGTCCACGAAGTCCTGCCATGTCTCAGGCTCCTTCTCAATACCGGCCTGTTCAAACAGATCTTTGTTATAAAAGATTCCGCCGATCCAGGCATCCGGAGAATACCCGTATATCTTCCCATCTTTTCCGTAGGTCGCCGAGGTTGCAGGGTCGATTCTGGAGAAGATCTCCATATCGCTGATATCTTCCGCTACGCCCTTGCTGATAACCTCCTGCTTATTCTCTGCCGCGATATAGAACATATCGGTCATCTGCCCGGAGGCAGCTAATACACTGAATTTATCCACATACTGCTGTACCGGCGGAACGTATTGAAGGTCTATTTTGATATTGGGATTTTCCTGTTCAAAGCCCGCAATAAACTCTCCCAGAATCTCATCTGTATTCCACGATAAAAGACTGATCGTTACCTTTTCCCCTGAAGCTTTCGCTTTTCCCTCCGTTGTACTCTCCGCTGCGGCACTGTCCGCCGAAGTAGTCGATCCGTTGTTCCCCTGGCCGCCGCAGCCGGACAGAACCGCCGCCGCTGCTAATACGCCTGCTAATAATGCTGCTCCTTTTTTCATCTCAGGAACCCTCCCTTTCTTTGATAAGTCCATTATATCCGTCCGGGATCCATTTCTAAATGTTTAAAACTCGGGGATTTTTGCTTCTTATCAAGGGAGTCTGCCGTTAATCCTGCTAAATACTACGCTTCTGTTGCTCAAAACTACGAATGCCTGCGGTACCGGTTGGGAGACTGTCCCGTATACTCTTTGAACTTTCGTGAAAAATGGTACTCACTTTCATAACCGATCTGCCTTGCAACAGTCCCGATGGTATCGTCCGTCGTTGTGAGAAGCTCTTTTGCCTTCTGCATCCGCAGCTGTGTAACGTAATCCCAGTACCCAATCCCTGCTTTTTCTTTGTACAGACTGGTAAAATAGTTTTTGCTGATTCCGATAAAGTCCGCCGCCATCTGGACAGAAAAGCCGGGATCCGAGAACTTAAGCTCCGCAAAGGAATTTGCCCGGAATACGGCGTGTTCTCCTTTTCCCGCCTTTCGCATCGTATGGTCAAGCTCATCGAAGGCCTCTTCTATCCTGCGGCATAAGAAGCGCTTCAGCACATCGCAGCTGACCGTATCGTAGATTTTCTCCATGCGAAGGTTTCTCATCAGGTGAAAGGACTCCTCAGGGGCAAACTTTTTTAAACAGAACTTTATTTTTACCAGAACATCCAGCGCAAAATTTTTCAAAAGGCGGGGCGAGATCTGCTCCAGACTGGCCTTTTTAAACTGCCCGTCTATTAGACTTATCAGACTCTCCGGTGTATTCTCTGCCAGCGCCGCCACGATCAATCCGTCCAGCGGCGCCTTCAGCTCCGTATCCTGAAACGGATAATCCTCCAGCTTGTATACGCTGCCGTATTTCTCATAGAAACCGTAATTTTCCTGTGAATAGGACCGCGAAAGGAAATCGCAGAGCGGCCATGTACTCTCCCCGCTTTTCCATAAGTAAAGCTCTGCGGCGTAATCATTTTCCCGAAAAAACTCTATTATGGCCTGTGCTGCAGACTCATCGGGAACTGCATCGCCGTAACCGAGGTAAAGGGAGGTCCCCGACAGAATGAAGATCAGATCCAGCCCCTCAGAGACAACCGGCCGTGACGCCAGCCCTGCTGTAAGTTCTTTCATCCTCGCCGCCGGCGCCTCGTCACCGGCAAGCGGACGCAGAATCAGGCGGTACAGGGCCTTCATTTCTGAAAGGTACTTATACGGCGGCATTTTTCCGTCCGCATTCTGGGAAATACAGGCGAATATCTGATTCAATTCGTCTGTATACGGATTGGAATACAGATCCCGGTTTTTCTCCTGCCGGTATCTGGAATCCAGTGTTTTTTTGATTTTATCCACCTGCTGGTTCAGCATCATGCGGCTCACCGGTTTTAGGAGGAAATCCTGTACGCCATAGCGGATGGCCTTCTGTGCATAAGAAAAATCACTGTATGCACTGACAATTACGATCTGGACATCCTGATTTTCTTCTCTAATGCACCGGACGCACTCAAGGCCGTCCAGAAGCGGCAGCTGGATGTCCATAAAGATCAGATCCGGCTGGAGGCGTTCGTACATTTGAAGAGCTTCCAGGCCGTCAGCCGCTGTTCCCACAATTTGAAATCCCTTTTCTTCCCAGGGAACCATTTTTTCAAAGAGCTGGTAATTAATGGTCTCGTCATCCACAAAACAAACCTTATACATAATTTCCCCCAATTATATGGTCTCGTACGGGATACGCAGGGTAACCTCCATATACTCTGATTCTCTGCTGTCAATGGTGATGCCATACTCTTCCCCGTAGGTCAGACGCAGCCTGGAATTCGTATTGATTATCCCGATTCCTCCAGCTTCCGCCTGGCCATTCAGCCTGCACCGCAGAGCCTCCAGAGCCTCTTTACCCATCCCACATCCATTATCTCTTACCAGTATCAGGATGTCTTTCTCTTCTTTCCACACACGAATGGCAATGACACCGCCAGTCCGGTTCTTAAGCGCGTGCTTAAAGCAGTTTTCCACGACCGGCTGCAGCACAAACTTGCAGGTCCGGCAGCCGTAGAGTTCCGGATCACAGCTGATTTCATAAGTGAACATTTGGGTAAACCTCTTCTTATAAAACATCAGATAGTCATCGGTATACTCCAGTTCCTCTTTCAGAGAGACGCTCTCCCGCTTCCGCTCCATCGTGTAGCGCATCATCCGGCTGAGCGCCTGAATCATTTCTTCAATCTCCAGGTTGTCAGACAGAACAGCCTTTGCCTGGATCAGCTGAAACACGTTGTAAAGGAAATGCGGATTGATCTGATTCGTCAGCGCCTCCAGTTCCGCCTCTTTCTGTTTCAGCTTCGCCACATAGACGTCATTAATCAGATCATTCATATGGTCTGCCATCTCCTCGAAGCGGGAACGTATGACAGCCAGCTCCTGCGGCGCATGTTCAAAGCCGCTGATATCCGTGGAACGGCTTCCGTCGTAGGAAATAATTCTCTGAATCAGGGCATTGAAAGGCCGTTTGATCAAATGGCTGTTATAGGCAGAGATCAGAACCAGAAAGATCAGAACCACCGCCATGAGAAGCGCAGCGACGGTAAGCAGCTGCACGATCGGCTGGATGATGATTCCCAGACTGTTCTCCGATACCATCGTCCATCTGTTTGACAGCTTTTTCGCAATGTAGACCGACTGATCGTTCTGCGTTGCTCCGCAGTCCCCTTCCTTCAGGCTGTCTAAAAATTCTTCCTCCACCTGATCTGACCAGGACCGGTCATTTTTATAGTCCAGAATCATGCGGTTATCTTCATCCAGAATGAGGAACCCTGAATCCGACATCTGCTGTGCGGAAAAGAAATCCGTCAGCTTCGACAGATCGCATTCCATCAAAATATAGCCGATCAGAAGATCCGACTGATAAACCGGAAAAAAAGCCGTAACGGTCCTGTATGGCCCTTTATTTTCGTACATGTGCTCTCTTCCATGGGGCGACGCATATCTTACAAATGTTTTATTCGCAAAGGCCTCCTGAAACCAGTCTGCATTTACATAATCATAGCCGCTGCGCAGTATATCGTTCATGCTGTACACAACGGTGGAGTCCGGCTGTATGAATAGTACATCGGTTATGTAATCACTGAATAGATTTATATTGGTCAGAAATGTGTCAACACTGCGTATGGCCTGCATCCACTCGGCGGAGTACAGCTTATAATGGCCCCGCAGCAGTCTGACCGCAGGTGTGTAGCCCGCCAGCGTAACAAAGGGCTCCTCCAGACTATTCAGCCTGCTGTCCAGCGTATCTGCCACAGTGACCAGCTGCTCCTCCTTACTCCGAAGGATGTTGTCCCTCATGTATCTGCCAATAAAGATGGTAAATACAATGGTCAACAGAATAATCGCCGTAATAAACACACCGGAAACTCTCATAACTGTCTGGGTTACAATTGACCGCTGCTTTTTCAATCTCTTCCCCCTGTATTAATTTCTGTTAAGCAGTTTTTCGCTACTGTTCACTGCCATTATCCCGCGAGGTATTTTTTGTGAGTGGAGCGGAGCGGAAGTCACAGAAAACCCGAGGAAAGCAGCGCGAAACGGCGTTTTTTGCCGTTTCTGTGCCTCGCGAAGCGTGTTACAGTTCATAGAACCGCGCTTTACAACGGGGCTATGAACTGTAACAGTTTTTCCTTCCGCTCCAGCATCTCATCAATTCTGGAAATATACTGCTCCACATCCTTCACGTTCTCCACCCGCTCCAGCCGGTTCTCCGCCGGATATACCACCTTTGTGGTAGTCCCTGCCCCGCAGGCCACTATCGTCTGTTTTTCTTCCATAATCAGAATATTATAGATACACGCTTTTCCCGGTCTGGAATAGCCTACGTTTTCAAAATTGCCGGCCATGTTTTTCTGACGGTATAAATAATACGGTTCCTGCCCCATTTCACGGGCACAGGAAGCGGTTAAATCGATCATATCCTGGGTGTTTGTTATCTTTAAATCCCCATATTTCTCCTTAAACATGTTAAGCCGGGCCGCACGCTTGATCGCCAGAGAGTGAACGGTGATGCTGTCCGGATCAAGTGCCCTGATCTCCTCCATGGTGTGGCGGACATCTTCCAAATCTTCCTCTGGAAGCCCAATAATCAAATCCATGTTGATATTGTCAAATCCCATCTCCCGCGCAAGCCGGTACTTCTCTTTTACCATGTCCACGGTGTGGCGGCGGCCGATCAAGTCCAGCGTCGCCTGTTTCATGGTCTGAGGATTGATGGAAATACGGGTGACTCCGTAATCCAGCAGAACCTTTAATTTTTCCTCCGTGATACTGTCCGGGCGCCCTGCCTCTACGGTAAATTCCTTGACTGAGGAAAAGTCGAATGTGGCTTTCAGCTTCCTCATGACCATCTCCAGATGTTCCGCAGACAGCGAGGTAGGAGTTCCTCCGCCAAAGTATACCGTATCCAGAGTACGGCCGGCCATGGTCCGGGCTGCGTAGTCCATCTCCTTAAAAAGCGCGGCCAGATATTCCTCCATCCGCTTCTCCCAGCTCTTGATAGGGAAGGAGGTAAAGGAACAGTAGAGACACGTAGTCGGGCAGAACGGGATTCCCACATACAGGCTGTAGCCGTTCTCATAATCGATGGCGGAGAGAAGTTCCCGCTCACGCTCAGCGATCTCGATGCTTAAGTCGATCTTCGCGTCACTGGTTAAGTAAGTCTCCTTCATATAGGAGCGGATCTCGTCCTCCCCTTTTCCCTCTGTCAGCTTCGTCATGGCAATCTTCGTCGGACGGATTCCCGTAAGCGTCCCCCAGGGCAGCTCTTTCTTCGTCTTTTCTGAGAGCATGCCGTACAGCATGCGCTTAATCCGGTTCTTTGTCTCAAATCGGTTGGAATAGTCCGCCTCCACCGCCGCTTCGCTCTCCAGGATTTCCCCGTCTTCCACATACTCTCTGACTGTCAGGAAATAGCGGTTCTCTCCCGTCTTCCCATACACAGACAGACGGGGCATCTCTTCCCCGTCCACTTCTTCATGAATATACGTTTCTCCCGGGTAAAATGCCATGAGCAGTTCCCGGATATCCTGCTCAAATGCGTTGTCGTCTAATATAATTCCTATCATGGTATTTTCGTTCCTATCTGTTGTAAAATGCGACCGGATTATGGGCCTTCTCGTGTCTGATGGTGGTCGGCTCCCCGTGTCCCGGATAAACCATCGTGTCCTCCGGAAGAACAAACAGCCGTTCTTTGATGGAGCGAATGATATCCGCAGAGCTTCCTGTCGGGAAATCGGTCCGTCCCAGGGATTCCGCAAATAAGGTATCTCCGGATATCAGAACGTCCTCCTCTTCTATCCACAGGCACATAGAGCCCGCGGTGTGGCCGGGAGTCTCTATAACCTTCCATTTAAAACCGGCAAGCTCCAGGACATCTCCGTCCTTAACCAGACGGTCCGGGCTCAGCGAAAAGCCGGTTCCGTAGGAGCCTGTCATATTAAGCCTGGGATCTCCCAGAAGCTTCGCTTCCTTTTCCGCCGCATAGACGGTAATCTCCGGAAATGCACGGCGGATATCCTCCACCGCTAAAATGTGATCGAAATGGCCGTGGGTCAGCACAATCGCCTCTGGAATGATTCCATACTCCCTGCATTTATTCAAAATAAAGGCTCCGTTGTCTCCCGGGTCCACGATAACCGCCTTCTTCAAATCATCCCGGTAAACCAGGTAGCAGTTGGTTCCAACCATTCCAACGGTACACGTTCTGATTCTGAAATTACTCATACGCTCATCCTCTCTCTTCCTTTTCCTTTTACGTGAGCAGTACTGCATGGCAAAATCTGGCCTGCAGACTCACAGAGTTACCGTTCCCAGCCTCCGCCGGCCCCTGCTTCCCGGTCTGTCCCGGCTGGCTCATACGGCCTTTCCTGTGACTTTGCAGGGGATTAGCAATTCTTAACGCGCAGGATTTTTCGTTCAGGGGAAATACCCACCTGTCTGAGCGCAGCGAGTTTGGGTATTTTCCCTGGCTTTTAGAAAAATTCTGCACGTTTAGAAGTGCTTATCCCCGAAACCGGAACTGGAAAGGCCGTATGAGCCAGCCGGGACGGACCGGGAAGCAGGGGCCGGCGGGGGCTGGGAACGGTAACCACACACACGTTCCTATGAAACAAGAGAACTGCGTTATCCCGCAGTCCTCTCTATATCAATTACGCCTTCAATTTGTCTCAGTTTATCGGTCAGCCGGTTCAGCTCCTCCACGCCGTGAATATCGAAAGTCATCGTGATGGTAGCCTTTCCCTGTTTGTTCGTTCTGGAATTCATGGAGGTGATATCGATCTGGCGCTCCGTGAAGACCTTGGAAATATCTACGAACATACCAATCCGGTTGTTTGCATAGATCTTGATCTCCGTCGAGTAGCGTTCCTTCGTATCATCGCCCTCCGGTGTCTGCCACTCCGCATCGATCAGACGGCTTCTCTCATCTTCCGGAAGGTTGATGACATTTACGCAGTCGGTCCTGTGGATGGAAATTCCACGGCCGCGTGTGACGAAGCCTACGATCTCGTCGCCCGGTACAGGGCTGCAGCATTTGGAAAAACGGACCGCCAGATCATGGATTCCCTTGACCACGATGCCGCTCTTGCTGTGTTTGTTGACAGGCAGTTTATTGCTCATGTCCTCGATATCATTTAAAATCGTAGTATCGGTGACTTCCTTCTTCATCTTCTTGGCCCGCTCATCCACCATTTTGTTGATGACCTGGCCCTCTTTCAGTCCGCCGTGTCCGATCGACGCCAGCACGGACTCCCAGTCACGGAACGCATAGCGCTTCATGACCTTATCCTGATACTCCGGCTTGTTAATATCGGAATAGACGATACCCTTCGCCTTGCAGTAGCGGTCCACCATCTCTTTGCCCCGGAGAATATTGTCCTCCTTAAGCTCTGTCTTGAACCACTGGTTGATCTTATTCTTGGCCTGTGTGCTCTTTACGATATTCAGCCAGTCGCGGCTCGGCCCCTTGCAGTTCTGGGAGGTGATGACCTCCACCTGGTCGCCGTTCTGGATCACATAATCGATATTGACCAGCTTGCCGTTCACCCGCGCGCCGACCATCTTGTTGCCAACCGCACTGTGGATGGAATACGCAAAGTCAATGGGTGTGGAGCCGCTTGGAAGATTCTTGACATCGCCGGATGGGGTGAAACAGTAGACACTGTCGGAAAACAGGTCCAGATCGCCCTTGACCATGTTCAAGAATTCCTTGTTGTCTGACATGTCTTTCTGCCATTCCAGGATCTGGCGCAGCCAGCTTAACTTCTCCTCTTCCTTGCCTGCCGCCACCTGTCCGCTTCCGCTCTCCTTATACTTCCAGTGGGCGGCGATACCGTATTCCGCGGTCCGGTGCATCTCGTACGTACGGATCTGAATCTCGAACGGCTGTCCGTTGCTCCCGATCAGTGTCGTATGGAGTGACTGGTACATATTGGGCTTCGGCATGGCGATATAGTCCTTGAACCTGCCCGGAATCGGCTTATACAGTTCATGGATGACGCCAAGCGCCGCATAGCAGTCCTTGACACTGTCCACGATGATTCTCACAGCAAACAGGTCGTAAATCTGGTCGAGAGTCTTGTTCTGGTTCACCATCTTCTTGTAGATACTGAAGAAATGCTTCACTCTTCCGTCCACCTTGGCTACGATGACCGCCTCGTTTAAGTGTTCCTGCACTTCATCCACGATGCTCTTTACAAACGACTCTCTGGCGTCTTTCTTTAAGGAAATCTTCTCTGCCAGATCGTAATACACATCCGGCTGCAAATATTTTAAGGACAGATCGTCCAGCTCTATCTTAATTTTGGAAATACCCAGGCGGTGAGCAATGGGGGCATAGATCTCCATGGTCTCGCGGGCTTTTTCCTTTTGTTTCTCCGGTTTCATGTACTGGAGCGTTCTCATGTTATGGAGCCGGTCCGCCAGCTTGATGATGATGACACGGATATCCTTCGCCATGGCCAGGAACATCTTCCTCAGATTCTCGGCCTGCAGCTCCATCTTATCCATGGACCAGGACAGCTGAGTCAGTTTCGTAACGCCGTCGACAAGAAGCGCCACCTCTTCCCCAAACTCTTTTCCCAGTTCATCGAGCGTCATAACAGTATCTTCCACCACATCGTGAAGGATTCCTGCCGCGATCGTCTCCTTATCCATCTCTAAATCGGCCAGAATAATGGCAACACAAAGAGGGTGAATGATATACGGTTCACCCGACTTCCTCTTCTGCTCCTTATGAAAATCATCAGCAACATGGTAAGCCTTTTCGATCATGCTGATATCATCGGAAGGATGGTATCTGCGGATACTGGCGATCAATTCCTGATACAGCACCTCCGGACTGGTAAAATCAGCCGGAGCTTCCAGTTCCTCATCATTAGGCGACTTGATCTCCACCGCACCGTCAACCCTTCCAACTCCCAATGGAGTCTTATTCAGTTTTTCCATGGTTGATTCATCTGCCATATACTGTCACCTTTTCGCAACTTATCGGTTATTATAAACATAGTTAACATTCATTATAAAATTTTTTGACGAAAAATGCAAATGGTTTTTTATCCCCATGTGCCAGATGCCAAAAACGGAAGATGAGATTCGGTAAGCCAGCTTATCGAATCTCATCTTCCCTACTCACCTAAAACCAGCTTTCGCAGCCTGCATTTCACCTCTTCCTCCACAAACGCCCCATCAACCGCATACTCATTCATCTTCTTAAGTTCCTCTTCCCGGAATCCCAATTCACTCATAATCAATTCCGCCTCCCGCTCCAGGGAAGTGTCGGATACCGTCATATTATCGGTATTATATGTGACTCTTATGCCCCTGTCGAAAAACTTCTTCAGAGGATGCTCCTTGATTCCGGCCACAGCCTTTGTCTGCAGATTGCTCACCACGCACATCTCCAGGGTGATCTTCTCCCGTTCCAGCAGCCTCATGCAATCTTCTGACTGAATGGCCGCACAGCCATGCCCGATCCTCTTCGCGCCAAACGCCACGGCTCTCGCCACATTCTCATAATCTCCGCATTCCCCGGCATGAATCGTAAACGGTACCCCGGCCTGATACACCCGTTTAAACATTCCTTCAAAATGCTCCATCGGAACGAAGCCCTCCGGTCCGGCGATATCCGCGCCAACGACGCCTCTTCCCAGATACGCCTTCGCCAGCTCCATCGTCTCCTCGTTCTCCGCGTCGCTGCCGTTTACCATGGCGCACAGCAATACTCCCGCGTAAATTCCGGTCTCCAGACAGCCTTTCTTCACGCCTTTCACGACGGCTTCCACCGCCTGTCCCTGCGTAAGCCCCTTCTGCTTATGAAGCTGCGGTGCAAATCGAAGCTCCGCGTAGACCAGCCCCTGTCCTGCCAGCCGTTTCACCAGATCGCAGGAAGCCAATTCCAGTGCTTCTTCCGTCTGAAGCAGCATTCCCGGCAGATCAAAACATTTTAAATAATCCGGCAGACTTTCGCAGTTCTCGCCTACCGACAGCAGTCCCTTTATATCCTTCCCGCAAAAATCGTATCCAATTCTATCCGCCAGTGTCTTTACCACCTCTATAGATAGTGAACCATCGAGATGCAGGTGTAAATCCGTTTCCGGTCGTCTCATAATCAATCCCTCGTTTCTGTAAAATGATAGTCTCAGTATACCATAACCATTAAATTCGCGAAAGAGCGTTTCCGGTTGTATTTTCCTCCAAAAAGCATTATGATTAATATCAGGATACGGACCTCCGCGGCAGATCAATCATACATAAAAAAAGGAGCTTCATGAAAAACAAAGCAGAAAACAGCAGAACTGGAAATTCCCGATCCTTAGATCAGTCTTACATCTGGAAAGATGCGGCCGGGCTTATCACAAAAGAACTGGGAAAATCCGTTGGAAGTGAACGTCTTTACGTCAATCTGGACATCATTCCTCCAGGCGCCTTCAGCGCAACGTACCACAGTCATTCCTGTCAGGAAGAATTCTTCTATATCCTGTCCGGTACCGGAACTCTTCGCCTCAATGATGAGACGTATCCGGTCGGACCAGAAGACTTTCTCGCAAAACCTGCAGGCAAAAACATCGCCCACACCTTCTACAATTCCGGCAGAGAGAACTTATACATACTCGACCTCGGAACCGTAGATCCGGAAGATACCTGTTACTATCCGGACGAGCATATGTATCTGCATAAATCAAACGGAGAAAGAAGAACCTACCGCGCGGACGCCGCAGTGAATGACTGGTCTTCAGATCCAAATCAACCACATGCCACCAGGAAAGGAGAATAAATCAATGGATACTATGAACGCAATCCGCAAACGAAAAAGCTTTCGCGGCCCCTTTACAGACACCCCCGTTTCACGGGAAGATTTAACAGAACTTCTGGAGGCAGGTTACTTAGCCCCCTCCGGCTGCAACCTGCAGACCACCTGGCTGATCGGTGTAGATGATCCGGAGCTTCTGGCCGGACTTGCCGATATCTACAGCCACGAATGGGCAAAGGGAGCCACCGCCGCCATCCTTCTGATTGGCAGCTTCACCATGTCACCCAGCGGAGTTTCCTACCACGTCCACGATTACTGTGCTGCCGCTGAAAACATCTATCTGGCTGCCGCCGACAAGGGCCTTGGAACGGTGTGGATCGAAGGACAGATCCGCGGAGAAAGGGCAGAAAAGATGGGCAGATTACTGGGCGTGCCGGTGGATCAGACCGTCTACATCTACATGCCGGTGGGTTATCCCGCAAAGCCCGGCCCGGACGCCAAAAAGAAGCCGTTTGAGGAACGGGTATGGTTCAACGGATACGGAGGTGCCAAATCATGCACTTCAGAAGAATAATGAAAAAGACAGGCGTTCTCACCTTCCTTGCCCTGACTCTGGCCCTGGGCCTGACCGCCTGCTCAAAAAGCCAGGCAGGGGCGGCGGATTCCTCCTCCCAGACAGCCACGCAGCAGTCCCCGGCCTCCGATACAGCCGGACAGCAGACCGCCGCTTCCGATACAACGGAACCGCAAACAGAAGCATTATCGGCCGAGAACTCCTCTTCCGGGTCCGCTGTCGATTCCACAGCTCCGTCTGCCGGCCAGATCTACCTGTTCGGTGAGGAACATGGCGTGGAAAAAATCCTGAATAAAGAGGTTGAAATATGGAACGATTATTACCACAACCAAAATATGAGACATTTATTTGTGGAGCTTCCATACTATACCGCAGAATATTTAAACCTGTGGATGAAGTCTGACAGCGACGAGATCCTCGATGCCATCTACGATGACTGGGACGGCTCCGCTGCCCACAATCCCTACATCAGGCCATTTTATAAGGCAATTAAGGAAAAGTGCCCCGAGACCATTTTCCACGGAACCGACGTGGGACACCAGTACTTCTCGACCGGAGAGCGATATCTGGCGTATTTGAAAGAAAACGGGCAGGAAAACTCCGAGCAGTACCAGTTTACACAGAAGGTTATCGAACAGGGAAAATACTATTACGACCATTCTGACGATGTCTACCGTGAAAACATGATGGTAGAAAACTTTATCCAGGAATACGATAAGTTAAATAACATAGACATTATGGGCATCTACGGAGGCGCCCACACGAATCCCGAGTCCCTGGACAACACCGGCACCATTCCATGCATGGCAAACCAGCTGAAGGAGCATTACGGTGATGTCATTCATTCGGAGAACCTGGTTCTGGCTGTGAAAGACGACATTCCCGTCCGAACCGACAAACTCACCGTCAACGGAAAAGAGTACGAGGCTTCCTACTTCGGGAAACAGGATTTAACAGGCTTTAAGGATTATTTATCCCGTGAATTCTGGCGCCTGGACAATGCATACGATGATTTTAAGGGCTGTGCTTTAACCGGAGAGCAGCTTCCCTATGGCAATTATCCCATGCGGATCGAAACCGGACAGGTCTTTGTCATAGACTACACAAAAACCGACGGTTCTGTTACGAGGCAGTATTACCGGTCTGACGGAAACCAGTGGAACGGATCGCCGTCAACGCAGGGCATTACCGTGGAGTAATCCCACGCGGGGGAGAGACGGAGCGATATGCGAGTATATTTATCCCTCTCACTGCTCGTGGATATAAAAATGGCTGCGCCGGAAAGTACGATGAGATATTCTGTGCTTTCTGACGCAGCCATTTTCACTTGTTTTTTTATAACGCCTGACGGTTCGATTTTATATGTGCATTTCTATATCCATTTCACATATGCATTTCATGTATTCATCTCATATATTCATCCATGGCTTCCGCCACCACTTTGGAATAGGCGGCCGCCTCCACCACAGTTCTTGCGCCCAGCACCACGTCGCCGGAGGCGAAGATCCCCGGGATCGTTGTCTGGCCGTTCTCATCGGTCATCAACAGGCCGTTGGGCGAAGCCTTCAGCCCTTCCGTCGTATTGACGAGCTTGCTTTTCGGACCCTGGCTAATGGAAATGATCGTGGAATCGGCGTATATCTGTTCCATCTTCTCATCGACACCGGTCTGATTGCCTTCCTCGTCGTAAAGTATATTTTCAAACACCGGTCCGTCGTCTGTGATCTCTGCAATCTGTTTCCCAAACTCGAAGGCCGCGCCATCCAGTCTGGCGTAGGCAGTCTCATGTTCACTGGCATTGCTGGCAAGGCCTCTCGCATATAAGGTCACCTCACGGGCACCGTGGCGGATCACGGTACGGGCCACATCCATGGCCGAATTCCCCATGCCGATAATCGCCACCCGTTCTCCCAGATCGTAGGCGTCCGGATTCGCCAGATAGTCGATGGCATAGTGTACATTTCCAAGGGATTCCCCCTTGACGCCCAGGGTCTTCGGCCTCCAGACTCCGGTTCCGATAAAGATGCTCTCGTATCCGTCCCGGAACAGATCTTTAATCTCCAGCGCCGTACCGATGGCCGTGTTGGGCCTGATCTTCACGCCAATCTCCAACAGCTTCTTCTTATAGCGGTCCAGGATCGTCTTCGGCAGACGGAACGCGGGGATTCCATACTGAAGGACGCCTCCGATCTTATCCTTCGAATCGAAGATGGTGACACTGTAGCCCTTCTTTGTCAGCAGGATAGCGATGGTAATTCCGGCCGGGCCTGCGCCGATAACCGCAACCTTCTTTCCATTTCTCGGCTGACACTCAATCTTCATCTTATCAAAAATAGTATCGGAAATGTAATTTTCAATGCTGCTGATATGGACCGGCTGTCCTTTTCTGCCGAGTATGCAGTGGCCCTCACACTGATTTTCATGATTACATACCAGAGAGCAGACTAAGGACATGGGATTATTGGCGAATATCATATCTCCCGCCCGATTTAAATCGCCTTCCTTAAACGCCTCGATCATCTTTGGAATCGGTGTGTGTATCGGGCACCCCTGCTGACACATCGGCTTCTTGCAGTTTAAACATCTGTTTGCTTCATCAATCACATGAACAGCCATGACAATCCCTTCCTTTCGCTGTTTGGAACACTGCTGTATTTTGTATACAATTAATTTTGTCCACATCATAGCACAAAGGAAACCAGTAATCAATATCCGGACTTCATGTATTGAAAAAAATAAATTTTGATATTTTATTATCTTTTTCGTTTATTTTTAAACGATTTAAACAGGGTTTGGGGCTGTTTAATCCCCTCACTTCTTATCCCCCCAGATCACCGCTACAACGGCACAGAGAATTCCGCTGATGGGGTAAACGATCCAGGCAATCCGAAACATATCCCATGCCAGCCCCAGATAGAGGAAGAGAGCCGTAGCCAGAAGCATGATGACGCCGCACGCCTTTCCCACGATCGCCTCCCCTTTCTCTCTGCTCCCATCGTGGCGCTTATTGTATTCCTCGACCTCGTACTTTTCCTTCTGAATTCCAAAGTACACAAACATACCAACCGCAATGGTGACACAGAGCAGGAAAAAGCCGCCGGAAAACTGTTCTTTTAAAGGAATGTTTATGGAATCCAGCGCGATATTCACACAGATTCCAAACAGGATCAAACATACTGCAAAAGCGATGGCGATGCCGAATCTTCTGGTAAAAACGGAACGTTCTTCTTCCGAATAAAAATCCTGGATATGAGGATATTTCTTTTCAAATGCTTCCATGTTGATGCCGGTCACAATCATAACGGCCACCGACACACCCACGACCGCAATCAAAAAGATCGCCAGAATATCCTCATGAACGATTCCATCCAGGAAAGCCATCAGCGTGACCGCGGCCAGAATTAATGTAACGCAGCCTGTTATGCGATGGGAGAAGCTGTTCATGAAACGGTCGTATCCCGCAGCATCCGCCTGGTCCTCCAGTGTCATATCTCCCTTGACCAGGGAATCCATGTCACAGTGAAACATAT
The DNA here is from genome assembly GCF_014288035.1 of Hungatella sp. L36. Classification (NCBI taxonomy): domain Bacteria; kingdom Bacillati; phylum Bacillota; class Clostridia; order Lachnospirales; family Lachnospiraceae; genus Hungatella; species Hungatella sp. L36. The sequence continues at coordinate 597,719 of NZ_JACOPC010000003.1, read as the reverse complement.
CACAGATGATTAACAGTTTCTCCATCTCCGGATAAGACTGACCTGATTCCCATTTGGAAACCGCCTGCCGCGATACCTCCAGCTGCTCCGCCAACTGTTCCTGGGTCAGATTGTTCCTCTTTCTCAACACTTGTAAATTATCAGAAAAACTCATATATTTTCCCTCCTGTAGGATATATTTTATAGTTTTATTCTACAGTTGCATGGCCGCCACTTCCACCAACCTGACGTAGCATTCCATTTTTTTCATGCTACTTGCGGTTGCATCCCTTATTTCAGGCCAAAAAGTCAAGAAAGGCCGGCCGCATGACCTGCCTCCTGGCAGCCCGATCATGCGGCCGGTCCTCCATCACGGATAACCGTTCCTTCACAACCCTGTCTACTGTTTATCGACCACATCATACCATAAAGGGAGGGTTGACACAATATATATAAGTCAAAAATGCACTGCAACTGCTGCCCTTATTCATGCAGCAATAAATATTTCCCCATCTCTCCCAGCGATTCAAAGACCGCGTCCGGCTTCACCGCCGATGTCAACAGATCCTCCGGCACAGTCTCCCCCGTCAGAACCAGAAAGCCTTTGCCTCCATGATTCACACCGGTGGCGATATCCGTATAGAGCCGGTCCCCTACGAAGCCGATCTGCCCGACGGGAACCTTCATGCTGTCCACGATCATCTCCACTGTCTCCTTATAGGGTTTCCCAAAATAACGCGGTTCCCTTCCCGTAGAAAGGGTGATTGCCGCACAGATGGCCCCGCAGTCCGGCAGAAAGCCGCCCTCGACCGGACAGTTGATGTCCGGATGGGTCGCCATAAAGGAGGCGCCTTCTCGGATCAGGCGGCAGCCTCTGTCCAGCTTTTCATAGGTCAGCGTCATATCAAAGGCCGTCATCACGATCTCCGCGTCATCCTCCGATAACCGAATTCCGGCGTCTGCAAACTGTCGCTCCAGCTGAGGCGTTCCCATAAGGTAGACACGCTGATCGCCGTAATAAGTCTTCAGGTACCGGATAGTCACGTCCCCTGCTGTCATAATCTGTGATCTGCTTATATCGCAGCCCATGCGGTGAAGCTTTTCTATGTACTCTTCCGGCGCCCTTGACGTGTTGTTTGTGAAAAACAGAAACTGCTTTCCCCGTTTCACCACCGCTTTCAAAAAATCCAGCGCGCCGTCTATCATCTTTTCCCCGCAGTAGAAGGTGCCATCCATATCGATGACAAATAATTCCGTCTGATCCAGCAGACATTTTTTGCGCTCCTCTGTCTGACTGCCGGTAAGACCGGTAAAACTTAAAGAACTGATTGTATTTTTCATGCTTCCTCCATTATTTAAAGAGACAGACCCAGCTCTGCCGGACTAACCGGCGCTCCCACGAAAGGAACCAACATTTAACCGCCAAGCTTAAATAATTAAGAGTTGCGGCCCGGCACACGGGGAGATCAAACGCCCTGTGCCGGACCGCAACTGATGACAAGAAAAAATCATGCGCTGAGTAGTGGGAGTATATCACATATTACTCATTCAGGATAATATCTACGGAATCGCTGAAGGTTTTCAGTGACTGGTCAATATCCTGGTTATCCAGCATAATTGCCTGGATACAGGTTCTGAATTCCGCAATGACAGGCGTCAGGTTGGCAATACGGTAGCTGTCGTCGCCATACTGAAGGGCGTCATATGCGATTTTATAGTTATCGCTCTCTTTCCAAAGCTTCTGGATCGCCTCCGACTCCGCCATTGTTTTGGTAAATGGAAGATAACCGGAGCCTATGACAAATGCAAGACCGCCCTTTTCGTCTTCAATAAACCACTTCATAAATTTCCAGGCTGCTTCCGGTTCCTTGCTGGATGAAAGAATACCAAAGCCGCTTCCGCCAGTAGGCATGGATTCAATCTTGCCTTTTACAAGAGGAGCTACCACGTATTCAAAGGAATCCCCGACAGTTTTCAGTCTGGAGGTAATTGCGCCGGAAGAATTAATGGACATTGCAGCCATGCCGGAGGTAAACATCTGGTTATCCTGGTCGTTCGCAGGGTCGTTGTAATAAAGAGCGCCGGAATCCTGTAAATCCTTCATGAAGCTGAATGCCTCCTTGGCAGATCCGTCCTCCAGACAGCCAAGTCCAGTCTTGTCCTCATTGAAGAATTCGCCGCCTGCCTGTTGGATCAGGCCGAAAAACTCCCACTGGTCAAAGGGAACGGACAGTCCATAGCGTTTGGTTTCTCCATTTTCCACAACGGTACACTTATTGGCAACCTCTTTCAGTTCATCCCAGGTGGTAGGGACCTTACAGCCCATTTCATCCAGGACGGTCTTATTAATATGGAGAAGCTGTGCGGAGCGGCCGAAGGGAATCACGACCAACTGTCCGTCATAATAAGCATCGTTTACAAAAGCATCCACGAAATCCTTGTCATCCACGAAATCCTTTTGCATATGAGGGAGTAAATCGGCAAAAGCGCCGTTTACAGCAAGCCTTCCTACATTATCCTGGGCTACCTGAAGAATATCGGGAGCGTTGCCTGCGAAAATAGCCTGTTCAGCTTTGGCAGCGGCTTCTGCATAGCTTCCCTGGAAGGTGGCAACCACCTCTACTTCGTTCTGAGAACTGTTGAAATCGCTGACCATCTGACTGATTAAGTCCCCGTTCGTTCCAGACATACAGTGCCAAAACTGTACGGTTTTCTTTTCTCCGGAGGCCTGGGCGCTGCTGGTACTTTCCGCTTCTCCAGATGTTTCCGCTGTTGACGCCGGAACGGTCCCCTCCGTGGCAGTGGAGGCCGGAGCCTTACTACAGCCTGCAAGTGCAGCAGCTAAAATAGCGCTGCTCATTAAAATACTTAAAAACCTTCTTTTCATGATACTTTCCCCTTTCGTGATGTTTGGTTTACTTAATCCCGGAGTATGCAAAGGATTTCATAATTTGTTTGGAAGCGAACAGATACACCAGCAGTACCGGAAGAACGAGTATGGCATTTCCTGCCATGACAATCTGCCAGTTAGCCATCCCCTCCATCTCCTTCAGCTGTGCGATGGCAACCGGGAGCGTACGGAACTTATCCGCATTGGTCATGACAAGCGGCCAGAAATATTCATTCCACTGACCGACAAAGCTGAATAGGATGATGGCCGCCAAAGCCGGTTTAGACATAGGCATCATAATTTGTAATATCAACCTCCATTCCGATGCACCGTCCAGTTTTGCAGCTTCTATCAATTCATTCTCTACCTGCATAAAATACTGCCTTAATAAGAAGATAGCGAATGCATTTGTTATGAATGGCAATATCTGCGGAATCAGGGAGTCTATCATCCCCCACTTAGACATCAGCAGATAGATCGGTAAAAAAGTAATCTGTGTAGGCATCATAAGAGCTATCAGGATGCAGCCGAATATAATCTTCTTACCTTTAAATTCATACTTTGCAAAGGCGTAGGAGGCGGGAATTGCCACCACCATCTGTAGTAAAATCACGCTGATTACCACAATGATGGAGTTTTTCAGATAGATCCACATGCTTCCGCCCGGACCGGAATGCCAGGCATCCAGATAATTACGGAACTGGAGTACCGCCGGAAAGAAGGTGGGCGTAACCCGGTTTACTTCGTCTATCGACTGTAAGGAGGTGGAAATCATCCAGAAGAAGGGCCATCCGAAGATAAATAAAAGTAACAATTTCATGATTACGCCGCAAATTTTAATCAGTCTTTTTTTGAGCCGCATAATATCCCTCCCTGTAATCTATTGGTAATGTACCTTTCTGGAAAAGCCCCAGAAGTAAATAATTGTCAGTATGCTTATTATAATTAGAAGAATTACCCCGATTGCGGCGCTGTATCCAATCCGCAGATTTAAAAGAGCCTCTGTATATATGCTGTATACCAGGGTTGTAGTGGCGTTGTTCGGGCCGCCCTGGGTTAAAATCCGCACCGTATCAAAGACCTTGAAGGAGCTTATCGTACGGATTATCAGCGTAAAAAACAACTGAGGTGAAATCATTGGAAGGGTGATTTTGAAAAACACGGCTACTTTATTCGCACTGTCCATTCTGGCGGCTTCATAGAGAGAGGCCGATACGCCCTGCAGGGCAGCCAGAAAAATCAACGTATCATATCCCACGGACTTCCACACCGATACCAGTATGACGGAGGGCATCGCGGTAGATGAGCCTGACAGCCAGGCGGAGGTGGGAAGGCCCATTTTCCTCAACAGGTAGTTAAACAAGCCGAAGTTGGGTTCCATCATCCAAAGCCAGATCAGAGAAATGGATACAATGGATACCACATGAGGACAGAAGATGGCTGCCTGAAGGAGGCGGTTAAGCTTCGTGTTCTTCTCATTGAGCCATACCGCAAGAAGCAGTGCAAGTACCGTTATAATGAGAACTACGGCTACGGTGTACACAACAGTGTTGTTTAAGGACTTATGGAAATCCGGTCTGCTGAGTACCTTTTTGAAGTTATCAAGACCGATAAACTTACTTTTGGAAGGATTCAGCATGTTAGTGTTCATAAGGCTGAGCTGCACCAGCTTTATTACCGGATAAACGGTAAAAAGCAGGATTCCCGCTAAAGCCGGAGCGATCATGATATATGGCCTTATTTTTGCGATCCGCTTTCTATTTTTCATACATCCTTCCCCTCCATCGCACTTAACACTTCTTTTCCCTGTACGACCTTGACGCCTCTGTCCCGAAGCTGGTCAATCAATTCCGAAGGCGTGCGCCAATCCGTAACAATACCATCCAGATCAGATACAGAAGCGACTAGACCGAGGGAATCGTCTCCGAATTTGCTGTAGTCCAGAGCAATATAGTGTTCCTTACAGGAGTCCATCATAAGCCGTTTCATTCTGGCCTCCTGCAGATCAGGTGTGGTAAAGCCATGTTCCAGGGTAAGATGATTCCCGCTGATGAAACCCTTGTCAAAAAACAGAGTCTTCATCATCTCCTCTGCCCAGGCGCCCACACAGGATAAGATTCGATGACGGAAATTACCGCCAATGACAATAACGGAAATGTCCTCCGCCTCTGAAAGCTCCATGGCAATGTTGATCGCATTGGTGCCTACCAGAATCTTTCGCTTGGAGCCGCTGCGGATTATTCGGGCCAGTTGGGTAGTCGTAGTGCCGCAGTCCAGAAAAACCGCATCGCCGTCACTGATACAGTCGTAAGCCGCATAAGCGATAGAAAGTTTTTCTTCCGTATGCTTCCATTCCTTTTCCTTATGGGAAAATTCATTCAGGGACCCATAGGCGCTTATGGCGCCCCCCCATGTCCGTTTCACTACGCCCTCCTGCTCCATGGCAGCCAAAAGCTTTCTGACGGAAACCTCAGATATTTTGAAGGCTTCGCTTAATTGGGATACGGTGACCGAAGATTGCGTGTCCAGCATTTTGATGATAAATTCTTTCTTTTCCTGTGTTGTCATATGATAAATCCTCCAAAATCGAAACATTAAATATGAGTTTTAGTTGCGAACTTCGTAAGTATTTGTTTTGATTCTAGCACCTATACATTTCAATGTCAATGATTTACAAAAATAAATTTTATTTCGTAAATTTTTCGTAAATTTCTTATATAATCTTTTGTACGAAACTGTTGAAAATATTGATTGACTTATAAAGAAAACCAATTTATACTACATTTATAGTTTTGAATCATAGCAAAATTAGAAACAAATACGTTTCAATTTAAAATCAATTCGAAAAGAAGTTTGAGATCAAAAAACAAAATCAAGTTTCATTTTGAATATATTATGAAAAGGAGAAAGAAGATGAGTCCACATGCGACCAAGGTACTTGCTTTTGATTTGGACGGAACCCTGACACAGCACAAATCTCCCCTGTCGCCGGAATACAGAGAGCTTCTTTGCCAGCTGGGAAAAAGATATACGCTGCTGATGGTAGGCGCCGGTTCCTGTGTCCGGATATTTAAACAAATGAGGCGGTTTCCGATTAAAATAATAGGAAATTATGGAATGCAGTATGCAACGGTAAAAGAAGACGCCCCCCACAATCGGATTGTTCTGGAGAGGGATAACCGGGTGGACGTGGATCATGCTCTTGCGGTGAGGAGAGCGGATACCCTGCGCAGAAAGCTGGGCTGCTCCTCTTATCAGGGGGATACGATTGAGATCCATGAAAGTGGTATGCTTACCTTTCCGATATTAGGAACTGCGGCATCTATAAAGGACAAGCTTTCCTATGATCCCGACCGTACAAGAAGAAGAGAGGTTTACTCGCAGGTTGTTGATTTATTCCCGGAATATAAGGTTTATGTAGGGGGATCTTCATCCTTTGATATTGTTCCCCACCCCTATGCAAAGCTGTATGCATTGGATCTGTACTGCAAAGCGGAAGGTCTTACCCATGAAGATATACTCTATTTTGGGGATGATTACGGGCTGGGAGGCAACGACGAGGATATTTATTTATCAGATGTTCCTTTTCAGTGTATTGACGACTACCGGACCATTCCGGAGTATTTAAAGCAGCTTATATAAAAAGGAGGAGAATAATATGTACTGGAATCAATCGGAAACGAATATATGGGTGGCAGGACACAGAGGGAATCCTGTGGAAAGCCCGGAAAATACCATGGCTTCTTTCAGGAATGCCATGGAGGCCGGTCTGGACATGATTGAACTGGATATTCAAATGTCCCGGGATGGGAAATTGGTTATTATGCATAATTTTACCGTAGATCAGACCACGGACGGAACCGGTGCCATACGTGAGATGACCCTTAAGGAAATCCGTGAACTGGATGCGGGCTGCAAATTCAGTGAGACATACAGGGGAGAGAAAGTTCCGCTATTTGAAGAATTTCTTGAACTCACAAAAAAATATCCGGATATGATGTATGATTTCGAGCTGAAGGAATACCCTGCTGAAGGAAATGAACGCAGGGCCTTTGAAGCTGCTGACCAGGCGATCGCGTTGATTGAGGAATACGGGTTAGGGGATAAATGTGTGCTGAATTCCTTCAGCGCCGAACTTCTTCAGTATATTCATAATAAGTACGAAGGCCGCTACAAGCTGCACGGATATTATCCCCAATCCCTTATGAGAGAATTAAACGGCAGGAATGATGTATATGATATTCTGTACTGTGCATGTGTCTGTGAGGATTTTACCAGAAAAAATTTTGAAATTCTGAGAAGTAAAGGCATCGATACCTGGGCCGGGACGCGGTTCAACAACAGGGAAATGATAGAGCTGGCCCGCAGCTGCGGAGCTACCCTGATTACCTGTGACAATCCGAAGGAGGTTATGGCAATTCTGAGGGAAATGGGACTGCATAAATAAAAAAGCTTACAATGCTGGGTTAGACCCCATTCAGTGATCTAACCCAGTAACTTTACTAAATGACACAGCTCCCCCACCTGTTAATCATTGCTGTCAATATTCTCAAATATTTCTTTTAACCGTATGTATTTCCTGTATTTTTTCTCATAAACCGCCCGTTTTCCATAATCCGGATCATAAACTGCAGACGTCCCGGCGCCCAGCTTGTGAATCCAGTCTTTCAGTTTTCTGGTCGATTTTTCGCACTCATCCGCCACCGCAGCACCCATAATCGCGCTTCCTCTGGCACTGCTCTGTCTGCTTTCGCATACACGCACCTCCATGCCGCAGATATCAGACAGCATCTGCATCATCATTGGACTTTTCATCGGGATGCCGCCGGCCGCAATGAGACGTTCCACTGAATGTCCCGCATCACGGAAGGTATCCAGTATGACCTTAGCCCCAAAGCAGATTCCTTCCATCAGCGCCAGGTACATTTCCTCGGTCTTCGTATAAATAGTCATGCCGGTTATCACACCCGTAAGCTCCGGACGCATCAGCGGACTTCTCACACCATTCCACCAGTCTAAAACCACCAGCCTGCACTGCTCCGGCTGAATGGCAGCCGCCTTCCTCTGCAGCAGCTCGTGAATACCGATTCCCGCCTGCTTTGCCTCTTTCACATAGCTTTCCGGAACACAATTTTCTACAAACCACTCCAGACACTCACCGACACAGGACTGGCCTCCTTCATATCCAAACATCTCCGGAATATGAGCCTCAAATGTACAGCTGTAAATTCCAGGTATTCCCTCTCCGGTATGTGAATTCAGCAGATAACAGGCGCTTGTTCCCATAACAGCTGTCACGTCGCCTACCCGGTCGGCCCCTGCGCCTGCCACTGCCGCGTGGCAATCGATCATAGCAGCAGCCACCGGTACTCCCGGCAGAAGTCCCATACTGTCCGCAGCCCTTTGTGTCAGCCTTCCGACACAGCCTCCCAATGGAACAAACCGGCCTTTGTACTTTCTGGTAACCGGCTCCGACTCCTTCATGATTTTTCGCAGGAACTCTTCGTCCGGATATCCAATCCCCGGCTGGTAGAAGCTGTTGCAGCCCGCCATGGATTCGCTGCGGACACATTCGCCCGTCATATACCAGGTCAGCCAGTCTCCTGCTTCCAAAAAGGTGTGGCAGCATTTGTAAACAGCCTCATCACTTCCCTGAGTCTCCAGGGTTTTCGGCAAAAATGCTTCACATCTTACTTTGCCTCCCACAAGAGTCAGCCAGTCTTCCTTCCAGTTGTCTGCCAGAGTGTACATCTTATCCGCATATGATTTCGCGCCGTGGTGCTTCCACAGCTTGATATAAGCATGAGGACTGCTTTCAAAACCGGGCAGCATGGATATGGCTGTACCGCTTTTATCTACAGGAACCACCGTCGCCGACGTGGCATCCAGCCCAATCCCTTTCACAGCTTCCGGCGGCACACCGGTCTGTCTCAGTAAATCTCTCACGACCTGACCCAACCCAGACAAATAATCCTCAGGAACAGCAAGTGCATAATCGGGCGGGATCGGACTGCCATCCGGCAATGTTCCTGAAAGCACGCCATGAGGATATTCATACACTGCCGTACCGGCTTCCTCTCCGCTGTCGATATCAAGAAGCAGTGCTCTCACGGAAAGGGTTCCATAATCCAGACCGATTGCATATCGTCTCTCCATACATTTATCCCTCTTTACTTTTCTATTTCTTTCTGAAAAGAAGCAGCCGTTTCCTCTGCGGCGGTCTTCAGAATTCCCAGATCCCACAGAAGCTGAAGCAGTGTGTAGCGGTCCCTGACCTCCTTTGCCACCTCTATGCTGTCGCTCACCATGCCGCAGTCAATTCCCAGTTCCAACGGGTTGACCGGAGCGTCTAAGTCTTCTAAAATTCCTTTAACAAACGCTTCCTTCGGCACTAAATCGCTGACGGTTCTTCTGATGTCTCCCATCTTTTCCCGTATAACCACCAGACGTTTCTTCACTTCCTCCGGATCATTTTTTTGTTCTGTCTTTTCATTGGCGATCACTCCATCCGCCGCTGCACCGTAAGTCCGTTTCATATTCTCCGACCATTCCGCAAAATCAAATGCCTCTGCTCTCCTTACCGCCTCCTCATAATCGATTTCTGATTCCATAAATTTCTGATACAACCGAATCGCCGTCATCGTTCCTACGCCTACCTTTGTGCCGTGTAAGACCGCCGGTCTCCCTTCAAACAGGAACTTCATCTCCCAATAATGAGACATATGATGTTCACAGCCCGAAGCCGGTCTGGAATTTCCCACAAAGCTCATGGCAATTCCGGTAAGAACCAGGGACTCCATGACCGTCTGAATCGTCTCCGGGGTCCGTTCCTTTAAGTTCTTGACCTGCTCCATCATCTTCTTTAACGAATATCTCACCATCCGCTCAATGACGGGGCAGAAATATTCGCCGTTCACAAGATTTGATAAATGCCAGTCACAGAGGCAGGTGTATTTTCCGAGAATGTCCGCCACGCCGGCCGCGATCATATTCATGGGGGCCTTTGCAAGAATATCAACATCTCCAATAATTGCCTTCGGTACATGAGCATTATAAGTTGTTTTCAGATTATTTACAATTAAAGCCGCGCCAACCGATGCAAAGCCATCCATGGAAGGGGCCGATGCGATAATCATGTATTCCATCTTCATCTGATAGCTTAAAAACTTGCACATATCGTTGATCGTACCGGTTCCGACTCCGATAATCAGGTCGCACTCCGGATTGAAGTGGACGAGCAGCTCGCCCAGCGTATGCTCATCCGGCACTACAATCTTTCTGGGAATCACATAGGAGGTGCAGGCCTGGTTCCGATCCCGCAGCAGCTTCTCCACCCGTTCTCCCGCCGCCTGATACGTATTATAGTCGGATACCAGAAATACGTGATGGTATCCCAGTTCTTCCACTGCCTCCGGCACCCGTTCCAGCGCGCCCTGCGAAATCAGGATTTTTTCCACATCGGTATGATGAGAACGTCCGCATTCGCAGGAAAAGGTATGATGTAAATAATCCTCAATAGTAAAGTATTCAGGCTCGATCTGCATCTTTCAGTCTCCTATCTGTTTTTGATTTATCAATTTCTTTGTTGTATATTTTATATAATAATGTCAATTTTCCCTTTGTCAACCTGTGCACTTTTACTCAAAAATTAATAAATCCAAAAAAAACGGATAAATAGTTAATTTTATTAGTAATAAAATTAACTATTTATCCGTCCATTACGGTTTTATCCACTTTTTAAATCAATATTTCTTCGTTTCGCCGTTCCCCTGCTTTTTGCTTACTAATATTATTAGTAATAATTTTTCAAAATTTTTCTATTTTTTTCTCCGGTTTGGCCCTGTCGAGGCTCTCGCAACCAGTTTTGGGACAAATTCCACACGCACGGCACTGGCCGGCCACAAATCCCCGTCGGTTCCATTTTCCTGCTCGATTTTTCGTATCAACACATCGACGGCTTCCCGTCCCCGGTTGGCATCAAAATGCTCTACCGATGTCATGGAAATAGTCCGGTACTGGGAAATCATCGTATTATCACAGCCGCAGACAGAATAGTCCTGGGGAACCTTATACTTCTTGTCCGCCAGCGCATCCATAATTCCTATGGCCACCATGTCGTTCATCCCGACTAGGGCGGTGATGTCATCATACTTTTCCACCACGCGTTTTCCAAGACAGTAGCCGGTCTCATACGATGTGATGTCCTTCGTATACGCAATCTTCTCGCTGTCCATGGTACAGGTCAGGATGTTGAAGGGACTGACTCCTGCCCTGGCATAGGCATTCTGCATGCCCTTCAGCCGGTAAAGCCTGGCCGGATGGCGTTCGTTCAGCTCGGTGGAAATATAGGCAATTTTCCTGTGTCCCAGACTCAGAAGATGCTCGGCGATGATCATCCCCAGCTTCTCGCTGTCCAGTTCTATGATATCCATATTGGAGACTTCCGTCTTGTCGCAGATAGCTACCACGGGCATATTCGCAATGAGCTGCTGAAGCGCCACGGAATTTGCGGGCTTGTAAAGAAGCAGCGCTCCCAGCGCGTCCTGCTGGCAGGCAAGGTTGGCGAACTGGCCTTCCAGCTTCATATTTCGTCCGCTGGAGAAGACCGTGAGAGAATACCCCCGCTCCTCTGCCTGATTACACATGGCCTCCAGAAGGCTGATATAGTACAGATTGGTGTACGACGGACACATGGCCATAATCAGCTTCTCGTACCGCTCCCCGCTGTTTCCTTTTCTTTTAGAAGGAACCCGGTAGTTCAACTTCGTGCAGGCGTCCATCACACGCTGTACCGTCTCCGGCGAAAAGCGGACATTATCATAGTTATTTAAAATCATGGAAACAGTGGGCTGGGAAACACCGGCCAACTGGGCAACATCCTTGGAAGTCGGTTTCTTCTTTGTCATAATGTAGTTATTCCTTATCGTTTGTATATCGTCTCTCCGGCCTTGATCGTCTCCAGAACTTTTATATCCCTGAGTCTCTCTTCAGGAACCAGGAGCGGGTTCTCTTCCAGGATCACAAAATCCGCAGCCTTCCCCGCCGCTATGCTTCCCTTCCTGTTCTCTTCGAAAATCTGGTACGCTCCGTTCACCGTCACGGCCTTAAGCGCTTCCTTTACGGTGATCGTCTGCTCTGCTCCCAGCACACGGCCCTTTGCAGTCTTCCGGTTCACGGCGTTGTGTACCGCCCCCATCACGTCGGGCGGAGCCACCGGGCTGTCCTGATGAAGCGTAAAGGAGACTCCCCGCTCCAGGGCCGAACGGGCCGGACTGATGTAGGCCGCCCTCTCCGGGCCCAGCACGGACTCATAGTGGTAGTCGCCCCAGTAATACACATGGTCGAGGAAAAAGCTGGCGATCATGCCGATCTCCTTCATCCGATCCAGCTGATCTTCCCGTACGGTCTGGCAGTGAATGACCACAGGGCGCAGATTCTTCTCACTCCCCGTCTCCTCAAGTACCGACTGATAGCAGCGGATCATCTGCTCGATCGCTTCATCCCCGTTGGCGTGTACATTGATCTGCCAGCGGTTTTTCACGCAGGTGCGCATGATATCCATCACATAGGCTTCCGTCTGCACCGGAAATCCCCGGTAATCCGGCTTCTCGCCGTCCGGAACCACATAGTACGGCTCTGACAGCCAGGCCGTCTTTCCCTGAGGCGAGCCATCCAGAAACAGCTTCACTCCCGCGGGGCGCAGATGGTTTTCATAGCCTTTCGCCGCAAGCGCTTCCGGTCCCTGCTCCGTCAGAAACTGACCGGCCAGTTCCGGTATCAGATACATGACCACATCGTTCTTTAGAAGTCCCATGGACGCGGCTCCCTTTAAGAGCTGATACTGCCCTTCCGTGACTTTGCCGTCGTGAACCGTAGTCAGGCCATAGGATGCGTACAGCTCTGAGGCATCTCCCACCGCCTTCACCACATCTTCGGGAGCAGGCCCCTGCATCACTCCGTTTTTCCCGAGAAATGCCTGTTCCTTCAAAAGCCCTGTGGGTTCCACGACTCCGCCCTCGGGAACTGTGAAATGATCTCCCGTGTACCCCAAAAGCTCCAGCCCTTTCGTGTTCACCACACACAGATGGCCGGAGACGTGAGTCGCCGCGACGGGAATCTCCGTGCTCACGCGGTCTAAGTCTTCCTTCGTGGGATGAACGCCCTCCGGGAAGACGCTGTTGTCGTATCCCATGCCCAGCAGCCACTGGCCCGGTTTTAGTGAATGCGTCTCCAAAAATGTCTTCAGCACCTGCACCACGTCCTCCACGCTGTCGCAGGTTCCCAGCGGCGACGGTTTTAGGTTGGCGATTAACAGCTGGTACGCCACCGCGCTTAAGTGGGAGTGGCCGTCGATAAAGCCGGGAAGCACCGTATGGCCTTCCATGTCCCAAAGCGCGCCGTCCGGAGCCAGCGCCTTCATCTCCTCCAGCGTGCCGGTTCCGCCGATCATTCCGTCCCGGATCAGAACCGCCTCCGGTTCAGTCCGGGACTCATCCATTGTCAAAAAGGTTCCATGGTACAAGATTTTATCCATTCTCTACACCTCTGTGATTCATGTTCTCCGATTAGAGCGTGTCTGAAAATTGCTTTTCGTCAGCTGTGCGTCACACTTTGTGGGAGATTGGGCCCCGATGAAGGAGGCGTAGTGGGCTACGCTGACTGAATTGGGGCTCAATATGCCGCGAAGTGGGGCGTGCATCTGGCGGAAATGAATTTTCAGACACGCTCTAGTTCCCCTCGTAGGCAATCAGGGATTCCACATCATATCCCTCTAATTTTTCTCTTCCATTCAAGCCCTTTAACTCCATGATAAAGCAGATCTTTACCACCTCTCCGCCCATCTCCTTTATCAGTCCGATAATGGCCTCGATCGTGCCGCCCGTGGCGATCAAATCATCGATGATCACGACCTTCTGGCCTGGCTTTATGGAATCTCTGTGCATCTCGATGGTGGCTTTGCCGTATTCCAGCTCATAATCGGCGGAGATAACCTCTCTCGGAAGCTTTCCCTGCTTTCTCACCGGAACGAAGCCTTTGTGCTCCGCGTAGGCAACCGGAACGCCGAAGATAAACCCTCTCGATTCCGGGCCGACTACGACATCGTAATCCACATCCTTTAACATCTCGCGCACGCCGTCAACCGCCAGTGTCAGCCCGTCCGCGTCCTGCAGAATGGTGGTGACATCACGGAAAATAATGCCCGGCTCCGGGAAATCCGGGATACTTGTTACGTAATCTTCTAGTTTTTTCATGCTTTTTACCTCTTCTTTATATTTTGTAGTTTTACTTTTTTCATGCATCATTTCATAGGACAAGCATTCCTATGAAATAAAAATAACCGAAATAAAAAATAACCGGAATAAAAAATAACCGGAAACCATGAGCGGTTTCCGGCAGCGTTCCGAATCTTCCTTGCTCTTCGCGGCTCTTTCATTATAGCACAGGCCCACAAAGAAATCAGTCTATTTTTTTGCTTTTCTTTTTTCATTTCTTATCTCTATACGGCCGAAAAAATATACCAAAGCTTCCAGCCAGCCGGGACGCAGAAGCCGCAGCGCCATTACAGAAACAGCCTGCCCTGCTCGTCAGCCTGCCTGGGCAGTGCAATCATCAAATCAATCAATGTCATTGCAAACGGAATTCCGGTCCAGCAAAACAACAGGTAAATAAACCCCAGGGCATACTGCTTCGTATAAAACCGATGGCCGCCGGCCCATCCCAGGCACAGGGCCAACAGGATATATTTCTTTCTGTATACCGGTACCGGCTGTCTGGTCCCGGCATGGTTTGCGATGAAATCGCCAAGACGCATCCACCACTTCGGTTTATCCACGATTCCGTACTCTTTTTTCAGCGCAGCCATCTCCTCTTCCAGAGCGATCATCTGGTTGGGATCAATGTAATCCGGATGGTCCTGCATCCTTCTTTTCCCCATCATTTTGCCTCCTGCTGCCGGGAGCCGCACTCCCGGCAGGTATCTATCACCCTAATCCAGGAAAAACCAGTCCGCATATCCCATCTTCTCGAGGTTCTCTTTGCTGATCCTCAGGCTTTCAAACGGGTCTCTCCCGTACGTGGTATCCTGTTCAATGAGAAAATATTCGCTGCCTCCAGCAAAACCGGCTTCTATGCATTCCTTAACCGGAAGATTCCCCTCTCCTATCTCCGCAAATTCCACGATGTCAGAAAATGCAGCCATAAAGGCCTTCGGATCAAACGGTCCCTCCGGCATCTGAATCTGTCCGATGCGGTAATCCTTTAAATGGAGCAGCCGGATTCTTCCATCATACTTCTTTATGAATTCCACCGGATTCTCTCCACCGCGGTGGATCCAGTGGATATCCAGCTCAAATCCCATATATCTTGTATGGTTCCTGATAATGTCCAGCAGATATTCACCGTCATACTTTACGAACTCTACATGGTGGTTGTGATAATACAAATCAATTCCCTGCTCTTTTAATCTGCCGGCGATCTCATCTGCACGTTTCACAAAATCCAGAGCCTTCTCACGGCTCCCCATGCAGGTCATTGGAAGCATGCCGATACGCAGCATATCACAGTTTAACGTCCTGCAGTCCGCCACAATCTTATCGAAATCCGTAGTCAGGTATTCCCCTGGCATCCCCGGCATCATCGGCTCCATAGCTGCGCTTAAAGCTGCGATTTTTATTCCGAATTCCTCACAGGCCTTCTTCATGCCTGCAACATTCTCCTCTGTCATAGGGATCTGAGACACCTCCACGCAGTGATACCCCAGCTCTGCGCAGGCCCTTAATGTCCCATAGGCCCCAAGCTCTGCAATTTTATCTTTGATGGTACTCATCTGAATTCCGATCAGTCCCTTATTCATACGATATCTCCTCTCTGAAATCACGATATGGTTACGTAAGCGCCGCTCCTGCCAGACTCTAAAATGGCGTCTATCAGGCGAATGCTCATTTCCGCGTCCTTTACTCGGATATAGTCCCCTTTATCCTCTTCCAGTACCTGATAAAACCTGCGAATCAGTTTTTCATGACTGGCGCCGTAATAGAAACGGGTCCCTGGAAATTTCCTGTCCTCAGTCAGATACTTTTTTTCTCCACCCGGCAGGATTTGATACAGGATATTTTCCTCTATACGGAACTCAGCGCGTTCCAGCTGGACCGCAATCTGCACCGCCTCGTTCTTATAGTTGGCATTCGTGGCAAAGAACAGACCTCTCGCACCATTTGCATAATCCAGCCTTGCGGTCACCGTATCCTCTACCTCGATGCCGTAATCCAGGATCTGGCTTACAGAGGCTTTCAGCCCTTTCATGTTTCCGCCTAAATAGTACAGAAGGTCCAGAGTATGCACCGACTGATTAATCATACAACCGCCCCCTGCCGTAATCCAGCTTCCTCTCCAGGGCTTTACGCGGTAATACTCGGCTGGACGGTACCAGGGGACGATGCCTCTCGTCCCCACCACCTGCCCATATTCACCACTTTCTATGAGCTTCTTTAACAGCTCCACGCTCTCGTTGAGACGGTTCTGCAGGCAGATGGTGATACGGACCTCCGGATGCGCTTCTTCCAGCCGGACAAACCGTTCGGCTTCCTCCGTATTTAGGGCCACCGGCTTTTCACAGAAGACGCTGCAGCCCATCTCCACCAGTTCTTTCGTCACCGGATAATGCAGGTAATGGGGCAGACACACATGAACACAGTCCGGTCTTTCTTTCTCCACCATCTCATGGTAATCCGTATAAAAGGCTGTGCCGGACGGTGCTGCTTCCTTCGCCTCCGGATTGCTGTCGCAAACCGCGCACAGAACCATATCCGGACTTGACTCTATGATCGGTATATGTATTTTGGATATATCTCCCAGTCCAATAACTGCGGCCTTCTTCATCTTTCTTCCTCCAGGTTCTGCGGATATGCGCCGGTTCTGCACCGGCGCATTTACGCTAACGGGTTGGGAATTTGCCTTCGGCGGCAATTTTCCTGTTTAATTCTTCCAGATACAGATCCTCGTCGACCGGCAGATCCACTTCCTTTCCCAGCCAGCTGGAAAGCAGGGTCGCATTCGCCAGGTTTACACCGTTGATGCCGTCGGCCCCCGGTGCCAATAGAGGGGTTCCCTCCAGTATATGGCATGCGAAATCCTCCATTACGGTCATATGCTGCACGCCCCATCCATCTGTATTCTCAAAGGTTTCCACCGTGTACAGGCCATCAGCTCCGGCAGCGTTTCCCTGTGTCAATTTCACCAGCTCCATCATGGACATCGTGCGGTTTAACTCGTCTTCCTTTTTCTTCAGCCGGTAAACTGTCGCTGTTCTGCTGTCTTCCACAACAATCTTTCCGCCGTCCAGGTCGATCTCCAGACGGTCTGTACCGATGGGATCATGGGTACAGGTTACAAAGCTCCCGGTCGCTCCGCCAGGATATTCCGTAACAATGGTAACGTCGTTCTCCACAATAATATCCCTGTGATCGCCATAGATGCATTTTGCGTAAACCTTATTGGGGATTCCGCATATCCACTGCCACAGATCCAGCTGATGAGGAGCCTGATTAACCAGGACGCCTCCGCCCTCTCCTCCCCAGGTCGCGCGCCAGCCGCTCTGACGGTAATAGCTGTCCGGACGCCACCAGGAATTGATAATCCAGTTAGAACGGCGGATCTGTCCCAGCTCTCCGGACTCGATGATATCCTTAACCTGCTGATACAGCCTGTTCGTGCGCTGATTAAACATAATACCGAAAGCCGTCTCCGGATGCGCCGCCGCGCATTCGTTCATCTCACGCACAGACTTTGCGTATACGCCCGCCGGCTTCTCAACCAGGACATTCATCCCCCTTTCCAGACAGTAAATCGCAATCTCTGTGTGGAGATAGTGGGGAACCGTCGTAACTACCGCGTCAACCGTACCGGAATCCACCAGATCCTTCCAGTCTCTAAAAAACGGTGTCTCGGGATACTTTTCTTTACACATGGCCTCCTTCGCAGGATCCGTATCGCACAATGCACCGAGGGTACAGTGAGGCGGACACTCCGGTGCGGGCATCCCCGGGAAGCCGCCCCTGCCCGTTAAAAATCCAGCGTACGCGCCTCCCTGCGCCCCGATTCCAATTAATCCAAATCTTACTTTATCCATAAAAACTCTCCTTTCCACCTAACGCTCTATAGCGTTTAATATCTCTTTCAGAGCGTGATACTGCATCGCGTAGCCTTCCGCACCGTCCGTGGCCTTGTTTTCCCGGATTATGCTGGCCGCGTCCGCGAGCTCCAGGGATTTCAGCGCATCAAATACTACCAGATGGGGTTCCAGTGTCAGGAAGCCCTCATATCCTTCTTCTCTGACAGCTCTCTCCAGAATCTCTTTAATTTTTCCTTCGCCGGTCCCGCAGAGCACATTTTCTTTATCCGATGCCACGGCATCCTTAATATGGATATAAACAACCTGGTCATGGAGAAGCTTCCAGCACTCCACAGGGTCCTCTCCACACTGCACAAAGTTGGCAAAATCAAAGACTGCCTTAAAATGATCGCTTCCCAACGCATCCAGGATCACCCTGCAGCGCTCCTTCCCATCTCCATAGATCCCCTTTTCATTTTCATGGATCAGTACAACGCCGTACGTTCTGGCTACAGCGTCAAACTTTATCAGCTTTTCGATCACTGCTTCCCGGTAGTCCTCCGGATTCCGTCCCTCCGGAATATAGAAACTGAAAATGCGAATGTAACGACAGTCCAGTACCTTTGCGATCCTGCATAGCTCCTCCAGCTGAACCAGCTGCTTTGCGAACCCTTCCTCATCACCGATTTCAACTTTACCGATGGGGGAGCCTAAGGAAGATACCCGGACTCCCGCCTCCTTAAGCTTCGGCAGCAGCTTCTCCTTCACCTCTTTCGCCGTATAATCGGCTATACTCTTACCATCGGCAGTACGAAGGGAAATGTACTCCATACCAAGTCCTGTAACCACCTTCAGCTGTTCATCGAAATCAGAACTGATCTCATCGGAAAATCCGGAAATCATAATTTTCTCCATATGAAGCAACCTCCTGTTTTAAGCATGCTGCGCCTGCGCTTTGATTTCTGCGATCCTTTCCTGAATTTCTTCCATCTTTTCCTTTGTCAGAGGGTAGAACTTCATGGCAACCAGGTTACAGAGCAGGCCGAATATAATCAATCCGAAGAAACAGATCAGGCCGATGAATTTCAGTTGAGGGCTATTGGGAGTATCTACAGTCGGCAGAGTCTCTTTAAAACCGATCATGGCGCACATAACGCCTACGATACTCGCCGCCAGAGAGGAAATCAGCTTATCTACAAAGCTGAACAGGGTTCCCATCAGGCCAGGAACGTATTTTCCGGAACGGTAAACTTCATAGTCGGCACAGTCAGCAGTCATGGGAATAACGATATTGCCGGATACTCCCATACACCCCTGTCCCAGAATATACAACACCAGGAATGCGAGGGTGAAGAAATTCCAGCCGGTGAAGCCTGCAATACCCGGAAATGACATCTGCGCCGGATCTCCGACCACAAACAGTACAATATTTAAGATTGTAAAAATGAGACCTCCCCAGGTTCCGAACAGCATGGCCTTTCTCTGTCCTAAACGGGTTGCGATCCATCCTACGCCGAAGAACAGGATCAGCATGTTCGGAATGGACGTATAACCGGCTACAGCGCCGGACAGCGCATAGTTGCCGCAGACGATGGCATACAGGATAACGCCTATAGTAGAGTTGCTTCGGACAGAGGATGCCAGCTTATCCGTAGATGCCGCTACTACCAGCATCTGGATAGCCCTGTTATTCTTAAGCACTTCCCAGTAATCCTTAAACCCTACCTTGACCGCTTTGCCTGTACCAAAGAACTCCAGGCGGTCCTTGCTGGAAATGCAGTAAACGGCAATACAGGTCAGGATCGCGGATACGGCTGCCACATAGCACCAGATTTCGTGGAAGAATGCGGCGTTGAAGCCGCCGTGTTTCGGTACTAAATAACCGGAAATAAAGATCGGAAGCACCGCAAATACGAGCGTATTATAAACGCCGTCAAATATCGAGAACAGAGGTCTCTGCCTTGGGTCATTGGTCAGACAGGACTGGGCGGATTTCGTAACTACGCATTGGAACGTATAGCCAATGATATAAATCATGTAAATCAGCACAAAGAAAATAAAACGCGCCCCCTGCGGAAAGAGATGGGTCACATGAAGCAGGATAAAGCTTGCCACGGCAAGAATCACATTACCGATGACCATAAACGGACGGTTTTTGCCGAATTTTGTATTCGTCTTATCTACCAGATATCCGATAAACGGGTCTGTGACACCGTCCCAGATACGCATCGTGGTGATCAACGTTGATGCAACGACTACACCTACGCCTACATAGCCGGTTAAGTAATAAGCGATAAAGTTCATCATAAACATGTACAGGTTCGTAGCCGTATTATTAAATGCAAATCCCCCGATCTGCCACAACTTCGCGCGGTGCATGCCGCTTGTATTCGTTGTTGTTCCCATATGTATAAACCCTCCTGATATTTTAATAAAAGCATGGTCCCGTTAGGACAGTCGTCCTCCTTTTTCTAACGATATTTTAGCACTGCTCAGAAAAATGTATGAGGAGAGTTTTTGTAGAAATCTGTAATATTATTATATTTTTTGTGAGCTCCCTACAATTGGGTCCTGACGAGAATCAGCTCCCGATACTCGCTGGGAGTTTTACCTGTAGCCTTTTTAAACAGCTTGCTGAAATAATTCACATCCGAGATCCCCACGTCTGCAGCAATATTCTGAATCTGCATATTGGACGTATTCAGATAACGGATCGCCTGCTTCATCCTCTGCTGGTTTACGTATGCCGTAATGGTTACCGACATCTCCTTCTTAAACAGTGAGGACAGATAGCTGGGATTGACACAATACTCTGCCGCCAGGTTCCTCAATGACAGGTCGGACATCAGGTTTAAATCAATATGGTTGACTACCTTTTGAACCAGAGGCGAATATCCCTGAAGAGAGTAATTCCTCACCAGCATACAGTACTTGCGAATCATCTCCAGATTGAACCGGTCTGCCTCCGTCTTCGTCATCAGCGTTTCTATCTTCTTCGCAAACTTGCAGGACAATTCATCGATATGTACCGGATGCACGCATCCCGCCTGGGCCGCCTTCCGGTAAAGCGTATTGGCCGTAATCATAAGATTCCTGAAGTTCCTTGCAGGGTCTTTATACCGTTTGGCAATGTGGAAATTACGGAATCTCCCATGGACCTTTAAGGCTTTTTCCATATTACCCTGAGCTATGGCAGCCAGCAGCTCCTCTTCTGCTTTATATCTTTCTTCAATCAGCTTTGCCGCCAGAGGCTCAGCCGGAGGATCGCTGAAAAAATTCATATCCCCGTATTCATCAATACTTTCTCTGCGGACAATTTCCATTTCCCGTCCGCCATAGAGTTTCCCTGCCATAGCTGTAAGGACTGCCAGCCAGGGCTCATAGAGCAGCATAACCGGAACCGCATTATAGTATTCCTGCAGCTCCTTCATCAGCCCCATAGGAATTTTATGGGACTGCACAAGCATATTGAGCTGATACTCATCCACATATTCCTTCTGATACGGCCCAACTAGCACCATTTCTCCATACTGGCCTTCTTCCTTCGGTATTCGGAACAGGCAGTATTCCATTTCAAAACAGTCATTTAAGAAGTACAGGATCCCCTCCCGGCAGAAACTGTACAGATGCCTTACCGTCTGTCCGATCCCGCCCTCCTCCATAAACGTCTTCCTGATACCCAGGTCAAAATCCCCGATTTCGTCATCAGGTGTTTTTATGACCGTCATATTTACTCCAAAGCCCCCTACGAACTCCTCAATGACTTCCAATAAATCTACCTGCATCTTTTCCTCCATCTGTTTTACAAATATACGAATTCTGCATCAGGACACACGGCCTGTGATCTAATTGCTAATATACCTTAAAACGATTTGGAATCGGTAGAACAATTTCAAGTATATATCGTAAAATTTTTACCCCAAATAATCGTTACGCCTGAAATTTTGCTGTTTACTGCATAAAAAAAAGAGACAGGTACTGAAAACCTGGCTCTTTCATAAAATTCTCTGTTAATTTCTCGGATGTGCCCCCGCGTATGCACTGCGAACCGCCTCTCCCTGGGCGTAATTCATGTACATCTGGGTCGTCGCCATATCGGAATGGCCCATCATGGCCTGAACCGCGTGAATATCGGCTCCGTTCTTAAGAAGATGGGCTGCGAAGGAGTGGCGCAGCGTATGAGGCGTTATATCCGCCTGAATACCGGCCTTTTCTCCATAAAATTTAATAATCTTCCAAAAGCCCTGGCGGCTCATGGGACGGCCGCTGCAGTTGGTGAACAGCCACTCGCTCTCCTGGCCCTTTAACAGGCTGACGCGTCCGTTTTCCATGTAATTCAGCATGGCCTGCTTCGCAACCTTCCCGAAAGGAATCATGCGCTCTTTATGTTCATCCCGGCACGTGATAAAACCGACTGCCAGATTGATGTCTTCCACCTTTAAATTAATCAATTCCGAAACACGGATTCCCGTAGCATAAAGAAGCTCCAGCATAGCCTTGTCCCGGATCTCCTTCGGCGAATCGCCGTTTGGCTGCTCCAGTAAGCTGTTCACTTCCTCCACTGTCAGTATGGTCGGGGCTTTTTTCTCAATCTTCGGAGCCTTTATAAGTTCCGCCGGATCTCTTCGAATCCGTCCCTCTCCGAATTCATAGTGAAAAAACGCTTTCATGGAAGCCAGAGTCCTGGAAATGGTTGTAGTCGCCCTGCCCTCCTTCTCCAGATACAGCACATAGGAATTAAGGCTTGTCTTTGTAACCTTTTCCACATCCGTAATTCCCTGCGCCTCCAGATAGGAAGCCAGCTGCAGTAAGTCTCTCTGATAAGAGACCTCCGTATTCTTAGAGGTCTTCTTCACCTCTCTTAAGTACTTTACAAACTCATTTATCTCCGTAACCATCTCTACGTCCCCTAACCTGCCGGTATCAAAACAGCCCCAAAATCGGCCTCTTCCTATCCATTATATAGAGTTATTTCGATAAAATCAAACACATTTTTCCCACTTTGGGGGCATTTTCGTACTACTTTACATAAAAAGTACAACATGTTGGAAACGCAGGGATTTTTCTCGCAACATGTTGTAAAAAAAGTTTTAAATATTTTTTTGACTTTTTTCGTCATTTAGCCTGAAATGCCCTTTTCATGCGGTCTTTCAGACATTTTTACCCAGTCATACTCAGGAAGTAGGGATTCAGCCACACCTCGCACGCGCTTCCGGCAGCCACAAATGCCAGCACCAGAAGCAGCGCCGGAATTCTCAGTCTTCCGTTTCTCCTGATTCCCCACATAAGCAGCAGACACCAGACCGGAACGTACAGAAATGCCTGCGGCATCACACTCGCAAGAAAAAACGGCAGTCCCAGAATTCCCTTCTGTCCCGTCATGACGGATAAGACCACTCCCACCGACAGGCCGAAACCGGCGCTCAGGACGCAGAAGCACGGCACCGCGTAGGCGGTCAGGCCGATCAGCCAGGCGATCAGCACTTCAATCATTCTCTGTCTGCAGATATCTCCAAACAGCGCCAGCTGCTCCGTCCTTCCCAGATTCGACTGGTGGCTCAGCAGATTTAAATAGTATCCCGCCTGATCGCTTAAAGAAGCATGCAGGAAATTAGCCGCGGCTGTCCCTGCCAGGAGTCCGGCAAAAAAGAACAGGATAAAACGGTTTCCGCCGCTTCCGTATCCCACGGCAGGCAGGGCAGCCGGGCTTTTCCGAAAATGGATGGGCGTAAACGTTCCGCCCCGTATCCGAAGTCTCGGTCCCATGCTTCTAAGTCGTATGGCCATATACAAAAACCCCCTCACAGGTCTTGTCACAATCTATGCCTGTAAGGGGATTTCTATGCACCGGATTCGCCGGGGAGCGGCTGATTCGTCCCGCCGACCGGCTGATCCTCCCTGCTGCCGACCGGCTAATCCATCCGGTTATTCCACATGGTATTTTCTGGCGTATGCCATGATGGCGGCGATCGTCTTTCCGTCCGTAATTTTTCCTTCAAAAATAAGCTTCTCCAAATCAGCAACTGTCCATTCTTCCACATCGATGCACTCGTCGTCATCGAGATGCTGTCTGGACGGTTCCAGTTCCCTCGCCACAAAGATGTCGATGGCCTCGTCACAGAAGGCCACGGTCGTGTTCACGCTGATTAAATACTCCATCTTTTCTTTGTCTGTCTTAAATCCGGTCTCCTCTTCCAGCTCCCTGTGCGCACAGTCCAGCTTCGGCTCCTCCGGAAAATCCAGAGCGCCGGCCGGAATCTCCAGCGTATAGCGGTCCAGTGCGTTCCGGTACTGGCGGACCATCAGAAGCTTTCCTTCCTTCGTCACGGGAACCACTGCGGCCGCGCCGTTGTGATGGATAAAATCCCAGTGAGCCTCATGCCCATTGGCTTCCACTGTGTCCTCGTAGATCTTTAAAATTGTTCCCTGATACTTAAGTTCTCTGTTTAATCGCTTTACCGGCGGCTGTTCCATCTGATATCCTCCATCTCTACACGTTATTTCTTAATTATATATTTCGCCATTCTGATAAGTGGCGTCATTTTATATTTTCACATTTCTCATAACAGGCGTCTCCCGCCTTAATCACCGCATTGCGGAACCCATGTTCCTCCAGCGCCGCTACCGCCGCGATCGTCGTACCGCCCGGCGAGCAGACCTTGTCTTTCAGCGCACCCGGATGTTCTCCGGTTTCCAGCACCATCTTCGCGCTTCCCAAAACGGTCTGGGCCGCCATCTTATAGGCGGTGTCCCGGGGGAGTCCGTACTTCACCGCACTGTCAGCCAGGGCCTCAATAAACATGTATACATAGGCCGGAGAGCTTCCGCTGGCACAGACAACCGCACTCATCAGCCGTTCCTCCACGATACACATCTCACCAAATGAGGTGAAGATCTCCCGGATGGTCTCTTTTTCCTCGTCATCAAACGCCTTTGCATCGTAGCAGACACCCGTCATCCCTTCGCCCAGGAGCGCCGGTGTATTCGGCATCGCCCGCACCACCCGTTTTTCTATTCCCAGCTTTTCCTTCAGCTGGCCGATGGTAATCCCCGGCGCAATGGAAATAATCACATTGGCTTCCGTCACGACGTTGCGGATATTTTTAAGCACCGGATCGAAATACTGGGGTTTTACCGCCAGAATGATGTACTTCGCCTGATTGGCGCATTCCGCGTTGCTTCCCACATGAGTGACTCCCGTCTCCTCCGTGATCTCTTCGCATTTCTCCTCATTCACATCCGTGAAAATGATGTCTCCCTTACCATATACATGAAGCAGCCCCTTTAAAATCGCACTGCCCATATTGCCAATGCCGATAATTCCAATCTTCGCCATATACGATGCCTCCTGTTCCTTATGTTTTGCCTGTTTCATTGATACATATTCTAACACTCTTCCGTTCATTATTCAATGGCCGGTACGGAACATTGACATTTTACCCCTTTTCAACTATGATTGTTATACAAATCATTTAAGGGGGAAACTGCAATGGCAGGAACACGCAGACCGGTCACTACCATTAAGGAACAGGTATACCAAATCATCAAAGAGGATATCTGTAATGGTGTCTACCCGCCGGGCTACTGGCTTCAGGAAACTGATCTTTCCGCCGCGCTCTCCGTCTCAAGAAGCCCGATCAGGGAGGCACTGCGCCAGTTGGTTGCGGATGGACTTGTGGTAGAATACCCGAACCGCGGTGTCTTCGTTAAGGAATATACACAGAAGGATATCGAAGATATCTTCGATCTGCGGATCATCCTGGAAAGCTATGCCATCCGGCGGTCCGGTCAGAATCTCACCTCTGCATATGCCGAAAAGCTTAACGCCTTCATGGATACCTTAATCTACTACCATAAAGCGGCTGATCTCCAGAATTACATCAACGCAGACACCGGACTCCACCAGCTGATCATCGAGCTGAGCGGCAACAACCTGGTTATCAGCACTTATGAAAGGGTCTATTCCATGGTACAGCAGTTCCGGATCTATTCCCTTACCAGCAAGGAGCGTTTTGACGAATCGGTGACGGAACATACCAATATCATACAGAACATCCTGTCCGGGAACGCCCGGGAGGCCGACCGGATCAACCGGACGCACTTAGAGCTGGCCCGCGAAAAGATCATAGTATACTTAAACAAAAAAAATGCTCTCCCTTAGCCTATCGCTAAAGGAGGGCATCTTTTCTATTAATGGAAAAATACTGCCAGAATACAGATCAGGACGGAACCAAAGATCGGTATGATAATGGTTCCTATGCTCCATGTCTTCAAGCTGGTCTTGATATCCATTCCACTGAAGTTGGTTACCACGTGGAAATAGCTGTCGTTTAAGAAGGACGGACACATGGAGGTCAGGCAGACCGCCAGACCGGCCAGGTACGGATTAATTCCCAGGGTTGTAAGCATGGGGGCGATGATCGCGGAACCGGTAATCATCGCGGTTGTGCCGGAGCCCTGCGGGAAACGCATAATCGTTCCGATCAGAAGCGGTACCAGGATTCCGGGAATTCCTACTGCGACGATTCCGTCTGCCATCAGCTGAGCCGCGCCGGTTGCTTTCACGACCGCACCCAGAGCGCCGCCTGCTGCGGTAATGCAGACGATCGGGCCCGCGTCCTTTAACGCGTCGTTCATCATTCCGTTGACCGTCTTCTTATCCATGTCCTTAGCCAGAACAAAGGCGCCCAGACAGAGAGAGATAAACAGTGCGATTACAGGATTTCCGAGGAAGGTAATCACGCCTCCCACGGCGTTGGCCTTCCATGCGGTCTGGCTGACAACGGTATTGCAGAGAATCAAAAATACGGGAAGCAGCAGAATCGTAAAGGAAATACCCGCTGACGGAAGCTTTTCCGTGGACAGCAGCGCTTCAAAATCAGAGTTCTCCAGCTCTTTTCCCTCTTTCAGCTTTTCATCGATCTTATCCAGAACCACCAGCTGAGCCTTCGTATACTTGCTTCTGTCGATCTCGCTCGGAACGATGAAATCAGGGTACCGGTTTCCGAACCAGCGAAATAAAAAGATGGATACGATGAACAGCGGAATACTGAAAAGCAGTCCTGCTATGATAAACATACCCAGATCAACGGGGATGCCTTCTTTCTGGAACGTACTGACTACCGCCAGAGGTCCCGGTGTCGGCGGAACCATAAAGTGGGTAATATAGAGGCCCATACCCAGGATGCCGCCCAGTCCTACCATGGATTTCTTGGTCAGACGGGAAAATTCTTTTGCCAGTGATGATAAGATGACGAATCCCGAGTCACAGAACACCGGAATGGAAACCACAAAGCCAGTCAGGCCCAGCACCACATCGGCCCGTTTCACGCCTACCATCTTTAAGATGGTAAGAGCCATACGCTTTGCCGCTCCGCTCTTCTCCAGGAAAATTCCCATGATACAGCCGAAGCCGATCACGATGCCGATACTGGCCATCGTCCCGCCAAAACCGCTCGTCACGGTGCTGATGGATTCCCCTAACGGAATGCCTGATAAGATGCCGATTAAAATTGCAGAAATAATGAGTGATGGAAACGCATGCATTCGCGTAAAGATAATCAGTCCCATCATAACGACTACACCAATTAACATAGCTATTACTGGATTCATACAGTTACTCCCCTTTCTACTAGATGACCGGACCGAGACACTGAATATCGATCGAGCTGAAATACTGGATCGCTTCATTCTTTGTCATTTCTCCGTTTAAGGTCCGTATCATTTTATCAAACGCTTCTTCTCCTACCTGTTCAATCGTCTTTTCACCGGTAATAATCAGTCCGGCGTTTAAATCCATATCGTCTTCCATCCGCTCATACGTATTGGGATTTCCGCAGATCTTGATGACCGGCATGCTCGGGAACCCCTGAGGCGCCCCCCGTCCAGTGGAAAACATCATAAACTGTGCCCCCGTGGCCGCCATACCGGTCAGAATCTCCGGCTCTCTGCCCGGCGTATCCTTGATCCAGAGGCCCTTCTGATTCGTCACCCGTTCCGGATAGTCAAGCACGCCCTGAATCGGCTTTGTTCCTGATTTGACGATGGCTCCCAACGATTTTTCTTCAATACTGGAAAGTCCCCCTGCGATATTCCCCGGTGTGGGCTGTCCTTTTCTCATATCACAGCCTAAGGATTTCGCCCTGGCCTCCATCTTATTTACAATGGTGTAGATCTGATCTCCCACCTCTTTACTGACCGCTCTGCGTGCCAGCAAATGTTCCCCTCCGATAAACTCCGTCGTCTCGCCAAATATCACCGTCGCGCCCAGATCCACGAGACGGTCGGCCACATAGCCGATCACACAGTTGGAGGCCATGCCGCTGGTGGTGTCTGACGCGCCGCATTTGATCGCCATGACGACGTTGGATATATCCGCAGGCGAACGCTGCATGCCCGAGGCCTCGATCACGAGCCGGCGCGCAATGTTGGTACCGGCCATGATGGCCTTGCTGACTCCGCCCAGATCCTGAATGTGGATAATCTCCACGCGTTTTCCGGTGGCGGAGATCTCCTTTACCATCCGCTCATGATCCGTCCCCTCGCATCCCAGGCTTACGATCAGCACGGAGGCCGTGTTGGGTGAACAGCCTATGCTGATTAAGGTATCCGTCACCCGCTCCAGATCCGGCGGCAGCTGACAGCAGCCCTGATGATGCAGGTAGGTTACCGTTCCCTGAACCTGGCGGCAGATGGCAAGCGCCACGTCATTGGCGCACGTCACGCTTGGAATAACCGCTACGAAATTGCGGGCGCCCACCTTTCCGTCTGGGCGTATGTACCCCATGAATTCCATCATTAATCCTCTCCTTTCCGTCTACTGTGCGGCTTTCTCCGCCCAGTCTCCTCGTCCGCGCATGCTGTCCAGATTATGAACATGCACGTATTCCCCCTTTTTTATATCCGCGGTGGCAATTCCAATCTCTTCCCCGTACTTTTTTATCAGCTCTCCTTTCTTAATTGTTGTAACTGCTATTTTATGTCCATAAGGAACATCACCTGTTACGGTCACCGTCTCCCCGGTTCCCTTTTTGTCACGGATCTCCACTTCCGTTCCATCCGTAATGCCTTCAGCGAAGATTGTAGCCACGTTGTCATCATCGCTGACCTTCAAAGCTAATTTCAGACTCATGTTATTCCTCCTTTACCACCATAACACTGACTCCGTCGGGTATTACCACGACGCCCGCGTCGCTTCCCTTTCTCTCATAAGCCATTTTAAGCGCCTCATCCAGGCTGGAAGCGGGGATCATATTGGCTCGCCTCACCATCTCATGATCCAGGAATGTCGTAACCACGATCACTGTGTGTTTTCTTAATATTCTGGAATAAATCTGCGGGCACCACTGCTCCGCGATTGTCTCCTTCGGCGGTATCTTCGATAAATACGCGTCGATCTCCTCCGGCGTTCCCAGTGTGATCAGCCGCTCAAAGTGGGTTCCGCCCATACCGTCACAGCAGGAACAGCACATGATGATGACTCCGTCCTCTCCTGCGCACACCTCTGCCGTGGACACGGCCTTGGGGCTCTGATACAGGTTCTGGTCCAGAGGATATCCCCCGTTGGATGTCACCACGATATCTCCGGTCACCGCCCGGCACTGGGACTGAGACCGGATAAATTCCACGCCTGCCTCATGGGCCGCCTCCAAGTCTCCCGCGAAGGCCGCAACCACCTTCTTCTCTCCGTCGAGCGCCACATTTAAGATAAATGCAGTGTTGACCTTCCTGGCCGCATAGACCATATCCTCATGAATCGGATTCCCCTTCAATACTCCCGTAGCTGCATACGGACTGGCAATCGCCCGATAGCTGTGATTTTCATTCACCGTCTCCTTGCTGCAGATTCCCGGAAGTATGCTCTTTCTTCCCCCTGAAAATCCCGCGAAGAAATGGGGCTCGATAAAGCCCTCCGCCAGCAGAAGATCGCACTCCGCCGCCAGCTTATTCACATAAAAATCAGCGCCGGAAGGAAGCGTGCAGATATTTGTAAACTGATCCGGATCAAATGCATCATTGGAAACTATCGTCTCATGATCCACAATGGCGTCCCCGAACATCCGGCGCTGCTCCTCTTCCGTAGGCGCGCGGTGCAGTCCGGTCCCTATGAGGATCGTAATCTCCGCCTCCGGATTCCCCTTTCTGATCTCCCGAAGCAGAATCGGAAGCGTCAGTTTGCTGGGCACGGCTCTCGTATGGTCGCTGGTCACAAGCGTCACCCTCTTCTTTCCCACCGCCAGCTCACTTAACCGCTTCGTTCCGATGGGATTCGCCAGCGCCTCCTCCACGAGTTCTCCTTCTTCCTTAGTCCGGATGAACTCATGCATTTTGGCAGTAATCACCGCCTTTAAATTTTGTTCTGATACATGAAGGTCCATTGTCCCTTTGTAATATGGAATTTGTATGGTCTTCATCCTCATCCCTCCTTCTCATGATCTGTTACTTTTTGAAATTACACCATAAAATGGAACCGTCCGAAAATCGCATGTTGTAGATTGTGTGTTGTAGATTGTATGCAATTTTGCTCTATATTTCTGATTATAATATATTTTTGTGCATTGTCAACAATTAAATGGTTTTATTTTTAATTTTTATATATTTTATCACCTGTTTTTTGTGTAACCGATCAAGTACGCAAAAAAAGGGGCTGTAAAATAAGTCCTCAATGAAGAATCGCCAGTTCCGGTAAATGCCGGTTCTGGCGATTCTTCATTTTATTATACATTATTTGCCGTAATTATTGCTTTTCCTGGTAAAAAAGTGTGCACTTAATAAGGCTTTGAGGATTACTCTTTAATTTTACGCAGCCAGACCTTTTCTCTGCTTTTTATTATGATATTTGTAAAGCTTGAAGCCACAAGAAATCAGCATAAGTTCCAGAATTACGTTTTTCTCCCCTCTTCGGATTAGCCGTTTGTAAGACTTATCCCATTTTAAAACGCTGAAGGTTCCTTCCGCCTGTATACTGCTGTTCATTCTCAAAAGTGCTCCGTGTATCAATTCAAGGTTTGAGATCACCTCTTGATGGATAGCGGTTAGTTCCTCATTCATGTGGATCGTCCTTTTGTTGGAGGCTTTAGGACAACAATCACTTTTATGCGGGCAGCCTTCACACGATTAACATTCATAGATTTCTACCGTTCTTCCATATTTGTTCTTGTATACATGCTACCTGCTTTTAAAATGGAATTTTCTCCCGTTTGGACATATCAGATTCCCGGATCCATCCCGCTTAAAATTTACAGCCCGATACGGATTTTCATGATACTTTTTATCGGTTGTCTCCTTTTTGAACATGGTAAATTTCATGTATTTCTCCATCAATGGTACAAAGCATTCCATGTCTGATGCGTATGGTTTTACATCAACTACCGCAATGTATTCATCGCAGACTGCGGTCTGAAGATTATATGCCGGAAGCAACTGGTCATTTCCCATGTAATCCCGTTTTATCCGCATAAAAGTGGCATCATGATCCGTTTTGGAATAACTGTTCCTTTCCTCCCCGCAGACTTCTATATGGTGCTCGTACGTTTTCAAACGCTCCAGATATCCCTGTAAGTCCTGATACTGTTTTTGCTGAATGCTTTTTCTGTGTCCGCAACCTGAAACAAAAGTGGATTCCTCCAGCTTTGTCCCTAGCTTATACATTTCCAACAGTTCGGAAACATAATCGATGGCATACTCTTCGCGCTTCTCAAGTTTCACGTTTAAATAGCCCAAAACTTCAAGGTTCATGGCATCGATCAGCGTGGATATCTTTTCAAAGACTTTCCCCCTGTTTTTGGTACATGATTTTTTCCATACCCAGGTATAGCGGTTCGCATTGGCCTCTATTTTAGTACCGTCGATATAGGTATGTTCCAGGTCGACATGGTCTTTTTCAAAAATATAAGTATTCACATCCCCAAAAACCTGTTCTATCGAATCCGTAAGTTCATTCCGGATGATGTTACCGAAAGTGGCGAAGGAAGGTGCTTTTATGCCGTCCAGAAGATACATATACCGGATATCATTACGGCAGAGTCTTTCGATGTTTCGCAGGGAACAGATCCCGTATTCCATGAAAGCAAAAAGTATCACTTTGAGGAGCTTTTGTTCATCACATCTTGGACGGCCTGTTCTGTAGCCTTTCTCTACAAAATATCTTGATAGGTCGATGTGATCCATTACTTCACAGAAAGTGTATACCGGATCAGAAATATCAATTAATTTTTCGATTTCCAATGATAATTTCAACTGACGTGGTGTATAATTATCATTGGTTATATTAGTTAGTCGTATAATTAATTATACCAATAAATCGCTGAAGTCTCAAGATCAATGTCATTAAGCTAAGGCATTGCAAAGAGAGAACGAATAAAAAAGAGATTATTTCCAGAAAAAAGATGTGGTCTCTTTTTATATTTTGACACGACAAAAAGACAGACTCTTTGCCTGTCAAAAAATCATATTCAATTATTGCATTTTATGCTACTCTATAATAGAAACTGGTTGCTTTTTTTGGCGATAGATTGCGTGGTACACTTCTACCAGGTCGGATGGGCAGAATTAACCTCGCAATCAAAGTTTCAACAGTAGGTGGAGGCACATTTCCGCGGAAATATTGCCGACAGATATGAGCTGCAGTAGAAAAATTGGCCTGGTAAGCATGTTTTCTACTTTTATTTTCTAAAATCACGTGTGAGATAATCATTTCTATAAAGTTGTACATAATCATTCGAGCAAAAATTTCCTGATAAATGTACTCCACCTTTTTTGCATGAAAATGTAATAGCCCGATCGAGTATTTGAGTTTTCGTAAAAAAGTCTCTATTCCCCAGCGCTTTGAATATAGTTTTTTTAATTCTGCAGGCGGGAAGTCTTCCATGTCTAAATTCGTAAGGACTGTTTCTACGGTGTTATCAGTTAGTTTGAATCTGACAATTCTAAAAGGTAAAAAATATGGCTTAACAGGAATGGATTTTTGGTTTTTAACTGGCAAATAATCAAAATCTTTGGTAAGTCTTTTGTAACAGTTCTTATCTTTTAATAATTCTTTCATTTCATTGGTTTGTTTTCTGGTAAGATACATATTAAAGCACAAATCGAATTCCTCTGTAATCGGTAAATCTAATCCACTTGTTATGCCTCCGGTTCCATCCTTTACTCTAAATAGAAATTTCCATCCTTTTTCTTGGATATGAGCGAAACAATTATAAGATTCATATCCCCGATCAGCAAGTACAATAGCGGATAAGATGTTAGTCCGATCAATCATTCGGTTTAGTGCTCTTTGTTCATTGGACACTTGTTGACCTTCCACAAAAGCATCTACATATGTATGAGAAAGCAAATCATACATAGCATTTAAATGAAGCAGATTATAGGATTTTTTACTCTCTACATTAGAAAAATAAGAATCCTTATCTTCTGGATTAGTTGGCGTTTGAAGTTCCTATCCATCTATAGCCAAAAGTCGAAATCCTTTATAGCTTAAGCAAGGATTACAACGAGAATTGAATTCATGAAATAAAAATTCCAAAGTTTCTGGAAGTAATTTATTTCTAGACTGAACAAATGCAGAAGCTGAAGGAATATCTTGTGCACATTGAAAATAGTCTAATAATTCATTTGGGATGCTTTTACTACCAAGAGAAAGAATAATAGAAAGTGTTTTCTTAAATCCCAGTTTCGATTTTCTTGAAAAATCGCTCAGTGGATTTTTAGAAAATAACCAAGAACATTCGTCCATTTCATCAAGAATGTCCATAAAGGTTGTTTGAAAAGATGTTAGAGATTGTGCCATGATGTGCCTCCTTGTAATACGAAATATGGTTCTTAATTACAAGGGCTTGCTTTCGCCCTTTTTAGCGAAAGCAAGCCGCACAATTCCCACTGTTTGTCAACTGAATTTTAAAATATTACAAAAAAACACAGGGTACGACTTTAACTCATACTCTGTGTTTTTTTCTGCTATGCCTCTAATGCCTTAGCTTAATGACATTGGTCTCACGACCTCAGCGATTTTTCTTTAGGGCTGTTTTTTTACAGCCCTATTTTTATATATTTATAGGGGAGGGCGCTTTTCATGCGCCTTACCCTATAAAGAATCAACTTCTTACCTATTGTAATTTAATTATTTTGCCCATTGATACTGACGGATATCTACTGAAGCGTTTCTTCTACCTCTTCAGTATTTCTCAATCTTAGTGATTCTGCCTGATTTGAGGGATCCATTTTTATACCTTGTACCTGATCACTAGAATCCAGCATCCAACCATCACCAGATGATATAAACTTGTACATATAATTCATACCATAGGCATCTTGTTTAATAACATATACCATTGATCCTTCTGGATTTATATACGTGATAGGAACAGTATCACCACCGCGTACATTTACTTGTTTTCTTGTCTCTAATAAATCTTTTTCAAAATATTCTCTTTCTGGAGGATTCAATATTCTATAGCCACTCAAGTCAATATCAAAGCTATCTGCGATCGCTGCATCTCGTTTAGCTATTAAATTTCTATTGACACTCCGCTTATTTTGATAATAAGTCTCAACCGTGTTTGAGTATCCATCACCTGGAACATCTGGTATATAACTTATTTCGCCATAGGCCCATTTACTATAAGCTGTTGCAATCGGTCTCGACAGTGTATAGCCAGATCCAAGATTATTCTGTCCTGATTTTGAGCCATCCCATGCACTAATAACTTCACCAGTATCCTCGTTAATACTTTCCGTTGATAAATAGATCGTATCTACGAAATTATTAGGTGCATCGGTCTTAACCATAGCACTAAATTTCAGGCTACTTCCCGATGGAGCAATATCAACAGTTACTGACGGATCATATGCAAATGCCGTTCCCGTCATAGCAATACTCATTACCGATACCATTAATAATGCTGTCAATCTTTTCAATGTTGTTTTCATATAACCTCCTTTGCAGAAATAGTCAATAGTTTAACAGGGAGTTGCTGATACCATAATCGCATATTCACTTAAAATATATTCCTGTCCTTACGTGCGTTTATCCCAAGATACATAGTCATAAGAACAAGACCTCTTATTTTACTTTCACATTATATATAAGCCATGATTTGCAAAAACGATATATTAAAACCTAGCTTTACCTAATCTCTTTATATTTTCCCTCCTCAGATGTTATAAGCATATTTTAGTTACGATAAGTTGCATACGGTAATGGTTCTCAACATGTTCACAATAAGTCTCTATAGCCCCTGTTAGTTAGTAGAAAATTATTTTTATAGTCAAACGAATACAATTCATCAATATGTATCCGTCACACTAGCATTTTTATTTACTATTTTATAATATGTCTATTTACAATATATCATTATATGATGCATATGTCAACGCTACATTATATATTCTATTTATTTGAAACTTTTACGGAAATCTTAATAGTTGACTTTTGCATCATATTATGATATATTATTATACAACACATAGTAAAACAATCTAATGATTGGATGAGGTAAACATGATTAAATATAATAAAGAATTATTAAAAGGAACTACCCCCATGTTAGTTTTAACACTTTTATCAACGAAGGATATGTATGGATATGAAATAATTAAAAAGATGGAAGAAATATCAAATTATTCTCTATCTGTTAAGCAGGGATCTCTTTATCCAATCTTACATAATTTAGAAGAAGATGGATGCTTGGTGGCCTATTGGGAAGAAACTAACTCTGATAGGAAGAAAAAATTTTATCACATAACAGATTTAGGTTTGAAGAAATTAGATTACTTAATCAATGAATGGAATCACTATTCAGAAAGCATATACAGTGTTATTAATAGGAAAAAAATATATGACTGAAAATTTAAAAAAGTATCTGGAGGAAATTATATTTGAGGTTAAAGGCAGCCAAAAATATAAGAAAGAAATTAAATCTGAATTATCAGATCATATAGCTGATCTATATTCGGAATACCTGAACGAAAATTTTGAACCTGAGCAGGCTGAAAAAATGGTTTTGAATGTCATGGGAACTCCCCATGAACTAGCCAAATACTTTAATATGATAGTTGTAAAAAAGGCCACGAAGAATCTTAAAAAATATGGTTTTAGGGGTATGTTGAGTTTGTCTGCGGCTTTTGTATTATTTGTAAGCGTTAATACTGCAATTACATATAAAAATGATTACGACAAATATAAGAATTTTTTAAAAGGTATTGACGATGGAAGAGTTAGTGTGGTGGATACTATGACTGATTCGTTGTATTCATCTAACTATAAAAAAAATGCATTACTTACAAGGGCAATAGAATCATACGATGAAGTATCAAAAAAAAATGGTTTTAAAAAAATGCTTGTAGCCAAAAATGCAATTGGAATACTGGAGGATGCCAAATGAAAAAAACATTAAAAGTATTTACCTTTTTACTTGCATTAATGTCATTAACAATAATGATCTGTGCAGTTAGCTTTGCAGCAGAAAAAGAAAAGCAAACATTCGTTACAAAAGCTGGTTACACAATCACCATCGAGGAAGCCGAAACCGACGAACCATCTTTATACGCCGATCCGGATCAAACAGTTGTTAAACCTTATAACTTAACAATAACAGACCGAAATGGTGTTAAAATCGGCGTTTATACCGCCAAATTTACTGGTCTATATTCTAGAGTTGATAGAACAAGTCAGATGTTAGATGTTACTGTGTCAAAGAAGTCCGGTTCGGCAACTTATGTTTCGTGGCAGACGCATACTGATGCCGAAGATGGTTTTGCAACTTTTTATGTATTAGGAGAATACTTCGGAACACTTACCGGCCATATCTCTTATACCGGCAGCTTCACATTTGATTTCAGCGAATAAATTTCGCATTTGATTGCCCTTGTAAAAAGAGGGTGTCGCAAAATCATCAATATTGAGATTTTTGCGACACCCTCTTTAATAAACTTCAATTTTACTAGAAAGATACTTGTCCAGATATTGAAAAGCTTGTAATATCATATTATCAGGTATTCCGTAGTAGGCCCCCGCTATGCTGCCAGTAATGGCCGATAACGTATCCGAATCTCTTCCCAGGGACACAACATTGCGGATGGCATCTTCAAAATCTGTCGATTCCAGAAAAGCAACTATAGCTTGGGGAACTGTCCCTTGACATGTCTCGTCAAATTCATAATCGGATCTCGTTTAAGCTAAAATTTAAGTTCCAGTATTCAGTCAACGACGCGGCAATCGCCTTCTTTCCTAGCCCTAGATAATGCTAGGTATATTCCGGTATTTACCGACTCGGCTCCTTCACATTTTTTTCATAAGTAGCCCTTCCCTAATTGCTTACCTAACGATACGTACGCTACCAGATTTTCCTTTTTTTCT
Organism: Hungatella sp. L36; assembly: GCF_014288035.1. Lineage (NCBI taxonomy): Bacteria > Bacillati > Bacillota > Clostridia > Lachnospirales > Lachnospiraceae > Hungatella > Hungatella sp. L36. The sequence goes on along the minus strand of NZ_JACOPC010000003.1, from coordinate 560,387 downwards.
ATCTTATCAATTCTCAAAGATAATTCGTGCTGGAATAAACGAGAAAGACCACACCTATGGAGAGGTCAAACAATTATTAAAGGAGCATACAGCGGAGGAAGTCAGTATAATGTTAGGAATGAGCCGCAGAACATTATACCGGCATTTACCGGAACTGGCAATTCTTCATTAAGGACTTATTTTACAGCCCCTTTCAAACAGTTATGATACGCGCGCCCTCTTTTCTCAGCAGCGTCTTTTCCGTTTCCTTAAACTCATGGTCTGTAATGACTCCGGTGTAGTCCGACAGTTTATTGATAAAATTCATTCCCTGCCGGTTAAACTTGGAATCGTCCACCACCAGAAAGGACTGCTGGCACTGATGGGCCAGCTGGCGTTTTAAGAACGCCTTGTCGATGGTGGGCGTCAGAACGTGAAACTCCTCGTTGATGGCCGCCGCTCCGAAAAATCCCATATCAAAGCGGAAGTTTTCCATCATCTGTGTCGCATAGTAGCCGACGGCGCTCCCCGTCGATTTTTGAATGTAACCGCCGCAGATAAACAGTTCCACCCGGCTGCTCTTTAAGAGCAGGGCGACCTCTAAGTCGTTGGTAACGACCGTCATGTTCTCGTATTCCATGATGTGCTTCGCGATTTCGTACGTGGTGGTTCCCGCGTCCAGGAAAATTGTCGTCCCGCCGCGGATAAACTCCGCCGCCTTCAGGGCGATTTTCTCCTTCTGGGTGTGGTTGCTGACACTCTTCACCGCGTAATTCACCTCGGTCTTATTGACAGCGCCGCCATGGCAGCGCTCGATCAGACCGTCCTTCTGAAGCTTCTCCAAATCCCTCCGGATCGTCATGTGGCTGACGTCCAGCTTCTTCGCCAGTTCCTCCACCTGTACGCTTCCGTTATCCTGTATCATTCCTAAAATCTTCAACTGCCTTTCGGCCATTAACATCATAAATATGCCTCCTCATTCCGGATTTCTTTCCTTTCCGCAGGCGCACAGCGGTCCGGAATGCGCTTCGTTCCCCGGGGCAGCTTCCCCGTTAAAACGAAAAGGCCCCGTACCGGAATACCCGGCAGCGGAGCCTTTGTATCTGCACATGAATCCCATGTGTCTATCATATATGATTACAGGAAAATACTCAATATCAAAACTTCAATAAATCCTACCGCCCACGCAATCGTTGACGTGATGGAATACGTCATGATCTGGTCCTTTACCTCGCCTACGCCCAGAGTTCTGTTTACAACCCAGAAATAGCTGTCGTTGAAATAGCTGAAGAATAAGGAGCCCACGCAGCATGCCAGCGCGCCCAGGATCGGATTCACACCGGCTGCAAGGATGATCGGAGCGGAGATGCTGGCCGCTGTCGTCATGGCTACCGTACCGGAACCCTGGATAAATCTCATTGCCGTGGAAATGATGAACGGAAGAACTACGATCGGAACCGCTGTTCCTGCAAGGCCTTCTGCCATATATGTACCGAGTCCGCTGTCCTTGATAATCTGGCCCAGCGCACCGCCGCCGCCTGTTACCAGCATGATGATGCCTGCGGAAGCCATTCCCTTTTCCATTTCCTTAATTGCTTCTTCTCTTGTTAAGTTTCTTCCAAGTGTTACAATCGCTACGACAAGTCCTAAGCCTACCGCCACGATCGGGGATCCAAGGAACTGGAAAATCTGCATAAATCCGGTTGTAAGGCCGAGTGCGCTGGATACCGTGCTGATCAGGATCAGAATAATCGGCAGTACAAGGGGTGCAAATGATTCAAGCGTGGATGGAAGTCCGCTGAAATTCGTTGTAAAATCAGTGGAGTAATCCGGTTCCTGATAAGGAAGGCGGTCAAAGCCCTCGTCGTCATTGGGAATCTGATAGATTTTCTTGCCGACCCATCTTGCGTAAATGGTACAGGCAATCGCCATCGGAATCGCAATCACAATACCAAACAGGATAAATTTTCCCACATCGACTCCGAAAATACCGCAGACGCCCAGAGGACCTGGTGTCGGAGGTACCAGAGTATGGGTAATAACGAGGCCTGCCGCCAGTGCGACACCCAGGGAAATTACGGATTTTTTGGTTACCTTTGAAATCGCTTTTGCAATGGGGGCGAGAATAACGAAGCCGGAATCACAGAAGATCGGGATGGATACAAGGAATCCGGTGATGCCCAGTGCCTCTTCCTCTCTTCCCTTGCCGAACAGCTTTAAGAACGTCTGCGCCATTCGTTTCGCGGCGCCGGTCCGTTCAAATATCTGCCCCATCATGACACCGAAACCGATAATAATACCGATGCTTCCCAGTGTACCGCCGAAGCCGGTTGTAATCGAGTTGATGATGCCCAGCGTCTTGCCGTTTTCCAATGTTACATTCACCATCGGCATACCGCCCACCAGTCCGATGATGACCGCACTCATAATCAGCGCGAGAAATGCGTGAATCTTGGTCTTTAAGACCAGAACCACCAGTACGATAATACCGATCAACAGACCGATCAGCATCCTTTGCCCACTAAGTCCGCCTACCATAAAATAAACCCTCCTTTAAATAAATTGACTTTTTATTTCTATGCCCCCCGGACACGAAATACTGTTTCAGTTTCGCCGTGAATTATTTTCTGGTGAAATTTGGTGAATACTTTGCCGCCAGTAAAATAGCCTCAATCATGCTTATGGCGCTTACCTTGCCCGTACCTGCGATATCAAACGCGGTTCCGTGATCTACGGAAGTTCTGAGAATCGGCATTCCGTTGGTGATCGCAATCGTCCTGTCGAAATCCAGTGTCTTCGTCGCGATATGGCCCTGATCGTGATACAGGGAGAGTACGCTGTTAAACCGTCCCTGTGCCGCCTGATGGAATACGGAGTCTGCACCGATCGGTCCGGTTACCGGATATCCTTCCGCCTGCAGCTCCTCAATAGCCGGCATGATTTCCCGAACCTCCTCGTCGCCAAACAGGCCGTGCTCGCCGCAGTGAGGATTTAATCCGGCAATCGCCATGGTGCCGCCGGTTACGCCCAGCTTCTCAAGGGCCTCCAGACAGCGTTTTACATAATCCTTGATTCTCTCCTTCGTGATCATGTCAAGCATCTGGCGCAGGGAAACGTGTCTCGTCAGGAAGAACACACGCATTCCGTTGGTCTCAAACATGGTGAGTGGATCTTCCGTTCCCGTCAGCGCTCCAAATATCTCGGTATGGCCGATAAAATGAATATCGCCGGCCTTTAATGCCTCTTTATTGATCGGGGTGGTGGCTACCGCATCCGCTTTTCCTTCATTGGCGAGCCGGATACTCTCAGCGATATACTCGTAAGCCGCTTTTCCGCACATTCCGCTCACTTTGCCGAATTCAAACTGGTCCATGTCGATATTGTCCAGGTCAATGAGATTTAAGACGCCCGGCTCATAGATCCCTTCCTCCGGTTCCTTAACCACGTTTACCCTTACCTCTGCTCCCGTGATCTTTACAGCCTGCTCCATGATCTTCCGGTCGCCGACGATGATACATCTGGCCGCTTCCGCCACCTTGCTGTCCGCCAGGGCCATTGCTACGATTTCCGGCCCGACACCCGCCGGATCTCCGATAGGAATTGCAATTAATGGTTTGTTCATGATGTTTTCCTCCATTCTCTTTTTATGTTACATGTATAATTTTTCTTTCAGATAGGTGATACAGCGGTTTGCGGCATCACTTTCGCCCACCATTCCGCCTTTTGTGATGATATGCACGCCTTCGAAATTGCCCTTTAAGAACTGGCCGTAGGCCGCCAGAGGAAGCACTTCATCCAACAGACAGAGACCCGCCGTCTGGAATCTCCGGCACACGGAGACGGTGATATCGCCGCCGCTGCTGTATATTCCCTTGAATCCCTGGTGCATGGTGAAGACCCGGTGCGCGATTTCGGCAAAGGAATCGTTGATCGTTCCCGTCATATCATCCACACCGCCCGGGAACCGGTCTTCGTATTGTCTAAAGTCGATTCTGTTTTCCGGATAAATGCCGTCGCCCGTCACGGTTATTATATCAAAAGCCCGGCTGGCCTCCAGCACCTCGTCGGTGATGCGGGTGATTTCCGCTTCCCGCTCCTCTTCACTCTCCAGAAAACGTTTGGTGGCTGCAAATATATTATACGCAGTTCTCTGAGAAAGCCACAGCTCTTCCATCTGCTGCCTCGTCACCGGGTTTACGCTTCCCACAACTGCCAGAATCTTCTTTTTCTCCTTCTTATCGGCCGGCACGATCAGCTTTCTCGCAATGGTCGCCGTAAAGACTCCCGGATCTACTGCCACGAATTTCAGCTGGCTCGTGATTACGGCGTCTGCAATCAGGTCTAAATCTTCCTGGGTCACACAGTCCGTCACGATGATCCGGCACCCGTCGGCAGCCATCTCCTTCATGCGGTCGGCCAGGTAATGCTTTCCGTTCATCATGTCGTTCATCAGAATGCTTCCTACCGGATACTTGCTCTGCTGCTCAAAAATCTGTTTCACATCTGACACGGTAACCGGCGTCTTCGGATCCAGCGCCACCTCGGTCTTATGAAGCGGCAGACCCTTGACCAGCATGTAACCGCCTATCACAATTCTTCCCGATGCCGGGAAACAGGGCGCTGCAATGGCTATGTAATCATCTCCCAGCGCGTCTAATATGGCGTCTGTCTCGCTTCCCACATTTCCCCGCATGGTGCTGTCAATCCGCTTTGCGTAAACCTTTACTCCGTCTTCCTTTAACAAATTCGTTACATTGTATACCCGGTTGTATGCCAGTGAGCTGCTTACGCCCCTGCTGTCCGTCGGATACATGACACAGTCACAGCTGTCGAACAGCGCCAGCTCCAGACGTTCGGAATTCATCACCGTATACGTCTGATAATTCATCTTTTTTAAAAGGACCCCCGTCGCATTGGCCCCGGTCAGATCATCTGCAACTACTATACACTGAGGCATATCATTTCCCCCTTTTAACCGCCCGTTTTCCATTTTGTTCATGTTCGTTTATGTTATATTCCATGTTCGTTCTAGTTCGTATACTACATCACTTCGTCACATTTGTCAATATTATTTTTCATTATTTCGGTTATTTTTTTGTTTTTCTCACGTTTTGTTGTTTGTTTGTGTTCGGTCCCAGAAAATGTTCTGTTTTGTTCCTTTCGGCGGGCAAAACTCTTTCCGTGAACGGGGAAGAAACACGGGCGGAAAAATTTTTTACATTTTTTTGGAAAATAATATTGACATTTCAGATTCGATCTCATATACTGTAGCAAAGCAAATCGATAAACCGATGAGCAGGAGTAAGTAAGATTTTTCTATCATGCGCAGAGAGCTTCCGGATGGTGTAAGGAAGCGTTGGTAATGAATCTGAATGGACTTGCGAGGGCGGCTTGAAACCGGTATTTAGGGAAAGCAGTTCTGTCTGAGAAGACAGGGAAGCGTGAACTGGCCGGAAGTAGATACCGACGGGTTTCCTATCCGTTACCAAGGGGAGGCACATGTTAGTGTGTTACAGAGCGGATGAATGATATATTTATTCATCAATCAGGGTGGTACCGCAGAAGAGAATTTATAGAGCTCCTGTCCCTCTTTATCCATATTTTATGGGTAAGAGGGACGGGGGCTTTTTTTGTGCTGAGGCAGTCCGGCTGTAAAAGCACTATGAGATAAGTGCCTTTGTAATCACGGGCGTTACTGCGGTTACCTGATCCGCCGAACAAAAGTAAGGAGGACTTACCAAACGGTTTTCTTTCTCACAGAATATTTAAATCTTCACTACATACATCAGTAAAAAGCAAACAAATGTTTGTAAATCAAGAAAGGAGAAGGAGCTTGTGTAAGAGCAAAATGTGTCCAGTTTTTTTCATATTTAATGCCTGCTAAGGCAGGGCACACTCCGACACGAGTCTCCATATGTCAGCTATGAAACTCACACCAGACTGTACAGAAATTGAAGCACTCGCAGCAAAGTATCCTATCATTCCGGTATGCAGAGAAGTGTTCGCCGATATCGTAACACCGATCACACTGCTGAGAAAAATCGCAGGTTTAAGCAGCCGCTACTGCCTGCTGGAAAGTATTGAGGGCGGTGAGAACTGGGGACGCTACTCTTTCCTCGGGTATGATCCCATTCTCCGGGTCACTAACAAAGACCACGTGGTGACGATCCGCCGGGAACCGGCCGGTATAAGGAAAGTCTCCCCTTCTATCGTTCATCAGGATGAAAGAAGTTCCAGACTCACTGCCGCCATGGAAGAAAAAGTGATAGAAACAGACCAGCCCTTCGATATCCTCAGAGACATTTTAAAGGAATACCAGTCTCCAAAGCTTGATGGAATGCCTCCGTTTACAGGCGGCTTCATCGGATACTTCGCCTACGGCATGATCGGTTACGCCGAGCCGACACTGAACATCAAAAAGGGAGACTGCAGCGATTTCGACCTGATGCTGTTCGATACGGTTATCGCCTACGATCATCTGAAACAAAAGATCGATATCGTCGTCAATATGAAGACCGGGCAGAGGGCGGAATGCATGGCCAATTACGGAGCGGCCTGCGCCAGGTTAGAGAGCATTGCGCAGATGATCGCCAATCCTGCGCCCCTGGAAAAATCGGTTGCAGACGACAAACCGGACTTTACCTGCAACGTTTCCAAAGAAGAGTACTGCCGAATGGTGGAGAAGACGAAAGAATATATAGTGGACGGAGATATCTTCCAGGCGGTCATTTCCAGACAGTTTTCCAGTGATTACCACGGAAGCCTGCTGAACGCCTACCGGGTTCTCCGCACCACCAATCCTTCGCCCTACATGGTTTACTTATGTATGGACGATATGGAGATTATGAGCACCTCACCGGAGACTCTGGTCCGTTTAAAGGACGGACGGCTCACCACATTTCCGGTAGCCGGGTCCAGGCCCAGGGGCGCTACGCCGGAGGAGGACGCCAGGCTGGAGAGAGAGCTTCTGGCCGATGAGAAAGAGCTGGCCGAACACAACATGCTGGTCGACCTCGGACGAAACGATCTCGGACGGATCTCAAAGTTTTCCACCGTGGAGGTCACCGGATACCAGATGATCCACAAATACTCCCGCATCATGCACATCTGCTCCCAGGTGGAGGGAGACATATTAAAGGACTGCGACGCCTTTTCCGCCATCGGGGCGGTCCTCCCGGCAGGCACCTTATCCGGCGCGCCAAAGATCCGGGCGTGTGAAATTATCGAGGAGCTGGAACCGGTGCCGAGAGGTATTTACGGAGGGGCGCTGGGATACATTGATTTCACCGGAAACATGGATACCTGCATTGCAATCCGCATGGCGGTAAAGGCCAAAGGAAAGGTCTATGTTCAGGCCGGCGGCGGCATTGTGGCCGACAGCGTCCCGGAAAAAGAGTATGAGGAATCCGCCAACAAGGCAAAAGCCGTAATTCACGCCATCGAGGCGGCAAGCGAGGTGAACGACTGATGATATTACTGATCGATAACTACGACAGCTTTTCTTACAATCTGGTCCAGTTTTTCGGCACGCTCTGTCTGGAGAACAAGGAACCTCTCACTCCCCATCATTCGGGGGAATGTACCGGAACGGTACCGGCTGGAACGGAAGCCGCCGAACCTGAAATAGCCGGAACAAAACCGGATATCCGGGTGATCCGGAACGATGCGATGACCCCAGAAGAAATCCGGAACCTTCATCCGGACCACATCATCCTCTCTCCCGGACCCGGATATCCGAAAAACGCCGGTGTTTGTGAGGATGTGGTCCGCCAGATGAAGGGCGAGGTCCCTATCCTCGGCGTGTGCCTCGGACATCAGGGTATCTGTGAGGTATTCGGTGCCGAAATCGTTCACGCGGCAAGGCTGATGCACGGAAAACAGAGCACCATCACCATCGACAACAGCGATCCCATTTTCCAGGGCCTTCCGGAGAATATTCCGGCGGCCAGGTACCACTCTCTCGTCGCCAGACGCAGTTCTCTCCCCGATACCTTAAAAATCATCGGCGAGGACGATATGGGAGAGATTATGGCAGTCCGTCATACCGACTATCCGGTCTACGGCCTCCAATTCCATCCGGAATCGATTCTGACCCCCGACGGCATGACGATACTTCGGAATTTCCTTAACCTATAACTTATAACCTATAATCTATAATCTATAATTTATAACCGGCAACAGCACCGGCAAACAGAAACGAACAACGTTAATTTTCATATATGGAGGTAACAGACTATGATACAGCAGGCGATTCACGATGTAATCGAAGGACAGGATTTAAGCTTTGAGGCTGCAAAAGAGGTTATGAACGAAATCATGAGCGGCGAGACGACTCCCGCACAGATGGCGGCATTTTTAACAGGACTCCGGATGAAAGGAGAGACCATCGACGAAATCACGGCCTGCGCGACGGTCATGAGAGAAAAGGGGCTGAAGCTGGAACCGAACTTCGCGGTAATCGATATTGTAGGCACCGGCGGCGACGAGGCCGGCACCTTTAACATCTCCACCACCAGCGCATTTGTGGTCGCGGCAGGCGGGGTTCCGGTGGCAAAGCATGGAAACCGAAGCGTATCCAGCAAGAGCGGGGCCGCCGATGTACTGGAAAACTTAGGCGTGAACTTAAAGCTTACGGTGGAACAGTCGGAACAGATTTTAAAGGATACCGGCATGTGCTTCATGTTCGCCCAGTCCTACCACTCTTCCATGAAATATGCCGGACCTGTCCGCAAGGAAATGGGAGTCCGCACCATTTTCAACATTCTGGGGCCTCTGGCCAATCCGGCCGGAGCCACCATGCAGCTTCTGGGTGTCTATGATGAGAAGCTGGTGGAACCGCTGGCAAAGGTGCTCAGCAATCTGGGCGTCAACCGTGGACTGGTGGTCTGCGGCAACGACGGGCTGGATGAAGCTACCGTCACCGGACCGACCCACGTGTGTGAAATCCGTTTCGGCGAGCTGACCATGTACGAGATCACTCCCGAGCAGTTCGGTTTCTCCCGCTGCAGCTTACCGGAGCTGGTCGGCGGTAATCCTGAGGAAAATGCACAGATTACCAGAGATATCCTGACCGGGAAGCTCACCGGACCGAAACGCGATATCGTCGTCTTCAACTCGGCTCTGAGCCTCTATCTCGGAATCGATGACTGTACCATAGGAGACTGCGTCGCTCTGGCCAATGATTTGATCGACTCCGGAAAGGCGGCCGCCAAACTGGAGGAATTCGCAAAAGCAACCAACAAATATAACATCCCATCGGCTGCCGGCGGAATGGAATAGGAGGCCCCTCATGATTTTAGACACACTGGCTGCTTCCACCCGCAGACGGGTGGAGGCGGCAAAAGAAAAAATCCCTCTTTCGACCATGATGGACCTGGCCTCGCAGGCGTCCGAATCCGAACGAGAAGTCCCCCTCACATGCGTTCAGCGGAATGTTACGAAGGAAAGTGTCTTTTCCTTTGAAAAAGCGTTAAAGGCGCCGGGAATGTCCTTTATCTGCGAGGTAAAGAAGGCTTCTCCCTCCAAAGGCCTGATCGCCCCCGATTTCCCCTATGTGGATATCGCAAAGGATTATGAGGCCGCCGGAGCCTCCGCTATCTCCGTCCTCACGGAACCCGAATACTTTTTAGGAAGCAATGAATATCTGAAAGAAATCCGCCGGCACGTATCTGTTCCTCTGCTTCGCAAGGATTTTACCGTCGATCCCTATCAGATTTTCGAGGCGAAGGTCATCGGAGCTTCCGCAGTTCTTTTGATCTGCGCCCTCCTTGACACAGAGACGCTCCGTACCGGGATCCATTTATGTGACAGTCTGGGGATGAGCGCGCTGGTCGAGGCCCACGACGAGGAAGAGATCGAATCCGCTCTCCGGGCGGGCGCACGGATCATCGGCGTCAATAACCGGAATTTAAAGACCTTTTCAGTAGATTTCTCCAATTCCATCCGATTAAGGAGTCTGGTGCCTGATGACGTACTCTTCATCGCGGAAAGCGGAGTAAAATCGGCGGACGATATCCGGCTGCTCCATGAGGCCGGGGTGGATGGCGTACTGATCGGCGAAACGTTAATGCGTTCCGCCGACAAGAAAAAAATACTTGATTCCTGGAAACAGGCGTGTGGGGAAAGAAATGCAGGGAGACATACAGAAGGAAGAGAAGGAGTCTGAATCATGAGTAAGTTAAAAAACCCGCTGCAGGCAACGGGACATCAAATTTGCAGCGAGACGGGCAGCGGGATTTGTGACCCTCGCGGCAGTCGCCAATTGGACGCGCCAGCGTGCCCGTTTGGCTCGTTGCACACGGGAATAAAGATTTGCGGCCTGACACGGCCGGAAGATATTGCAGCTGTGAACGAGTACCGGCCCGACTACATCGGTTTCGTCTTTGCGCCCAGCAAGCGGAATGTGAGTGAGATGAGGGCCGCCGGACTAAAGAAGCTCTTATCACCGGATATCACGGCCGTCGGAGTATTTGTCAACAGTCCCATCGACGACATCGTGCGGCTCGTGAGCCGGGGGATTATCGGCGCGGTTCAGCTCCATGGCGATATGGAAGGCTTTGAGACAGTTCAGTATGCAGAGGATTTAAAGAAGGCGCTGGCCGCGGCAAGGCTGGCCGCTTCCGTTCCCATTATCCGCGCTGTGCGTGTAAAGGATGGGGACGATATCCGCAGGGCCGTGAGTTATCCGGCCGAATACCTGCTTTTTGATACCTTTGTCAAAGATCAGTATGGCGGAAGCGGAGTCCGTTTCGACTGGTCCCTAATCCCCCACATCGAAAAACCGTGGTTTCTGGCCGGCGGCATCTCTGCCTCCACCATAAAAGAAGCGCTGAACACGGAAGCCTGCTGCCTCGACATAAGCAGTGCCGTCGAGACCGACGGACGGAAGGACCCGAAAAAGATACAGGAAATCATACAAACAGTAAGGAGTGTTTAATCATGTCAAAAGGAAGATTTGGACAGCACGGCGGACAATTTATCCCCGAAACGCTGATGAACGCAGTAAATGAGCTGGAAGCAGCCTATGAAAAATATATCCACGACGAGGCGTTTCTCGCCGAACTCGACGAGTTAAACCGCACCTACACGGGAAGGCCCTCTCTCCTCTACTATGCTGGAAAGATGACCGAAGATCTTGGCGGTGCGAAGATCTATTTGAAGAGAGAGGATTTAAACCATACCGGGTCCCACAAGATCAACAACGCGCTGGGGCAGGCGCTTCTGGCCAAGAAGATGGGCAAGACCCGCGTCATCGCCGAGACCGGCGCAGGCCAGCACGGCGTTGCAACGGCTACTGCCGCCGCGCTCCTGGGGCTGGAGTGTGAGGTCTACATGGGAAAGGAAGACACCGACCGCCAGGCCTTAAACGTATTCCGCATGGAGCTTCTGGGCGCCAGGGTCCATCCCGTTACCAGCGGCACACAGACCTTAAAGGATGCCGTCAACGAAACGCTGCGTGAATGGACGAACCGCGTGGAGGACACCCACTATGTGCTGGGTTCCGTCATGGGGCCTCATCCGTTCCCCACGATCGTCCGTGATTTCCAGAGCATTATCGGCAAGGAAGTTAAATCCCAGCTTATGGAAGCAGAAGGAAAGCTTCCGGACATGCTGATCGCCTGCGTCGGCGGCGGCAGCAACGCAATGGGGCTCTTCTACGACTTCATCGACGAGCCGGGTGTTGCGCTGGTGGGATGCGAAGCCGCCGGACACGGTGTCGATACGGATAAGAATGCCGCCACCATCGCCACCGGCAGCCTGGGAATCTTCCACGGCATGAAATCCTATTTCTGTCAGGATGAATACGGCCAGATCGCTCCGGTCTACTCCATCTCCGCAGGGCTGGATTATCCGGGAATCGGGCCGGAACATGCTTCCCTGCACGACACCGGCCGGGCTCAGTACGTCCCCGTCACCGACGATGAGGCAGTAGATGCATTCGAGTACTTATCCCGGATGGAGGGAATTATCCCGGCCATCGAAAGCGCCCACGCGGTAGCTTACGCAAGAAAAATCGCTCCGACCATGGGAAAAGATCAGGTAATCGTCATCAATCTCTCCGGCCGCGGAGACAAAGATGTGGCGGCAATCGCCAGATATAAGGGGGTAGAAATCTATGAGTAGAGTAAAAGACGCATTTGCAGATGGTAAGGCATTTATCCCGTTTGTCACTGCCGGAGACCCGGAGCTTGCTGTCACGGAAGAGCTGATTGTTGCCATGGCCGGCGCCGGCGCGGATCTAATAGAAATCGGTATCCCGTTCTCCGACCCGGTGGCCGAGGGAATCGTCATACAGGAGGCGGACATACGGGCGCTGGCTTCCGGCACCACCACCGATAAGATTTTCGATATGGTGAAACGGATCCGTGAGAAGACAGATGTACCGCTGGCATTTATGACCTATATTAACCCGATCTTCGTCTACGGAAGTGAGAAATTCATCCGCACAGCGGCAGAAACCGGCATCGACGCGCTGATCGTCCCGGATATGCCTTACGAGGAGAAGGGCGAGCTGCTCCCGCTCTGCCATCAGTACGGCTTAGAACTGATCTCCCTCATTGCCCCCACATCGAAGGAGAGAATCCGCGCCATTGCGAAGGAGGCCGAGGGCTTCGTCTACTGTGTCTCCTCCATGGGTGTTACCGGGGTCAGAACGGAGATCACTACCAACATCGGTGAGATGGTTTCCTTGGTAAAAGAGGCGCAGCCCATCCCGTGTGCCATCGGCTTCGGAATCTCCACGCCGGAGCAGGCCAGGAAGATGAGTGAACACGCCGACGGCGTCATCGTCGGAAGCGCAATCGTCCGGATGGTGGCGAAATATGGAAAAGACTGCGTTGGTCCAGTGTGCGAGTACGTCAGGGAAATGAAAGCAGCAATTTTATAAAAATTTGTTTCTCCCAAAAAGCCTTATACAAACCAGGAAAGCAACTATAGTTAGAAGCCGCTTTCCTGGTTTTTTTATAAATTTCTATTAATTCCTAATTTTAGGGATTCTTACCTGTTTTGTTTCTGTTCAACAGAATTCCGGCAATTTCTAAATCCGTTTTCCCGACCTTCTCTGCCAGCAGATTCAAAACGTTTTTTATGTAAGGTTCCTCCGTATTCAGCATGTCCGCAATTGATCGAGGATCAAGCCCTTTAGCGGCCATATTACGGATAACCATTACTTTTTCCGCCTCACGGCCTTGTGCTATTCCTTGTTCTCTTCCTTCTTCTCTTCCTTCTTCTCTTCCCGCTTTCTTAGCGCCTTCCCGAGCAATCGCCAGTTGCTTCTGCTCATCATATTCATATAGAATCAAATTGCATACCTCCGCTCTGTTCTTTTTCAGAATGTCTGCAAGTATCCCCTCATTGATACAGGAATTAACCGCCAGCTCTACCGCTTCATTAAGAGCCATGCCTCTCCTTTCATTTTCCCTGATACGGTTCACAAACACTGCATAATCTTTCAGCCGCTTACAGCGGTCCATCAGTTCCTCATTATGGCCATAATTAATATTAATCATAGTCGCCCTGCATTCCAGACAACCATTTTCCTCTGGATTCTGACACAAAAATGCATCCGAAAGCCGAAGTTCCACCCGGTCCGGTTCCTCCTTCATCCCATTGTAAAAGACGATATACTGTGGCATCGGAAGGCGGATCAGCTTTTCTCCATAAATATCCAGTCCGTTTATTTCAATATATTCCCGGTAGGTGTCTGCAAAATAATTCAGCCCGCGAACAGGCATATTAGGGTTAAAGCTGCTCTGGTGTTCATATAAATTAAGTACGTCCGATACCAGAAAGGATATATCATTTTTCATCCCCAGATAAATCGCGTCTGCAAGTGTGGTAATTATAATATCTTCCGGATTCGTATACTGTCTGCCGCTTACAGCGTTATACAAATCCAGCAAATCCTCTTTCTCCTGAAAGGCCAGCCGGAACAATCTGTCTTTATAGTTTCTGTTTATGTTGATCTGCTGCATCTTCCTACCTCCATTATAAATGATTCTATCTGTAGTTGCAATAAAAAAACATTGTTTTTATGTAAACCTAATTGTTCGTCATAGGCAGACCTCCCCCTGTAATTTGATATTAGAATACTTGAGAAATTGTGGCTGAAACGCCAGGACGATTCTCCATGGTAAAACAACATAAAGAACCGAATGAAACTCAGCCGCTGTGATTCGGCTGAAAAAGGAAACAGATCATTGTTTCGTTCCTTTATTATATCTCGTATAAGATAAAATACAAGATTCAATTCTTGTAATACAGATCCTTTTAGAAATTATTAAGAAAATTATGCTCTGTTTTTTCCTTTCAATCTGTTATTCTCATATTACAGACAAACGGGAAAACCAGGAAAGGGGGATTTACCATGAAGCGCACCGCACTCTTTACAATACTTATCATATTCTGTCTCTCAATAACCGCCTGTGCCACTGATCCGAATCATTTAATCGATGCTCAGACCAGCATCTTCCATTCACTGAATGTCACACATACGGACCGCTCCATCGTCGTAAAAGCTGACGCCTACTTAAACATTACCGACGCCGATTTTTTAATAATTGATGTCTCTGAGGAAGATACTGTTTCTCTCACCTACACACTGACCAGAAATAAAGGGGACATTACACTCTCTTACCGCACACCGGATGACAGCACGGTTCTCCTTGCGGATACGGAAGACAAGACGTACGGGGAGGAGACAATCACTTTACAGCCGGGGACCACCACATTTTTCCTTGCGGGCACGGACGCTGCCTTTCAATTGTCCTTCTCGGTCAAGGATATCGATATCTCAAAGGTTAAGTCCATCAATGACACTGCTCCCGAATTGTAGGGAGAGGACGGAAGAAAAGAGGAGAAAGCACCATTTTATGGGTTCTTTCTCCTCTTTTCTTTTGACATCGAATGTCCCAGCTGCTTTTTATAGACGCTGTAGAGATAATGCCAGTCGGAATATCCCACCAGCTCTGCAATCTCATAGATTTTCATGTCCGTGTTCATATACAGGCTTCTGGCCTTCTCCACCCGGAGCCTGGTGACATAGTCGATAAAATTGACGCCCATGACCTCCTTGAATATCCGGCTGAAATAATTCCCGGACTTTCCGCCTCAGCACCCTATCATCAAAATCCCGTGCATTCAATCAAATCTCCGGGAATATAAGTTAATAACAGGTACAAATAACCGTGTAAAGAGCGAGGTGATTCCATGCATAAAGCATTAGATGAAGGTTATATTGATTTGATGATTGAAAACAATCTGGCGGAAAATCTCAAACATGATTACGATATCACGAGAATCAATGACAGATATTCCATTTTACATTCACCGCAGGAAACGCTTGATATGTGTTACCTGGGAGCAAAGCCCTACCATGTATTCCCGACCATTTATTCTTTATGCTCTGAGATTTCACTGGAAAGCTCCGGGGTCTCTCCGATTCAGAGCAACCCCAATTTCGACCTTTTCGGACAGGGGGTGCTAATAGGCTTCATAGACACAGGCATCCATTATCAGCACCCGGCCTTTTTAAATCCTGACGGTTCATCGAGAATCCTGTCCATCTGGGATCAGACAATCGAGAACGGCGGAATCCGTTCCGATATCCCGTTTGGGTCCGAGTATGATAATGATATGATCAATCTGGCCCTGACGGATCCCAATCCCCTCTCCCTTGTTCCCAGCACCGACGAGATCGGTCACGGCACCATGCTGGCCGGAATTGCTGCCGGCAGTTTGGATGAATCACAGAATTTCCGAGGGGCTGCCCCTAAGACGGAACTCGTTGTCGTGAAGCTGGCCCAGGCAAAAGCTTTTAACCGCGCCGTCTTTCGCATTCCGGACAACGTCATCTGTTATCCGGAATCAAATATCCTGATTGGTATCGAATATATTAAAAAGGTTGCCAATCAGCTTAAGCGCCCGGTAGTCCTCTGTGTGGGACTGGGATCCAGCCAGGGGAGCCATGAAGGGCACAGCGCACTAACCTCCTATCTGGATAACTTATCGGTCATTCCCCGAACAAGTGTCTGCGTGGCCGCCGGCAACGAAGGAAATAAGCGTAGGCATTACAACGGGGTTATTTTTAATGAAGAATCTTATAAGGAAATCGAACTCAGAGTAGGGGAACTTGACAGACAGTTTTCCATGGAGATATGGCAGAATTCACCTGGAAGGCTTGATGTTAAGATTCTGTCGCCGAATGGTGAACAGACCGCGGTTGTCCCTCCGCAATTAAGGAGCTGCATTGAGCATAATTTTATATTCAGCAATTCCACCGTTTACATCAATAATATTATCGTCGAAGAGGAGTCCGGTGAACAGCTGATCTTACTCCGATTTTCAAATGCAATGAGCGGTATTTGGAAAATACAGGTTTTTAATACCACGAATATAACTTCCCATTTCAATGCGTGGCTGCCATCCGGAAACATCATTACCAACAATACATTTTTCCTGGACTCCGATCCCTATACCACCATTACCTCACCCGGTAATTCCAACAATTCAGTTACGGTAACCGCGTACAATCAGCTGAATAACGGCATGTTAATCGCTTCCAGCAGAGGTTTTTCTGCCAACGGAACCATCAATCCTGACATTGCAGCTCCCGGATTCATGCTGAAAGGTCCAAACCTAAAGGACGGCTATGGCAGTGCCACCGGCACAGGCGCCGCAGCCGCCCACACCGCCGGTATTATGGCCCTGATCCTGGAATGGAACGTCTTAAAAGGCCATTATACGACCATTTCCGGCAGGGATATTAACCGGCTGCTCATCCGCGGGGCAGTCAGAGATGCCAGTATGGACTATCCCAATCGCACCTGGGGTTACGGAAGACTTGACCTTATGGGGATGTTTCGAAGTCTGGTTTAAGACAGCCATCTGCCCGTCTGCGCCTGGCAGCCGGTTCCTCCCCTCAGGCAAAACCGAATCTTAAATACAGCTCCTCCGGAGCATCGTTAAGCCTCATAAGCCGGTACATGGTCCGCCCCATTTCGCCCGTTATCTCTTCCGATACAATCGGATGCTCCTGCCCCGGATCATTCTGTAAGTCAAACAGATAGTCCCCCTCCTCCATACACCGGACTGCCGGATCTGCATCAATCTGCATAACGGGACAATTTTTCGTAAAGGAAAAGGCCTCGTGGCGTTCCATCGACTCCAACTCTTTCGTCGTAAAGAACGTCATCATATGGGTTGGCATTAACGTATACTCATGAAGGGGAGCTTCCAGATTTCGAGGCGCCCTCATATACACGTATCTTCCATCCGTACAGCACAGATGGGCCCCGAATATTCCGAACAGCCCGCACGTCCGGCTGCCTTTGTCCTCCTTTATGATCCGGGAAATGTCCTGCCCCTGCATATCTGCGGCAGGATCGATACCGAAAAACTGCAGAATCGTAACCGGCAGATCTATGGTTTGCACAAGCGCCGCTCTGCTCGTTCCGGCGGATTCTGGGAATCTTGGATCCCAGATAAACAGCGGCGTATGGACAATCTCATCGTAGCAGAGCATATAATTTTTGGCCCAATACCCGTGTTCTCCCAGCATATATCCATGATCCGTATTGACGATAACCATCGTATCTTCCCACAGATTCTTTTCGTCCATGTAATCCAGCAGACGGCCTAACTGCTCATCACACATTGTTAAGTCGGCGAAATAGGAGTACTTAATCTCGTCTGCTTCCTCTGCGGATTCCTTTACCGGCGCGTAATCCGGCCACTCATACTTTTTACCTTTTGTTTTCCCGGGATACATAGCCTTAAACTCCCCGCTCGCCATAAAAGGCTCATGGGGGGAAAATGACTCTATCTGTAAAAAGAAGGAATCCTTTCCCTCATTTTCTCTCAGGAATTCAAGGCCCTGGTCAAAGGTCTTCACCAATGGGTACTGGTCTTTTCCGGTCACTCTTGTCCGGTTCGCCAGGTTCTGCCTGTACAGTCCGCTGCGCAGCCCTTCTGTAAATGCGGCAAAATTCGGGTCCGCGTCCTCTGCGCCTCCAACCACGGGAGCCCAGGGATCTCCCTCCTGTCCCCGTATATTTTCCCATGTCGTATATTGAGTGTGATACGTTGCGCCTCCGCATTCCCAATAATGGCCGTGATCGCTGACCAGATGGCTATGGATCCCATGCCCCCGCAGGATTCCCGGCATGGAATCGTCAAAAGGCTCCATAGGCCCCCAGGACCGGTGCAAAAAATTATACCGGCCCGTGTGCAGCTCTCTCCTTGCAGGAATACAGGGCAGACTTCCGGCGTAGCTGTTCTCAAACCGCACGGTTTTCTGTGCCAGTCTGAGAAAATTCGGAGTGATTGTCTCCTGACAGCCATACGGCTCAAGAAATCTGCGGTTTAAGGAATCAAACATTACCATGATTGCTTTCATCTCAGTTCCTCCTTTCAGCCCTCTCGAAAAGGACGAATCTCCGGTCTCTTCTCCCCAGCCCGTTCCATACAAAGCAGGAGCTTCTCACGCAGCACCCTTCTTACCGGTTCACAGGCAGGGTCTCCCGCCAGGTTGCAGCATTCCGCCGGATCGTGCTCTAAATCAAACAGGTACTGTTCATAATAGACGTCCGCCCCCGGGCAGCTCCAGCCATCCGCATCCGCAGCGACTGCGTATTTCCACTGACCGGTCCGGATTGCTCTGCCGACCTCGCTTTCACTGATCTGTATAAACACACAGTCATACCAGCCTTTTGAGGTCCCATCGGCAAGGGATTTCAGCGAATTTCCCTGAAAATCCTCCGGTTTCTTTATACCTGCGCAGTCAAGCAGCGTCACCGGCAAATCAATAAGACTGACCAGCTCCGTGATGGTTCTGCCGCCTTGAAACGGTCCGCCCACAGCAAGCATCGGAATATGGATGCTTGCCTCATGACAGGAGCGCTTATACTCGCTGTTCCTCGTGCAGAAATGGCAGCCATGGTCTGATGTGTAAAACAGGATCGTATTCTCCCACAATCCCCTCGCCTTCAGTGTATCGACAAGCCGCCCGACATTTTCATCCAGGCTGTGACACTGGCCTAAATAGTCCGGGTAATGTTCCTTCCAGTCCCCCTTATCCGCAGGAATGTCAGCCGGCAGCTCATAGCCGGTAAACTTCTCTCGCGCGCCATCCGGCGCCTCAAACCGGCCGTGATCGTTCTGATGGTGAGGCTCGATTTGAGAAATAAACAGAAAAAATGGTTTCTTCCCATCATACTGGTGGAGGTAATGAATCGCATAATTATTAATGGAATCCGCGCGGTAACCGATAAACTCACATTTTTTCCCTTCTCGGTCAAACACATATCCATCGTATCCATGGGAGGTCGCCTCCAGAACATCGGCCGCCATCCAATAATCCCGATACCCGCCCCTGCGTTCCGGAGGAATCGCCCGGGTCTCGTAGTTTTCCTCATCGAATGGCGCCGTATAGCTGCTTCTGTTTGAGGCCAGATGCCATTTACCCACGTAAGCCGTCTCATAACCGGATTCGTGGAAATAATCGGCCAGCGTTTTTATATCCTGCGGCAATGCCAGCGCATTTCTATGGCAGTTTACCTGTGTCGCATATTTACCGCTCTGCAGGCAGGAACGCGCAGGACCGCAAACCGGCTGGCAGGTAAAGGCATTTTCAAATTTCACGCCCTCCTTTGCCAGTCTGTCGAGATTGGGGGAAACCAAAAGCGGCTGTCCATAACACCCCAGCGTATCCCAGCGCTGCTGATCCGAAAAATATACAATAATATTGGGTCTTTTCATCCCTGTACTCCTCTCTGCTGCTACTTAATTCCAGTCGAAACAACTCCCTGTACAAAATACTTCTGTGCACACAGGAATAACAGAATCATCGGAAGCGAGATTAACGTTGCCGCCGCCATCATGGGGCCCCAGCGCACCGTGCTCTCATCCCGGAACATGGTAAGCGCCAGCTGTACGGTTCTCATATTGACTGAATTTGTCATGACCAAAGGCCATAAGTAATCGTTCCAGACTGACGATCCCTTTAACAGCGCCAGGGTTGCAAGAATAACCTTTGAATTGGGAAGGTAGATATAGAAATACGTTTTCCATTTACCGGCCCCGTCAAGCATGGCGGCTTCATCGAGGGATCTGGGAAAATTCTCGTAAAACTGCTTCGACAGGAAGACGCCGAAGGACCCCGATACCAATGGAATAATCACGCCGGGAAACGTATTCATTAATCCCGAACCGCCAAATCCCAGAATATCATTTCCACCGATCAGCGGAAATCTCGCCATAATCAGGAACGTAGGCAGCATCGTTACCTGCGGCGGCATCATGAGGCCGACCAGCAGCAGTGTAAACAGTACCTTCGATCCTTTAAAATGCAGCCGGGCAAACGCATACCCAGCGACGGAATTAAACAACAGCGAGAATACAATGCTGACCAGGGTGATGACCAGGGAATTTCTAAAATAGATCAGCCAGCTTCCGGTGGACATCGCCGCCTTATAATTATCAAGATTCATCGACTCCGGCAGGAAATGAAATACCGCCGAGTTAATCTCCCCTGTTGTTTTAAATGAAGTTAAAATCATTACAAGAATCGGAAGCAGGATAATCCAAGAAACCACTGCCATACAGACTATCCAGATCATATGTAACCTTTTTTTCCTTTTCATCTTCGCTCCTCCTATGAAACATCCACATCCTGACCTTTATTGCCAAACTTAAATACCATCATGGTAACGATTAAAGAAAACACCAGGAGCAGAACCGCCATGGCACTCGCATATCCCATTTTAAACTCCAGAAAACCTCTCCTGTATATTTGATGGACGATCGTCGTTGTTCTGTTTAAAGGCCCGCCGTTCGTCATGATATTTACCTGTTCAAACACTGCAAAGCTGTTTACGATTCCTGTTACGAGCAGGAAAAAGGTCGTAGGATACAGCATCGGCCACGTAATGTAGAGAAACTTATGGAAAACGCCTGCGCCATCGAGCTCTGCTGCCTCATATAGGGATTGGGGAATGCCGGTAAGCCCTCCCAGGAAGATGACCATGGAATATCCGCAGTTCTTCCAGATTCCAATCATAATTATGCAGAGCATTGCCTGATTCGGATTAATGAGCCACTGCTGGGCCGGTATGCCGATAAGCTTTAAAAAGCTGTTGAGAAGGCCGAAGTTGGGATTATACAGCCACAGCCATACCATGGATACGCACACCATGGACATGATATTAGGCATGTAAAGAGCTGTCCGGAAAAAAGGAACTGCCCTGGATTCCCGATAAAGCAGTACCGCCAGCAAGAGCCCCAATACCAGCTGAATGGTCAGCGTTACAACCGTATACAGCAGTGTATTTCCAACCGATGCGAGAAACTCCGAATCATGAAACAGCTTACTATAATTCTTCAAACCTAAAAAAGCGGGAATCTGGTACATATTGAAATCGGTCAGGCTGTAAAACAGTACCATGCCGATCGGAACCAGAATGAAAATAGTAAAAATCAGATAAGCGGGCAATATCATGATATACGCCTCTTTATCGCTGCGTGTGTTTTTTCTTACTTTTTTTCCAGCCATCTTTCCTCTCTCCTCATTTCTTCCTGATAAAAGGTCCGGTCATCCGGACACCTGACTTGCTGCCTGCGGGAATAAGTAATGCGGCCTATTCTTATCAAACAGACCGCATTGCCGCAGTTATTGATTATCAATTTCCTCCTGCACCTTTTCCGCAGCTGCATTAAGCGCATCCTGAGGCGATAATTGTCCATAGAATACCTGTTCCATGGCATCGTCCACATAAGTAAATACACTGTTAAAGTACGGAACCTTGGGCGATCCTTTACCAATTTCTATTGCTTCCATAATCATCGGTCCATTTACCGGATTCTTTTTCAGATACGCCTCTTCCAAAGAGGACCTTACGGGAGCCGTCTTTGCCGTATCCATCCAGATCTGCATCGACTCCTTGCTGCTCATGTACTCAATTAATTTCCAGGCAGCCTCTTTATTCTTGGAGTTCGCATTCATAAACATAAAATGCATCCCGCAGAAGGTACCGCTGTTTGCCTTGGAAAACATGGGAACGAGCTTGATCTTTCCTTCCAGATCTCCTGTGTTGATATTATTAAACTCATTTTCAGAAATAACCGTCATGGCCGCCGTTCCATTGTAGAAAGGATTCTGATCCTTCTGCGTGTTATTCCAGTCCACCAGACCGGCATCCTTTAACTGCTTCATGAAATCCATCGCCTCGACTGCTTCCGGTTTGTTAAACAGGATTTCATTGCTCGCTTCATCCACAAGATTATTCAGGCCGTTCTGAACAATAAATATTTCCAGGTATTGATTGATATTTCTTCCGCTGGTGGGAATTCCATAGCCGCACTGGATTACATTGCCGGAGGAATCCTTTACCATAAGTTTTTTATGGGCCTCCAACAGCTCATCCCAGTTGGAAGGCGGTGAATCCGGATCGAGCCCGGCCTTTTCAAATAACTCTGTATTGATCGCAAACATTCGTGCATCCGGCGTGTACGGGACACCGTAAAGCTTTCCGCCGATACTTCCGGCTTCTTTTACGCTGTCATACATATCTTCCATGCCCTCCCAGCCTTCGGCATACGAGTCGAGGCACTCATACTGCCCCATGGGTACTCTCGCACCGATCGATGCCAGGGAGTAGTGAATGACGTCCGGTGCCGTGCCGGAAGCAAATCCGGTGTTCAGTTTTGTCTCAAAATCATCTCCCCAGGGAGCTTCCTGATACTCTACCGTATAATTCGGATACTTCGCTTCAAACCCTTCTATCATCTGAGTAAAGGCATCCTTCTTATAATCTTCGGTTCCTGCCCTGAGAAAGACCAGCTTTACATTTTCATCACTGGTATCCTTCCCTGCATCGGAAACCAGGTCTTCATTACCGCCTCCACAGGCGGCCAAAGACAACACCATACAGCTGACTGCTGCTGCGCTTAAGATAACTTTCCAATTTCTTCTCATAACTTCCCTCTCCTTTTGTTTATGGTTGTTGTACTCCAGGAACTTGATAACTATATTATACTGATTTTGCGCTATTTTTCTATGTACTATGTATATCCGTTTCTGTCCTATGTTTGTCTTTTTGTATCTTTTTTACTATTTTCTATCTTGTTTTCGCAGTATCTCTTACATATTTTAAATATATTTTGATCTTTTTGTAATTTATTTGGCACTTTTATACAGTTTATACTTTGTTGTTTTTTGAAATAAAAAGACGCATCAGTTTTCATTGCTGATGCGTCTGAATTCGATCGGTGTCATACCGGCATACTTTTTAAATACCTTACTAAAGTAGGCCGAATCCGGGATCCCGATCTGACAGCAGATATCCTGAATATTATGGTTACTGTTCTTTAAAAGAATTTTCGCTTTTTCCATTCGAAGCTCTAACAGATAGGTATTAATATTCCTGCCAGTCTCTTTTTTGAAGAGATGGGAGATATAGCTGCGGTTCATATGAACATGGTTTGCAAGCTCATCGAGTGTAATGGAGTCTGCATACCGTTCTTCCATATACTGCATGATCAGAAATACAGCCTCACTGTATTTCTTCTGTTTGCCGATCAATACCCGGAGGATTTCTTCCGCCTGCGTCAAAACCTTTGTTTCAAGCTGGCCAATATCGGTGCAGTGTGTCACTTCAATGATCTTATCGATCGAAAACACTCTTCTGTCCGCATCCTCCAGATGACTCCAGTACAGATTCAGTAAGGTATTTAGAAACAGCCTTCTGATGCAGGATACATCCGGCTCCGTTTTCCCCGCATAATCGAATATCGCTTCCATTTCCTCGACTATGCTGCTCCAGGCCCGGCTGTTGATCAGAAGCTCCAGTTTTTCAAACTTCGCTTCCAGTCCAGCCTCTATATGACTGATCCGGTTCTTCATCGTTTCATAATTCAGTCCGCCCATGTGCCTGTAAAACAGCTGATAGGTCAGAACCTCCTGTGAATGCTGATATAATGCCTCCAGTTCTTCCACCGTTTTACCGGTGTCTGAGCTGCTGACATACATATTGCTGCCGCCGAAGGAGGCGATCGTCTCATATATTTTTTCCGTAAGCTTCTGAGGGTTGTCATGATTCATTTCCGTAAGTACAAGGATCTCCCGCTCATTCTTTGGCAGCCAGTAGATCACCCTCTTCTCCTCCTGAAAGGCAAATGGCAGAATCTCCTTAAGCTGTTCCTGATTCGATATCCGATCGGTATCGCGGAAGATGATCACTGCATACCTCCCTTTTATCTCACAGCAGGTATTCCAGACCTGTTTTAAGATATCCCTGGAAATATAGTCCGGTTCTTTAAAGCACTGCAGCAGAACCTTTTCCATCTCCCGGGCGGGAGATGATTGTTTGGTCTCCGCCGCCCCCTGATTCCTGATCCGTTCCTTCGCGGTCTGCAGGCAGGCTTCCAGTTCATCCTTCGTAATCTCAGACTTTAAGAGAAACTCACTCACCCCCAGCTTCAGGCAGTCCCTTGCATAAGAAAAGTCATCATACGCGCTCAGGACAACCGTATAAGGCAGGACATGATTCTGATTCAGCTTCTTCAGCAGCTCCATCCCGTCCATGATCGGCATACGTATATCGGTAAACAGCACATCGACCTGATGGTTCAGGCAGCAATTCAGTACCTGCATTCCATTGATACAGGCTTCGATCACATGATGCTCCGGCGACAGCGCTTCGATATTCTTTTTCATCCATTTTAAGATGATCTCTTCGTCATCTGCAATTACGATATTCAACTGTTTGCCCCCTCCATATTAATGACAGGTATCTTCATCCGGAAGGTAACGCCGCCCGATGAATTCACCTCTACACTCAGTCCATATTGATTGCCGAAATTCCGTAAAATTCTCATTTGAATATTGGAAAGCCCGATTCCGTTCAGCTGATCTCTGGCCTTCACGGTCTGCTGATTATGTATGCTGTTATTTATCTTTTCCAGGTCTACCCCCACACCGTCGTCTTCCACCTCGATTACGACATTTTCCTTTATCCGGTATGCGCATATGACGATATGGCCCATGCCGTCTTTCATGTTAAAGCCGTGAGAGATGCTGTTTTCGACCAACGGCTGGATGACGTTCTTCAGAATCCCCAATTCCACTACGTCTTCCGCCGCGAGTATTTTCCATTGAAATTTATCGCGATAGCGGAGCTTCATTAATTCCAGATAATCCTCCGCCATGGCCAGTTCTTCCTTGATCGGAATGATCTTCTGGGAATTCACAAAGGATTTTCTCAGCAATTTAGAAAAGGCAAGCAGTGCTCTGTCTGCCTCATTATATTCCTCCATCTGAATCATAAACCGGATGGTCACCAGCGTATTATAAAAGAAATGCGGATTAATCTGTGCCTGCAAAGCCTGGATCTCCAGGGCATGCTTTTCTTCCTCTTCTATCTCCAGCTGCTTCATCAGATTTTCAATGTGATCCAGCATATAATTAAAATTGTGACAGATTTCATGAAACTCTATTTCATAGTCATCCTGGATTCTTGTCTTTAAGTCCCCATTCGTCACCTCCAGGATGTTTTTATTTAATTTCTCCATTCTCCGGGAGATAAAACTGCAGTTATAAAAGACTATGACGATGAGCACAAGAAACATCGCGGTTCCCAGGACGAGGAACAGGATTACATAAAAGGAAGTCCAGCCATGGCGGTATGGTTCATAGGAAATCAGCTTCCAGCCCAAACCATCAATACTGGCAAACCGTATATGGCTGTATTGGTTCATCACATTTCCCAGAAAAAAGCCCTTCGTATAATTTGCTATCTGACTATAGTACGAATTGTCCTCCACCTCATATCCATACATTCTGGGATCGGAAGAAAATATTATTTTTCTGTACTGATCGATGACGATGGTATTCTCATCGGAATCCTCCTCGCCCAGTATGACGTTCCCCCAGATGTCCTGGGATATGGCCACTATCATAATGCCGACATCTCTTCCGCTGTTTAAATTCCGCAGTTTCTGAACCGCAAACAGCTTGTCCTCCTGAAACAGCTTCTGCAGGACAGGGCTCCTGTACTTTGGAAGGAAATAGATGGAATCATCCTTTTCCATCGCCTCCTGATACCAGCTTTCCTCGTCCAGCATATCCAGTGTGACTGCATCCTGCATCAAGTTTAAAGAGGACTGATAAAAATTCATATCATTTTTACAGAGCAGCATCACCTGATACTGCCTGTCCGGAAATAATTCCGTCAGCTCCAGCATTTTACTCTGTATGCTGTCCTGTGCACTGATATATTCATAGCCCGTCAGCCTGTTCCTCTTCGAGATCAGACGGTTAATCTCAGGATCCAGATACATGCCTACCGATATTTTTATGATCTCTGTATTCCTGTTCGCAATATTGCTGCATTTTTCTTCCAGAAGGTCCAGCTTGCTGTAGTTCAGTTTGTAATTGCCGTCTTCAAATATATAGCTCATTAAAATACAGAATAAGATGAACAGCGGAAAAACAACGATCAAGTCTAAAAAAATGACCTTTTTTCTTATACTGTCAAAGTGCAGTAATTGTTTCATAATTTTTAGACCCCTTCTTCCGAAATATATGATATGATAGAAACAGAAAAAATACGAATCCCCTTCTGTGTCCCTGTGTAAAACAATATAATTATACAGGATTTCATGGGGAAATGGTAGTATGTGTTAAGTCTTTGCCGGAAAAAGGAGGGTCCCAATGGCAGAAAAACAGGATGTTTCCGATTTATACAAAAAGAATGCGGAAAAGGCAGAAAAGGATAAGCGGCTCCGCGACGCTGTCTCCATCTTTTTTATCCTTTTCGGAAGTGTCATCGTAGCGGTGAATTTAAACACCTTCGTCGAACAGGGGAAGCTGGTCCCGGGCGGTTTCTCCGGACTCGCCAAGCTGATTCAGAGGGTGGGGCTGGCCTTTTTTGACGTGAAGATCTCCTTCACCTTCTTAAACGTGGTTTTCAACGCCATCCCGGCTGTATTTGCCTACCGCATTGTCGGGAAAAAGTTTACGATTCTGTCCTGTGTGAGCCTCCTGACCGTGTCGATCCTGGTCGACCAGCTGCCTGTCATCCCCATCACCGGAGACCTTCTTCTCATCTCCGTATTCGGCGGAATCATCAACGGCCTGGGCATGAGCCTCATCCTGAACAACCGGGCCAGCGGAGGCGGAACGGATTTTATCGCCATGTCCCTCTCCACCAAATATAAGATATCCACCTTCAACTATATGCTGCTGTTCAGCGCTGTTATCATCCTCATTTCCGGAGCCATCTTCGGCATGGATATCGCACTGTACTCCATCATCTACCAGTTCTGCAACACGCAGGTGATCAACACGCTTTATAAGAAATACAAGAAAAAGACGCTGCTCATCGTCACAGACAATCCGGCCGCCGTGTCTGCGGATTTGATGGAGCTGACCAACCACAGCAGCACCATCTTAAAGGGCTTCGGTTCCTACTCGGCCAACAAAAAGTATCTTCTCTACACCGTCCTCTCCGACGGCGACGTGAAAAAGATGAAGAAACGCATCCGTGAGCAGTACCCCGATACCTTTGTCAATGTCATAAACTCCAGCGACGTTGTGGGAAATTTCTACATACAGCCGCTGGAATAGAGAACAAAACAGTTGACAATGCATTTTTGTTTTGTTATAATCGCGCTATAAAGAAACAAGGAATGTTACTGTGAAAACAGGCTTAACCAAGATCTTTAGAAGCACACGTATGTGCTTTTAAGATTTTGGTTAAGCCTGTTTTTGTTTTCAGAAAAGGAGGAAAGCATGGGATTATTTAAAAGCTGGAAGAAACAGGAGGTACAGGAGAAGGCGGCGTTCAGCCCGGTAAGCGGTGAACTCGTACCATTGGAGACAGTCAGCGATGCGGTGTTTGCGGAAAAATCGCTGGGGGATGGAGTGGCGGTCATTCCGACAGACGGCAGTCTGTATGCACCGGCAGACGGAACAATCGTGGCACTCTTTCCAACCGGCCACGCGCTGGGGATTAAGACGAAGGACGGGGTCGAGCTGCTGATCCATATCGGAATCGACACGGTAGCCTTAAACGGAAAGGGATTTACAGTTCATGTGAAGCAGGATGATACGGTTAAGAAGGGGCAGCTGCTGGTAAACTTTGATATTGAAGTACTGAAAGGGGCAGGCTATGATACGGTAACAATGATGCTGGTATCAAACGGCGAACAGTTTGGAGAGGTTCATAAGGCGCCGCCGGGAACCGTGACGGCGGGAGAGAAAATTCTGTGGCTGTAACCGTGTCTTTTTGTTGGAGAGGGAGAGTGAGACGTCATGGAAATCAAGAGAATTTATAACAATAATGTTGTGGTGGCAGTGAACGGGGCCGACGGGCCTGAGATGATTGCCATAGGAAAAGGGCTGGCCTTTCAGAAGAAGCCCGGGGATTCCATTGAACAGGAAAAGGTGGAAAAGATCTTTACCCTGGAGGACTCCGGAGTGATGACAAGGCTGGAAAAGCTGGTCAAGGACATCCCTTCCGTCTATTTATCCATATCGGAGGAAGTGGTTGAGATGATCCGCCGCGACTCCGATTTGAAAATCAGCGAGGATCTGTATATTACGCTGACCGATCATATCAGCATGTCGCTGGAACGGGAAAAGAATCACGTGATCTGCGAAAATCCGCTGCTTCTGGAGATACGGCAGTTCTATAAAGAGGAGTTCATGCTGGCCAGGAAGGCCGGAGAGATCATCTGGAAGAAGATGGGGATTCGGATCTCGGAGGAGGAGATGGGCTTTATTGCCCTTCACATCGTCAACGCCTCCATGGATCAGAGGGCCAGCTGCACGATTCAGAGTATCCAAATGGTGCGCGATATCCTTCAAATCGTATCGGAATATTTCGATGTGAATCTGGACGAAACCTCCATTCCGTACGACCGTTTTGTCCGCCATCTGCAGTTTTTCGCCAGGCGGGTGCTGGGAGAAGGCAGCGTCCAGTCTGCGGATGAATTTCTCTTCACACTCGGCAGAAGCCAGTATCCGGTGGCGTATGGCTGTGCGGAGAAAATCGGTGACTACGTGAAAAAGACGTACCACAAGGATATGACAAATGCGGAAAAGGGATTCCTCGTTTATCACATTATCAACACACTATCAGTCCATTAGAAAGGGGTTGCGCGCTCTGCGCGCAGAAAATGAATATGAAAGAAAAAATGAAAAGTGCGCTGGAACGGTTTTCCAAGGCCATTGTCCAGCCACTCATGTATTTATCGGTTGCCGGTACGGTGCTGATTCTCGGAATTCTCCTGACAAACGGTTCAATCACAGCGAAGATTCCTTTTTTACAGGCAGCGCCGTTTCAGCTGGTGGGAAAGCTGATTTATAATTGTCTGATGTTTTTGATCAACAATTTGAGCGTAATATTCTGTGTCGGTATCGCGGGAGCACTGGCGAAAAAGAACAAGGGCCATGCGTCGCTGATCGCCCTGATGTCCTATTTTCTGTTCTTAAATGCCAATAACATCACGCTGTCTTTTATCGGCAGGCTGGCAGAGATGGGGCCGCTGGGATTATACGGTACGGGGCAGTCTACCGTTCTGGGCATCCAGGTGCTGGATATGGGTGTATTCAGCGGCATCACATTGGGCTGCCTGACAGGATATGTATTTAATAAGTACGGAGAGAAACAGTTTAAGGGGTATTTCTCCATGTTCTCTGGGGTAAGATTTCCATTTTTCCTTCTGATCCTTCTTTCCCTGTTTCTGGGCTTCGGCGCGTCCTACGTATGGCCGGTGGTTCAGCGGGGGATCTCGGCTCTGACCGATTTAATCAAGAGCAGCGGCAATGTGGGACTTTACATATACGGCCTGCTTAACAAGCTTCTGGTGCCTACGGGACTTCACCATCTTGTGTACGCACCGTTCCAGTTTACCGATGTGGGCGGAACCCTGGTGCTTGGAGACCAGATCATCTCCGGCGCTTATCCGATCCGTGTGGCGGAGATGAACATGCCGGGAGTACCATTTTCACCGTCCACCTATTATAACAGCTACACATTTAATAATCTATTCCCGTATATCGGAATCGGCCTGGCCTTTATCACGACCGCGAGAAAGGAAAACCGGGAGAATACAAAAGCAGTCATGTTCCCGCTTATGCTGGCGGCCATTTTATCGGCAATTACAGAACCGATGGATTTCCTGTTCGTCTTTGCAGCGCCCCTGCTCTTTGTCGTTCACTCCCTGATCAGCGGCGGCATGCTGGTGCTGTTAAAGGTCCTCAGCATTCCGGCCTCCACCAGCGGCGGCATCGTCAACATTATGATCTCCAATCTGGCCCTGGGTGTGGAGAAGACCAACTGGCCGCTGCTTCTTCTTCTGGGAGCGGTGACCGCAGTCGGATACTATTTCCTTTTCGTTTTTCTGATTAAGAAACTGAACCTTAAGACGCCGGGAAGAGAGCTTATAGCAGAGGACGCGGGCAGCGGCGATTCGGCGGCCAGCGGCGATTCGGCAGGCAGCGGCGATGCGGCGGCCAGCCAGTCAAAGGATGAACCCATTCGGACGTTAATAGAAGGACTTGGCGGCAAGGCGAATATCGAGTCGCTGGACAATTGTTTTACACGCCTGCGGGTGGTGGTAAAGGATGGCAGCTTAATCAGGGATGACCTGATCAATACCATGAAAAACAGCGGAATCAAGAAAAACGGCACTGATATACAAATCGTATTCGGTATGCAGGTACCGGCTGTAAAAAGCCAGGTGGAGGATATGCTGGAGCGCAT
Source organism: Hungatella sp. L36 (assembly GCF_014288035.1). Classification (NCBI taxonomy): domain Bacteria; kingdom Bacillati; phylum Bacillota; class Clostridia; order Lachnospirales; family Lachnospiraceae; genus Hungatella; species Hungatella sp. L36. The sequence goes on along the minus strand of NZ_JACOPC010000003.1, from coordinate 529,647 downwards.
GTAGAATACAGAACATTCATGGAGCGGCATGGCCGCAGAAAGAGAGGAAATAATATGATAATCACAATTGTAGGCGGAGGCAGCACCTTTACACCGGGAATCGTAAAATCCATTGCTTTAAGACAGAAGGAACTGGAGGTAGAGGAAGTACGGCTGTTTGATATTGATGAAGAGCGCCAGTATAAGGTGAGTCTGGTGGTAGACTGGATCTTAAAGGATATGAAATCTCCGATTCGCCTGACGGTAACGACGGACAAAAAGACGGCGTACGAGAATTCCAGCTTTATCTTTGCCCAGATGCGCGTAGGGAAATACGCCATGAGAGAAAAGGATGAGAAGATCCCGCTGCGTCACGGCTGTGTGGGACAGGAGACCTGTGGCTGCGGCGGACTGGCCTACGGCCTGCGCACGCTGTTTCCCATGATTCAGGTGATTGATGACGTGGAGAAGTATGCGGCCCCCGACCATTGGATCTTAAACTACTCCAATCCGGCGGCTGTGGTATCGGAAGCGTGCCGGGCACTGCGCCCCCATGCAAGGATCATCAACATCTGTGATATGCCGATTGCAATCCTGGAGATGGTGGGTAGATGTTTAGATATTCCGAATTTTACAGACTTTGATGTCAATTATTTCGGGCTGAATCATTTCGGCTGGTTTACGGATATCACGTATCAGGGCAGAGATTTAAAGGCGGAAATTACCGAATACGTTATGAAGAACAAGACGCTTCTGCCGCCGGATGTGCTGGAGAAGCTTAAGGAACACGACCGCGTGGGAGAACGCCATTTAAACGCCTCCTGGATCCATACCTGGAATAATGTGTATAAGGTCCTGCAGTCGAATCCGGAGTATCTGCCCAATACGTATCTGCAGTACTATCTGCTGTCCAAGGATGTGGTGGAAGAATCCAATCCGGAGTATACGAGAGCCAATGAGGTAATGGACTCCAGAGAAAAGGATCTGTTTGAGGGAATTGACCACTATATCAAGACCGGAGAGGTGACTGCAAAGGCATTCTACCACGGCGCCCACGGCAACTACATCGCGGATCTCGCCATGGCTCTTAAAAATGACACAAAGAAGAAATTCATCGTGATTGTACAGAATAACGGGGCCATCGAGAATATCGCACCAGATGCCATGGTCGAGGTTCCTGCCTATATCGGTAAAAATGGTCCGGAGGTAATCTGTCAGGGGCCCATCGGCGACTACTATAAGGGACTGATGGAGCAGCAACTGGCATCGGAAAAGCTTCTGGTCGCCGGAGGCATCGAGGGCTCCTATGAAAAGGTATGGAAAGCCTTTTCCATGAATAAAACGGTGCCGTCGGCTACGGTGGCAAAAGCCATTCTGGATGAGATGATTGAGGCTAATAAGGAATTCTGGCCGGAGCTTCGGTAAGCTTTGATGTTTTGCGCTTGACATACCCAGTAAAATCCATTAGAATAAACGGAAGATGAGGGAGTAGTCAGCACGCCTCCCACGGGTCAGGGATGCGGCGTGCAGCAGGGTCAACATACTGATAGCGTCTGTCTATCTGGTCCTGCTTAACTTGCTTTTATGCAAAAAAGATGAGACTTATCTGCGGGTTTTTCGCTGCCTGCAGATAAGTCTTTTTTTGTTCCCCGCATCATATACTTATTATGCTTATACGCAGGAGGAATATCACATGTCATTAATTGAGCTGTTCATTATCGCGGTGGGCCTTTCTATGGACGCCTTCGCCGTTTCTATCTGTAAGGGACTCTCCATGCAGAGGATGAGCTGGAAAAACGCAGTCATCGTCGGACTTTATTTCGGCGGTTTCCAGGCGGGCATGCCGCTTTTCGGTTACATATTGGGATCTCAGTTTAAAGAGGCCATCACTTCCATCGACCACTGGATCGCATTTATCCTTCTGGGCATCATCGGATTCAACATGATCCGGGAGTCCCTGAATAAGGAGGAGGAATGCGTGGACTGCTCCGTGGCGCCAGGCAATATGATTCTGCTTGCCATCGCCACCAGCATCGATGCGCTGGCCGTCGGCGTCACCTTCGCCTTCCTGCAGGTACGCATCGTTCCGGCCGTCTCCTTCATCGGCTCCACCACCTTTGTCCTCTCCATCATCGGCGTCAAGGTCGGCAATGTCTTCGGCACCAGGTATAAGTCCAAAGCCGAGTTTGCAGGCGGGCTGATCCTGGTGATTATGGGGGTAAAAATACTGCTCGATCATACCTTGGGTATTTAGGCAAAATAAAAAACAGCAGGGCAGCACCGAAGAAACTGATAATTCCGGTTTGTAAAAAGGGATTATCAGTTTCTTCGGTGCTGCCCTGCTGTTTTTTATATGATCCATTTATCTTCCTAAAAAGCGTTCCGTATCACTCTCTGATCAGCATAATGGCTCCATATGGAGAAAGCCGGATCTTCTTGCTCTCCCTCTCTGCCCCATCGTTGGCAATCAGCGTTCTGAATTTCGTCAGGTCCTCATCCGGAAGCTTTAAATCTGCCGCCGCTATGGACTGGCTTCTGTCGGTAAAATTAGTCAGGACCAGCAGCGTATCACCGCCGTACGTCCTTTTGTAGGCAAATACTGCCTCATGATCCTCCAGTACCGGTTCGTACCCGCCTTCGCTGATGACGTCGTACTCTTTCCTCAAGCCGACCAGCTTCTGATAGTAGTAAAAAATGGAATCGCTGTCTTCCAGGCATTCTCCCGCATTGATTTCTTTATAGTTCCGGTTGACTTCGATCCAGGGCACGCCGTTTGTAAAGCCGGCATACTCCTGATCGCTCCACTGCATGGGAGTCCGGCTGTTGTCGCGGGACCGCTGGCGCAGCACCTCGTAAATCCGGGCTTCCTCCATTCCGCTTTCCTTCAGAATATCGAAATAATGCAGGCTTTCCACATCACGGTACTGATCGGTGGAGGTAAAACCGGCGTTAGTCATGCCCAGTTCCTCCCCCTGGTAGATATAGGGCGTTCCCCTCATGCCGTGGATGGCCGTCGCCAGCATCTTGGCCGACTGCTTCCGGTATCTCGCTTCGTCCCCGAACCGTGATACCGCCCTCGGCTGGTCGTGGTTGCACCAGAACACGGCGTTCCATCCGCTGCCCTCGGCCATACCGGTCTGCCAGGTGTGAAAAATCTTTTTCAGGCCCATGAAATCATAGGGCATCAGAGACCATTTGTCCCCATTTTTATAGTCTACCTTCAGATGGTGGAAATTAAAGCACATCTTCAGCTGCTGTTCCTGCGGGTTGGTATACTGGATACAGTGATAGATTGTGGTGGAGGACATCTCACCCACAGTGATGATATCGTCCTCGTACAGGCCGGTCTCCTTCACCATCTCTTTTAAATACTCATGCACCCGGGGGCCGTCAGTATAGAATCTGCGGCCGTCTCCCTCGTCGTCATCCTCAAAGTACGCGGGCTTGGAGATCAGATTGATGACATCGAAACGAAAACCACGGATTCCCTTCTTCTTCCAGAAGAGAAGAACCCTGCGGATCTCTTCCCGCACCTTCGGATTCTCCCAGTTTAAGTCCGCCTGCGTCCGGTCAAACAGATGAAGGTAATACTGCCCCAGCTCCTCCACGTACTCCCAGGCACTGCCGCCGAACTTGGACTGCCAGTTGGTGGGGAGAAACCCCTTTTTTCCTTTCCGGAAAATATAGTAGTCCTGGTACTCCTTCTCTCCCTTAAGCGCCCGGGCAAACCACTCGTGCTGGGTCGAGGTATGGTTGAACACCATGTCAAACATCAGTCCCATGCCCCGGTCAGCCGCCTCTTTAATGAGGCGGTCCAGGTCTTCCATGGTGCCGAACAGCGGGTCAATGTGGTAATAGTCCGCAATATCGTATCCATTGTCATTCTGCGGCGAGACGAAGAAGGGCGTAAGCCACAGATAATCGACTCCCAGTTTCTTTAAGTAGTCCAGCTTCTCCGTGACTCCGTTTAAGTCACCGACGCCATTACCAGTCGTGTCCCGGAAGGACTTTGGATAGATCTGATATACACACGATTTCCTGAAGTCTTTCATATTCTCCTCCACTTATTTACCGAACGTCTTTTTTCTTACCGACTACTACCGTCAGAACAAATGGTACCACCATGGTAATCAGCATGCAGACAGCAAATCTTCCCATATACTGCGGCTGAATGGACAGGATTCCGGGAATTCCGCCTACGCCGATGGAATTCGCCATAACGTTACTTCCCACGGATACGGTGGCCGCAATCGCGGAACCGATCATGGCGGAGATAAATGGAAATCCCCTCTTTAAGTTGACACCGAAGATCGCCGGCTCCGTGACACCCAGATAACAGGAAATACATGCCGGAATGGATATCTGCTTCGCCTCTTCGTTATGCTTCTGTAAATAGATCATGCCGAGTACTGCAGATCCCTGTGCAATGTTGGATAAAGCGATCATCGGCCACAGCATGGTGCCTCCAAACTCCGCCATCAGCTGCAAATCGATGGCATTGGTCATATGGTGAAGACCGGTGATTACGAGCGGTGCGTAGATAAAACCGAATACGGTAGCGAATAACCAGCGGAAGCTTGAGGTAAGCCCTGCGTAAACCACCTTTGAGACCCAGGAACCCACGGCCTAGCCCACAGGGCCCAGAACCGCGTGAGCCGCGATCACGGCCAGCACCAGTGATAAGAACGGCACCACGATCATGGAAATCGCCTGGGGCGTAATCTTCTTAAAGAACTTCTCTAAATAAACCAGCACGAATCCAGCCAGAATTGCCGGAATCACCTGTGCCTGATAGCCGACCATCTGCATGGTGAAAAATCCAAAATTCCATACCGGAACTTCCACGCCGGGAGCCATGGCATAGGCGTTTAACAGCTGCGGGGACACCAATGTCAGACCGAGTACAATACCCAGAATCTGAGTCGTGCCCATCTTCTTCGTCACCGACCACGTGATGCCTACCGGCAGGAAATGGAATATCGCCTCACCGATCAGCCACAGGAAGCTGTGTACTCCCGCCCAGAACTGAGACACCTCGATCAGAGTCTCTGTCCCGCCGTTCATAAACTGAATCTCACCGATGATGTTCCGGAATCCCAGAATCAGACCACCGACGATGATAGCCGGAATCAGAGGTGCGAATATCTCTGCGATATTGGCTACCGCCTTCTGAACCGGATTCATGTTCCCTTTCGCTTCCTGCTTCACTTCCTCCTTGGAAACTCCTTCAATCCCGGATACGGAGGTAAACTCATTGTAAAACACCGAAACATCATTACCAATAATCACCTGGAACTGTCCCGCCTGTGTAAACGTCCCCTTTACACTCTTCAGCGCTTCGATCTTCGCCACATCGGCTTTCTCAGGATCGGCCAGAACAAAACGCATCCTGGTCATACAGTGTGTGACTGCCGAGATATTCTGTTTTCCGCCGACATATTCCAGAAGCTTCTTTGCGTCATCCGAATACTTCCCCATAACCATTCTCCTTTTCATACACGTTTTTTATTTTTCTCTTCTTGTATGTTTATCTTGTGAATTCAATATAACATATACGTATATGCTTGTCAACATGTTTGGAAAAATAAATAAAAAAATCCACCGGCAGATAGTGGTTTGGCGAATGCTGCGCCAAAGAGCTTGAGGAGAGCAGGAAGGGGACGGAGGCTGACGAACAAACGGTTTCTTGTTTCCTCGGTGGCAGGAAGTAAAGCGGGAAGGCAGGAAAAAGGGGCAGATCGTGCAAACTACGGAGAACTCCTGAAGGACTTCTCCTCCGTGTCCACTTGAAATCTGGCTTTGAGGCCAGATTTCACCACCCCTTTTTCCTGCCTTCCCGCTTAACTTCCTGCGAACCTCGGAAAAGGAAACCGTTTGTTCGTCAGCCTCCGTCCCCTTCCTGCTCTCCTCAAACTCTTTGGCTGTATATTGGCTCTGTAAGAAGAAAGACCATAACATAACGTATGGCCAATTATATCTTTCCCCCCTTGTGGGGCCAGTACTCAGCGGACTTTTTCACAGTCTGGCCGGAAAAGGGAGAGTGGGCGGCAGGGAGGGAAAGGTGAATGATGCAGAGGTCGGTGGGACTTAGGGCGAACAGCCGTCGGAGCAGGGGCAAAATCGCGTTTTCAGGACGCGATTTTGCGGGCACTGAGAGCGAACGCATCAGGCGTTCGGTCGAATTGACCGGAACCCCTGCGGAGGGGGCTGTTCGCCCTTAGTCCCACCCCCTCGGAATCCCTGAACCTTTCTCTTCCTGCCGCCCGCTCTCCCTTTTCCTCGATCCCCTATGCAGAAGTCCGCGTATCTTCCACCACATAACATTATTTACAGCTTTCGCCTCGCAAAGTCCACAAACTTAAACTTATCCGGGCGGTGGCGGGACTCCGTAAACTGGAACAGCGTGGAATCTTCCAGATACGTATAGCTCTTCACCACAACGATCATATCGTAGTTCTTCATATCCAGAAGGTGGCGGTCCTCATCTCCCGCCATCTGTACCGTAATCTCCTTCATGGCGAAACCGATCTTTAAGCCCACCTCCTGCTCCAGATACTCATAGACGGAATCCTGGGCCGCCCGAAGCGGAAGATTATCCACCACCTTCCTGGAGAAATAATCCTTATCGATAATGATCTTTTCCCCCTCTATCTCCCTGACCCGCTCCAGAACAAACGCCTCGTCCTCGGGGCCGATCTGCAGGGCCTCCATCAGCTTCGGGTCATTCTTGACGATCTCTAAATTTTCCACGTACGTTTTTGGCCTCGAATCGGAGAAACGGTATATCTCCTTAAAGCTGGCGATCTCCGACACTGGGAAGTTAAATTTATTCTTGTCCAGAACGACCGCAGGCTTTCCCTTCGCCTTTCTGATAAATCCGTCCTGTACCAGCAGATCCAGCGCCTTCCTGACCGTATCGCGGGACGCGCCGTACAATTCCATCAAATCGCCTTCGGAAGGAAGCTTGTCCCCTGCCTTGTATTCCCGCTTTTCAATCTGAGCCTGCAGCTGGTTGTAAAGATGTTTGTATTTACTCTCCATAATTAACCTCACTTTATTCGAATCAAGAATCCACAGCGAACCAAAACCATATAACTCCTGTATGTATTTTAACATATACGTACAGCTTAGTCAACGCAAAATAAAGATACAAAACAGTACTCTCCCGCGTGATGACAGAAAAAAAGGTTCGTTGTTAAAACGAACCTCCATCCGAAATGACCACGTCAGAAGCGTCGATGGCTCCCTCTCCGCCTCCGTCACCACCCATGGAACCCATACCGTCTCCGATCCCACCGGCTCCCGGAATCTCCTGCGCCGCCCGCTCCTCTTCCCAGCTCCGGTGCTTACCCGTCCCCAGAATATAGCAGGTGTCTGCAAGGCCTTCCCGTACAAGACTGTAATCGGCCCCATACCGGGCGGCCCTTCTCTTCTTCATCTCCAGCCTGATCTGCAGAACCTTCTTTTCCTTTCGTGCCTTCTCCGCATGCTTCTTTTGAAGCTTCAGGCTGCTTTCCCGGTCCAGCCGCCGGATCTTTCTGCTTCCTCTTGCCAGAAGCTTCTGGAGAGAGCGGATCGCCCTGTCGGCCTTCGTCCTCTCCTCCTCGTCTCCGAAGCAGGCTGCCAGCCTTAGATTTCCGATGCTCCGGTGAACGTCTCCCAGCACCTTCTGTACCTGGCCCTTTGTCCCCGCTCTGGCAAGGCTCCCATAATGACCGCTGGTCGCATAGGAACTTACTGAGGCCTTTTTTACATTTATTTCTGATTCCAGCTTCTGCTTTTCCCGACTGCCCGGAAAGCCGGTAAGGCCTGATGTGCCATCTTTCTGACCGGACTTCTGCTTTCCTGCTGCCGGCGCTGCCCACGTCTTTTTACCGGCTGCGTCTAAACACGCGCCCTCGCTCGCGTTGGCGCTTCCGCCCATCGCCAGTCCGCGCACCGTCTCCTTAAGAACAGCCTTACATCGTTCATATTCTCCGGCATCCCGCCCCATCCGCTTCAGGAAATCCGTGGTGACGACCAGAAAACGCCCTTTTCCCAGCGAAGCCGCCAACTGTTTTAAGTCGCGGACCTCCTCCCGGTCCCGGATCAGAATCGTCACACCCGGATAATCTTTTTCCAGAACACGCAGATAGTCAAGCACCGCTTCTTCCGAAACCGGCCCTCTGTCCTCGGCCCCAAACGCCACCGTGTCAGAAGTTCCGGCCCGGACTGCCTCTTTCGCCGCGTTTCCGCCGTACGTGATGCTCTTACCGCCTCTTACCTCAGCCGCGCCCTGACTTCCCATAGGATACGGCAGTCCATTTTCCGTTTCCGGAATCCCCGTTTTACCGGTTCCCGGCCGCCAGGTGATCCGGCTGGCCGCCCCCATTTTCACACCCTCCACCTCCAGCTCCCTTCCGGCGGCTGAAACCGCCCAAATGCTGTGTCTGTCTGAGAAAATAGTATCACATCAGGGTGGTAAAATCAATGTTGATAAATCTGCATCGTTTATAGAGCAAAGAGTCCGGCTTGCCAGACTCGCACGCCCGAGTGCGGTCGCTTCAGCGGCCATATTTCTTTAGCGCGCAGTACGCAGGCCCCGGAAAAGCAACATACAGAAGACTGCCTGCACCGGTATTTCACCGACGGCAGGCAGTCTTCTGTATGTTGTTTCTCACATCTTCATCTACACTCTGACCTTAATCACAATCTTCTTCACATAGCATGCCTCTTTTGCCTGGCATCTCGGCTTATGTGCGTCCTCCGGAGCCACAACGATGCAGTCTCCCGCCTTTAACAGGACCGTGCCCGCTTCCTCGGGTTCGCAGAAAAACACGATGTCATTCGTCTCATCATAAGGAGCCTCTTCCGTCAGATTCTCACGTTTCGCATAGCCGAACTGTTCCTCGCCTTCCACCACATACTGGATATCGAAATATCGGTTGTGCGCTTCGAACTTACACGTATCCGCCTTCAGAGAAGTGTATTCCTGAACGCTGGCGTAAATGTCATCGCCGTCAATATCCACTCTTCCAACGGCCAGCGCCTTCAGATCTGTAGTCCGTAAAAATTCATAGCCCCTGCGGAATTTCTCAGTCAGATAGTCGTATTTCTCCACTACCTTCAAATTACTTGTCAGCATGTCTCTTCCTCAACTTTCCCGCCGTTCTCTCCGGCGATTTCCATGATTTCCTCAAAAAGAGCCGTAGCCGCTGCCCCATGATATCCATACATCAGAAGAACATCGAGCACGTAGGGAGAAAACGGAAGCTTAAGCAGTTCCTCTGCAAACGCCATACCGGCCATCTCGCCGAGACAGACGAGACGGGACTTATTGGAAAATGGTTTCCGCCACAGCTCCACTCTCTCCGTCTTCGTATAGATGGTATTCTCCTTCTTGAACTCCACCGCATGGAATATCTCATGGGCCAGAAGTATATCGAAAATCTTCACATTTCCCAGGAGATCCGCGAGGCCTTCCGAGGCCGCCAGTGCTTCCGCCTTTTCGACCGCGTCCATAAAAATGGTCACCTCGTCCGGTTCCACATACTGTGCAAAGGTAACCTGGCCGCCGCCCACAGGTGTATCGGGAGCCGTCACATGCAGCTTCATGGAGGCCGCTGCGGATTTTGCCAGACTGTCCGGCACTTCCAATACGGCTTCTGCCGCTGCCAGCGCCGCTTCTTCTCTCCCGCAGGCTTCCGCCTTTCTCTGGTACTGGAGCTTCTGCTCCCGGTCAAATTTGCCCTCCAGCGGCTCTCTCGACCAGGCGTAAAGCCCCCAGGCTTCCCGGTCCAGTGAGAGAAGGCGTTCCATCATCGGACGGAGCGGAAGCACCTTCCCCGTATCTCCCAGACCCAGATCAGGCATTTCAGCCTTTCCGAACAGACTGTCCGCCAAACGTTTTGCACCATTTAAAGCCACAGCGCACTCCCCTTTCTTCTATATAAATAATATCAGAGACCAGTACTGCATTGCATAAGTTCCAGTGAATGCAGTACTGACTCACCGGACTCTGCGCCGGAGTGTACTCCTGGCGGGAGGCATTTCCTGTAACAGGAGCACTTACCTGTACCGGAAACAGCTCTTTCTCTTCTATTCTACAACTGATTCTTCGCGCCGACAATAATAATATCATCGGAAGAGTCGATCATCTGCATTTCCACATCCATCAACATCAGAATCTGTTCCAGTTCTCCGGATCCGTTAAAGTCCATGACCCGCGCGCCGACACAGAGATAGTAATCCGGCCGCAGAATGGCATCCGCCTTGAATATGGCCAGCTCTTCCCACATCTTCGATACAATGCTCCGATATGAGGACGCCTTTGCCAGAACGACTTCCCCGTCTGTTCTCTGGACCTTGATAAATCCTTTCTTATCCAGAATGCGGAGCGGATTTCTGCCCTTTCCTTCCATATTATAAACGTAGAAGCTGGCCGTCTGGCCGACGAGCCGGACATCGGCAGAATTGGCCCGCAAGTCTTCCGCCGCCAGAGTCCGCGCCTCTTCCTCCGTGCACTCTTTTAATAAGTCGGTAGTCTTCACCTCCGTGGAGCCCAGCGCAATGGCGGTAAGCTTGGAAGTCTGAGGGTCGATTTCGATGTGGACCTCCACGGAATCCGGCGCCGCACCGCTCTCCACCGCCTTGTCTACAGCTTCGCGCTTGATGCTTCTGATGTCCTCCGGTGTCGGACTGGGAACCACGCGTTCTACCACATCCCGAACCATGGCCAGCGCTACGCCGATCGAGGAAATGACTTCCGCATTTTCCGGAACGCTGTACTTGATATTCATTTTATCCGCACAGAATCCGATCAGTGACGTCGCGCCGCCGCCTACTCCTACCAGAGAAATCTGGTCGTGCTCCAAATGGTATTTCGCCGCCAGATCCAGGATGATCGGTTCAATCTTCTCGTACGCCCTGGTAAGAATCTGTCTCGCCACATCTTCCACCGTAACACCTAAGTAATCCGCGATCGGCTGCATCGCCTTTCTGGCTGCGTTTACATTTCCATGGGAGAAATCCTTCTCCGTCACCAGCCCCAGTACGTTAGCCGCGCAGCTGTTGGTGATCGTCACCCGTTTGCCGCTCTTTAAGCGGATCGCCACATAGTCATCCGGGTCCCCCTCCTTGGGAGAGAAAAATTCCAGCTTCGGCTCCACGATCTCATCCTCGTCGGTAAATACCGCGTAATCCAGCCCCGCAATATGAGCGGAACGCGGTCCCACATCGTGAACCCCGGTCTTGTTCACACGGATCATGCTGCCCCCGGCCACACCGAGCACGCGCACATCCAGAGAACTGATATAGGTTCTGTGTCCGCCGACGATGGAGTAATCGATGGCGGGACGCCCGTTCTTAATGACACCGATATTGGTCGTCGTACCGCCCACTTCAAAATACACTCCGTTGGAGGCGCGCAAGTACATAAGCGATCCCATGACGCTGGCGGCAGGTCCCGACAGCATGGTCAGAACCGGGCGCTTCTTCATCTCATTGATTTCCATAACGCCGCCGTCTCCGCGCATGATCATCAGCGGAACCTCCACGCCGGCCTCACGGACGCTGCTCTCGGTGCTGTTGGCAGTGTTTAGCATTTTCGGCAGAATACTGGCGTTGATTGCGGCCGTTCTCGTTCTCCTCGTCAGTCCGTAAAGCTTCGTGATGTCGGAGGCCAGTGTCGTCTCAAATCCCATCTCGTCATGGGCAATCTCATAGACGAACTGCTCTCCCGCGATGTCATCCACGCCGTAGGCATCCGACGCAACCATAACCTGGGCGCCTTCCGCTTTTAATTCCTCCACAGCCTTTCTCACGGTATCCTCATCCACTTCGTCATCCTTTAAATACCGGTTTTTGATAACAATCTTTCTGCCGGATCCTAAATCGATATCCTTCAGCTTCGTCTGAGCACGGGAGAGAACGCCCTCCATGCCCTTCGGCCCCATGCCGACCACTCCGACAGTCGCCACATCGCCCTCAATCAGAGCGTTGGTAGCCTGGGTGGTGCTGTGTGCCACGAAAATCACGTCCTCCGGAGCGATATCATTTTCCCTTAAGCAGTTCTGAAACGCGGCTACAACACCGGCCGCCACACCACTCACATCGTCATGCGTCGTCTTAACGGAAGATTTTCCGATAATCTCATGTGTCGCATTGTCAATGGCTACCGCCTTTGTATGGGTTCCGCCTACGTCAATGCCCATTCTCACTAATCTTTTTCCCATGATAGTTTACTCCTTTTCGTCAACCAAACATCACAAATGTGACAATCTGTAAGATCACGCAGATGATCCAGCCGCATACGACGCTCATCTTTAAGAAATCCCTGGTAGAAACCTTGGCATAGCTGATTCCCCATACGATCCAGGACTGCGTGATACAGCAGGAAACGTTCATGACCGTCGTAGATGCAATCATGAGAGGTGCCAGAAATGCGGTGGAAAATCCGATTCCCTTTAAAATTCCCAGTGTGGCCGCGCCGCATCCGTATAAGGTAAACGGTCCGCGAAACAGCCCGAGCGGTGCCAGAGCACAGAAAATAATGGTGATAAACAGGGTGCTGTGAGGAATTACATTGCCCAGCAGCGCGTTAAAATACGGGATACACAGTTCGGCCGCCTTGTTAAACATGGGTACCATGAGCAGGAAGCCCACCAGCGGAGCGGTATCGACAACTCCGTCGAAAAAGTCTTTATTAAAGGTACGGCAGGCCGTACGGAAATTCTTAAGCTTCCCGCAGACAAAGAGCGCATAGAAACCGCCGATCAGGAAGCCCATAATGATCGGAACCTTGAACACGATCAGCAGGAACACCGGAATAAACGGGGTAAGAAGGGATTTGCCCGGGGCGAAATCCATTTTCTGTCTGATTGGCCGTCTGGCCGCCCAGGAGTGAACCGTCTTTTTCTTTCTCATGCAGAACAGCACAAGGCAGATGGTGAAAATCAGCTGAACCGCCAGGGCAATTCCGCCCCAACGAACATACTCTTCGTAAGGATAGGTGGTTCTCCCCTCCGCGTCGAGGAAAAATGCGGTATACTGTCCAAACAGGACCGGATTTAAAAACATGCCGGCTCCGATGCTCAGCATAAAGGATACCACCGACAGCACCTTCGGAATCCCAAGAGACATCAGAATCGGAAGGATAATCACACCGATCGCCACGACCGCTCCGGCTCCGAACAGAGAGGAGAAAATGGCCGTGGTCACGATACATAAGAGAATGCAGGTAACAGCCGGCTTATCGCCGCCCAGCTCCGTAGTCTTTCGAATCAACGTGGAGGCAATTCCCGTCTCTAGGAGCACGCGTCCAAACCAGGCGCCGAAAACGACGTTGACCAGAACGGTCCCCCAGCCTTCCGGGCCGCTCTGAAATACTTTTGAGAATGCCTGGATCCATGTGATACCGACGTTCTCCGCATTTGCCGTGACAAATGCCGGATTCGTCGGAAATGTATTGCCGATCATGGGGAGTACGGTCCAGAGAATTGCCATGACCAGCATACCCATCATTAAGTTTCCGCCTTTCGCGGCATAGAATGCCAGGCCGAAAAATGATACCAGAATCAGAATTCCTATGATATATTCCATTGATTTTTCTCTCCCTCTCTACCATTCTTTCCGGGTAACCCCTTCTAGCGTTCCAAAGAATTCAACGTCTCCCACACCTCTTCGATAACCGGAATTCCGTTCTTCGTGTTGTCATCTCTCGTCTTCAGTTCCAGCTCGCCAGGGTAGAACACCTCCCCGCCCTCTGCCGCAGGCTCCGAGGCCTTGATATCCGCCAGAATCTCATCCACAATGCGGTCTGTTTCCTCAGTCGTGTTAAACTTAGACGGATCCATGGCGATCATCACCTGGGATAAGCCTACCTCGTCGCCGAAGGTCCCGATCTTCTTAACGGAATTCTCGCTGGTTAAAACCGTTGCGATCAGATCCAGGGCAATCGAGATTCCGCTTCCCTTCCAGTAGCCCATCGGAAGCACTCTCCATGTCTTTTCAATCTCCGCGGGATCCGTGGTGATATTTCCATTGGTGTCGTAGCCGCCCGGTACCGGAAGCTGCTGGCCCTTCAGCCTCGCCTCCTCGATCTTGCCGTAAGAGAACTGGGATACGGCACAATCGATGACCGCGTGCTTACCGCTGCTTCTCGGAATCGCCATAATGAGCGGATTGTTGCCGATCTTTCTGTCTTTACCGCCCCAGGCCGGCATATTCGGCATGGTATTGGACCAGCAGATTCCGATGCATCCCTGGTCAGCAGCCTGCCATCCGTAGCTGCCGCCGCGCATCCAGTGGTTGTTATTGCCCAGCGCCACGACGCCCACACCGTTTAATTTCGCCAGTTCACAGGCACGATCCATGGCAAGCTTTGCATTTAACGGACCGAATCCGCGGTGTCCGTTCCACCGCTCAATGGCTCCCATAGCCGATTCGCATGTCGCAATAGCCGACGGATCAATCTCTCCTTTGTCCAGATAGCTGACCACTCTCGGAAAACGGTTTACACCGTGGGAATACACACCGTCGAGACTGTTTTTTGCAAACACCGTCGCCGCGTCCAGTGCATGAGTCTCGGAAAACCCTCTGCTCATCAAAATTCCCTGGAACTTCTTTAATAAATCCTCATACTGCACTCTCATGATTTTTCTCTCCTTTAATCTGGCCTCCGCCGGTGGGGGACTGACGGAAGAACTTGTTTTCTTCTCAATTACCTGTCCTGTCTTCGTTACTGCTCTTTACTTTTTAGATTTCATTCTCTGTTTTTGAGAAAGCGCTTTCTTGTAGTTTCATTATAGCATTCGAGACTGTTTTGTCAATATGCCTTGTAATAAACTCTTTATTTTAGTTAATAATGCATATTTATCTGTATGTTTTTTTGTTGAAAAGTTACATCGTTTTGCATTTATGTAAAAGCGTTTTCACGTTTAAACATAAAAAAAGAAGAGTTCATTTGATTTTAGTGTCCAAATAAACTCTTTTATATTGAGAAAGCGTTTTTACATAATCATAATTTTATGATCCTTTTTTTGATTCTGTTTTCCCGATCCTGTTTTCTCGATCCTGTTTTCTCGATTCTATTTTCCCAATCCTGTTTTCCCAATCCTGTTTTCCCGATCCTGTTTTCCCAATCCTGTTTTCCCAATTCTGTTTTCTCACTGTGTAGTCCCGCGTATCAATAATTCTGGCTGTATAGCCACATTGGATAAGGCTTTCCGGCCTTCCAGAACATCCTTTAAAAGCTGGGCGCACATATCTCCCAGAAGTTCAGGCTTATTATCCAGCGTCGTCAGTTCCGGCTCACAGATCAGAGAATCAGGAGAATTGTTGCAGCCGGTCACCGCGATATCCTCGGGCACCCGGAAGCCTTTCTTTTTCAGCCCCTTCATCACCCCGATAGCGGTAATATCTTCACCGCACACAATCCCTGTAAACGGGATGCCGAGCTGGCAGATCTCCTCTGCCGCCTCTAGACCGCCTTCCAGGCCGTACCGGCAGTGCACCACATTCTTTTCGGCTCCGGCGATATCGTGCAGCTTCATGGCTTCCAGAAATCCCTGACATTTCGCCCGGCTGCTCTCCGTCTCCAGGTCATAGAGATAGAGCAGATCCCTGTGTCCTTTCTCATAGAGATAATCGACGACGGAGCGGATCCCTTTCATATCGTCCACCATAACGGAATAGAAATCCGGCTGCTTCACCTGTCCATTGGCGACCACCACAGGAATCCCCTTAATCCTGGCCGTCATCTCCGGATAATGGATCAGCTCATTAAAGACCGATCCGATCAGCACAATTCCATCCACCTGTTTTTCGGAAAGGATCTCGAAATACCGGCCGCATTCGCTGATCGAACCGCCCGTATTACAGACGGTCACATTATACCCCTCATTGCTGAAAATCTGTTCAATCACGTAAACCATTCTGGCGTAGTGGGTCACCCTGACATCCACAGTCAGAATCGCAATACTCTTCATCGTCTTCGACACCATCCCACGCGCAATGGCGCTGGGTTTATAGTCGTACTTCTTAAGCACCTCCTCCACCCGCTGTCTGATTTCCGGATTTACATTCCCTTTATTATTCAGTACCCGTGATACGGTGGAGATCGATGTCTTCGCCTCCGCCGCAATATCGTAGATATTCATAGTCTGCATCCCCTCTCTGAAAGCCCTTTCTCCATTTATTGTAAATGATTTTTCCTGATTTGTCACGATGATTTGCGAATTTATCAAAAGAACATAATCCGTCTACGGTTCGGGCGCCCTTCTCACTCTGCGAACCGCCCGGAACGCATGGAACATCCTTTCACATTTTACTGTAAAATTCCCATACATAAGCATGACATTCCCCCCCATTTATGTTACACTTAAATTTACCATCAAACACGAAAACTGGAGAACAAAATTATGCAGTATACAGGTTCCATTGACAACCGGGGAATACTGGAAATTATCCGTCGTTCCTGCAGCTATGTGGACGCCCGCCTGATGAATCACGGCTACAGGGTGGCCTATATTGTATCTGAAATGTTAAAGCCATACTTCCATGAAGACGCCCGGAAGATACGGGACGTCTGCTTTCTGGCCCTTCTTCACGACATCGGCGCCTACAAGACCGATGAGATTTCAAAGATGCTGCAGTTTGACACCGATGATGTTCTGGCCCACTCCGTCTATGGCTATCTGTTCATCAAATACTTTTCTCCGCTCAAGAAGCTTTCCGGTGCTATTCTTCTGCATCACGCCACCTGGCAGGTTCTGGAGCATTCGGAGGTATTTCCGAAAGGAATCCGGCTTCTTGCCCAGGTCATTCATGTGGCCGACCGCATCGACGTCGCCATGGAGGTGCAGCATCTGACATGGGAAGAAACCGCGGTTCTCCTGAAGAAAGAAAGCGGCACAAAATTCTCGCCCTTTATTGCCGATCTTGCCCTCGCCTGCGATTTCCACACACCGTTCGAAGGTGACACGGACGCAGAATCACTATTTTTTCAGCTGTTTTCCGAGATTTCCCTCACACAGGACGAAATCACGGATTACTTAAAGATGCTCATCTTCACCATTGATTTCCGAAGCCGCCACACGGTTACCCATACCATCACCACCACGACCATCAGCGCCGAACTGGCGAAACGCATGGGGATGAACGAGGAGGAATGCAACCAGATCATCTGCGGTTCCATGCTTCATGACTTGGGAAAAATCGGCATTCCGGTGGAAATCCTGGAGTATCCGGGCAAATTGAGCCCCCAGGCCATGAATATCATGCGCACCCACGTGGACATCACTGAGAAAATATTCGGAGACGTCATCGAGGATACGGTCAAATCGCTCGCCCTCCGTCACCATGAAAAGCTCGACGGCTCCGGTTACCCGAGAGGCCTGGCCGCCGCCGACTTAAGCACCGGAGAACGGATCGTGGCCATCGCCGATATCATCAGCGCCCTTTCCGGCACGAGAAGCTACAAGACCGCATTTTCCAAAGACAAAATATGCACGATTATCACAGAAATGAAGGACGCTGGTCTGATCGACGCCGATATCGTGGAGCTCATGATTTCCGACTACGATGAGATCATGGAGGAGACCCGAATTCAGTGCCAGCCGATTCTCGATATCTACGTTCTCATACAAAAGGATTTTGACCGGATTTCCCTGGCCATGACCGTGGATGACATCGCGGGCATGAAGGCAGTTTTCTAAAACTGTCCTCATGCCCGCTTCTTCTTTAAAAATCATCTGCCAGATTTAAAGATCATCTACCAGAGCGCTGCTCTTCGCATAAGCCGTACTTCTGGCCTCAAAGAAATCCGTCTTTATCATGTTGGCATTGCTGTACTGGGATACCCAGGCCATACTCTCCGGTTCCTTTTCATGCCCCTCATAAATCGGGTCAAAGCCAAGGCTGAAACACCGCAGGTTGCCAAGATACTGAATATAGTCCGTTATCATATCTTTCGTCAGTCCCGGCACCTTGTCTCCGATGGCGTAATGGCCCCAGGCAATCTCCTGGCGGCATCCCTCTTTAATCATCGCTCTGTAAACATCCACGCGTTCGGGGGTAAAGAGCTCCGGCTCCTCATTTTTGAGTTCCAGAATCATGTTGCGGAACAGCCATAAATGGGTGTTCTCATCCCGGTTGATATACCGGATCTCCTGTGCGGATCCCGGCATCTTGTGGTTCCTGCCAAGGTTATAGAAGAACATAAATCCGCTGTAGAAGTAAACCCCTTCAAGGATAAAATTGGCTACCACGGTCTTCATAAATGTAAACGGGCTCTTGTCCTCCTGAAATTCATTATAGAGATTTCCGATAAAGGTATTTCTGGCAAGCAGATGCTCATCATTTTTCCACTGGTAGAGCACCTCGTTCCTGGTCTGCGGCTCGCAGATGGTATCCAGCATATAGCTGTAGCTCTGGCTGTGAACCGCCTCCTGGAAGGTCTGGATTGACAGGCATAAGTTGATTTCATTGGCCGTAATATATTCGCCGATGGCCGGTAAATTGGCGGTCTGGATGCTGTCCAGAAATACGAGGAATGACAGAATCTTGTCATAGGCCCTCCGCTCCCCGGCGTCCAGCATAGGATAGTCCTTTACATCAGGGCCCAGGTTGATCTCCTCCGGCACCCAGAAATTGTTCATGGCCTGCCGGTACCAGTCGCTCACCCAGGTGTATTTCATATTGTTAAAATCGTTGAGATTCGTTGTATTGCCGCCTATCATACGGCGGTTTCTGACGTCAGTATCGCCGTTCGGATTGAATAACGGCTTTCTGGTTAATTGTTCCATGGTCTTTCCTTTCCTCTTTTACAGCTTGCTGTATGTTATTTCCGCGGCCGCATTTAACTGGAGCATACCTCGCACTCTTCTACTTCCAGGCTTCTGGAGCGGATATAATAAATGGTTTTTACGCCGCACTCCCAGGCCAGTACATAAAGGTTCAGCACCTGCCTTAAGGTGTATTCGTTGGTGATATAGAGATTCATGCTTTGCGCCTGATCCACATGGCGCTGCCGGATTCCCCCCGCCCGGACGGACCACTGCTGATCAATGTAGTGGGCGTTCTTGTACTGCCAGAATGTCTCGGGAGATAAATCCGGAGCCACCCGTGGCACCAGTCCATTCTTCTTTTCCTCCAGGTAATACCGGTTCATGATCGGGTCCAGGCCGGCCGTCGTTCCCGCCAGCATACTGGTGCTGCTCGTCGGCGCAATGGCGATCAGCCATCCGTTTCTCATGCCGTTTGCCGCCGTCTTTTCCTTCAGCCGGAGCCACTCTTCCGAATGGTAGTTCCGTTTTTCAAAATAGGCGCCCGTCTGCCAGTCGCTTCCTTCAAACAGCTCATAGCGGCCCTTTTCCCCGGCATAGTCACAGCTTGCCTCAATCGCCGCGTAATTAATCCATTCAAACACCCGGTCGGTAAATGTCAAATGCTCCTCCGATTCCCAGGAAATTCCGTTTTTCGCCAGCATATGGTGGTAACCGCTGATCCCCAGTCCGATGGGGCGGTACCGCATGTTGTTGATTTTGGCGTATGGAACCGGGAAAAAGTTTAAGTCGATGACATTGTCCAGCGCACGCACTGCGTACCGTGTCAGCTCGGTAACCTCTTTCCGGTCCGTCACATCGATCTTCCCGAGAGAGAGGCTGGCCAGATTACATACCACGAAATCGCCGGGCTTTGTCACTGTCACCACCACCGTTTCGCCGTCCACCGTTTCGATGCGCTGCTCCATCTGTTCCACCGGACTCATATTTTGTGCAATTTCCGTACAGAGATTGCTGCAGTAAATGATGCCCTTATGGCTGTTGGGATTTGCCTCATTAACCAGGTCCCGGTTAAAGGTAAATGGAGTTCCCGTCTCCACCGCACTCTTTAAAATCAGGCGGACCAGTTCTTTTACCGGAATCACCCGCTTATGAATCCTGTGATCAGCGACACAGTCCCGATAGCGTTCCTCCCATTCCTGTCCATAGGAATCTTCCAGCGAGTAGCCCTTTACCGTGAGTATCTCATGAGGACACATCAGGTACCAGTCCGCGTCGATATTCTCCTTTGCCAGCTTCCAGAACAGATTCGGATAACAGACCGCCGGAAATACGTCGTGTGCCTTCATACGGTCGTCCCCATTGTTGGTACGCAGCGCCAGGAATTCCGGAAGATCCTTGTGCCACGCATCCAGATATACGGCGACGGCTCCCTGGCGCACGCCCAGCTGATCTACCGCCACCGCGGTATCATTGGCCAGCTTGATCCAGCGGATCACGCCCCCGGCTGCGCCCTTAAAGCCGCGGATTGCACTTCCTGCTGCCCTGACCTTGCCGAAATACAGCCCCATACCACCGCCGAACTTGCTGACCTTGGCAAAGCTGTCAATGCTGCGGTAAATGCCATCCAGGCTGTCCGGCACCGTGTCTATAAAACAGGAGGAAAGCTGATGATACGGCTTTCTCGCGTTGGAAAGGGTCGGCGTCGCCATGGTAACCTTAAGCGTACTCAGCATATCGTAAAAACGCCTCACCCATTCCAGCCGGTCGTTCTTCTCCAGCATGGCCAGATGCAGGGCGATGCCCAGAAACATCTCCTGCGGGGACTCTAACGGAACATTCTCCCGGCTGCGGATCACATATCTGGAAAGAAGCAGTTCCAGACCGGAATACGTAAAAAACTGATCCCGTGTGCCATCGAGGAAGCCCTCACACGTCTCGATCTCCTCCCTGGTGTAATGTTCCAGAATATAGTCGCCGTAAAGCCGTTCCCCTGTCAGAAAATACAGCTTATCGTAAAAGCTTCTGATCTGATACTTCGCCTCCATGGATCTTAAATTCTTTCTGAAGCGGACCATCAAAAGACGGGCTGCAATGTACTCCCAATCCGGCGCTTCCTGGGTGGTAAGCTCCACAGCGGCCTGGATTAAGGCGGCCAGCTTCTCCGCTTCCGTCATCCCCTGTTTATAGAAAGCCGAAAATTTCATAAACAGGTGCTCCAGCCGGTACGCGGTGCCGGTCCATTTTTTCTGAATCTCCTTTAAGACGGCCTCCATATCAGGAACATCGTTAAAATACCGGACCAGATCCTGCCTCACACTGCGTTCCTTACTCCGCTCATTCCGATAAAGAATAAAGCTCTTAAGCGCCTCGTAGCAGCCGGCTTCCATCAGAGACTGTTCCACCATATCCTGAATCTGCTCCACGCTGAGAGGACTTCCGTCCTTCACCGCACCGTCTACTTTCTCTTTCACCAGGCCCATGATCCTGTCCATCCGCGCCTCGCCAGGCTCCTGATTCACACTGGCAAACGCACACAGGATTGCACTCTTTATCTTCCCGCACTCGTATGATTCCGGCTGACCGTTTCTTTTTCTGATATCCATTTCTTTTACCGCCATTCTCCAAAGTTTAATTGTCATTTTTCATTCATCAAGCAATCAGTATTAATAACTGTTATTAATGCCGTCACTAAAAGATGATACCACAAGATGTAGTTTATTACAAGATTGTGATCGCAAAATATTTGATTTTTTTACCGTTTGTAATACAACAGATCGATACATGCAAAACTGATGGCCAACCCGAAATCTGATCTTATTACACGGGCGAAAAAGCGCTTTTATTCTATTATAAACAGAATTCCGGCTTGGAATCAAGCGGCAATGAATCAGATGGTGACGAGTATGAATATGAGACCTTTTCCTGCGGGATCAGCACGAAAAAAATAACGTGGAAATGCCGATTAAAAAGATAAGAGGAATCGGCATTCCCACGTTGAAATTATTTTCTTTGTCGGCTGTATTTAACAGCAACAATCTTCTGCATCGGGCACCCCCTAACAATTCCATTTCACCTTCACCGGATGTGCTTCATCCGGCACGCAGACCTGTTTCAGCGAATCTACAGCTTTTTCCAACTCTTTGGAAGCTATTTTATCATAAACCTCAGCACCTTGTTCCAGTCCGGCCTGGCTGTATGCTGCGGCTGCGGCCCCATAAAACAGAAATCCCAGCGCGCTGGTCGGCGTATGGACCGAAGCACATGCTGTTGAAACCGCTCGCGCCGCAGCCTGCGCGGTCGGATTATCCGCCAGATCCCGGGCAAGCTGCCCCGCTTCCTTAATTACCGGTTTTATCTCACTTAATTTACCGCTTCCTTTTAAATATTCTTCACATACCAGTATCGTATCCCTCAGACACGCATTCCCCGGGCACTCGTTCTCATAAATTCCCAGGAAATTATCTTTCGCATAGCCAACAGCCCAGCCCGCCAGCGTTTTTTCATTCTGTGTTTCAATAAGACGCATCAGTGCAATACATTCCGCAGAATTGACATCACCAAGCATTTTTCTTAATTTAGGCATCGTTTTTCTCCTGTTCCTTCTCTCATCTTTCACACAATTTTATCATACCATACTCCCCAGCACTCCATCCATCATTGTAAGTATTTGTAAACCTTTCTTAATTTTCATTTTTCTTCCAACCTGCTATAATCTAATTGGCAGCAATCGAAAAACACAACTAATTTAATGGAGGTTTTCAATGAAAAAATTAACCGGAAGTCTGCTTCTCTCACTTTTATGCGTCACAGCCGTCTTCGCCTCTGGATTTGCTTTCCGTTCAAAGGCTGACACAGGTACGGCTCCTTCTTCCGTCCGGATCTATGGAACGGTAAATCAGACCAGCGACGGCCGACTGTCCATTTCCCGGCAGGACGGGGATTTCGCCGGACAGGAATTAATTATCAATGTATCGGAAGAAACCAGAATTTTAGACGCAGTAAACGGTTATCCCGTTGCGCTGGATACGCTTAAAAACGGCGAGACCATCTACGCCTATATCAGCCCGGCCATGACCTTAAGTCTTCCGCCGATGTCTCACGGAGAGATCATTCTCTGCAGCATTCCGGCCGATTTCAAAGTTCCGGAATATATAACAGTTGATACCTTGACGGTTGCAGGTGACGGTGTTTCCGGTACCATTTCAGCAGATAACGGTACCACCTATACCGTTAATTCCGACAGTCAGATTCTTCCTTACCTCACAAGAAATATCGTCACACTTCAGGACCTTGTGAAAGGTAAGAAATGTCTCGTCTGGACACAGACGGGTTCCAATACTGCATATAAAATCGTAGCATTTGCCGATTCGGTAAATACAGACGGCTCCGGCGAAGCGGCAGCCCCCCGCGGCTGGTCTTCCCAGGATGGCAGCTGGTATTACTATGACAGCACCGGCAGTCTCCACAAAGGCTGGTTAAATGATAACGGCGACTGGTATTACTTAAATCCGGAAACCGGCGTTATGCAGACAGGTTTTCTCACGGTTGACGGAAAGACCTATTACCTGCAGGAAAATGGAAAAATGCTGACAAAGGCGAAAACCTTTACCCCCGACGCAAGCGGTGCACTTCACTAAGCCGTTCGATTCCATCGGCAGCGCTGCTGTCAACATCGGCGTCACCACAGCAATCAGGCAATCCACATAAAAAAGGATGGCGGAGGCCGGGATTCTCCCAAGAGCGATCCCAGCCTCCGCCATCCTTTTATCACCTCTCCATATGCGGATTCAACCTTGCATAAATATAGGTATCCTTCCAAAGAGGTTTGTTATCGTCATCTTTCCAAAAATACACATTTTGTTTCAAGTAAGCTTCCCGTTCAAATCCCAATGACTCCAGCAGTCTCCAGGAGCCTTGATTTTGAGGGTCACACTCAGCGAAGATTCTATGTATTCCACCGGAAAATGCCTGCCCGATTAAAGCCTTGCAGCTTTCCTTAGCATATCCCTTTCCCCAATAATCCTGATTAAATACGTATCCCATTTCGAGGGCGTCAAACTCCCGCTTTCCCAAATATACATTTCCTATCATCTTATGACTGCTTTTTAGTTCGACGGCAATCATCTCATCGGTCGAGATTCTCCATGCAAGGTTACTCTTTACTTCATCCGGATCCATCGGTTTATAAGGTTCGTATTTAACGACCTCCGGATTGGATAAGTATTCGTACAGATCCTGCGCATCTCCTTCCACATATCTTCTTAAAATCAACCGCTCTGTTTCCACTATCACATTTATGCTTTCCACAGTATTCCTCCCTGGGTTCTTACCTGATTCTGCGTTTCCCTGCTTTGACGGTTTTCCGGTCCCAATCGGATTTATCATTCTACTCTAAATTCAGCTGCCGGTTTTGTCAAGTATTCCGATGTCATTTTCTATCAGCGTTTTTTTTGCCGCAGGCTCTGGGACAGTTATACTCCAACAACAGGAAAGCGGCGAACGCCATAAGCATTCACCGCTCTCACCATTTCCTCAATTCTATTTCGCAATAACCTTAACAAACTTCTTCTTTCCGCGCTTCACAACGACACCTTCGCCCTCCAGGCTCTCTTTGGCGAAGACGGCCTTCACGTCATTTACTGCATTGCCGTCAACGGATACGCCGCCCTGTTCCACGTTGCGTCTTGCCTCGGAACGGGAGCCGGCGAGGCCGGATTTATGAAGAATATCGAGAATATCAATGGTTCCTTCTCTGAAATCTTCATCCGTCAGCTCGCAGGTCGGCATATCGGCCGCATTACCGCCGGTGAACAGTTCGCGGGCGCTCTTCTGAGACTTTTCAGCTTCTTCCTCGCCGTGAACCAGCTTTGTCAGCTCGTATGCCAGGATTTCTTTCGCCTGGTTTAACTGGCTTCCTTCCCATTTATCCATCTCGTTAATCTGCTCGATCGGCAGGAATGTCAGCATGCGGAGACATTTTAAGACATCTGCGTCGCTCACATTTCTCCAGTACTGGTAGAAGTCAAACGGAGTGGTCTTGTTCGGATCCAGCCATACAGCGCCGGACTGGGTCTTGCCCATCTTCTTGCCCTCGGAGTTAAGCAGCAGGGTGATTGTCATGGCATGCGCATCCTTGCCCAGCTTCCGGCGGATCAGCTCTGTACCGCCCAGCATGTTGCTCCACTGATCGTCGCCGCCGAACTGCATATTACAGCCGTAGCGCTTAAACAGCTCATAGAAATCGTAGCTCTGCATGATCATGTAGTTGAATTCCAGGAAGCTTAAGCCTTTCTCCATACGCTGCTTGTAGCATTCGGCTCTCAGCATGTTATTTACAGAAAAATGAGTTCCCACTTCACGCAGGAAATCGACGTAATTCAGCTCCAGCAGCCAGTCCGCATTGTTGACCATCATGG
The DNA here is from genome assembly GCF_014288035.1 of Hungatella sp. L36. NCBI lineage: Bacteria > Bacillati > Bacillota > Clostridia > Lachnospirales > Lachnospiraceae > Hungatella > Hungatella sp. L36. Next base: position 504,488 of record NZ_JACOPC010000003.1, on the reverse strand, counting down.
CCTTTCCTTCGGAAAAATCGATAAAACGGCTCATCTGCTTCTTGAAGCAGTCGCAGTTGTGCTGAATCGTATCCACAGTCATCATCTGGCGTAAATCGCTGCGTCCCGACGGATCACCGATCATTCCGGTACCGCCGCCGATCAGCGCGATCGGTTTGTTTCCCGCCTCCTGTAAACGCTTCATCAGGCAAAGCGCCATAAAATGTCCTACGTGAAGGCTGTCCGCGGTTGGGTCAAAGCCAATATAGAATACAGCCTTCCCTTCGTTGATCATTTTGCTGATCTCTTCTTCATTCGTTACCTGGGCAATGAGGCCGCGGGCTTTGAGTTCTTCGTACGCTGTCATAATTGTTTTCTCCTTTTCTTTAATTTTTGCAGATACTTTCCTATTACATAAAAAAAAGTCCCGTCCTGTTCAAAGGACGAGACTGTAATCCCGTGTTACCACCTTAATTTATAAACGGCTCGCGCCGCTTACCTCTTCGAGTACGATCGTCATACTCTAGCACGATAACGTGTGCAGGAATCCGTCACAGTCTACTCGCCGATCCATAGGACTCTCCGTCCTTTCCAAATCTGCTTTCAGTGTGAAGCTCAAAGATGTATTCACAATCCGCTTTCCACGCGCCTCTCATCAACCGGCTGCTTTCTGTGTGCTGTTGCGCATTATTACTTGTTCTTATCAACGCCTTTTTGCATTTATGAAGTTATTGATTAGTATATGAGGTTTCGGTTTGTTTGTCAAGAGCCTAAATTTATTTTTCAGCCATCAATTTTTAAAGTCAGGCCAAGGCTGTATTTAGTATCATCGATAATCAGAGAAACGGCGTATTCCCCCTGAAGACCGCATTTATTCAGCCGGAAGTCCACCTGACGCCCGGAACTCTGGAATGTGCCCACGCACATGGCGGTAAATGACACTGCGGAAGTGGATACGAAATAGTTATGACAGTTTCCCTCCCCGTCTTCTAAGACCAGCATCACCAGCTGCCCTTTCTCGAAGGTTCCATGGAAGGTGTAACGGTCAAACTCTTCGCTGATATCTAAGTGGTATTGATCCGGAATGGTGCTTTTACTATATTCCGTCTCGGCGGCGGTTCCGAATTCCGGCGTTTTCCCTAATGTCCCCAGTATTGTTCCGCGTCCCAGCGTCAAGTTCTCCCCTTCGCTGTAAAGGGACATTTTCTTTGCGCGGTAATAATTGGCGTTCAGGCACATTTCGTAGACAACTCTGCCGTCCAGAAGCTCCACGGTCTTTGACTCAAGCCGGACATTTTTGTTCTCAAAGTATCTGCGGGAGCCGACACCTTCGCAGGTGATACCGTCAAGGGAGGCAATTCCGCCGGAATGTACCAGATAATTCCCCTCTCCGTAGTAGTCCACGTTGGAGATGTAGGGCGAGAAGAACTCATTTCCCCGTTCCTTTCCGTACTGCCAGATCTGTCGGACGGTCCGGTTCTCCCGGTCGATGCTAAAACGCACGCCTCTTGAGTAATTGTCTTTTCCCAGGCGGTAGTGCTCCGGGTTTTTAGAACGGTAATGGCCGTTGTCAAAGGTCATAACATCACCATCCGGGGTTATGAGACAGGCGTGCTGTTCATACTGCCATTCCAGATCGCCCACTGGCTTTAAGAAGTACGCTTCCCTCATGTCCTCCGGCCAGCCTTCCGGATCCCCCAGAATCCAGTTCAGTTTTCCGCTCTGAAAATCGATGTTGATCAGGACATCCTGATGGCGGCCGGATAGTGTGATGGAATCCGTCTTTTTATCATACCACAGGGCATTATTGTGGAACCAGTCGTGAGCGCTCCAGCTTCCGGAAGGAGCGGCATCCTGAGGCAGAATATCCTTGAAGTCCCAGGTTTTTAAAATGGAACCATCCGCCCTGTCAATCAGGACGCACATATCCTCCACCGTGCCATTTTCAAAGCACTCCGTCAGTACAAGGAGGTTCCCATCCTCCATCTCAAACTGGTCGTGGTGATAGCCGCCGGGAAGACGGTATTCCGCATAGATTTTTCCGATCAGGTCCATTTCCCACAGCCCCGTCGTATAATACGGTTTCTCCAGAAGGCGGGGGGAACCGATGGAAAAACGGCCGTTCTGCAGTTCCTTTATGGCGAAGGTGATGTTTTCCGTGCAGTACCAGCGGCAGTCTCCGCGGTAATCGTAAGCGGCCGGAAGCGCGCCCATGGCGGGTATGACGAACATCACGTTTCCATCCATATACGCGGCTGTCGTGTCAATGGACTCCGGCAGTTTGACGGCACTGTCCAGCGGGCCGGTGGTGATAATGATTTCTTTACGCCGCCCATCTGACAACCTCAGTTCCACGGTATTATCCGTTCCCGGATACAGGCCAAGCACCGGTATTACGTGTTCATACGCCTCCGGAAATGCTTTTGCGATATCTCCGCTGGCTTCCATCCCTTTCACCGTAATGCTCACACTCACCTTCTCCTCCGTAAAAAAAGCGATCACGGCGGTGAGAGGCGCTATGCCGTAAGGATTTACCGTAACGAGCGGATTTTCAAAAGAACGGTGTTCCCGGTGAAAGCTCTCTATAAATTCCTGTTCTGCTGCGGCCTGCTGGTCAATAAAATGTTCTATTGTTTTCATCCTGTTCCTCCTGTTATTTATGAAAAGAAAATATTAGCGATGGGCAGACCCACGGCCAAGACGGCAATCAGACTGATTATGCTCATCAGGATTCCGTATTTATAGATATCACCAATTTTCAGCCATTTCGTATTTCCGTGCAGGATGGCCGATGTCGTGGAGGCGGCCGGCGTCACAACGGCAATACACACCATATACATGGACAAGCATGCAATGGCCGCGGAGCCGGCGCCGATCTGCTGCGAAAATACATGGATAATTGGTATGAGCAGCATGCCTACCACCATATTGTTGCAGATATTGGTGAGAACACACGCAATGACAACAATGGTAATGGTGAAGACCAGCGGACTCTGTCCCTCGAATACAGGCGTTAAAATCTGCTTCAATAACACGGTGATTCCCGTGGCTTCATCGGTCAGGGCATTTCCAATGGTCAATGCGGAGCCTACAATCAGCACAACGGACCAGATCATATATTTGGAAACAATCGTCTTAAAATTAACCAGCGGCTTTTTGTCTACGTGGATCAGACAGCATACGGTTATGATAAAGACAGGGATTGCATTCTGTGTATCCTTTAACAGCTGCTGCAGAGCCCCTTCCGGCAAAAGAGAGGGAGCCAGCACCCAGATGATAAAAAAGAGCAGGGCAAAGCTTAAGCTTTTCTGGCGGAGATTCATGGGCGGCAGCGGATTTTTGTCAAAAAGACTGGCATCGATCTGTTTCAGCGGCGTCACGTCCGGCTTAAGTACGAAACGCATGAGCAGAACGATGGCGGCCAGCGCCGTCAGCGAAATCGCCGCTGCGGTTACCATATAGGGGAGGTATTCGATCGCCGTCCCGGTCACCTTTGCATAATTGCCCAGCAGCCCCGGGAGCGCGCCCTTGAAAGGTGTTGTCGCAAACCCAAAGGAAGCCGCCATTACCACAGAGATCAGCATTAAGGTCACATACCGGTCGCCTTGTTTATAGCCGATTACTGCAAATAGGCTGTAGAGAATCGGCCAGAAGATGAATATGGTGGGACTCGGAGCGGTCAATACGGATAAAAGATATACTCCCAGTAGAAGCATTGCGGTAAATACCCATGGGCGTCCGTTATTGATCCTGCGGGTGATAAACCAGCGGGAAATGTACTCGCAAATTCCTTCTTCTGTTATGGCTCCTGTCAGCATGATGACAAAGAACAGCATGATGACGATAGGATTTCCGAAGGTCGAGCTCAAAAGGCCGTTAAAACTGCCGAAACCGGTGAGTCCTAACATCAGGACGCCGAACAGACTGGGCCAGAGCGTATCGACAAAGGTCCATAGATACATCGTTCCAAGAAAGACGCCTAATACCTTGACTCCGACTTCCGTAACTGGTCCAAAGGGAGAAATAAAACGGAAAACCAGCATAATCAATATGCCAATAATACAATGAATATAATACTTAACCCCTGATTTCATGGTGCTTCTCCTTTTATCGGTTGAATTTGTCTGAGTACTCTGTTAAGATAATAACATACGGCTGCTGTTAAAAAAATAGCAATCACTAAACATCGCTTATAAATTAAAAAAAGGCAGCATCTTTTATGTGCATGTTGTACAACCGGAGGGACTGTGAAGGAGAACGAAAGAGATCATTTTTTAGAAATTCTATGCAAAGAGGGCACCAGGATCCAATTGGACAAAAACCAGTACTTTTCTTCGATCATCAATCATGAAAATACTGCCTACTGTCTGATATCCGGCGTATGCGCCCTGCTGCGTTTCACCCAAAACGGGGAAGAGATTATCTATCACTATTTCAGGGAAAAGGATTTGATCGGCGGCGTGCCGTTTTTTCTATCCCACAAAGGGGCAGCCCAGATTAATACACTCTATAGCTTCTGTTCTTTGTATACAAAGACAGAGTGCATTCTATACAAAATTCCGTTTTCCGTACTGGAGAGAAAGATAAAAGAAGAGCCGGAAATCGGCTACTGGATCAGCGAAGGAATCGCCCGGCATTTTATGGAGGAAATCTCCCATGTACATTCTTCGAAGGAGGATCATACGTCGGGGCGTCTCTGCCGGACTCTGATTGAGCTGGCAAATGAAAAGAACGGAAGATATGAACTTCAGAAATATTTTACCTACACCGAACTGGCCAGATACCTGGGAGTCCATTCGGTAACCGTTTCCAAAATCATGCTGGTGCTGAAAAAAATGAAGGTGATTGAAAAGGAAGGCCACAAGACCGTAATCTGTGATATGGAGCAGTTAAAGTATCTTGCAGAAAATCCACATGAAATCGGTGACTTTTCTCCGCAGGAAGAGGAATAGAATCAGACGTATGCCCCCTGTCTGCCTGACAGGGGGCATATCTGTATCCCGGTGTTTTTCTCGGGGATTTGTTTTTATTTTACCCATTTTCCATCACTGCCGACCCGGTACCCGTCTGCAGTAGCCGTGTCTTTAGCCATGGTGCCGTCTGCATTCAGATAATACCATGCGCCGTTGTATTCCAGCCACCGGTTCCCATACATGGCCCCGCTCTGGCCTAAGTAATACCAGTTTCCGCCATATTCCATCCAGCGGTTTTCATACATGGCTCCGCTTTCGTCCACGAAGTACCAGACGTCTGCATCCATCATCCACTCGTTGGCCGCCATCCTGCCATCCGCCTTAAAGAAATACCAGGAACCGTTAATCCGTCCCCATTCATTTCTGGCAGGCTGGCCGTTTGGCTTCGTGTACTGCCAGCTTCCGCCGTCCTGCTTCCAGCTTCCTCCGTCCATGGTGCTGCTCGGCTTTGGAACTGGCCTGGCCTCAGCCGTATCACTGCTTCCGGAGCTGTCGCTGCTGCTCGCCGGTCTGACGGTCACCCACAGGGAATCCTGGAATACCTTTGCATCGCCGTTTTTGTCAATTCCGGTGTAAGAGACGGTCACTTTGATATCTCCGGAAATCATGAACAGTGCCGGGCTGACTTTGTAGTCACGGATCAGCTCCTCCACACGCTCTCCTGTCTCACGGTTTATCCGGTAAGCCGTCACCGCCATGCCTGCCGGTGCAAACATATCTCCCACGCGGTACACCGTCTGATCGGGCTGGGAAGTGATCTGAATCATCTCTGTGTAAAATCCCTCTTCCGCCTCATCGGCTACGGAGACATCAACGGCCGCCTGGAACTCCTTTTCTTCCTGATTCTTATCGGTTCCCATATAGACTATCTTGACCTTCTTATTGCCCGATGTGCTGAAATCGTATTGATAGTCCAGCTCTTCCAGCGGAATTTCCACCGCTCTCGTGGCATTTCCCGGACTGGCCTTTTGGATATCCATCACCTTCATTCCTTCCGGATTGAACTCCTCTCCGACCTTGTATACGACCTTCTTCGGCTTTTTATCAACCCGGAGGCGGGTCGTGTAATACTCCGGTTCCACCGGTTCATCCTCTACGGTTACGGTAAAGGAGTCGGTAAACTCCATCCGCTCGCCGTCGCTGTTCTCGTCCTCATAGATAACCTCGACGGTGGCCTTCCCCGCTTTGCTGAAATCGTACTCTGTCACATAATCCGATATCTCAATGTCTCTTTCCGCATTGCTGGGGCTGGCTTTCTGGTGTGCCTTCACCACCATGCCGGCAGTGTCCAGCTCGTCACCCGTATAGTATTTCATCTTGTCCGGCTTCCCGGTCACTTTAATCTTCGTTGTGTAGTACTCGGTGCCTTCCTCTGTTACGACCACACGGAAGGTGTCCGTATATACAGTTCCGCTCTTTCCGGCCGCCGATACGGTAATCTCCTTCTCACCGGGAGTCCCTGAATTTAAAGTACTCACGGTGTACTGGTCTTCCTCCAGTTCGACTCTGGTCGCGTCACTCATGGTGGCGGTCACCACCATACCGGTGGTATCCAGTTTTTCACCAATCCGGTATTCTGTCCTGTCCGGAAGTCTTTCCACCTTCACTCCGCTGATATCCAGCACCTCCGGCTGTTTTGCGACTGCCAGCCAGCTGATAACCGGATCGTTTTTGCTTACCTTCTCAACTCTTAAGGTTACCGTATCCGCCTTCTCCAGAGTGAAGCTCAGGGTCTTTTCATCCTGCGATCCCTTTCCGGAGAGAGTCAGGTTCTCTGCTGCCAGTTCTTTTCCGTCTGCCAGTACCACCGCCTTCATGGAACGCGGCTCCCACCATTCGTTGACGCCGACGGTAAGGGAATACGCTCCCGCTTCGAGAGGCAGGTAATAGAGAACAGGATTGCCTCCTTCCATGTAGAATCCGGAGCTGTACTTATCCGTTAAATCCGTGTCCGGCTTTGTCACAACGCCGGTCTTGTTGAAGCCCCATTTCGTGCCGTCGGAGATCTGGTCAGCCTTCTCATTCTTCAGCTGATCGCCGAGCAGGGCGCGGACCGCCTCGTAGACAGGCGTTGTTCCGTCTCCCGGAGCCGCGCTGAAGCTGTCGATGTAATATAACGTGTCTTCCGGTACCACTTCCACCGGAATTACGGCCTGAAGGTCCTTGCCGCCTTCCACAGTTCCCTTTAGGCGGACTGTCTTATACGGTGCGGAGAAGGAATCCTCCTCGTTATTGGCCCATTGAATTTTTGCGGTGCTCTCGGTACCATTTGCCAGCTTCACCCTTACTTCTGCCGGCAGAATGTCGTCTTTGACCGTTTCGCCTTCCACAACAGCCAGATACTCAGGCAGTCTGTCATCGATAATCTCCACAGGCTGATCCAGACGCAGAAGCGCGTCTTTCGCCTCCTGCAGCCGGATTGCCGCCGTATCGATCTCCAGCTGGGTGGATTCCGTCTCATTCCCAATGACTGCCTGCGCCGCTGTCAGCGCATCTGCGAAGACTTTCCAGTAGTCGGCGGTATAGTCTGCCTCCCGGTACGTTTCACATTCGGCCGCCAGAGCCTTTAAGGCTTCGATGCTGCCGCCCGGCAGAACCTCTCCGAGAATGTAAACGCCGTCAATCACAAGCGTTCCGCTCTTTACCACCACCTTAAAGGTGTGGTCTCCCGATGTGAGTCCGTCCAATACAATCGTGGAATAACGCTTGCTGCTGGAGTTGTTTTCTGCATTCTCCGCCTTCTTAACGCCGTCCACATAGATATCTGCCTTGACGCCGCCTCCATTTTCACCTACCAGCATGAAACCGGTACCCCTGCCGTCAAACGTCACATAGGTCGAGTCTCCGCTCTTTTTATTATAGGAGGTGGTGCGGTACCAGTTATCCGCGCTGCCGTTGCCTGGTCCTGTCAGCCTCCAGTCATTGCTGTACTGTACCTCGTCGTCGTGATCGTCATAAAATGCGGTCGCATACGGGATGTAACCAGGGATTTTCTCCACCTTCAGATTGTCGAAATACGTCTCCGCCCAGGCACTTCCCAGGAAGACGCGTCCCATCAGGTACGGTTTATCCGTGTCAATATAGCTGCCTGCCAGTTCTCCGTCCACATAGGCCAGAATTGCGTTGCCTCTGCCCTCTAAGGCGATCCGGCAGGAATCCCCCTGCTTCTCCGGCATACTGCCTTCCAGGAGCGTGCTGCCGCCCTTCCGCATTTTCCATGTTCCATTCTGGATTAACAGGTTGTAACCGCTGTTATCACTGTTCATTCCTGTCTGCTGACGGATTCCCAGAAGGGCGTATCCGTTGTCAGCCTGTACGTCGACGCTTGCCTTATAATTCATCCAGCGGTAGTCGCCGACAATCGTCTCCGGATCCCCGCCGTTCCACTCACTTACGGCGGCCGGTAAAATCTGGCCGAGACGCTGATTGCCGTCGTCTTCCTTTTCCACCACCCAGGCGCCGTGCGTATCCATCATATAGCGCGGTTCATTTCCCCTGGATGATAAGTAGTCCTGCTGCTCCGGCCCGTTCGCCGTATTGACCGTTACGGTTCCTTCCTCGTCGTACTCAAAATCATCGGCGTAAAGGATGGTATTGTCTGTAACCCCGGTACATCCCTCTCCCATCTTACCGTCCTCATCCGTATCCAGCACTGCCTTATCCGATAAAGACGTATGCTCCGGAAGCGTCAGCGCCCGGTCGCCGTCGTTCTGGTGGTAATCCAGGGTTGTGAAGGTCGCTATAGCCCCCGCATCCACCGACACGGTATACATACCGGCCGAGTTTGCAGCCACTTCGCCCTTGAATTCCATGTACTCGTCTGCCTTTGTCTGCCAGATCTCCAGTTTCTGGTTTTCATCGAGATTCATATCCTCGGCCTTAATCTGATAATTCAGTTTCTTCGGACTGTTGTTTACCGCTACCACCGAGAAATCCGATTTATCAGGGGCCGCAAGAGTCATATAGCTCGGTTTGCCTGCTTCATTGGAAAGGTGCTCATTTTTGTTATTGTCCCCGGCATAGGAATTGCTCGCCTGGGGAATTCCCAGCCAGATTCCATTGCTGTTGTCCTCGTCAGCCGCCCATCCGGACTTGGAAAACTGGGTGAAATGCGCCGTCATGTAGAGGGCCTCGTCATAACGGACATATCCCGCCCACGGCTCTCTGGCGCTGACCAGATCTTTATGCGCATACTGCAGCCCGTCATAGAAACCGCCGATTGCAGGCTGGAATATGTAATGAGTCATGTTGCTGAACACAAAGGAATTTAAGTAACCGTCCACCATGGCCAGAGGGCTCTGATTCCCGCCCATCGCCACATAGGAATCGGTGCGCCGCTCCGCCTGGCTCGTCATGCCAAAGGTCGCGCAGCCTTCGCTGTACCAGATTTCCTTATTGTATTTCTGTGCCAGATCCCGTACATTCTGGTCCGTGCCGGTTACGTAATGGATTCCCACCGCATCGACAGAATCCCACGTTCCGCCCTTCTGATCCTTTGAGTTATACATGTCCGTGACAATTCCCCAGGAATCGATTTCATCGGCGGCTACAAACTGAATCCTGTGATAGGCGTCCTGTGCATCCTCCTCCATGTAATCCGGGAAATCGCTCTCTTCTTCCACCAGCTTTGTAAATGCCTTTGTCATTGGTGCGCTGATCTTAATCGCATCATTGTAGTTCGCCTCGTTGACACCGGCGGCAATGTAGTCTGCCATGATGCCATACTTCTCATAAGCGTCGAAAATGGTATCGCGGTACCATTCATAGACCTTTTCTGTGTTGGTATTGCCATTGGTCCAGTTCGGGGAACGCCAGCGCAGAACACTGACCTTTACATCCGGGTTCACACTCTTCGCATCCGCCGCCAGCTGCCAGCCAGGGGAACGGGACACGTCGGCATCCTCGCCCTCATACCGGATAGTAGCCGGATCCGCCGCCGTCGAAGTATTACCGTCATTTCCCATCTCAATTTTCACGTGGGATATTAAGGGATGTTCTCCTTCAAACAGGGTATGAATCATTTCCCAGTACTTTTCCGGCGCCTCTGCCTTATAGTCCATCAGCAGGTTGCTGGTTCCGTTGCAGCTTAAGAGTCCCCAGCCTTTGTATGTCAGTCCGTTGGTCATCAGAGCCGCCGCATCCACATCGCTGCCTTTAATGGTGATCACTGCATCGTAAACCGGAAGAATATTTCTGATCTTTGCGGTTGCTGCCAATACGGCCTCTCTCGAAGCATTTCCGCCTGCAAGAAGGGCATCTGCCTCGGCGACGGCCTGTTTCAGTGCCTCATTGCCGGGGTCCTCCGTGTCGAGATAAGCGTTTGCCTCCGCCACAGCACGCTTTAACTCAGAAAGCAGCGGCTCCATCATCCGCGTTTTCGTCTCGGCGGCAGCCGCTTCCTCCGACATGGCCTCAGATGTCACCACAATATCATCATAAAGGCCATTCAGCAGAAAATTGGTGGCAAAGGAGCGTCCCAAAGCTGCTGTTATATTACTCATCCCGCTCAGTTTGAAGCCGAGATCAGGAATCTCTCCCGCCTTTTCACCATTTAAATAAACCGTAACAGAACCGTTGGCGCCGTCCTTTTCCGAATAAGACACGGCCATGGCGTTCCAGTCATCTGCAATGATATGTTCCAGAGCCGTATTTCCGGCGCTGATTCCGCCTCCCGCCTTGGAATCGCCGTATCCCACTTTCCCCGACTGGGTAAAAATATGGATATTCTGATTCTCTGTTCCTATGGAAAATGCCGCTTTTTTATTCCTGTTATCTTCATTTGTATCAGTATCTTCCACCTTTACGTTGGCAAGCAGCGTAAATTCTTTTCTCCCAAACAGTGCGGCCGCATCTTTGATTTCCGCATGGCCGCCATTCTGATTATTCCAGCCAGCTGTCACTTCTACCACGTTACCGCGGCCGGCGTCCGAAATAACGCTCGCTCCCCGATTCGTGAGGCCGCCATCCGTCTCCTCCAGCGCTGTGTCAAACGGCACCAGGGATGAATCCTTTTCGGCAACCGCCAGCCAGCTGAGAATTGCCCCTTTATTCTTCATATCCTGGATCCGGAGCGTCACCTCACCGGCCTTATCCAGGGTAACATCGCCAGTGACGCGTGTTTCCTGGTTGACTATTAGCGCTCCGGTCGTTCCCAGAGAAACCGGGGTACCATCGTCGATCTGTGCCGTGATGTCAAGCGTTCTTCCCTGATCCGGCCACCATTCGTAGTGCGCGGTTGTAATTTCATACGTTCCTGCATCCAGGGGAAGCGTATAGGTAAGAAGCTTGTCCTGATCATTATAGATCCCGGATACCGCCTTATCCTCTGTCGTTACATTCCCTTTGGTTTTCACATTCTGATTGTGAAATCCCCAGGAGCCTTCCACGTACACCGCATCGGCCGCATCATTTTTCAGCTTAGTCCCCGTTAATTCCTTCACCGCTTCATAGGCAGGAGTGGTTCCATCCAACGGGCCGCTGCTGTAATTATCAATATAATATACCAGTTCCTGAGGTACGACCTCCACATCATATCGTACACCTTTGCTGGTCACTGCTACTGTATCGTATGCCTTACCAAACTGGTCTGCCTTGACAGATGCGTCATCTTTTAACTGCTCCGGCACCTGGCCCACATAGGTAGCAATCCGCTGGTTTGTCTCAGCATAGGCTATCGTGGGAACAGAAACGGAAGGCACCATCATCGCAGTCACAAGAATCCAGGACAGCGCTCTCTGCCCCTGTTTCTTACACTTCATACTTTTTCCTCCTCTTTACATACCCTTTTCCATAAAACAGTTCATTGAAGCATTGTCAATAAGCCCGCATTCACTTTCATTGTGAACAGTATCGTAAACAGAGGAAAAAGCAAAAAATGTCGAAAACAGATTCCTTTTGCTCTCTCAATTTGCTATAATTAAGTCAGGCTTATTGCTGTGATAAAATGCAGGAACGACTCTGTGCCACCAGATTGTTTTGCTTTGCGTTCACGCGATAAGCTTTTTTTCCTGCACTTTTTTATGTTTTTTCTCCCCCCTCTCCTTCTGACTGTATTATCACATAGTTTTTTGTGTGTTTTGAATAGAATATTTTTTCATGAAACTGTAATTTTATTAGTATTGTTCAATAGCCCCTTCCTCCCCTCCCTCTGTCCATGTAATTTCTTAAGCAATACCTGTACTTTTTATTTCTGATATTTTCCATCCGTTCTCATCACAGTTAATGACGCAGCGCTGTTCCAGTACAGCTTCTTCACAAAATAAAAAACGCCCCCATACGGGACATTCAACTTCTTTGTCCTGTATGGGGGCACTGCATTTTTTAACAGCTTCTCAAGTCTCCTTCATCCGGATATCTCACGATTCTCCGTAACACTCTGCGGCTGCTGAAAGCGCATCGATCACCTGTATTCCCACGGCCGGAAGACCGACTAAAACTGCGCTCATGACTTCAGCCTTTGTCGCTCCCAGCTCTTTTGCAGAATCCACATGGTAGGCAATGCCTCCGGTCATGCGCAGAGCGGCCAGTACGGATAAGTAGGCCAGCTCCTGCGTCTTTCTGTCCAGTGCACTGGCCTGTGATCCTTTCATGACCATTTCCATGTACGCCTTCCCGGTTTCTCCAGTCTCACTCAGCAAAATCTTAAATCCATTTCCCATCTTACTTTTCTCCATGTCACATTCTCCATTCTCTATTTTGATTTTATGGTATTGAAACGATCACACGGCCTGCTGCCAGCCCCTATAACCGCTTCTATAAAGTAAGATGCTGCGAAATTATGAAAGTCCCGTTTTTTCTGCATTATTTGTTAAAAAAAGTTCCGATTGCCGACGCCACCGTATCATACCATTCCTGCGGCGGAACGCGGTCCGGAATGTTTTGGTAATAATGGAGAATCTGTCTCCTCGTTTCTTCGTCCGGCTGATACCTGGTATCCCGGTAGTCCAGTACGGTGATCCGCGTTCTCGTCTCCCTCTGCAGAGCATTCCTGTTACTTGAAAATTCAATCCATGCCGAACATCTGCAGGGATTTTTCTCATCCAGGATGCCGCAGTGGTCACGGAAGAAAGACTCCAGACTCAGCCTCGCCCTGTATAAAAGCCCCTTTACCGCCTTGGGCGTAACATCGAGAATTTCCGCCGTCTCCGGAATGGACAGGCCAAACATATCCACAAGCGAAAATGCAGCCCTCTGATTCAAAGGCAGCTTCCCCGCCATCGCAAGAAAGCAGCCGTCCCGAAGCCTTCCAACCTCCTCCGACACGATAACTTCTTCTACAGGAGACGGAATGCTTTCAGTAAGAAGACTCCCCTCCCGCTCCAGGGCCTCCAGATCATCTGAAAAGCTGAGAGGGGTGCTGGCCTGTTTACGGATCTTCATCCGAAATTCATTGACACAGATCGTTCGCAGCCAGCTCTTCACCGCCGCCGGATTCTTAAGTTCCGGGCAGTGCAGCCACGCCTTTAAGAGCGTCTCCTGGGAAAGGTCCTCTGCCTCCTGCACATCCGTTGTCAGACGGAACGCAAGCCCATACACGAACCTTCCATATTGCTCAATCCATTCTTCTGTTCCCAAGTCCACATTGCCTGCTGCCTTCTGTTGTATCTCCTTCATCATACGCCTCGCTGCAGTTCACGGCCCTGCTATTTATAAACCAGCCGTGATACCGTTTTTTCCTTTGCAAATCCCGGAATCTGGTACATCACCAGAACATCCGTGATTCCCTGTTCCTCCATCCACTCCTTCAAATTCAGGTTCAGGTACCGCAGGTCCGCCATATACACGGTTCCGAAATGGTTGGCCGCGAACACGGCGAAGCTGTGGGCGTAGGAGTCCTTAATTATAAAAAGCTTCTTTTCCTTCTGATCTCCCTCTATGCTCCTGTTTTCGATTTTGGTTATGGCATGGTTGCCGTCGAGATACACGGCGTATTTGTCCTTTCCCTTTAATGCGTCAGGAAAGTAGAGGGAATCATATTCCTTCGGTTCCCCGTCGAAGGACACCCGGTAATCCTGCGGCTCCTTCGGCTGCCACACTTCGATGGAATCGTATCGCCACGGAACATTGAGTTTAGAATAGACCGTTCCATGAAACTCGCTGCTGGCCGTCCGGATATCAAACATGTCTTCTGTCCACGGCATAAGCCCCATGGATTCTGCCCACAGGCGGTATCCCAAAAACGCCCCTCTGGCGGTCCAATGGTGATCCGTCCGGTAGTACAGAGCCTCGTCCCGAAACGATTTTAAGCAGTCTTCTGCCGGAAGCACCATCTCCGGGGAGTTCCCTGTTTCTTTCAGGCGTTCGGATAGCAGCTCCGTTACCCGGCCCTGATCGTAGGGCGCAGCGAGAAATGGCAGCCGGTCCGTCATGACCTGGGACGCCGATGGTACAAGCATCACCCGCACATGGTCTTTCCCCAGAGACTTTTCCGCCGCCCCTGTAAATGCGGCCAGCTTCTCCATATTTTTGTTCAGCTGCTCCCCTTCCACGTCCTCTGTATCGTATTTCTCGATCAGATAGCCGTCTTTCCCAAAGTATACGCCGTTTACATCTTCCTGAAAGGCCAGACGCTCTGACGTAACCTTCAGACCGATCCATCCGTTTCTTCCCGGAAACTGATCGCTCAAATACTGTTCGTACTTCTCTCCATAGCTTCCATCCAGCAGAGACTTCACCGTAAATTCCGGTTTCTTTTGCAGATACCGGTTCTCCGAGTCGGAAAACGCCTTCTGCGGCGTGATCATACCAGCCAGGGATACAATCCCCAAAAAGCCCAGAAACAGGAAGGTCATGCCTCCGCCTCTGTCACTGTGTCTCTCTTTCTTCATAAACTCTCCTCATTTGCCAGCGCCGGGAGGCACTAGAACCTGAAATACAGAAACGGATTATAACTGGCATCTACCAGAAATGCAACCGACAGCACAAGAATAACCGCCACAAACAGCAATTCGGCCGTCTCTCTCACACGTCCCGAAAGCTTCCTGCACAAGATCCCCGGAAGCGGTGTAGAACCCAGGACAGCCGCCGCAAGTAACGGCAGATTGGTCACCAGCAAATACCACGTTCTCCGGCTTGCAAAGGCGATACCTCCGGCGCCGGCCATCTGGGTGAAGTACTGAAGCCCCTCCGCCATATTTTCATGTGCAAACAGCACCCAGCCAAGAAAGACGAAGATCATGGCGTATGCGCTTCTGACGGCAGATGGCATCTTCTCCAGATACGGCTTCAGAATAAACTTCTCAAGCAGCAGAAGCACACCGAAATAGAGCCCCCATAAAAGGTAATTCCAGGCCGCTCCGTGCCAGATTCCTGTCAGCAGCCAGACGATCGCGATGTTCCGCACCTGCACCGCAGCGCCTCTCCTGTTTCCGCCCAGCGGTATATACACATACTCCTTAAACCAGGTGCTCAGGGTAATATGCCACCTGCGCCAGAAATCGGTGATGCTCTTCGCCGTATAGGGATACCGGAAATTCTCCGGGAAATGAAAGCCCATCATCGCGCCCAGCCCCATGGCCATATCCGAATAACCGGAAAAATCAAAGTAGATCTGCATGCCGAACGCCAGAATCCCCATCCACATCATCAGGACGGTCCGCTCTGCATCCGGAACACCCGAAATCTGCGTCCACAGCGCTCCTATGGTATTGGCGATCAATACCTTCTTTCCCAGGCCCACGGCAAACAGAAAGACTCCCCTGGAAAATCCGGCAGAGTTCTCAGTCCGCTCCCGCAGTTCCTCTGCAATGGTGTGATACCGCACGATTGGTCCCGCAATCAGCTGGGGAAACATGGAAACATAGGCGCCGAAATCGATGATATTCTTCTGCGGGCTGGCCTCCTTCCGGTAGATGTCTATCGTGTATGACATGGTCTGAAATGTATAAAAGGAAATACCGATAGGAAGCGCCAGTCCCGGAAGAGGGAACGAAAGCCCGGTCAGCCGCCCCACGGTTTCCAAAAGGAAATCCGCGTATTTAAACACGCCTAAAAGCCCCAGATTGATGATGACCGAGGAAGCCACACAGAGCCTGGCCCGCTTCTGTTTTCCCTCTTCCATAAAGCGCCAGACCAGACGTCCGTGGACGTAATCGACCAGCGTGGAAAACAGCAGCAGGGAGATGTATACCGGTTCTCCCCAGCCATAAAAAATGAGGCTCCCAATGAACAGAACCCCATTGCGGAACCTCTTTGGAGCAGCAAAATATACAATTAACATAACCGGCAGAAACCGGAATAAGAATAACAGGCTGGAAAATACCATGTTTACCCCTCAAAGAATGCGTTAATTGCGTCAACTGCCTTCTTGTTTTCTTCCTGTGCAGATTGAAGGGCAGCCTCTTCGCCCTGCTCCTGCGCTTCCTCAGAAGCCGTTCCCAGCATAACGAAGAACACATAATCTCCGTGGCGGACTACTTCAGACGCCTGCACCTTGCTGATGTTCATCGGATACTGCATGGAATCTTCCACGAGACGGGTGCGGTAATCGCCAAGCAGCTTCTCAACATCCCCGCCCTTTCCTTCCTTCGCCCTGATGGCCACAAAGGTGTCCACATGGACGCTGATCATCGGTCCTTCCGCGATGAATTCCTCATATAAATCCGCCGGAACTCCGAATATATCGTTTAATGCCTGTGCGTCATAGGCTGCACTTGGAATATAATTTTCTCCGTATACATCTTTTACTGCCTGGTGAACTTTCTCCAAATCCACCGTAATCGCCTGTGTGGACTCTGCCACAGTTCCTGACCCGCCGTTATCCGGGCCCTTCTTGCCTCCACAGGCCGTAAGGCTTATCGCTGTCAGAACCAGCGCGGTTACAAATACTGATTTTCTCATAAATTTCTCCTTTATCTGTTCTACTTACGCGGATTCATTATAATATAGAATCGGCCAGATATCTATAGCATATCTCCTACGAAATACTGAAGGTTCTCTTACGGCCCGTCAGTTCATTCCCTGTCCTTCATTCCCCGTCATTTCATCAAATGAAATCAGCCATACTGCAATGAAAAAGCCTGCACATCCCTTACCTCCATGATTCCAGGTCAAATAAGGCGATGTGCAGGCGTATCAAAATTCAAAATCATCAAACCCATAGATTAGCGGATAAGGCGCGCAGTCCCGCAGGGGGGCCTGGATCGTTCCCTTCACGCCTCTGCTGAATGCCGGTCTGCGTGTGGAAGACTTTGTTCTGTTCTTAATCAGCCGGCCGCCCTGCCCCAGTTCTCCCACATAATATCCGTCCTGATCATAAATATCTCTGCCGAAAAACTTCCCGAGCACGGTGCCGTCACAGGCCACCAGATACTCCTTCTGTCTGACTCCCACGTATTTACCGCCCCAGGTCCAGAATCTATCCATACTCTCACACCATTCCCTTTTCTCAAATCTTTTCTCATATCATACACTATTTTTGTAAAAAAAGGAACACCCGGATTCCCTTGTTTGAACACATTTCCTAAAATTTCGGTCAGGTATAGATTTTTCCGATATTCTGGTATATAATTGGCAACAACAAAAGAGAAGAATCTAATCTTCAGGAGGATACCATGGGATTTCAATATGTAAACAACCTTCCGACCCCGGATGAAATCAAAGAACGCTTCCCTCTTCCGGCTGAATTAAAAGAGCGGAAGGCAAAGAGGGACCAGGAAGTCAGCGATGTTCTGACCGGCAAAAGCGATAAATTTCTCGTGATCATTGGTCCGTGCTCTGCGGACAATGAAGATTCCGTGTGCGACTACGCAGAACGCTTAATCAAGGTTCAGGAGAAGACCGCGGACCGTCTCATCATCATTCCGCGTGTCTACACCAACAAACCGCGTACCACCGGCGAGGGATACAAGGGAATGCTTCATCAGCCGGATCCGGAGAAGAAACCGGATATGCACGAGGGACTCATCGCCATCCGCAAGATGCACATGCGCGTATTTGCCGAGACAGGCTTCCCCACCGCCGATGAAATGCTCTATCCGGAGAACATGACTTATCTGGATGATATCATGTCCTACGTGGCCATCGGAGCCCGTTCCGTAGAGAATCAGCAGCACCGTCTTACTGCCAGCGGCTGTGATGTGGCCGTCGGCATGAAGAATCCGACCAGCGGCGACTTATCCGTTATGCTGAACTCCGTCGTAGCTGCACAGCAGGGGCATGATTTTACATACCGCGGCTGGGAAGTAAAGAGCGGCGGCAATCCGCTGGCTCATACCATTCTCCGCGGCGCAGTCAACAAACACGGCCAGTGCATTCCGAACTACCATTTTGAAGATCTGGTTCTGCTTCAGGAACTTTACGCAAAGCGCAGCCTGGATAACGCAGCCTGTATCGTGGATACCAACCACTCCAATTCCAACAAGAAATACATGGAACAGATCCGCATCGCCAAAGAAGTTCTTCACAGCAGAAGACATGCGGCTCAGATCAAGGATCTGGTCAAGGGCCTGATGATCGAAAGCTACATTGAGCCAGGCAGCCAGAAAGTCGGCGAGCACTGCTACGGGAAGTCTATCACCGACCCCTGTCTTGGATGGACAGATTCTGAACGACTGCTTTATGAGATTGCGGAAAACGTATAAAAACAAGAGAACAGCCGCGCACAAGGTTTTAATCCTGTGCGCGCTGTTGTACTTTGCCCTTACTTTGTCTGAACGACTCCATTTACAGTCCATTCACCGTTCTCATTCACGGTATTCCCATCAATCACACCATTCTGATCCAGAACCCAGCACCAGGCCATTTTTCCTGACGGCGAAAGCCCTTCCCTGATTATCAAGCGCTTCAAAATTATATTACTAATTTCGCATCATTTATTGTATACTATATTTCTAATCACCAACTGGGGGAAATGAAATGAACGCATTACAGAGAAACTGGAAACAGAATTTTTTTACGATATGGGCGGGGCAGGCTTTTTCCCAATTTTCAAGCGCTGTCCTTCAGTTTGCCATTGTGTGGTACTTGACGGATCAGACCGGCTCGGCCCTCGTCCTGACAGCCGCCATGATGATGGGATTTTTACCGCAGGGAGTCCTGGGACCGTTTATCGGGGTGTTCATCGACCGGTATAACCGAAAACGGATCATGATTCTCTCGGATCTGTTCATCTCCGCCGCCAGTTTGGTCATGGTAATCGCCGGCTGGACGGGGACATTGTCAACCGAACTGATCCTCGTGGTCCTGTTTTTCCGTTCCATCGGTTCTGCCTTTCACACACCGTGTCTCCAGGCCGTTACGCCGCAGATTGTTCCGGAGGATCAGCTGACCCGCTGTGCCGGATATTCCCAGGCTTTAGAATCCGTATCACAGATACTGAGCCCGGTACTGGCTGCCATATTCTACAGCTCCTGGAGCTTAAGCGGCATCATCTTTCTGGATGTTCTGGGCGCATTGGCCGCGGTCTTCACACTGGCCATTACGGAGATACCGAAGCTGCCGGAAGAGGAAAACAGGGGAAAAGTCCATGTACTGCGGGAGGCCATGGAGGGCTTCTTAATTCTGAAGACGAATAAGGGCATGCTGGGTCTGGTTCTGATCAGCACCCTGTATACCCTGGCGCTGATGCCGACCAGTGCGTTGTTCCCGCTGATGAGCATGTCGTATTTTCATGGAACCAGCACAAATGCAAGCGTCGTCGAAGTCGTATTTTCGATCGGGCTGTTGTTCGGCTCTCTTATACTATCGAAATGGGGCGGAACGAAAAACAGGATTTATACCATTGTCGGTTCGTTTCTGCTGATGAGCTTCAGTTTATTTATATCCGGGCTTCTTCCCGAGCATGGTTTTGCCGCATTCGTCTTCTGTTCCTGGCTGATGGGCGTGTCCGGCCCGTTTTATTGGGGAATCTACACACCGCTTCTGCAAAGCAGCTTCGAAGCAAAATATCTGGGACGCGTTCTATCGTTATCCGGCAGCATCCGGTTGATCAGCGGACCGGTCGGATTATCCGTCTCTGGAGTATTTGCGGAGCGCTTTGGCGTTGAGAAATGGTTTATTATCGCCGGGTGGCTGGTGCTCATCGCGTCGTTTTTATGTCTTGCAATACCAGCCGTGCGCAATTGTGATCGACAGGCGGCAGGACAGGAGGGGCAGTAATATTTCTGAGGTTCCTGGATTACAGGCCGACTGTGAACCTCCAGGCCGCATGGATCATATTATATCTGTGTGACCTGGCCCTATTGCAGATATTATAACCAGCGCTGTTATCTGAAAGGTTTCCGCACATTCCCAGTTTTAGTGGATACATGCAGTCAGCATTTAGTTTTTACACATATTTCACAAAATTTTCACGATTAAACTGTTTATTATTTTGCTTTAATCTTGTATCGCGCTAAAATATATGGTAGAATATAGATAGATTGATTTATCTATATTTCACAGTTCACCAATCATTTTCTGGAAGAGTATCTTAATGTTTTGTCACCCGACGTACGGATTATCCGCCCGCCATAAAAAGGAGGCTGGGATATGCGAACGAAACAAGTTGACATTTATCAGCGTTATACCCCCATCCCCATAGCTGTTTTAATTACGGCGGCCAATTGTTTTGACTGCGACATCTATATCGATAATGGCAAATCGAAAGTAAATGTAAAAGACTATGATGAGATGAAGAAAGGACTGGTAACGCGGAACAGAAATTTACTATTTTACTTTGACGGCAAAGATGAGAAAGCCGCTGAAGGACGGATTGAGATGTTGTTTCAGCCATAATCTGTCAGAAAGGACACCGATATGCCACAGTACACCGATGATTTCAGGCCGCTTGACACCATATCCGGTTTTTCCGTAAGACCAGGATTGTACGAAGAATTCGGCGCGCGTCTGATACCTGGAGGAGTCAGTTTCACGCTTCATTCACAGGAAGCTGCGTCCTGCGAGCTGCTGCTGTTTCACCATAACGAAAGTGAACCATACGCGAAGATCCCCATCCCGGACCGTTACCGGATCGGGAATGTCTATTCCATCATCGTGTTCGGCTTAGACACCTGGGATTTGGAGTATGCGTTCAGCATTGATGGGCCGTATGATCCAAAGAAAGGGCTTATCTTCGACAAAACCAAATACCTTCTGGACATTTATGCGAAAGCCGTTACCGGACAGGGCACATGGGGCTCCAAGCCGGAAAGCGGCTTTCGGTATAAAGCGAGGGTAGTCTCAGACAATTTCAACTGGGACGACTGCTGCCATCCTCCAATTCCCATGGAGGATTTAATTATTTATGAGCTTCATGTCAGGGGATTTACAAGGGATGCTTCTTCCGGGGTCACCGCTCCCGGAACCTTTCAGGGGATCATGGAAAAGCTTCCCTATCTGGAGGACTTGGGCGTCAACGCCATCGAGCTGATGCCCATTTTTGAATTTGACGAGATGCGCAGCCAGCGCAGCGTGAACGGGAAGATGCTGCTGGATTACTGGGGCTACAATCCCGTCAGCTTCTTCGCTCCCAACACCAGCTACGCCTCAAAAAGCGAGCACAATCACGAGGGCCGGGAGCTGAAGACGCTCATCCGCACCATAAAAGAGCACGGCATGGAGGTCTATCTCGACGTCGTCTTCAATCACACCGCGGAAGGCAATGAAAAGGGCGGATTCTTCTCCTTTAAGGGCTTTGACAACCATATTTACTACATGCTGACCCCCGAAGGCTTCTACTATAATTTCAGCGGCTGCGGCAATACCTTAAACTGCAACCATCCCATCGTCCAGCAGCTGATTCTGGACTGCCTCCGGTACTGGACCATCCATTACCACGTGGACGGCTTCCGGTTTGATCTGGCGTCTATCCTGGGGCGAAGCGAGGATGGAACGCCGCTACACAAGCCTCCGCTTCTTGAATCCTTATCCTACGATCCGGTGCTAGCCAGTGCGAAGCTGATCGCCGAGGCCTGGGATGCGGGAGGTCTATACCAGGTCGGCTCCTTCTCATCCTGGAACCGCTGGGCGGAGTGGAACGGCAAATACCGGGACGATATGCGACGTTTTTTAAAGGGCGATGACAACACCGCCGCTGCGGCTGTCAAGAGAATCACCGGCTCGCCGGATCTCTATCCGCCGGCCACACGTGGATTTAATTCCTCCGTCAACTTCCTGACGTGCCACGACGGTTTTACCCTCTATGACCTCTACAGTTACAACGAAAAACACAACGAGGCCAACGGCTGGAACAATACAGACGGAGACAGTAACAACAACAGCTGGAACTGCGGCATCGAGGGCGAGACCGATGATCCCGACATTCTGGCACTCCGTTTCCGCATGATCAAAAACGCCTGCGCAGTCTTAATGTGCAGCCGCGGGACTCCGATGTTCTTCGCCGGTGACGAATTCGGCAACACCCAGTACGGCAATAACAACGCCTACTGCCAGGACAATCACATCTCCTGGCTGGACTGGTCACTGCTGGAGAAGAACCGGGAAATCCATGCATTTTTCCGCCGTATGATCGCCATTCGAAGGTGTCATCCGGTGATCCGAAGGGAGACGGTTCCTTCCAGCACCGGATTTCCACCTGTCAGCGTCCACGGAACAGAGGCCTGGAAGAATGAAACAGCGGCCTATACCCACTACATCGGCATCATGTACGCCGGGAAACACGACGACGGCACCGAGGATATCATCTACCTCGCCATCAATACCTACTGGGAACCGCTCACCATCGTTCTGCCAAAACTTCCCGAGGGATTTTGCTGGAACCTGCTCGTCGATACGGGGAGAGGGAAAGAAAGTATTCCGGAACATGTGAGCGGCTGGAAAGAAGCGGCCTGCCATTCGGTCACGATTGGAGCGAGGGCTGTGATCGTCCTGGGAGCCGTGGAGATTTAAGAACAGTCTGTATAAGAAAAGTTTAAATAAGAAAGTTTGAATAAGAAAGTTTGAATAAAAAACAGAGGCGATAATCCGCAATGCCCTAGTGGCGGATTATCATGCTGCAAACCCTGGTGGGTCTGCGGCATGCCTCTGTTTTTCGTTTTTGGTTTTTGGTTTTTCGCTTTTTCGCTTTTTCGCTTTTTGCTTTTCGTTTTTCGTTTTTCGTTTTTCGTTTTTCGTTTTATATTTTTAATTTTTAATTTTTAATTTTTAATTTTTAATTTTTTTAACTTTTTAGCTTTTCATTTACGTAAATCCACTTCTAAATCTAATATTATATGCTGCCAAACCGAATCAGCCGATAAAGGCTGTGATTCCAAAGTAGACTAAAACGATGGCTCCAAGGACGATTCTATAGTAGCCGAAGAATTTGAAGTCGTGTTTTCTGATGTAGCCCATCAGGAAGCGGATTGCGTATACGGAGACGATGAAAGCCACTACCATTCCGAGGATCAGATAGAAGACCTGGGGGCCGGTGAAATGGAGACCGTATTTTACAATCTTTAAGAAACTGGCGCCGAACATAACAGGGATTCCCAAGAAGAAGGAAAACTCGGCGGCAGCACCTCTGGAGCATCCAAGGATCATGGCGCCCAGAATGGTGGAACCGGAACGGGACGTGCCGGGGATCAGGGACAAGAGCTGGAACAGGCCTATGTAAAGCGCCGTCTGGTAGGAGATGTCTCCCACCCGCTGCATCTCAAAGTTTCGGCTTTTATTCGCGTTTTCAATGACGATGAACAGCACGCCATAGATAATTAAGGTGGCCGCAACGACATAACCGTTCATCAGGTATTTTTCCATGATGTCGTCGATCAGAAGTCCTATGATGGCCGCCGGGATACACGCGAGGATAATTTTGGACCACAGCTCCAGTGTGGCCCGCTTTTGTGCGGGTTTCTTCGTCGGTGAAAATGGATTCAGCTTGTGGAAGTACATGACCACGACCGCCAGAATCGCGCCCAGCTGGATCACGACCATAAACATGTTTTTAAAATCTTCCGGCTGCTTCAGATGGATGATTTCATCTACCAGTATCATATGGCCCGTACTGCTGATGGGGAGCCATTCGGTAAATCCCTCCACGATTCCAAGCACGATTACCTTTAATGTCTCAATTATACTCATCTCTTATTTTCCGTCTCCATTCTTATATATTTTCAATCTGCCAGTCTATGGGCTCCAGCCCGTTGGCCCTTAAATACTCATTGGTTTTGCTGAAATGCCTGCTTCCGAAAAAGCCCCGGAACGCAGAAAGGGGACTGGGATGCGGTGCCTCCAGAATCAGGTGCTTCGGATTGGTCAGCATACTCTTCTTATTCTGTGCCGGTCGGCCCCACAATAAGAATACCATTGGCCGGTCCTGCTCGTTTAAGATTTTGATAGCCGCGTCCGTAAATGTCTCCCATCCGATTCCCTGGTGGGAGTTAGCCGCATGAGCGCGGACAGTCAGCACTGTATTGAGCAGCATGACGCCCTGATCCGCCCACTTCTTTAAGTAGCCGTTATTGGGGATATCGCATCCCAGATCGTCGTGCAGCTCCTGATAAATGTTCACCAGCGACGGAGGCACATCCACATCCGGCTTTACGGAGAAGCAGAGGCCGTGGGCCTGCCCGTAATTGTGGTAGGGGTCCTGCCCCAGAATCACCACCTTTACCTTGGAAAGGGGCGTAAACTGAAACGCATTGAAGATATCATCCGCCTCCGGAAAGACTCTTTTCGTCTCATACTCCTGCTTAACCTTCTTATAAAGTTCCTTGTAATATGGCTTCTTAAACTCCACACTCAGTGGTTCCAGCCAGTCATTATCGATCGCACCCATTTTGCTGTTATTTCCTTTCGTATTGTCCTGTATACTTTTGACTGTATCGTAATCCTCTGCCCTATAATCTCACAGGCAGTCCCCGGTCCGCCAGATAGCGCTTCAGATCCATGATCTCCAGTTCCTTATAATGGAACAGGGAAGCCGCCAGCGCAGCGTCTGCTTTTCCCGTCGTCAGGGCATTGTAAAAATGTTCTTTTGTTCCAGCGCCGCCCGACGCGATGAGCGGTACGGAGACGCAGTCTGCGATCACGGCATTTAATTCATCATCATATCCGGCCTTTGTGCCGTCGCAGTCCATGCTGGTTAAGAGAATCTCCCCCGCGCCCATGCGGTCGGCCTTCATGGCCCACTCCACAGCGTCCAGCCCTGTGTCGATACGGCCGCCGTTTTTGTATACATTCCATCCGCTTCCGTCGGCCCGCCTTCTGGCATCGATGGCGACAACCACGCACTGGCGTCCGAATTTGTCCGCCGCATCGGAGATCAGCTCCGGTGTGTTGATGGCAGAGGAATTGATGGATATCTTATCCGCGCCCTCCCGGAGAAGCAGTTTAAAATCATCTACCGTGCGGATTCCGCCGCCCACGGTAAATGGGATAAAAACAGTTTCCGCCACGCGGCGCACCATATCCACCACGGTATTCCGGTTGTCGGAGGAAGCTGTGATATCCAGAAAGACAAGCTCATCCGCTCCGGCCTTATCGTATGCGGCCGCGATCTCCACCGGATCTCCGGCATCCTTTAAATTCACGAAATTGACGCCCTTCACCACGCGTCCGTTATGTACATCGAGACATGGAATTATCCTTTTCGTCAGCATCCGACCACCTCCTATTGTAGTTCGATGAAATTTTTCAGAATCTTTAATCCCGTGGTACCACTCTTTTCCGGGTGGAACTGACAGGCAAAGATGTTGCCGTGTTCCACGGAAGCGTGAAAACGGACACCGTAAACGGAGGACGCCGCCACATCCCCTTCATTCTCCGCTTTTAAATAATATGAATGGACAAAATACACATATTCCCCCGAAGCCAGTCCTTTAAAAAGCTTTGCTTCCGGACGGATGTCCAGACAGTTCCAGCCCATGTGGGGAACCTTGAGCCCCGGTGTATCCGGGAACTTCACAATCTCTCCCGGAAGAATTCCCAGGCCGGGGACGCCTTCGCTCTCCCCGCTCCGCTCAAATAAAAGCTGCAGCCCCAGACAAATCCCTAAAAACGGAGTTCCCTGGTCTGTCACGCGGTGAATCACATCCACTAATCCGTATTGACGGAGCTTCCCCATGGCATCTCCAAAGGAACCAACTCCCGGCAGAATCACCCGATCCGCGGAAAGAATCGTCTTCTCATCCCGGCTGATAACCGGCTGCTCTCCCAATGCATCCAGTGCCTTTTCCACACTTCTTAAATTTCCGGCATCGTAATCAATAATCGCTATCATGGCCGCCACCTCGTATCGCCTTTTTTCAACATTTTATCACAGGATACCTGATTGTACAACTTTAAAAGTTGAAGTATAAATTTCTAAAGTACTCCACAGAATTCACCGGGACAGACACAGCCGTTTCCCCCATTTCAGCGGAAAGCTGTGCAAATTTTCCATGGATCCGGTACATATGAGCCTTCTTATTCAGCGCCGCTGTCTTCTCAAACGGCCACCGGATCACCGTAGGCACGGCAAATCCTACCCCCAGCTCCAGAATAACCAGCCTCTTGTTCAATGTGCCGGCCAGCCAGGCTGTATACTTATTCCACTGTGGCAGATAGCCTTCCTCAATATAAGTTTCCGCCTTGATGGTATTTCCCGTCAGCGGCGCGCCGCAGTGAGGGCATATATCGTCCGGAATCTCCCCCGGCTCCCAGATATCCTTCGTGCAGGAGCGGGAGCACTGGCGCCACGTTTCATTTCCGCAGGGAGCCACAATTCTCGACGCATCAATCCCGGACTCAAAGATCCGGGCATCCGTCACCGTCGTCACAATAAAAAAGTCCCTGCCCTCCGTCAGCTCCGCCAGCTTCTCATACACATTTGCTATATCCGGGACAAGCTCCGCCTTCCACTCTTCCCCCAGACCGATCAATAATTTCTCACACTCTGCAATTTCCTGTCTGATATTCTGATTTTCTTCCATTTTGAGTCTCCGTTTCATCTCTTGTCCGGCCGCCCCGTTCCCGTTATCATGCCAATTGACGGCGGCCAACTGCCCCTCATTATACACCACCCCGGGCATTGGGAAAAGTATTTTCTCTGTATCCCTAAATTTTCTTGAGTTTCCCCGCCTTTTTATGCTATACTAGGAGCACTCGGTGAGGCACTTCATAAGCTTCGTGCGAGTTATAAGATTTCAAATGGATAGAAAGAAGACTTTAATGATGATTACAGACAAACAAGGACATAAGAGACTGAAACGTCCCTCCCCGTTTCTCGGTGCCTGCGTGGCTGTGGCCGTGCTGGCGCTGCTGCTGGTTATCTATAACTTTTCAAAGCCCGTTCCCATGGTTGGCAGTAAGACCATCACCATCGATGTGGTTTACAAGGATGGCAGTGAGGACAGCTATCACGTTACTACCGAGGCGCAGTACTTGAAGGAGGCGGTGGATGACATTCCGGAACTGACCATAGAAGGCACCACCACCGAGGAATACGGCCTCATGATGATTACCGTCAATGGAGTGCGGGCGGACTATACACAGGATGGAGCCTACTGGGCGCTGCTTTTAGATCATGAACCCTGCAACTACGGCATCAGCATGCAGCCCATCAAAGACGGCGAAAATTACAGTATTGTATATACACCGGCGGACCAGTAATGGAGCCGCCGTTTCTTTGGACAAAAGGGGATTCTTCCCCCACCATTCTCAGCTTCCCGGTCTGCCCCGGCTTGCTCATGCGGCCTTTCCTGTTCCGGTTTCGGGCATAAGCACTTCTAAACGTGCAGGATTTTTCTAAAAGCCAGTGAAAATGCCCAAACTCGCTGCGCTCAAACAGGTGGGCATTTCCCCTGAACGAAAAATTCTGCGCGTTAAGAATTGCTAATTCCCTGCAAAGTCACAGGAAAGGCCGCATGAGCAAGCCGGGGCAGACCGGGAAGCTGAGAATGGTGGGGGAACAAACGATAACAGAAAAGGGGGACAACATGAAAACAAAGGAACTTGTCCGTGACGCGTTTCTTGCCGCAATCCTTCTGGTGCTGCAGGTCAGCCTTTCCTGGCTTCCCAATGTCGAGCTGGTATCGCTCCTGCTGATTCTGTATTCCCTCGTATTCCGCCGCCATGTCTGGTTCATCCTCTATGTATTCGTCATTCTGGAGGGACTGATCTACGGCTTCGGCCTGTGGTGGTTTTCTTATCTCTATGTGTGGGCGATCCTTTGCGGTTCCGTATTTCTCATGGGATGGAACGGAAAACCGCGTTCGATATCGGCCGCACTGCTTGCAGGGATCTTCGGTATGCTCTTCGGGCTGCTGTGCGCCGTCTCCTACTTCTTTACAGGCGGCATCGGAGCCGCGTTTGCATGGTGGACAGCAGGAATTCCCTTCGACATTGTTCACGGCATCAGCAACTTTGCCGTCACACTCCTGCTGTTTGACCCGCTGTACCGTCTGCTGAGCAGACTGAAAAACCAGTTTTAACATACAAGAGTATTCACAATCAAAAAGGAGAATCTATATGGAATCTGCAGTTGTAAGGATAAAAAAAGGCGAAGGCCGCTCGTTGAAAGCCGGCGGCATGTGGATTTATGACAATGAGATCGACACCATCAAGGGGGATTACGCCAATGGCGACATGGTATTCGTGGAAGACTTCGACGGTTATCCGCTGGGCCATGGCTTCATCAACACCAACTCCAAGCTGACCGTCCGCATGATGTCCAGAAAAAAGGATACCGTTGTGGACGACGACTTTCTGGAGATGAGAGTGCGCGCCGCATGGGAGTACAGGAAGACCACGACCGACACCTCCAGCTGCCGTCTCATCTTCGGCGAGGCCGACTTTCTTCCGGGTATTGTCATCGATAAGTTTTCCGACGTACTCGTTGTGGAATCCCTTGCCCTGGGAATCGACCGGTTCAAGCCGGTTATCCTGGACAAGCTTAAGAAGGTCCTGGCCGAGGACGGAATCCAGATCCGCGGCGTCTACGAACGAAGTGATGCCAAGGTCCGGCTCCAGGAAGGCATGGAGCGCTTCAAGGGCTTCATCGGCGATCCCTTCGACACCAAGGTGGAGATCGTGGAAAATAACGTGCATTATCTCGTAGATGTCAAAGACGGGCAGAAAACAGGCTTCTTCCTTGATCAGAAATACAACCGGCTGGCAATTCAGAGACTCTGCGCCGGCAAACGGGTATTAGACTGCTTCACCCATACCGGCTCCTTTGCGCTTAATGCCGGTCTGGCTGGCGCTTCCTCCGTCCTGGGTGTGGACGCCTCCGAGCTTGGAGTCGCCCAGGCCGAAGAAAACGCGGCCTTAAACGGCCTCTCCGATACGGTCAAATTCCGCTGTGCCGATGTCTTCGAGCTGCTTCCCGAGCTGGAACGCCAGGGTGAGAAATTCGACGTCGTCATCCTCGATCCCCCCGCCTTCACAAAGTCCAGAAACTCCGTAAAGAACGCGGTTAAAGGCTATCGGGAGATCAATTTAAGAGGTATGAAGCTGGTAAAGGACGGCGGCTACTTAGCCACCTGCTCCTGCTCCCACTTCATGACACCGGAGTTGTTTGAAAAGACCATCCGGGAAGCCGCCGGCAATGTCCACAAGCGCCTCCGCCAGGTCGAATACCGGACGCAGGCCCCGGATCATCCCATTCTCTGGTCCGGAGATGAAACCTCTTACTATTTAAAATTCTTCATATTCCAGGTATGTGACGAGAAATAGCATTTCACACATGCTCCAGATCCTGCCCCGACTTCTGCCCCGAATCTGCCCCCGCTTCCGTGCGGCTGATTCTGTACAGAAGGTGGGGCATGTCCATTCCATAGTAGTGCTTAACGATACTGCCGCAAACGGTCATGCCGTTTCTCTCCGCCACTGCCCTGGAAGGAGCGTTGGTATCCCGGATAATGGAATACACCTCCTCCGCTCCCAGCTTCTCAAATGCGTAATCCCTGCACGCGGCGGCTGCCTCCAGCGCGTATCCGCAGTGCCAGAAATCCTTTCTGAATAAATACCCGACCTCCAGCACCTCTCTTTCGCCGGCCTCCTGCATGGTCAGCCCGCACTGTCCGATCAGCTCCCCACTCTCCTTTAAAATCACGGCCCATAAGCCAAACCCGTATTTTTCATAGCGCATAAGCTGACGGTCCAGCCAGTCGGCGGCCTCCCAGTCCTCAAATGCGTGCTCATAGGCGTACATCACCTCTTCATCCTTTAGCATCAGGCAGAGGTCAGCGTAATCTGCCCGCCGAAGCCGCCGCAGAGCCAGCCTTTCTGTCTCAAGAATGATCTCCTCTTCCATGTTATCCCCCATAACAGCTCCCATCGTCTTTGCCATGTTATCTTCTCCTTCTCTTCCTCTCTCTGTATTTCATCGCCCCTCAAGGCATCTTGGCCGGTTCCCCTTGTTCTTTTTTCCTGCCGCTTCTATAATGATATCATAAATCCGGTGCACAGGATATCCAAAAAGGAGAATGACATGAAAATAACACTGCACGAGGGGCTCGGCCTTTCCGAGCCCGAAATCGAAATCCGGTGCCACATTGCCGACCCGCGGCTGAGGCGTCTCCTGGACTATATCCGCCAGTACTCCTTTTCACTGGAAGGGCGGATCGGAGAGACTTCCTTCTATCTGCATTCCGAGGAGATTATCTATGTGGACTCCGCTGACGGGCGCACATTCCTTTACAGCGGCAAAAACGTGTACGAAAGCCGTGAGACGCTTTCGTCCCTCGAGGAAAAGCTGGCCAATACCACATTTGTCCGGATCAGCAAGAACTGCATCGTCAACACCGCCTGGCTGAAGAGCGTGTCCCCCCTGTGGAATCACAGGCTGGAAGCCCTGCTGAAAAACGGCGAAAAGCTCATTGTCAGCAGAAATTATATACCTGCGCTGAAAGAAAAATTATCCCGATAACAAGGAGGAAATGCCATGAAACGATTATTAAGAACCTATCTTCCCAGTTCGGCGATCGCATTTACCATCGTCATCCTGTTTAACGCCGTCTATAACCTGATTCTGGGAAACAACTATGCACTGAGCGGCGTCTTTGTCCTGGAACTTACAGGGCTTATCATTTTCATACAGCTCATATCAGTCGTGTGCGATCACATTCCGTTTCAGTCGGAAAGAGCGTACCAGATCACGTTCTTCGCAGCAGAGTATGCGATTATCATAACCGCAAGCTTTGTTTTAAACTGGACGGTTCTCACCATCAGCAGCTTTCTATACACATCACTGCTGTGTGTGTTTATCGCGGTCCTGATCGACCGGTACTTTTCGGCCGTACACCGCCACGAGGCGGATGAGATCAACCGCCTGATCCTCTCCCAGGATAAAAAAGAGGAGCAGACCCCATAAGATTACCTCCCGGGCTCCTGCTCCTGCTTACAAAACTCTATCTGCCGGCCGTCTGGCTGCTCAGCAGCATTTCAAATGATTCTGCGGTCATCGGCCGGCCAAAGTAATACCCCTGTATTACGTCGCATCCGTGCGCCTTTAAATACTCATACTGCGCTCTCGTCTCCACGCCCTCGGCGATGGTGCTCAGCTCCAGCGACTCCGCCAGGCGTATGATGCCATCCACGATCTTATTGCCTCTCTCATCACCAATATTGTCGACAAAGCTTTTATCGATCTTCAGCGTATCAAACGACATGTCCTTCAGCATGGCCATAGAGGAATACCCCGTACCGAAGTCATCCAGAAGGATCCGGTAACCGGACTGATGCAGATGCCTGATGGCATCCAATAGACGAGGCTGATTGTCGAAGAACACGCTCTCCGTAATCTCGACCTCCACATTCTGGACTTCCACCGCAGTCTCTGTCAGAATCCGGTTGTATTTCTCCACAAAATTCAGGTCATAGAGAAGCTTTCTCGATACATTGACGGATACCGGCACCACCGCATATCCGCGGTTCCCCCATTCCTTCTGCTGTTCACAGACAATCCGGAACATATACCGGTCCAGCTCGCTGATGAATCCATTTTTCTCAAACAGCGGGATAAACTCGCCCGGCGATACGATCTCACCGTCAGGCCTCGCCCAGCGCACCAGGGCCTCTGCCCCTACGATCCGCTTAGATTCTGCGTCATACTGGGGCTGGTAATACGCCTTGAATTCTCCATTTTCCAGCGCTCTCTTCATCACGGCTTCGATCCGCTTATCCCGATAGATCTGCTCCTTCACCCGCTCATCATAAAATGCGTAATGGACGGCGAACTGTCCCTTTCGGCTCTTTCTGGCAATGCCTGCGCAGTCGAGACAGAAATCCAGTGTAAGGCTCTTATCTCGAATCTGGAATATCCCCATGGCCGGCACGATAGCCAGCTTATTCTGAGGCCAGATGGAATACGACTGAAGACGGCTGCAAAGCTCCTCCAGCCGCCTGCACAAGGCATCGTGGTCGTGACCGTCAACGAGTGCCACAAACATATCCGCGGACTGATGAGCGAAAATTTCCTCGTCTCCGCACCATCCCGCCAGAACTCCATGGATATACCGGATCAGGTGATTTCCTTCCTCATATCCCAGAAGCTCATTGATAAACTTAAAATCATCGATATCCAGGCTGACCAGGGACAGGCTCCCCGCCTCAGCCCGGCGTATCTTTTTCTCCGCCTCCACCTGGAATTTGGCAAAGGAGTAACCGCCGGTGATCTCATCCGTATAGAGGCTGTGCATGAGCTCGGCCTTCCTCCGTTTCTGATCCTTCAGAATATAAACCAGGATTCCCGCAAAAATCAGCACCATAAACACGCCCAGCAGATACGTCCGCCCCAGCACCGCGTTCATCTTGCTGTCCAGCACACTGGCCGGTGCCACGGTGAGCAGATACCAGTCATTGATGGGCAGCGGCCTGTAGTACATGTACTGAACCCCTTTATTCATGAATCTGACGCATCCATCCTGCCCATTCTCAAAATCCACCTTCATCCGGTCCGCAATCGCCTGATTCTTCCGGTCTTCCGCTTCCATGGACGTAAAAATGTTCTGCATATTGGGATAACTATAGGAATTAGTGGAATCCACGATGCAGTTGCCCTCTTTATTGACGATATAGGTATATCCGCGTCCTCCGAAGGAGGTCACCTCCAGCTGCCTGCGCATCTCGTTGATATCATAGGTGCCAAACAGAACCGCCGTCACCTCTCTATTATGATAGACAGGCACCGCATATACATGGATCGTTTCACTCCCCTCCCGGTCCACCAGGGGATCGGACACACTGTTTTCTCCCGCCAGTCCCTTTCTGTAATAAGGACGGTCGGACAGATCCATATGTACATGATCCGTGGTATATGTCGTTCCATCCGCAGTGATGACCCCCATCCGCTTAAAACCATTCTCCTGCGCGGTGGAGGCCAGCATGGCAGCGGCCTCCTCATAATTGTCCACAGTGTAAAAACCGACGCGGCGCGAAACCTCGGTCAATAATTCCAGTTTTCCATTTATCTCTTTTTCCAGAATACTCTTTCCCTGTGTTGAAACCTCCTCAAGAGAAGAGATGATCTCATTCTGAAAATCATGTTTCAGAGTACTCGCGTATAAGAGCCACGACACGGTCAGTAAAATCAGTATCAACAGACCGAGTATAACTTCCCTGTATTTCGCGAAAAGATTTCTCATACCTCTTCCTTTCCCGCCTGTGCTCTTATACACGATGACAGGCGGCGTCCTCTTTCATTGTACATGAAAGAAAAAGGGTACGTCAACCGTCACTTGTTTTTTTATGCCCTTGACTTTGGAATAGTTACCTGATATAGTATCGGTATAGTATATATCGTTTTGATATATATCAGGAGGTAATATCATGTTAGAGTATATCATTCTTGGTTTTTTAATGGGATGCGCCGCCAGCGGTTATGACTTAAAGCAGTATATGGCGGAAAGCACGTCCTATTTCTTCGATGCAAGCTATGGGAGCATTTATCCCGCGTTAAAGAGGTTGGAAGAGAAAAAACTTATTCTCTCAGAAGAAAAAGTGACCGGAGGAAAGTTTAAGAAGCTCTATTCCATTACGGAAGAAGGCCGCGGTGTCTTTCTTACCTGGTTAAAGCAGCCGGTGCGTTTTGCCAAAACACGCCTCGACTACCTTGTGCCGTTTTTCTTCTACGAGTATTTAGAGCCCATCACGGCAAAGCAGAATCTGGAGTTGTTTATGGAGACCGCCTCCGTAGGGCTCGAAGAGCTGAAGGCACAGAAAGAAGAGCTGAATATCAGAAATCTGGCCGCCGGCCACACGTTCCACGGATCCGTACTCGTCTATGGAATCCGTTACTATGAAATGCTGATTGAATGGTGTTCCCAACTGGCCGCGCGCACAGACGAACGCATTTCCGCCGGATCCGAAAAGATTGGGAGGAAAGAGAATACCGCGGCGGCAGAAAACTCCACCACAACAGAAATCTCCACTGCAACAGAAATCTCCACTGCAACAGAAATCTCCACTGCAACAGAAATCTCCACCACAACAGCAAACACCCAAAAAGGAGGTCCCCTCAGTGAAAACAATCATCCACGACTTTGACTCCGCCGTATTTGAAGAGCTGTTTCCCGAAACCGCTCAGTTGACCAGGCTCGGAACCTCCGAGCCGCCTGCTGTCATCCTTTCCCCCATGTATCCGGCACGCCCCTGCATTGGCTGTTTTGGCTGCTGGATCAAGACTCCGGGCAGCTGCGTCCTTCCCGATTCCTATCAGGAGATGGGCAAACTGCTGTCCAGGACCAGTGAGCTCATACTCATCAGCCGCTGCTGCTATGGCGGCTACAGCCCCTACGTGAAGAACGTGCTGGACCGCAGCATCGGTTATCTCCAGCCATTTTTCCGCATCATTGACGGAGAGATGCACCATGTCATGCGGCACGATAACCGTATGGCAATCACGACGCATTTCTATGGGGATGCCATCACAAAGCTGGAGGAAGAGACCGCGGAACGCCTGGCGAAGGCAAATGCCGTCAATTTCGGAGCTTCCGGCTGCACCGTGCATTTCTATCAGACACCGGAACAGATAAGGGGGAATATGGCATGAAAGGAATTTTGATAAACGGCAGCCCGAAGAGACGCGACAGCTCCTCCGGTGCGCTGCTGGACGATTTAAGGTCTTTACTCGATCCCGGCACAGAGACGGCCGTCATGACCGTTACCGCTACCCATCCTGCCGCCTCGTCCGCTTACACGGGCATGCGCTGGGAGCCATCCCCCGAGGACGTAAAACAGTTTAGCGGTTCCAGCTTTCTTGTCCTCTCCTTCCCGCTCTATGTGGATGCCGTTCCGTCCCATCTGCTTTCCTTTTTAATGGAACTGGAATGGCAGCAGAAAAACAACAGGCTTCTGGAAACTGAAGAACCGCTGGCCGTCTATGCCGCCGTAAACTGCGGATTTTACGAGGGAAAGCAGGCCGCACTCGCGCTTCGGATCGTGGAGAGCTGGTGCCTGCGCTGCGGTTTCGAATACAAACAGGGCATTGGATGCGGCGCCGGGGCCATGCTGCCTCAGTTAAAAGGCGCACCGCTGCAAAAGGGCATCAAGAAGCCGCTGGGCACTGCGCTGAAAGACATGGCTGCGCGCATCGGACGCCTTGAAAAGGGAAAGGACCAGCTCATCTCCCTATCCTTCCCCCGCCCTCTCTACATAGCCGCCGCTTCAATCGGCTGGAGGAAACAGGGCCGTGAAAACGGACTGACTGTGAAAGAATTGAAATCGTAAGACAGAAACTCCCCTGCCGTTTGGATGGAACTCAATCCGGCAGAGGAGTTTCTGTTTTACGATTAAATTCTGGTATCCCAGCGGCCGCAGAATACATTTTCACTGTATCTGCCCTTAAACGGGGACTTTCCGGTCATTTTACTGATAGCGGCGGATACTGCTTCCTCCGAATTCAGATAGGCATTGATATAAGTCTTCGCCATCGGCACGTCGATCAGATGGTTTGTATAGTTCAGAGAGAGGAATATGGTGGGCAGTTCCGACACGTACCACGGCTGGTCCGCAGGCTGCGCCCATTTTACACGCATGGTATTGTACTGTGCGAATCCCGATACGTTAAATACCACCAGACACGCGTCATACTTTTTGCGCAGGTCCTCCATCTTTCCTTTTATAGCCGGCGTATCGCCGTCCACGATAAATCCGGCTTCCGTAAGCTTCCTTACGACCATCTCCTTTATGGGAGCGCTGTCATCCGCCTGAAGCTTGCCGGCGATCACCGTTCCCTCTCCGCCGATAAATACCAGCTTCACCCTCTTATACTTCTCAGGCGTCATTGGAAGGTAATGTTTCGTGTCCTTGACGAGAGTAATGAACTTGTCAGCCTGCTCTGCGGCAGACTTGTGGAACTCGCTGCATCCGATCACCGACAGCTGCTCTCTCGGAGGCATCAGACGGCCTTCGGCCTGCAGCTTGTGGAGTTTCAGCGCCGCCTTAATTCCGAGAATCCGGTGAAGCGCGTCACTTAGCCTCTCCTCCGTAATTACGCCGTTTCTGTAACCTTCCATCATATAGCCGAAGTCCTCGTCCATATCGTTGAAGAACAGGAACATATCGCAGCCCGCGGCAATCGCCTGCGGAACCTGATCCCGGCGAGGCATGGCTGCAAACATGCCGATCATGTGAGACGCGTCGGTTACTACCAGGCCATTGAATCCAAGACGGCCCTTCAATAAATCCGTAATCAGCTCCGGGGACAGGGTTGCCGGCAGAATATCCTCGTCTGCGGTATCGGGACGAAGCTTTCTCGTATAAGCGGGAAGTGCGATATGCCCCGCCATAATGGTCATGACGCCTTCGTCGATCAGTTCTTTGTAGACTCTTCCGAAGGTATTGTCCCACTCCTCGCAGGTCATATCATTAACGCCCATGAGAAGGTGCTGGTCGTTCTCTTCGGTTCCATCGCCTGGGAAATGCTTCATACAGGTAGCCATATTCTGCGTTCTGGTACCCTTGAAAAATGCCTTCGCATACCGGATGGTATCTTCCGGGCTGTTGTTAAAGGCCCTGCACTGGACAATGGTATTTCTCCAGTTATAGAGCAGATCTACAATTGGTGCGAAGTTCCAGTTGCATCCGATAGCCGCGCTCTCTAAAGCCCCGATTCTCGCCACCTCACAGGCAGTCTCCTCGTCGTCCGCAGCCGCCGTCGCCGCCCCGCAGGCCACCGCGGTACCGCCGCCCACGCCGCCGTTTCCGCCCGCCTCACAGTTGGAAGCGATCAACAGCGGGATTTTCGAATTTTCCTGAAGAATCCGGTTCTGCTCGTATAACTCCTCCGGCGGCGCATTGTGATAGCGAATCGCTCCGACGTGATAGTTCTTTACCGCATTTTCCAGATCTTCCGGTTTTCTGGAGGTCACCATATTGACGAACAGCTGTCCGATCTTCTCCTCATCCGTCATAGATGCGATGGTATCCTCCACCCATTTCATATCTTCCTCATTTAAATAATAAGGTTTTTCTCTTAAATTAACCATTGTTATCTCCTTTTCCTAAATTTTTCTCAAAATCCGCAGCACACTGATTCTCATATCCGCCCCGGTAACTGCCGTTTAGAAAACGTTCCAGCGCTTCCTCCCGAAACTGTCTCCAGGACTGCGCCTCCCTCTTCACCAGAATCGGATAGTAGCAGACACCGTTCTGTCCGGCCGCCTGATGGTCTCCGGGCGCGTCACCGATCATCAGGACGTGATCTCTTTCATATCCGGCCTCCAGAAGGCGGCTGATGCAGTACGCCTTGGAGCCCTCGGTCTGTGTCAGCACGATATCGCTGAATGGAAGAAGTCCGCACCGCTCCCATTCCTCCACCACCGCCTGCTTATTGGCCGATGAGACAATGGCGATATCGGCCTTCTCATGCGCCGCCCGGATACCTTCCGCCACACCCTCATACGGCTTTTTCGCCTCCTCCGGAAGTCCTCCGATGGCTGCATTTACTGCCTTCGACCAGGAGAGGGCCTTCTGAAAACAAACGTGGGCTTCGTCCGTCTCCATCCTCGACAATGCCTCGCCCGACAGCTCCGGCGCCGTCTCACACCACCGGACAAACGCATCGATCCCGTCTATGGAGCGGTACTTTCCGGAGGCCTCGTGGAGAACGATAGCCAGCGCCTTGAACCGGTTGATTCCACGGGTCATGGAATACAGATTCACTTCGTTCCAGCGCTCCAGGAGCGCCTCCTCCCACTGCTCCAGCCCCCATTCCCTCACCATGCAGGGGCCAAAGCATTGAAAATGCTTGATATCCATCGTGTCCATGGCACATCCGTCAGAATCGATGCAGATCAGATACTCCCTTTTCCTCTGAAAGCTCTCAAATAAATCACCCATTGTCCTCACCTTTCCTTGCAGTTAGTTTTTCACAGCAGCCGTTGTTTTCCGCAGCAGTCCATCTATTTCTCAGCCGCCCATCTATTTCTCAGCCGCCCATCTATTTCTCAGCCGCCCGTCTCTCCGCAAGAATACGGTTGTTTTCCTCTACCACTTTCTTGGACAGCGGATATGCAAACAACAGGATCAGGCCTACAATCAGGTAGCAGACGGCCGGAGCCAGAGTCGCCACGGTATAGATATTTTTGGTAACGGATTCCGTCTGCACGATGACCTCACCCGCTTTGGAGGACTGGTAGCCGATCGCACCCAGAACCCAGCCGCCGAGGCCGCCTGCCAGCGCCTGGCCGATCTTACGAGCAAAGGAGTATACCGCGTAAATAGTGCCGTCGTCGCGGCTTCCGGTCTGTACCTCCTGGTAATCAATTACATCGGTGATAAACGCCCAGATTAAGAGGTTGAAGAGTCCGGTTCCCAGGTTTCCAAAGGCAATCATGACACAGAAGGCCCATGGGTTCTGAATTCTGACAAAAAACAGAATGAAATAAATAACGGAAGCAAATAGTACGGAAAATGCGGAAGCTTCTTTCTTACCGAACTTCTTCAAAATCGTCGTTGAAAATGGTGCAAGAATCAGAGTTGCGCCGGTACTGAAGAATCCGGCCAGTGACATGGCTTCTTTACTCTTAAAGTAATCCATGTATAAGTACGTATTCATGCTTCCGGACAACAGCATGGAGAGCAGAAGAACGATGGCCGCTCCGATGATGGCCAGCAGGCTGCGATTGTGCATCATTCCTTTCACAGCTCTTGCAAAGCTGCCTTTGTTTGTCTCCTTCAACTGTGGCTTAACACGCTCTGTTGACAGGCTGTAGCACAGGATATAGCAGATCAGGGCCAAAACCGCAAACAGGCAGGCAATATAGAAGAAACGGTCTGCCAGAACCACCTGGTTTCCACCCTCATTGGCGTATACAAACAGGGGCACGCCCACATTGACACACACGCCGGCCAGTGCCGCGCCTACGCTTCGAAATGTGGAAAGCTGGCCTCTCTCGATGGGTTCCGCGGTGATTCCCGACGCCATGGAGCCATAGGGGATATTGATTCCCGTATAGCAGATACTTCCCCAGAATAAATATGTAAGATAGATGTACACCATCTTAAATGTCATGGACTTATCCGCGATAAACGGATTAAACATCAGGACGCCGGCCACGACCACCGGAACGCACATCCTGCGGATCCACGGTCGGAATTTTCCGTCCTTTGCAGGCTTTGCCGTATCCACGATATGCCCCATGGTAATATCAGTACATGCGTCCACACACCGGGCAACCAGAAACAGCGTTCCTACCGCCATTGCACTGATGCCGAGTACCTTCGTATAGAATACCATAAGAAACGTGCTGGCCAGCATAAAGAAAAAATCATTGCCGAAATCGCCGAACATATAACCGATCTTATCCCTGAAACCAAATTTTCTTTCCATGCAAAATTTCCCCTCCTAAAGGTAAGTTTATCTTTTTTCGATAAACAAACTTTACCATAAATACATAAAAGTCTTGAGGATAATTTTTGTAGTTATCAGCACAATATTTGTTTTGTATGGTATAATATAAAAAAAAAAGTAGTATAAAGATTTCGTTACAAAGGAGACCCCCTTATATGAGCCATGAACCTCAGACAGCGGTCATCGATCTGATGATCTCCCTTCTATCCACCACGCTCGGCGTGCAGACCTCCGTTCTCTCTCCCGGTTCGGAAGAACTGACGGATATTGATTACTCCCTGCGGAAATCCATTTTCACCGGACATGACGCCAGGGAACTGTTCAGTGAAATAATGGAAAAAGCCGAGGAGAAATATATCTACAGCATCACGGACCATTTTTTCAGTCACTATATTCTCATGCCGCTTCCGGAAAAGAATCATTCCGGCTGCCTTCTGGTAGGTCCCTATATGACGGAGGAAGCCAACGAGTTCCTGTATAACCGAGTCATCAATCGGAACCGGCTGACCTTAGAGACGCTTCCCGTGTTAAAGCAGTACTATCAGAACTTATCCATCGTTGATCCCGCGCGAATCACCGCGGCGTTAAACCATATTGCCGTCTTCCTGTACGAGGACCATCACGATCTCACCATCCGCTACATGACAGAGGACTGGAACGAGCAGTACAGCGGCTGGAACTATGTTCCCGATCCGGAACACGCATTTTCCATCCACGTGACGGAAAAACGCTACGCCGCCGAAAACGAATTTCTGGATGCCGTCATGCGGGGAGATCAGGTGCTGGCAGTCCGCCGCTTCGAGACGTTTTTAGATTTCCGCATCGCCCCCAGATACAAGGACCCCATCCGCGACAGCAAGAACCTGATTATTGTTTTAAATACGCTGCTGCGCAAGGCCGCGGAGAAGGCGGTGGTCCATCCGGTATACTTAGATGAGATCTCCCATCATTATGCTGTCCAGATTGAGGCCTCGACCTCCCGCAGACAGCTGGAGAACCTGCGGATTGAGATGGTGCGGAAATACTGCCTTCTCGTCAAGAATCAGTCCCTCAAGAACTATCCGCCGCTGATCCGAGACCTCTTAAACCACATTAACTTAAACTTAAGCTCAGACCTGAGTTTAAAATCCTTATCACAGATGTTCAGCGTCAACGCCAGTTACCTCTCCTCTCTGTTCCGCCGGGAGATGGATATGACCCTGACCGACTACGTCAACGGCCGCCGGATCGACACCGCTCTGAAGCTGCTGAACACCACCGATATTCAGATTCAGGATATTGCCTACTATGTAGGAATCGAAGACGTGAATTATTTTACAAGAATCTTCAAGAAAAAAATCGGCGTATCGCCCACCGAGTACAAAAAATCGATCCGCCCCGCATAGGACGTACGTGTTCAGGAGGTATCAGACATGAAACAGCGAAACGAATATACCTGCCCGCTGGAGCTCACTCACGATGCAATCAGGGGCAAATGGAAGCCCATCATCCTGTGGCAGCTGAACAAGGGCGGCAGCTCCCTCTCCTCTCTCAAAAAAGAAATCGCCGGCATTTCCCAGAAGATGCTGCTCCAGCAGTTAAGCGAGCTGGCCCAGTACGGCTTCGTTGGCAAGACCACCTACGACGGCTATCCGCTGAAGGTGGAATACTACTTAACCGACCGGGGCAGGAAGATCTTTGAGGCGGTTACCATCATGCAGAGCGTTGGGATCGACATGATGACAGAAGATGGGCGGGAAGATTTTCTGAGAGAAAAAGGGCTGCTGTAGTTACAAAAAAGTGGGTACTGTTCACGCCCGTCTCACCGTTCTATAATGAGAAAAAAGGAGGATTTACATATGAAAGACGCCCAGAATACCGTAGGAAATATGCTTGACAAACAGAGTGTCTCATTTATCGGTTCCGTCTCCGCAGATGGATTTCCCAATGTCAAGGCCATGCTGCGGCCACGGAAACGAGATGGAATCAGAACCATCTATTTCACCACAAACACCTCTTCCATGAGGGTCGGGCAGTTCCGTGAAAACCCGAAGGCGTGTGTCTACGTCTGCGACAGCCGCTTTTTCCGCGGCGCCATGCTGACCGGAACCATGGAGGTTTTGGAGGACAGCGAGAGCAGGGAGATGATCTGGCAGGAGGGCGACACCATGTATTACCCTGGCGGAGTCACAGACCCGGATTACTGCGTCCTCCGTTTTACCGCCTTAAGCGGACG
This sequence comes from Hungatella sp. L36, assembly GCF_014288035.1. Lineage (NCBI taxonomy): Bacteria > Bacillati > Bacillota > Clostridia > Lachnospirales > Lachnospiraceae > Hungatella > Hungatella sp. L36. Next base: position 462,628 of record NZ_JACOPC010000003.1, on the reverse strand, counting down.
TTTCTACACCAATTTTCATTCCGAGAGCTTCGAGATCCCGGAAGCGTAAGCGGCAGAAGGAATGTCTCAACAAAAAAAGAGGAAAGAGGCGGTCTGTGCAATTGCTGCGCGGATCGCTTCTTTCCTGTCGTTTCTATAGTCCGCTGCTCATACTCCCAACGGCCGGAGCAGGCAGTCCACAATGCCCTGCATGCTCTTTTCCCCGGCCTCGATCGTAAGCTCCGGCTCGTGGATATCCTCCAGGTAATGGGCGTCGGAATTGCTGATGATCCGACATCCATTCAGGTACGGATTGGTCCGTTTCAGCTCATGCAGCTTCTTCAAATCCTTCACCTCCGCAGTCCTAAACTGGCTGTCCGGAGGTACGAAGCCCAGGTTGGCGATCAGGCTGTTGGCCGCCTTATCGATATGGGCCGGGAACATCACGCCATCGTAGGAGCGCACCAGCTCCCACAGCCCGTCAAAGGAGATATCCACGCTGTTAATAAGGAGATTGGCCACGGTTCCGCACACTTCGTCTTCCTTATTATATAGCTGCTGCTTACCAAATATTTCCTCATTGTTGGGAAATGGAATAAGCCTGTCATAAACGTAGGAATCGAAGGCCATGGCCGCCTCCAGGCTAGGAAAGAGGCAGACGGCGTGAACCTCCTCCGAGGTATTGATCTCCATCCCGGGAATGGCCAGAACGCCGTATTCCTCGGCAAAATGCAGGACAGCCGGACAGTTTTTACAGGAATTATGGTCCGTTACCGCGATCACATCCAGCCCCTTTATAGCCGCCATCCCGACAATATTGCCCGGGGTCATATCGTCATCCCCGCACGGTGATAAACAGGAATGGATATGCAGATCGTAGCTAAGGCTCTTCATGCGCCCCAGCCTGAAGCTTATTCCAGACGGCGAGTGCCGCCTCAAATATAGGTTCTTCCGTCTTCAGTAGCGTAATCTCCTGATCGACCGCTTTCTTTATGGCCGCATCGTCGAGCACGGCCCCTTCCGCCATGATCACACAGGCCGCGTCCGCCAGAGACGCAACCGCCAGCGTATTCATATTGCCCATCACCGTCACCCAGGCGCATCCAAAAGGCGCGCGCCCCATGGCAATACTGAGTAAGTCACAGCAGAACGGTTTTGTGATTTCCCGTTCCAGCCCCTCTCCGGCATTCACGACACCGAAGATACCACTGTCTATCAACTCCTGAACCGTCATACTATTTTCTGCTCCTTCCCTATTCCTGGTCTTTGTCCTTCTCGTCCCGGCTGTCAAGCAGCGACATCTCGTCCGAAATCCTCTGGATGTACTCCGTCATCACCTTCAGCATCTCATAGCCCTCCGCATTGCCCGCGGCAATGTCATCTGCCAGGATAGATACCTCCTCGGACAGCTTATGTAAATTCTCCCGCAGATAATATACGCAGTCGGACTCCACTGCCTCCCCGCGCACGATATCCTCAGCCAGCGACTTACACGTAGGCGCCCCGCAGGAGCCGCAGTCCAGGCCCGGGAGCTTCTTGCACAGCCGCTCCACCTGATTGAGCCTCGCAAAGCTCTCCATCATGGTGTTTCCCAGGTTAAATACCGGCTCGTACTGGACATCCTTCGTCCATTTAACCAGTTCCTCGGCGTTGCCCTCGATATGGCTTCTCGCCACCGGCATGTATTTCCGGAGTCTTTTCAGCTTGACTTCTGCCACATATGGGTTCTCCACAGTCAGCACGCCTCCGACACACCCGCCGTTGCAGGCGTTTAACTCCACAAATTTCAAATTCGTAAACTTCTGATCCTCCATGTCCTCCAGCACCCGGATGACATTCTCGATCCCGTCGGCAGCCAGATACTCTTCCGTGAAGAGGCCGCTGGCCTCCCCGCCGCTCCGTCCCCAGCTGATGCCGATCTTTCCGGACGTCCCGATCTCCGGCGGGTCGTCTCCCACCGCCTTCATGCAGGACAGCAGCTGCGGATAGACCTCCTTGATGGCCAGCACCCGGTCCACCTCGCTGTGGTCCGTCCCCAGAGGAGACTTCACATACGTCACCTTGGAAGGACACGGGGATATGAAAATGATACCGATCTTCTCTCTTGGAAGTCCGGTCTCCTTCATGGCCTTCTCTGCCGCCAGGATTGCCGCCACCTCCACAGGGGGATTAAGCGGGAGGAGATTCGGAATCAGGTTCGGGAACCGGACCCGGATCAGCCGCACCACCGAAGGACATGCCGTGCTGATGGCCGGAAGCCGGTCGGGATTCTCACTTAAGTATTCTCTGGTGGCCTCCGAGACCAGCTCGGCAGCCGCGCTCACCTCAAATACATCGTGAAAGCCCATCATCAGCAGGGCATTTAACACGATATTCACATCGTCTAAATTGTTAAACTGGCTGTATAAGGACGGCGCCGGCAGCGCCACCGTGTATTCGTACTGTTTCAGCACATCCAGCTTGTCATACGTCGCATGCTTCGCATGATGGGGGCATACCCTGATGCACTCGCCGCAGTCAATGCAGAATTTGCTGTTGATCTGCGCCTTCCCGTTTCTCACCCTGATCGCCTGGGTCGGACACCGTTTGATGCAGTTAATGCATCCCATGCACAGATCCGCATCCAGCCTGACTGAATGATAAAATTTATCCACCTTCTCACCCCCAGATTATACTATCTTCACCACCATCCGGACGGTTGTACCCACTCCCAGCGTTGTGTCAACCTCCAGCACATCCGAATACTTCTTCATATTGGGGAGGCCCATGCCTGCTCCAAAGCCCAAAGAGCGCACTTCGTCCGGAGCCGTGGAATATCCGGCCTGCATGGCCAGCGCTACATCAGGGATTCCGGGACCCACGTCCGCCAGGATCATCTCGATCTCTTCCGGCGTTATGTTGACCGTAATCTCCCCGCCCTTTGCATGAATCACCATGTTGATCTCCCCTTCATACATGGCAATAGCAACCTTTCTCACTGCGTCAGGGCTCACGCCCATCTGCTTTAGCTTTCCCTTCACATCGCTGCTCGCCTCACCCGCCCTGGTGAAGTCATCCGGCGATATGTGATAGTTCAGAGTGATAACATCATCCATCAGATCGCACCTCCATGAAGCCCCGCTGAATAAAGCATTCCACAGGCCGAGAACATCCGGTGGCCGGTGGCCATCACAATTAAGTTTCGCTCCCTCGCCATTTCCAGCATGGCATCATCGGGCTTTTTCCCTCTGACAAAAACAAGGCAGACAATATCCAGCATCTCCGCGGTACGGATCACCTGCGGATTGCAGAGCCCTGTAAGCAGCACAGAATGATCCTTGGAAAATGCCAGCACATCACTCATCATGTCGGAACCGCAGGCACTCCGCACTTCCACCTCCAAATGATCCTCACCGACCAGCACCCTGGCGCCCAGAATATCCTTTACATCTCTAGCAGTCATACATACACTCTCCTTTTTGATGGTTTTATCACTTCAGCTATGATATTCTTTTTCAATTCATAAGTAGATTATAGTAATTTTTCGAAGGAAAGGAAAGCCTTTTATATAATTTCTTTTATTTATAGAATATTTCAGCCCTCTATCTGTTAAAATTGTACAAAAAACTGGTCCGTGTGCGGCCTGCCTGCCGATGCCGAAAGGAGCCGGATTACAGCCTTTTGCTATATCCTACTACTTTTCTATGTATTTAATTGCGAAATCAGTATATTTTTACCTATATATATCGTTATTTTTTTGTCGAATCTCTCCGAACCTATGGATTTTTTCTCAATATCATGGTAGAATGTTAGATACATTGCATAAGCAACAATTTAAGGAGGTTATAAAATGGCTTGCAAAAAACAAGGTGTCCTGTTTAGCGGGACAAAGGAGCAGGAAGCCGCTTTAAAAGAAGTGATTTCCGAGCTTAAAGGCACGAAAGGCGCCCTGATGCCGATCATGCAGAAGGCACAGGACATTTATGGTTATCTTCCAATTGAAGTACAGACCATGATATCTGATGAAACGGGCATACCGCTTGAGAAAATATACGGCGTTGCTACCTTCTATGCCCAGTTTGCCCTCCAGCCAAAGGGTAAATATCAGGTTTCTGTCTGTCTTGGTACAGCCTGTTACGTCAAGGGCTCCGGCGAGATTTACAATAAGCTGGTTGAGCTTCTTGGCATTACCAACGGAGAATGCACTCCCGATGGTAAATTTTCCCTTGATTCCTGCCGATGCGTAGGCGCATGCGGACTCGCTCCGGTCATGATGATCAACGGCGAAGTTTACGGCAGACTGACACCCGATGACGTCCCTGGCATTCTTGCCAAATATGAATAGTTAAAATCCCATGATGACAGAAATTTCTTTAAATGTATTGGATGTAGCGGAAAATTCCACGAGAGCGGGCGCAGCGCTTGTCGCTATCACCGCAGCCGTCGACACTGCTTCTGACCTGCTGACTATCACCATAGCGGATGATGGATGCGGCATGACAGAGGAGCAGGCAGCTCATGTGACGGATCCATTTTTTACGACCAGAAAGACGAGAAAGGTAGGCCTCGGCATTCCCTTTTTTAAGTATGCTGCAGAGAGCACCGGCGGAAGCTTTACCATCGACTCAACTCCCGGTGTGGGAACCACGGTCACCGCAGTTTTCGGTCTTTCCCATATTGACCGGATGCCGCTTGGAGATATGAACGGAACGATAGAGACGCTCATTACATGCCATCCGGATACGGATTTTCTCTATACATACCGCTATAACGATGCGTCATTTGTACTGGATACCAGAGAGTTTCGGGAAATTTTAGGGGATATCCCCTTTGACACTCCAGAGGTATCCGCCTATATCAAGGAATATCTGGCAGAAAACAAACTTGAAACAGATGGTGGCGCGGTCATTTAGACCGGCCGGAATTGGAGGAATAACATGAAGACTCTTGAAGAATTAAAAGCAATCCGAGAGAAAATGCAGAGTCAGGTCAGCATGCGCGAAGAAGACCACGCACGCACCCGTGTACTGGTTGGTATGGCAACCTGCGGAATCGCCAGCGGCGCAAGACCTGTTCTTAATAAACTTTCCACACTCGTTCAGGAAAATAACATGACAGACCGTTTTTCCGTTACACAGACAGGCTGCATCGGCTTATGCCAGTATGAGCCCATCGTCGAGATTCTCGAGCCTGGTAAAGAAAAAGTAACTTATATCAAGATGAACGCCGAGAAAGCGGAAGAAGTATACAAAGAGCATCTGATCGGCGGTCATATTCTGGAAAATTACACGCTGGGTTCAGCTGACATTAAATAAGGAGGAAACAAGATGTATCGTTCACATGTATTAGTTTGCGGCGGAACGGGATGTACTTCCTCCGGAAGCCAGCAGATTATGGTAGCATTAAGAGAAGAATTAAAGAAGCAGGGACTGGATGAGGAAGTTTCCGTCGTTCAGACAGGCTGCCATGGACTCTGTGCCCTTGGCCCGATTATGATCGTTTACCCGGATGCAACCTTCTACGCCATGGTCAAGGAAGAGGACATTCCTGAGATTGTAGAAGAACACTTATTAAAAGGACGTCCTGTACAGAGACTCCTCTATGATGAGACGGTTACGCCATCCGGCGTCAAGTCCTTAGGAGATACCGATTTCTATAAGAAGCAGCACAGAATCGCACTGCGCAACTGTGGCGTCATCAACCCGGAAGTCATCGAAGAGTACATCGGTACCGGCGGATATCAGGCCCTCGGCAAGGTTTTAACCGAGATGACTCCGGACGACGTAATCCAGGTTCTGCTGGACAGCGGTTTGAGAGGCCGCGGCGGCGCCGGTTTCCCGACCGGACTCAAGTGGAAGCTGGCTAAGGGCAACGCCGCAGACCAGAAGTATGTCTGTTGTAACGCCGACGAGGGCGACCCTGGCGCGTTCATGGACCGTTCCGTTCTGGAAGGTGATCCTCACGCAGTGCTGGAGGCCATGACCATCGCAGGCTACGCCATCGGCGCTTCCCAGGGTTATATCTACGTTCGTGCAGAGTACCCGATCGCCGTACAGCGTCTGAAGATCGCCATTGACCAGGCCAGAGAGATGGAACTCCTGGGCGACGATATCTTCGGCTCAGGCTTCTCCTTTAATATCGATTTAAGACTCGGCGCAGGCGCATTCGTCTGTGGTGAGGAGACTGCCCTTATGGTATCCATCGAAGGCAACCGAGGCGAACCGCGCCCGCGTCCTCCGTTCCCGGCACAGAAAGGTTTATTTGGCAAACCAACCATTTTAAATAACGTAGAGACCTGGGCGAACATTCCTCAGATCATCTTAAACGGACCGGAGTGGTTCTCCTCCATGGGTACCGAGAAGTCCAAGGGAACGAAAGTATTCGCTCTCGGCGGCAAGATCCATAATACCGGCCTTGTAGAAGTTCCGATGGGAACCACACTGCGCGAGATCATCGAAGAGATCGGCGGCGGTATCCCCAACGGCAAGAAGTTTAAAGCGGCTCAGACCGGCGGACCGTCCGGCGGATGTATCCCGGCAGAGCATTTTGATATTCCGATCGACTACGACAACCTGGTTGCCATTGGCTCCATGATGGGTTCCGGCGGTCTGATCGTTATGGACGAAGACGACTGTATGGTCGATATCGCCAAGTTCTTCTTAGAGTTCACGGTTGAGGAATCCTGCGGAAAGTGTACCCCGTGCCGGATCGGTACGAAGCGTATGCTGGAGATCTTAGAGAAGATCACCAAAGGCCAGGCTACCATGGCTGACCTCGACAAGCTGGAAGAATTATGTTACTACATAAAGGCCAACTCGGCCTGCGCACTTGGGCAGACAGCACCGAACCCGGTACTTTCCACATTAAAGTACTTCCGTGATGAATACGTAGCCCATATTGTAGATAAGACCTGTCCTGCAGGCGTTTGTAAGGCTCTTCTCTCCTATCATATCGATCCTGAGAAGTGTAAGGGCTGTACGCTCTGTGCAAGGAACTGTCCTGCCAACGCAATTACCGGTACCGTCAAGAATCCGCATGTTATCGATGGCGATAAGTGTATCAAGTGCGGCGCTTGTATGGAGAAGTGTAAGTTTGGCGCTATCTACAAGAAATAATGGAGGGAGAACGTATCATGGAGAATATTACAATTAAAATCAACGGCATGGAAGTCAGTGCTCCAGAAGGCTCCACCATTCTGGAAGCAGCAAGACTCGCCCATGTTGAGATACCAACTTTATGTTATTTAAAAGATCTTAATGAAATTGCCGCCTGCCGTATGTGTACAGTTAAGATCAACGGCGGCAAGCTGGCTGCGGCCTGTGTTTACCCGATCAATCCGGGCCTTGAGGTATGGACCAACACGCCTGACCTCGTAGAATACAGAAAAAAGACGCTCCAGCTGATTTTATCCAACCACAACCGTTCCTGTTTATCCTGTGTCCGCAGCGGAAACTGCGAGCTGCAGACCTTATGTAAGGAGCTGGGCGTGGAAGACAGCGATTACTACGATGGAGAGAAGACTCCGTCCTGTATCGATGAGAGTGCGGCCCACATGGTCCGTGACAACAGCAAATGTATCCTCTGCCGCCGCTGTTCCGCTACCTGTGAAAAGGTACAGGGAATCGGCGTCATCGGCGCCAATGAGCGTGGTTTCGCCACCATCATCGGTTCCGCATTCGATATGGGCCTGGGCGAGACCAGCTGCGTATCCTGCGGCCAGTGTATCGCAGTCTGCCCGACAGGCGCGCTTTATGAGAAGACCTGCATCGACGACGTAGCCGCCGCTATCGCAGATCCTGCCAAACACGTCATCGTACAGACAGCTCCGGCAGTTCGTGCGGGACTGGGCGAGGAATTCGGCTATCCGATCGGAACGAACGTAGAAGGCAAGATGGCTGCTGCGTTAAGAAGAATCGGCTTCGACAAAGTATTCGACACCAACTTCAGCGCCGACTTAACGATTATGGAAGAAGCGCATGAATTTATTGAGAGAGTTCAGAACGGCGGCACGCTGCCGATGATCACCTCCTGTTCACCAGGATGGATCAAATACTGCGAGCACTATTTCCCGGATATGACGGAGAACTTATCCTCCTGTAAGTCCCCGCAGCAGATGTTCGGCGCTATCGCCAAATCCTACTATGCGGAAAAGATGGGCTTAAAGCCGGAAGATATCGTATCTGTCAGCGTTATGCCATGTACCGCGAAGAAGTTCGAGATCGGCAGAGACAACCAGGATGCCAACGGCTGCCCGGATGTAGACTACTCCATGACGACGAGAGAGCTCGCCAGAATGATCAAGAAATTCGGTATCCGCTTCAACGAGCTTCCGGATGAAGAATTCGACGCTCCGTTAGGCCTTGGTACCGGCGCGGCTGTCATCTTCGGCGCAACCGGAGGAGTTATGGAAGCAGCCTTGAGAACGGCTGTCGAGACCCTGACCGGCGAGGAATTACAGAAGCTTGACTTTACCGACGTACGCGGCACCGAAGGCATCAAGGAAGCTACCTACAACGTAGCCGGCATGGATGTCAAGGTTGCTGTCGCCTCCGGCCTCGGCAATGCCAGAGAGCTCTTAAACAGAGTAAAATCCGGTGAGGCAGACTACCACTTCATCGAGATCATGGGATGTCCTGGCGGCTGTGTAAACGGCGGCGGCCAGCCCCAGCAGCCAGGCTCCGTCCGCAACACCGTAGACATCAGAGCCCTGCGCGCCAAAGTATTGTACGACGAAGACGCAGCCAAAACCATCCGTAAGTCCCACGAGAATCCTGCAATCAAAGAACTCTACGAGACCTACCTCGGCAAACCAGGCAGCGAAAAAGCGCACCACCTGCTTCACACGACTTATGTAAAGCGAAAAATCAATGAAGTTTAATTTATAGTGTCTTTACCCAGACCGTCCCTTTGCCCAACTAAAGAAGGCCAAAGAGACGGTCTGTTTTTTTACCAGATTACATCTGGCGCTCTTCCCTTCCCGGAGCCAGTACACAGCCCCAGGGCCTGCGGAGAGTCTGAGGGCGGCAAGGGCGGGAGCGCTGTTGGTTTCCTTTTCCGAGGTACGCAGGAACTTAAGCGGAAAGGCGGGAAAAAGGGGTGGTGAAAGCAGGCCTCAAAGCCTGCTTTCAAGTGCACATGGAGGAAAAATCCTTCAGGATTTCTTCCGTAATTTGCACGATCCGCCCCTTTTTCCCGTCTTTCCGCTTTAGTTCCTGCCACCGAGGAAACAAGAAACCAACAGCGCTCCCGCCCTTGCCGCCCTCAGACTCTCCGCAGGTCCTGGGGCGTCCCCTCCAATACTTCTAAAACCTCATAAGAATATTTAATGGGTAAATCCATTGTTTCCATCTCCTCATATGTGTTAGAATTGTCTCGGACGGCTGATTTGTCAGACCGTCCGGATTGATTTTCACACGATCACACGACTTAATCACATAGAAGAGGGAATTTTATGGGCGGAATATTTGGTGTCGTATCTAAAAAGAGTTGTACACTCGACGTATTTTTCGGAGTGGATTACCACTCCCACCTGGGAACCAAGCGCGGCGGTATGGCCGTATACGGGCCACGGGGCTTCTCCCGTGCCATTCATAATATCGAAAACACTCCTTTCCGTACAAAATTTGACGGGGACTTGGACGAGCTGGAAGGCACTTCCGGTATCGGATGCATATCCGACAATGAGCCGCAGCCGCTCTTAATTCAGTCCCATCTCGGCAGTTTCGCCATCACCACAGTAGGTAAAATCAATAATCAGGACGATTTAATCCGGTCGGCCTATGAGAACGGCCATATTCATTTTATGGAGATGAGCGGCGGCAGGATCAATTCGACAGAACTGGTGGCGGCCCTGATCAATCAGAAAGCCAGCATCACAGAGGGCCTTCAGTACGCCCAGGAGCGGATCGACGGCTCCATGACCATACTGATCCTGACCCCGGAGGGAATCTACGCGGCAAGAGACCGTATGGGACGTACCCCCATCGTTATCGGTAAAAAGGAAGACGCATTCTGCGCCTCTTTCGAAAGCTTTGCCTACATCAATCTGGGCTACTCTGACTACTATGAGCTGGGCCCGGGAGAGATCGTCTTTTTGACGCCGGAAGGCATGGAAAGCCTGGTTCCAGCCAGGGAAGAGATGAAGATCTGTTCCTTCTTATGGGTTTACTACGGCTATCCCACTTCCTCCTACGAAGGCATCAACGTGGAAAATATGCGCTATGAGTGCGGAAAGCTTCTGGCCCGCCGGGATGATGTAAAATCTGACATGGTAGCCGGTGTTCCGGATTCCGGAATCGCTCACGCCATCGGATATGCCAACGAATCCGGCATCCCATTTGCAAGACCCTTTATCAAATATACACCCACATGGCCCCGTTCCTTCATGCCTCAGAATCAGGGAGAACGAAATCTGATTGCAAAGATGAAGCTGATCCCTGTAGATGCCCTGATCCGCGGCAAGAGTATGCTGCTGATCGACGATTCCATCGTCCGCGGCACACAGCTGGGTGAGACTACGGAGTTCTTATATCAGAGCGGTGCGAAAGAGGTCCATATCCGTCCGGCCTGTCCGCCTCTCATGTTTGGCTGTCCTTACCTAAACTTCTCCCGTTCCAACTCGGAGCTGGATCTGATTACCCGCAGGATCATCCGCGACCGTGAGGGGGACAACGTCTCCGACGAAGTGCTGGCCGATTACGCGGATCCCGACAGCAGGAACTACCAGGAGATGGTGGAAGAAATCAGAAAGAAACTGAATTTCACCACACTCCGTTACCACAGGCTGGATGATTTACAGGCATCCATCGGCATTTCTCCCTGCAAGCTCTGCACCTATTGCTGGAGCGGGAAAAAATAACAGAAATCAGAGGTCTCCTGACGTTTTGCTGTAGGAGACCTCTTTTCTATTCCATATAAAATGTTTAACTACGGATCATTTTGATAGACGCTTCATCACCCTCACCACTTCCTCCGGCTCCACGTCCCTGCCAATGTTTCTCATCGTCTCTTCCGGTGAGCAGCTTCTGGCCGCGGCCTCGAACAGACGGTGTTCCGGGATTTCTCCCGCATGCATGTCTTCCAGCGAGACCGGAAGCCCTACCTTCCGGCAGAAGCCGTGAATCTGACTGATCTCCTCCTCCGGCCGGCCCTCCAGCACCATCTGCACCAGTGTACAGAACGCCACCTTTTCTCCGTGCATTACGGAAGACAGCTCCGGAAGAAGCGCCAGGCCGTTGTGAAGCGCATGCGCGCAGGCCAGCCCCCCGCTCTCGAAGCCGATTCCGCTTAAATACGTATTGGCTTCCACAATATTTTCCACAGCTTCCGTACAGAGCCGGTTCTCCACATCTTTTCTGGCCTGTTCCCCATATGTGAGGACTGTATCGAGACACGCCTTTGCCAAAGCCTCCGCCGCGATGGACACGCTGCCGCCGGCCCTCGTCACCGCGCCGTTTCTCCGGCATGCAAAAGCCTCATAATACGTGGAAATGGCATCTCCCATCCCCGCCGTAAACAGCCGCACCGGAGCGTGGGCGATGATCTCCGTGTCCAGAATAATCAGATCAGGGTTTCTCTTTAACGAAAGATAACGGTCAAAGGTACCGTCCTCCCGGTAGAGAACGGCGATTCTGCTGCACGGTGCATCTGTGGAAACCGCAGTCGGCACCAGAATCACAGGCTTTCCGGAATAATGGCCTGCTGCCTTTGCCGTATCCTGCACCTTGCCGCCCCCGATCCCGAATACGGCGCCGCAGTTCTCCGCCATCCCGGCCAGTCTCGTGATCTCCGGCTCACAGCACTCGCCGGTGAACACCTCTTCCTTCCAGGAAATCTCCTCCTTCTCAAAGCTCTCCGCTGCCGCATCCCGGTAAACGTCATGGACAAACCGGTCCATAATCAGCAGTACTTCGCCCTCCCCAATGCTCCTGTAATGCTCCGCCAGCTTCTTTATCTCTCCCGGTCCCTGTATGTAGGTGGACGGGGCGTCGATCACACGTCTCATATGGCTGCCTCCATTCTTATAATTTGTTCCTATATTCATCATTGTAAAAGATTAATAATTTTTTCACAATATAAATTATCACCAATTTTCCCGATTGCCTTCCCTTCCTACTCCTGCTATACTCTTCTTTAGACTATTTTTTTCGGAGGATACCGTATGACAACCGATTTAACCGTGGGACTTCCACGAAAAACCCTGTGGCGTTTCCTGCTGCCGATGCTGGTAAGCGTCATGTTTCAGCAGTTTTACAATATCGCGGACAGCATGATCGCCGGACGCTTCGCCGGTGAAGACGCGCTGGCTGCCGTCGGCGCCTCCTATCCGATCACAGTTATCTTCATGGCCTTCGCCACCGGAAGCAATTTAGGCGCGTCGGTGGTCGTATCCCGCCTCTTCGGCGCCAGGGACTTCCGCAGAATGAAGACAGCCATCCATACGGCCTTCATATCCTGCGTCGCTTTAAGCCTCCTTCTGACCGCCTACGGGATCATCTTCTGCGCTCCCATGATGAGATGGATCAAGACGCCTGACAACGTCTTCTCCGACGGCGCCCTGTATCTGCGCATCTACACCTTCGGACTGCTGTTCCTGATCCTTTATAACGTCTGCACCGGAATTTTCACTGCATTTGGAGACTCAAAAACGCCCCTTTGGTTCTTAATCGGCTCCTCTCTGGGCAATATCGTGCTCGACATCTGGTTCGTCGCCGGCTTTCACATGGGCGTCGCCGGTGTCGCCTGGGCCACGTTTCTCGCTCAGGGCGTCTCCTGTATCCTGGCTGTGGTGACCCTCGGTTCACGCCTGAAAAATATGGCCGGAACCGAAAAAGCCGCCATGTTTGACTGGGGACTCTTTAAGCAGATCGCGGCAATCGCAGTTCCCAGCATTATGCAGCAGAGCGTGCTTTCCGTGGGGAATCTATTTGTCCAGGTCATCGTCAACCACTATGGCTCCGCCATCATTGCAGGCTACTCCGCGGCCATCAAGCTGAATACCTTTGCCATCACCTCCTTCATGTCCCTGGGAAGCTGTCTGTCCGGCTTTACGGCCCAGAATCTGGGCGCAGGCAAGGGCGGCCGGATCAGTTCCGGTTTCCGGGAAGGCGTCCGTCTCTCCCTGATCGCCTCCGTGCCGTTTGTGGCTCTCTATTTCCTGTTCAGCAGACAGATCATGGGGCTGTTTCTGGATTCCGGCAGTCAGGAGGCCATAAACGCCGGCGTGATGTTTTTAAAAATCGTATCGCCCCTCTATTTCATGATCTCGATCAAGCTGATGACCGACGGTATTCTGCGCGGCTCCGGAGCCATGGTATATTTTGTCATTGCCACCATCCCCGATCTGATCCTGCGTATTCTGTTCGCCTGCCTGCTGACGCCTCACTTTGGCAGCACCGGAATCTGGATGGCATGGCCGTTCGGATGGACGGCGGCCACTGTGCTCACCATGATTTTTTACAGGAAAATTCTTCCACCTCCACAAAAGGAATCAATTGCCGGAATGGATTGAGCAGAAACTCACATACTAAATGTGGAGGTGATAATATGAGTCCAAAGGAATTAACGTATATTGAAGACGCATTAGGTCATGAGAAGTTTTTGAAGACACAGTGTCAGGAAGCAATCACGAATTTACAGGATCAGGAATTGAAGACCTGTGTGGAACAGATTTCCCAGAAGCATCAGCAGATTTTTGATAATTTCATTAATTTAGTGTAAGGAGGCGCAAACATGGACGACAAGTGTATTATGGAAAACTTACTCCTTACCACCAAGGGAGTGTGTGACTTATACCTGCACGGAACGATCGAGTCATCGACAGCTAATGTTCATCAGACATTTGACTGTGCATTAAACGACAGTCTCTGCATGCAGGATGATATTTACAAGAAGATGTCCGCCAAGGGCTGGTATCCGATGGAGCAGGCACCACAGGAAAAGATCACCAAAGTAAAAAACAAATTCGCTGGAATGTAAGATTTCCCAGCACAGCAAAAAGCATTGCCATGAACCCAATTCTCATGGCAATGCTTTTTTATTGAAGCTTTATTTTCTCCATGCAGTCCTTTATCTTAAAACCGTCTTCCATACTGCTTTCTAAATTCTTTCTACAACGGATTAATATCATTTTTGTTCAACTAATTTAAGAAATTTGTATGAATTGATAGATAGTATGTTTTACCGAAAAATGGTATAATAGATATCGTTACAGAAGCTGGCTGGCAGAGGCACGGAGCCTTAAAACAGCCGCGGAGGGGGACGCCATGAGGGATATCTACATCATTTGTATGGTTATCGGTTTTTTACTGCTCTCGCTGTCTGTTCTGGGTGAATTTCTGGAAAATGTATCCGGAGCGCTGGAGGCATTTCTTAATTTTGATTTTGATATTGACTTGAATTTCCTGCCGATCTCGGGAGTGAGTATCTGTACCGGGCTCATCACATTCGGCGGCATGGGACTTTTGTTTAACAGCCTGATTCCAGCCATCGTGATCGGCTATGCGGCTGCGATGGCGGTACAGATGGTCATAAGGAGGTTAAAACGGGTGGAAAATGAGGCTATGAATCGTGAGGAGCTTTATCTGTGTGATGGAAAGATCATCAATACGGTTTTGGCAGGCGGCCTGGGAACAGTAGAGTTCGATAATATCAAGGGCATTGCCACCACCTTCGTGTGCCGGAGCACGGACGCATCGGAGGTCTTAAAGCAGAACACCGTGGTAAAGCTGGTTGAATTTGACGGCGAGATCGCCGTGGTTCGTCCCAAAGACGAGTTTGCCGGGTACGGCAGTATGGATGATGAATAGAGGCTGAGGTGATTTCTGCCGGTCTTTATACATAAACTTTACCATCACATCACTTCGCTTTCCGTAACCTCATGTCCGCGGTTTCATAACTGCGCGTGGGCGTAACCGGGAAAAGAAAAGGCGAGAAAAGGAGAACGAAAATGAGCGAACTAATCAACAAGCTAATTCCAGTCATCATTATTGTGGCCGCAGTCATTTTGATTATAATGGTGATCATGTCCTGGTGGAAACGTGTTCCACAGGATAAGGCGGGCGTCGTAACCGGCATCAAGAAAAAGGTAATTACCGGCGGTGGCGGTATTGTGATTCCCGTCATCAATCGAATCGATTACATATCGCTTAGCGCCTCCAGCCTGGAGATTACGACGGAAGACAGTATGTCCTCCCAGAAAGTACCGATCAACGTAGTCAGCACCGTCGTACTGAAGGTTAAGAACGACACCACCAGCATCTTAAAGGCAATCGAGCGTTTCAACGGCAAGGACATCAAGGAAGTTAAACTCAACATGGAAGAGATTGCCCGTCAGATCCTGGAAGGCAAGCTGCGTGAGGTAGTATCCACACTTTCTGTAGAAGAACTGTACAGCAACCGTGAGAAATTCGCCAACTCCGTACAGGAAGCGGCGGCCACCGAGCTGTCCACCATGGGTCTCGAGATCATGTCTTTCACCATCAAGGATGTGACGGACGAAAACGGCTACATCAAATCCCTGGGTGTGAAGCAGATCGCCGAGAAGAAGAAAGAAGCAGACATTGCGCAGGCTGAGGCAGAGCGCGAGCGTCAGATCAAAGTCAGCGAGGCCCGCAGAGACGGTGAGCAGGCGAAGCTGGCAACCGAGGCGGAGATCAGTGCCGCCAACAAGGAAAAGTTAATCAAGGAACAGGCCTACCAGAAGGAAATCCAGACCTCGAAGGCCCAGGCCGACGTGGCTTACGACATCCAGAAGAACATTACCCAGAAGGATGTCATTCAGACACAGATGGATGCAGAGCTTCTGCGTCAGGAGCGCCAGAAAGATATCGAGCAGGCCGCCGTACAGGTAGAGATTTCCAAGGAAGTAAAGAACCGCGAGCTGGCGGAGCGCCAGGCAGAGACAGCCAAGGCCTCCCTGCAGGCCACAGTTGTACAGCCGGCTATTGCTGAGAGAGAAAAACAGGCTCAGATTGCCGATTCTGAAAAATATAAGAAAGTAGCGGAAGCCGACGCCTCCGCCCAGACCCTTAAGAAACAGGCCGACGCGGAAGCCGAGGCAACGAGAATGAGAGGTCTTGCCACCGCCGAGACGAACGCGATCGCCGAGACGAAAAAAGCAGAGGCAGAGGCCGCTGCGATCCGCATGAAGGCAGAGGCGGAAGCCGCTGCCACCAGAGCCAAACAGCTGGCCGAAGCAGAAGGTATCCGTGCAAAGCAGCTGGCTGAGGCGGAAGGTATCCGCGCGAAGAAGCTGGCTGAGGCAGAAGGTATCAAGGCCGCCCTGTTAGCGGAAGCCGAAGGTATGGAAAAGAAGGCTGAGGCTTACAATAAGTACAATACGGCAGCCATAACAGAGATGATCGTAGGCATCCTTCCGGAGATGGCAGGCAAGATCGCAGAACCGCTCTCCAGAATCGAGAAGATCACCGTGATCGACAGCGGCAGCGGCACCGGAGAAGGCGGCGTTGGAAGTCTGGCAGGCAATGTAGGTTCCGTCCTTGCCAAGACGATCGAGACCGTCAGGGAGACCACAGGCATCGATTTCAAGGAGATCATCGACGCGGATGTGCTGGGCAAGACCACTACGAATATTAATATTAACGGCGGAGGCCAGGAAGACGGCCAGCGCAACATGGAACAGGAGATTTCCAATGCGGAGATTGTAGAAGCAGTTCTGGATAAGCGGAATTAGGCTCACAGGCCCTTATTCGCAGTCCTTAGCTGCCGGAGTTAAAAAGGAGCGAGCATATATGGGATTAGATGTGTTTGGAAGAATTAAGGATATCGTATCAGCAAACATCGATGAACTCTTAAGCAAAGCCGAAGATCCGGAGAAGATGGCCGACCAGATGGTCAGGAAGTACGAGGATGCCATCAAGGATCTTTTAGGAAGCACTGCCTCTGTCATGGCCTCTGCCAGGGAAGCAAAGGCAAAGGTGGACGCCTGCGACGCGGAGATCAAGAAGTACGGCACCTACGCCGAGCGCGCCCTGCGGGATGGCAATGAGGAGAAAGCCAGACAGGCGATCACATTAAAGCAGGATCAGGAAGACTTAAGGCCGACTCTGATGCAGAGTTACGTAACCGTCAAAGTACAGGCGGATAAGGCCGAGGAAGACTACCGGAAGCTGACAGCGGGCTTAGAAAAGACGAAGGCCCGCGCCGAAGCCATGAAAAACACGGTACGCACAGCCAAGGTAAAGAATCAGGCCGGAGAAGTCCAGATGAAATCTGCGGGCACCGCTGCGGGATTAATGAGCCAGTTTGACCGCATGGAAGAAAAGGCCAACCGGCTGCTTCATGAAGCGGAAGCCAAAGAAGAGCTGACCGGAAGAGGCAGCACGGCCGCGGAACTGGATGCCTTATACGGCGACCAGTCAAAATCGCGGGTAGATGAGGAACTGGAAGCGATGAAAAAGGCGCTTAATCTCACAGATGAATTGTAATACGACATCGTAGTCACCCCCTCGCCGTTTCGGTATGCACCTATGTGCCCCGGAACGGCGGGGGATTTTTCTATTTTCTGTTATTCCTCCACCAGATAATACCTACCGGAATACGGTGGCAAAGAGATCACCGTTTTGCCTTCCTTAAGCGGAATTTTTTGTTTTTCCCGACTCTCCATCTCACTGGAAATCAGCAGGGACAGACTTGATCCCTCTTTGACCTCCAGGACATATCCCTCCTGTACTTCATCTGAGAAATTGAAAACTGCCGCAATGCGCTGCTTCCCGCTCCGGCGTTCGAACGCATAGATCAGCCGTTCCTCCTGATGGCAGTCCAGCCACCGGAATCCTTCCGGGTCGTAGTCCATCTCATACAGAGCCGGATTCTCTGAATACAATTTGTTTAAATCCATCATAAAACGGTGAAATGCGTCATGGACCGGATAGCTTAAGATCTCCCAGTCCTGCTGCCGTTTTTCATCCCATTCGCGAAGCTGTCCGAATTCATTGCCCATGAAGTTCAGCTTCTTCCCCGGGTGGGCAAACATATAGAGGTAAAGCGCCCGGGCCTGTGGGAATTTCCCCTCATAATCTCCATACATTTTCTGCAGGATTGTTGCTTTCCCGTGGACCACCTCGTCATGAGATAACGGAAGCAGGTAGCGTTCCTTATAAAAATACTGCATGGAAAACGTTAGCTGGTGGTATCTCTGCTTCCGCTCCGCCGGCGGCGCCTGGAAATACGACAGCGTATCATTCATCCAGCCCATATCCCACTTGTAGTCGAAACCGAGACCTCCGTCTGTCACGGCCTTCGTCACCCCCGGGTAGGCAGATGAGTCTTCTGCGATTAAAAGGGCTTCCGGATGCAGATTCTTCAGCCCCCGGTTCATCTCCTGCAGAAATCCAATACCATTTCGGTTCTCCCCGCGGGCGGTATCTCCCTGCCAGTAGATCAGATTACTCACCGCATCCATGCGCAGACCGTCAAAATGGAACTCTTCCAGCCAGTAGTTCGCCGCCGACTGGAGAAAGCTCCTGACTTCCCCGCGGGAGTGCATAAAATTGCAGCTTCCCCACTCACTCCGTCCCACGTCGCTGTGAGGATATTCATAAAGAGCCGTCCCGTCATAATTCCAAAGCGCATAATCATCCACAGCGAAATGGACCGGCACAAAATCCATAATTACACCAATCTCCTGCCTGTGGCAGAGATTGATGAATTTCTTCAAATCCGCAGGTGTTCCATACCTGGAGGTAGGGCTGTAAAATCCCGTGTTCTGATACCCCCAGGACTCATCGGAGGGATGCTCCGACAGCGGCATCAGCTCTACGTAATTGTATCCGTTCTCTTTTAAATACGGAATCAGAAGCTCCGACAGCTCCGTATAGGAATACCAGGCATCCTCCCCTTCCGCCCCCTCTTTTCTCCGCCAGGAGCCTGCATGCATCTCGTAGATATTAAGCGGCTTGTCCAAACCGCTTCTGTGTTTCTTCTTCCACTTTGAATCTCTGAATGCATAGTCTCCCAGCCGGCAGATCAGCGAAGCCGAATGAGGTCTTAATTCCATCAGGAAACCATAGGGATCACAGTGATCGATAAAAGAGCCATCCCGTTTATGGATTCTGTATTTATACATCATCCCCGCCTCAGCCGCAGGCACAAAGCATTCCCAGAAGTTACCGTCGTACACCTTGTCCATAGGAGTCTCCTGCCACCCGTTAAATTCACCGATCACAGATATCCGCGCGGCGTTGGGGGCAAAGGTGCGGAATACTGTTCCATTTTCCTGAATATGCGCCCCCAGATACTCATAGGCAGTAAATTCTTTCCCTGTATAAAAGCCATAATAGTCCATCCCGTTTCCTCCTGTAAAAATTGATCCCTGATTACAAAGAAAATAGACAACCGTCCGATTTCCTACTATAATTGATTATAGAAAATCTTTTTTATTTTATCCATCATCGGATTTGCAAAACTGTCGGATATACGACGGTTTCGTAAAATCGTCGGAAAGGAGTGTAACAGGTATGGACTTAAGAATAGAGAAAACACGCCAGAGCATCGTCAACGCATTTATCGCTCTTCGCTCTAGAAAGCCGCTGGAGAAGATCACGGTTAAGGAGCTCTGTGAAAAGGCGCAGATCAACAAGTCAACCTTTTATTTCCACTATGCGGACATCTATGAGTTATCCGATTCCCTGGAAACGGAGATCGTGACTTCCATCATCAATTCTCTGGCTCATCCGGAATACATGGTGGAGAATCCCGGCGCGTTCACCCAGGAGCTTTTTCTGGCCTATCTTTCCAGGGACGCCCTGATCCAGACGCTGTTTTCGGGCAGCCGGAGCGGATGTCTGATCCAGAAGATCGAATCCAGCTTAAAAAAGCTGATTTATGAACGCCATCCGGAATACCAGGATGATCCGGTGAAAAATCTCATTCTGAGTTATCAGATCTACGGCGCCTACTATGCGTTTTCCGAGAACCGGGAGGAGAACGTTACAGAAGTCATCGCCGTGCT
Source organism: Hungatella sp. L36 (assembly GCF_014288035.1). NCBI lineage: Bacteria > Bacillati > Bacillota > Clostridia > Lachnospirales > Lachnospiraceae > Hungatella > Hungatella sp. L36. The sequence continues at coordinate 442,698 of NZ_JACOPC010000003.1, read as the reverse complement.
GGGAAGAATATCGGAGGAGCTGCAGAAGCTGCTGCATGAAAAGCCGCTTGACTTTTCCCCGAAAACTGGATATACTAATACCCGGTAAAAGGGAGTAGCTTGCACGTTAATCCGTGTCCTGTGTAGCCGACATTCCCGTTTCCGCAAAAGATCTGTTCCACCTGGAATATAATTTTGCCGGAAACCGGTGCACATATAAAAAGCGAGACTTTTATTGCATGATCTTAGTTTATCGTGCAATAAAAGTCTCGCTTTTTTTCGGCCTTCTTCCTTTTTTAACAAGAGCACTTAACAAACGAAAGAGGGAAATTATTTATGATGTACGTATTTCTGATCCTGGGGTTCCTGCTGCTGATCAAGGGAGCCGATTACTTTGTGGAGGCCAGTTCCTCTGTTGCCAGAGCACTGCGCATTCCCAGCATCATCATTGGACTCACCATCGTGGCATTTGGAACCAGCGCGCCGGAATTATCGGTCAGCATATCCGCTTCCATCGCAGGAAATAATGATATCGCGGTTGGAAATGTGATCGGTTCCAACCTGTTTAATCTCCTGGTCGTACTGGGAGCCTGCGGTGCGATCCGCCCGTTTGCCGTCAAGCTTCGCTGGGACTATGCGGCCTCGGCGGCTGTGGCGGTTGTCCTGTTCGCAATGATCTTATTCGATCAGACCGTCGGCCGTGTGGATGGCATCCTCCTTCTGGTCCTGTTTGTGGCATTTGTCGGGCTGACCGTCCGCGACGCCCTGGTCAACCGGATCGTCACCACAGAGGAGGTCAAAACGCTTCCGCCGCTGCGCTGCGCCGTCTACATCGTGGGCGGACTGGCCGCCATCGTCTGGGGCGGTGACTTAGTCGTGGAAAATGCCAGCGCCATTGCCGCGTCTTTCGGTTTAAGCCAGAACCTGATCGGACTGACCATCGTCGCCCTGGGCACCTCTCTCCCCGAGCTCGTCACCTCCATCGTCGCCTCCCGCAAAGGCGAGAATGGCCTCGCCCTGGGAAATGTCATCGGCTCCAATATCTTTAATATTTTAATGGTTCTCGGCGCCTCCGCCGCGATCCACCCGCTCCTAGTCAACCCGTTCTCGGTTTATGACATAGGATTCTTAATCATTGCCAGCGCCATTACATGGATCCTCTGCCGCAGCCGGAACCGCATCAGCCGTATGGAGGGGGCTTTCATGCTGGCGATGTATCTGGTGTATTTGATTTATGTGATTGTGAGATAATGGAAAGAAATGATCCATAAGACCAACGGCTCCTGTCCGTCCCTGCACCCTGCAAAGTCACTGGAAAAGCCCGGGAAACGAAAGCACCGTGACGGACCGCGGCAGCCGGAAACGCGGCTGAACTGTTACCATAATTCGCCAGAAACAAAAATTCCTCTTGACAAATTCAATTACAGTCTTTATCATAATAATTAAAGGAAATGGGTTCTTTTACTGAGTAAGGTCTTCGGACTGGAAAAGGTTACTCGTTTCTTTTTTTATTGCTATAATATCATATAAATAAAGTTTTCCGTCTTTTGCGTATCTCATAAGCATCAAAACATGAAACACATTATACCTTTCAACCTCCCTATTTTCATCAAAAACAGGTAATGCGAAACGGGATTCATAACGATACCAGCCATATTTTGCGTCTTGGCTGTGTTTATTCTTCCGATTTTCTTCATACTGTTTTCCAGTTGCAATTCCTATCATTTCTGGTAAGCCCTGTGCTGCATTGGCCTTTGCTTTTGCACTTGCCCCCTTTAATTTATGCGTATAGTTAGAATTAGAATATTCATCCGGCAAGTCTGAACCAATGAAAACAATCTTCTTTGTATCCGTAATCGCATAAAACTCGCCAACATATTGTCTAAGATATTGCTCAACATCTTTCCAATTCACATTGCGTTTTCCCTTAAAGATAATATCATTTATCAGTACAATTTTATTTCCTTTCAAATCTGTTATTACATTTACATTTCTATCCAACTGCAATCCCTTCCCATTTATGGTATCTGGTATCACTACCTGTGGTTACTTGATCGGCCCATTTTCTAAACTGCGTGCCACGCAATGATTTCACTCTGTAACCGACTGATATGATAACATCCAGGTTATCATATCTTACTGTTCTCTTAACCTTGCGTGTTCCTTCATTCTGAACTGTCAAGGAAGCCTTGACAGCTCCTGATTGTTCCAATTCGCCCTCTTCATAATAATGGCAAACATGAAGACTAATGTTCTGCTTTGATGTGTTAAACACCCTTGCCTTTTGTTTCTTCTTTTTCCTTACGTACCAGCCTCCTTACAGTGATAAGGCGACTCTCCAGGTACTCTTATTTTATGTTTATTTTACTACACATTGTATAGAAATACAATCAAAATAAAAATGGAACCCCCGGTCTGATTCGCTCATCCGCCGGGGCTTCCATTTCTTCATTCTCTATTTATTGTCTTCTCTAATTCATTGTCTTCTCTATTTCACGATTCGTCCCTAACTCCCTAATGCCGGTGCATTGCCACCTGCTCTGCACCCTGCATCTTTAAGTTCTCATGAACTTCTCTCTTATCCGCCTGGCCGATCAGTAAGTCCCTGGCTTTCTTGGCTTCGGTCTCGCTCTTGTGCTTGCTGGGGCCGCCGACGCAGCCGCCGACACAGACCATGCCTTCCACGAAATCATCGGGCAGCTTGCCGATCTTAAGCAGCATCAGGGCCTTCTTGCATTCTGCGGCTCCGTTGCACTTCATGACGTTGATATCGGCATTTTCGCCGGTCTCCTTCAAGCATTCCAGAACTGCTGCCGTTACGCCGCCGCCGTTGCCGAAACGCTTACCGAATACAGAGCCCTGCTGAAGAGTATTCTCTTCCGGCTCTAAATCCACGCCCTTAGCCACCATCATGGCGTGAGCCTCGCCCAGCGTCATGGCATAGTCCGCGTTGTCTTTAATATTTAAATCCAGAGTCTCGCTCTTCTTTGCGATACACGGCCCGATGAAGACGGTGATGGTCTCCGGATCCTCTTCCTTTAACATTCTGGATACGGCGCACATCGGGGATACGGTCGTTGACATGTTGTCGAGCAGCATCGGATAATGCTGCTTGATCATGTTGACAAATGCCGGACAGCAGGAAGTCGTCATCTTCTTGCCCTCTTTATATGCCTCCGCCCACTCTGCCGCTTCCGCAGCCGCGGTTAAATCGCCGCCCAAGGCCACCTCCACCATGTCTGCAAAACCGATCTTCTTAAGCGCAGTCCTCCAGCTGGCCATGGTAATCTCCGGTCCATACTGGCCTTCTGTTGCCGGCGCCACCATGGCAACTACCTTCTTGCCTGCCTTGATCAGGTTGATGACATCCACCAGGAATGTCTTGGAACCGATCGCTCCGAACGGGCAGCTGTGGATACAGGCGCCGCACTGGATGCATTTGCTCTCGTCGATTACGACGATACCGTCCTCATCCATGGTGATGGCGTCTACCGGACAGCTTCTCTTACACGGACGGGTCAGGTCTGCAATTGCGTTATATGGACATGCCTGGGAACATTTGCCGCACTCCTTACATTTCTCAGGATCGATATAGGCACGGTCATGGCCCATGGAAATGGCTCCGAAGTTACAGGAATTCTGACATGCCTTTCCCATACACTTCTGGCAGTTGTCGGTTACGACGTAGCGGGCAATGGGACATCCCTCACAGGCGGAGCTGATAACCTGTACAATGTTCTTCGTATCTTTTCCACTGGGGCATAAGCCCTCTGCAAGGCGAACACGTTCTCTGATGATCTCACGTTCCCTGTAGATACAGCAGCGGAACTGTGCTTTCGGGCCCGGAAGCATCTTGTAGGGAATCTCTTCCCTGTGCTGCTCCAGACGGCCTTCCCACGCCATTTTCGCCACCTCGTACAATACCTGATGTTTTATGCGAAGTAATGTTGCATCGTTTGTTACCATAATTTTCCTCCTCGTAACTTCCATCTGCCGGAAGCAGAATGGATATCTATAGCAAATCTCATTAATAATAAGTTACCGTAACTTTTTTTCCCATCTCTTCCACCGTGTGTTTTAACTGCTCCACCAGATTCTGGCGGATACCGAGGTCAAATGGAAGACCAGGGTTCTGATATGCGCTGTTGATGGCTTTTCCAACGTACAGCTTCAGTTCCGTACAGTCCTCGATCAGCATCTTCGCCACCATGGACGCACCGTTTGGTTTATCCAGCTCCAGGAAAAATTCTTCTGTGACCGCCTCGTTCTTTACATAACGCCTCAGCAGCTGGAGAACGCGGTTTAAGGTGAGAACGCCTTCCGTGACAAGCTCAATGCCATCGATGTAGGCGATCGGTGGAATATCGGGATCATTGTAATCCAGCGAGACGTCCAGGCTCTTCTTCGTGGTTCTGGCCACGATATTGGCGCTGGTGCCGCCGCAGACCACACGCTTGGTAAATTCATCTCCCGACATGAACTCGGCCACCATGGCGGTATCATCCTCCGGGTTCCTGGCGGGTCCTGTCATCAGATGCACCGGTTTCCTGTCAATGATACGCATGACAGCCACCGTCGTGTCATCTCCGGGACGGAACTGGTACAGTTCGTCGCAGGCCCGGCTGAGTGCCGTGGCCAGACGAATCGCAGAGATCGTGATCCGGTACTGTTTCAGCGCATAGGCGGCGATGTCTTCCCAGAGCCAGCCAAAGTTTAGAAGCTGCCCCACTCCGGCGTGGATGGTGCCGTCGCTCATCAGAACCAAGGCATCTCCTTTTTTTACCCGGAAACGGTACTCGTTGATCTTCTTGTTCTGAATTACACGGATATTCTGAGGAATCGGAACCAGTTCTCCGGCACGGATAAAGATACAGCTCGGATTGTCAAATTCCACCAGATAGGCGTCTCCGTTATGGAATACCTGCAGGATACTGAAGGTGGAATATGCCACCTGCCGCACCTGGCAGACCGGGAGCGTCTCCACGATCGTCTCCACGCATTCCTCCAGAGTCGCGCCGTTTAAAAACATGGTTCCTAATATCTTCGAGGTCAGGGTCGCCAGAATATTGGCCTTGACTCCGCTTCCCATGCCGTCGGCGAGAATCATGATGTTGGAATTCTCCGTCTGGAGCAGTTCCACCTTATCGCCGCACAGGACCTCGTTGAACTTATTCAGGCTTTTGTATGCAACGTCTACTGTTACTCCCATCACTTGACCTCGCTTTCACTTCCTTCATCCAGCAGGGACCGGCAGAGCTTTGTAAGCGTGGTCTTTGTTTCCGCTGTCGTTTCACCCAGCAGACCGGCAATTTCCTGGGCTACCATCATCTGCTTATGGATTACCCGCTGCGCCAGATCGATGGTCTCCAGCTTCTTTTCATACTCCTGCTTCGCCAGCTCCTCTTCCTTCGTGATATCGATAAATGTGGCGAGCACCACGTCCTCTTTTTCAATATAAACAATATTCTGGAGCATGGAGAAATTATATTCGCTATAGGTCACCTTTTTTCCATGAATATTCTGATGGGAATCGTAGACCCACTGGAAATCCGACGGATCGATGAATTCATACAAATACATATTCAAGGCTTCCTGCCTCGTCTTCCCGAAATACTTCTCTCCAACCGCAGAATACTCCAGAACCTTCATATCCTTATCCACGATCAGAACGATATTCGGAGATGTCTCCATCACCAGATTTGATAAGGATTCGGCCTTTTCATGCATAAACGGAATGCACATTCCCAGTTCGGCTTTCTTCTGGAATACGGCGATGGCCTTCTCCCGGCAGGTGGAATAACCGCAGGCACCGCAGTTTAACTCGTCCTCCGGTTTCGTCTTCCCCGTCTTCTTAAGGATCTCCTGGATCTGGGCCTCTGTCGGCATCGGTTCTCTCGGAGAACGGTCCATGAAGATCTTCTGGAAGGAGATCTTATTGACGATTTCCTCAACCTCGCTCTTTATTGCAGGATCTTTTTCAATAGTCTCTTCCATATCCAGCTTCACCTTGAATCTGGATATGCTCTCGTCCTCTACGGTAGGCCCCTTGATACAGCCGCCGGAGCACATGTTCATCTCGATGAAACAGCCTTTTATCTCACCGCGCACCATGCTTTCGCATAGATCGATACAGTTCTTGGCGCCGTGAACGTAGAATTTCCGATAGCCGTCCTTCTTCTCCTCTGTGGCAAGAACGGAATTCACGACTCCGTTGGTGACCGGATAGAGGCGGTTGACCTTGGGATCCAGATGGCGGAACGGAATGTCTTCACAGTCCTCGATGGTGATTTCTTCCTCGTTTAGCCAGCGGTTGATATCGTTGAAGTTTAAGACCGCGTCGATACAGGAATCGTGGCGGACATCGCCCGCTTCTTTCTTCTTGGCGATGCACGGGCCTAAGAATACGACCTTTACATTCGATCCCAGCTCTTCCTTCAGCATCTTGCCGTGGGCAATCATCGGCGAGACCACCGGCGCCATGTAGGGAACCAGCTGGGGATAATAGATTTCAATTAAGTCATTGACACTCGGACAGCAGGTGGTGATGATCGTTTCCATCTCCCCCTCTTCCAGAAGCCGTGCGTATTCAGCCGTCACCATGGCTGCGCCCTCCGACGTCTCCCGGACATCTGCAAAGCCCAGCTTACGAAGGGCTGCATTAATCTGGCCGATGGTCTTGTATTTTAATAATCCCATATAGGATGGGGCGATGGATACGACGGTTGGGATGTGATTCGCTATGTAACCTTTTACAGTGTTTAAATCGCTTACCAGCGTTTTCGCTGACTGTGGACAGACCTGCATGCATTTTCCGCATAAAATGCATTTGTCCGGCATAATCTCGGCCCGCTCATCTTTAATCATGATCGCCTTGACTTCACAGTTGCGGACACATTTGTAACAGTGCTTGCATTTCGTAGCCTTGAAATCAATAATCGCCATGATTACAGCCTCCCTACGATTTCTTTATCGAAAAACTCCTTTGTGTCTTCTGGTTTTAAAGAGAATAATTGGCCGTCTACGGTTACACAAACCCCGTTGACACAGTTTCCGCTGCAGAAGGAACCATTTAAGTCTACTTTGCTTTCTAAATGATTCTCCTTTACCAACTGCTGGAGCTGGGCGATGATTTCTCTGGAACCTTTTAAATGACATGCGCTTCCTATACAGATTGTAACTCTCATGAAAATCTCCCTCCAATATCTTGTGTTTGGTTGTGGTGGTGGTGATGGGTGTGGTGGTGGTTTAAATAAAATACTTAGTTTGAATGGTCGCTCATAGTGGCGGGGGTGCGGGCAGAGCCCTGAAATGCCTCCGGCATTCCAGGGTCGCTTCGCTCGCCATACAGATACACCCGAAGCCGACACGGAATATGAAAGGCAAAAACGGCTTTTCATATTCCGCGCCGGCTTCGGGTGTATCTGCCTGGCTCTGCCCTTTGCGTACATTATCTCACATTGACATATTATTATCAATCAGAAAACTTCATCTGTGCTGTACTTTTTCACATACATTTAACCATGACATCCACGATCTCCTGCTTTTCTGCATCTATCAGTCCATATGTGTTTAACCTCAGCTTCGGAATTACCGGCAGACTGGCGAATGCCAGAGTCATAAACGGATCGATCAGCTTCGAGATTCCCAGTTTTCCGGCTTCTTCTTTTAGCTTTTCAAGCTTTTCATCTACGGCTTCCGCCGCTTCTTCACTCATTAATCCGGCAATGGGCAGGGCCAGTTCGCCCAGGACTTTTCCATTCACGACTACCGCCAGGCCTCCGCGGTTCTTTCGTACCGTGTTTCCGGCCAGAACCATGTCGGCATCGTTGGTTCCTGCAATGATTAAATTATGGGAATCGTGGGCAATGCTGGTCGCTACCGCACCGTTTTTCAGTCCGTAGCCGCCCAGGAAGCCCAGCCCAATGTGGCCGGTGTCGTGGTGGCGCTCAAATACTGCCATTTTTACGATGTCCTGATCCACATCCACACCTGGGGCGTATCCTTCTTTTTCAGTCCATGATACCAGACGTTCCTTGGTGGTCAGCTCGCCCGGCGTTAAACATAATACCCGCACCTGATCACTCTTTTTTTCTATATGGAGCTGCTCCGGCACGATCTCCTTTAAATGAAAGGAATCTCCGACCCTTACGGGCGTGTCTATGTGCTTTATCTCCGCAGCCAGGATTCCTTCTTTCATGGAACCATTTTCCGCTACCAGCTTTCCATTTTTATATACCTGCTCCACACGGAAATTCTCAAGATCCGACACTACGATAAGATTCGCCTTGTATCCCGGCGCTACCGCTCCCCGGTCTTTTAATCCGAAATACTGAGCCGCGTTGTAGGAACCCATAATTACGGCGTGAACCGGATCGGCGCCAAGGCTTATGGCTCTCCGGATGATATAATCAATGTGGCCGAGGCGGAGTAAATCGCCCGGATGCTTGTCGTCCGTCACCAGCATGCACCGGTGGTAATATGGCTCCTGAAACAGCGGAATCAGCGCCTCCAGGTTCCTCGCAGCCGTGCCCTCCCGGATCATGATCCATTGGCCCCTGCTCAGCTTCTCGATCGCTTCGGAAGCATCGGAACACTCGTGATCCGATTTCACACCGGCTGTCACGTAGGCGTTCAGTTCCTTGCCGGAAAGGCCGGGGGCGTGGCCGTCCACCAGCTTATTCCTGTCGAGAGCGCCCGAAAGCTTGTCGAGAATCCCCCGGTCCGCCCTCGTGGTGCCGTAGGAATTCATCAGCTCTGCAAGGCCCAGCACACGCTCTTCTTTATAAAATGGTTCCAGCTTATCTGCAGATAACACGGCTCCAGACTCATCCAGACCGGTAGCCGGCACACAGGATGGGAGCATAAAGAAGACGTCCAGCGTCAGCCCCTCCGTCCGCTCCATCATAAATTGGATTCCCTGGGTGCCCGCCACATTGGCGATCTCATGGGGATCGGTGATGACGGCCTGGGTGCCGTGGGGAATGACAGTGCGCTCAAATTCTCCCGGGGCCACCATGGAGCTCTCCAGATGAATGTGGCCGTCTATCAGGCTGGGACAGACGACTGCCCCCTTTAAATCTATTTCCGTTACCCCTTCATAATCCCCCAGTCCCACGATACAGCCGTCCTCGATGGCGATATCTGCCTGTTCCAGTCCGGCGGTAAATACATTTACAACGGTTCCATGCTTCAGTACCAGAGACGCCTTCTTCGCTCCGGCGGAAGCCAGAATCCGCTCTGACAGTTTCTTATCCATAAGATCAATATTCCCCTTTCTATTGGTCTAGTACAGCATTGCGTAATTAATGGATGCCTGATATCTGCGTCAGGTGTGCGTCCACGAAGCGACGGCGTAGTGGACCCTACGGTTAGCTTCGTGGGCGTGCTCCTGGCGTAGATAGCGGGTGCTATATTCACCGTTAATTGCGCAACGCTGTACTAGCTATCTGCCTGCCAGCTTTGTGACAGAGGCCGTAATCAGGCGCTTGAACAGCGGCGCCACACGGTCTGCGGTCTCCTGGACCTCGGTATGGCTCAAAGGCTCCTTGCTGATGCCGCACGCCATGTTGGTGATGCAGGAAATACCGCAGACAGCCATTCCCATATGGTTTGCCGCCACAGCCTCACAGGCCGTGCTCATACCGACCGCATCCGCTCCCAGCGTCCTGCACATGGATACCTCGGAAGGGGATTCATAGCTGGGGCCGGTAAGCTGTAAATACACGCCCTCTTTTAACTCAATGCCCTCTTCCTTCGCCGTCTCTTTTATGATGTCACGCAGCTCTCTTCTGTAGATATCGCTCATGTCAGGGAATCTCGGCCCCAGCTCGTCGATGTTGGCGCCGATCAGCGGTGAAGGCACAAAGGAGACGATATGGTCACGAATCAGCATGAAATCGCCCGCGTGGAATGTGCTGTTAATTCCACCGGAGGCGTTGGTCAGAAACAGGATCTTCGCCCCCATAAGTCCCATGAGCCGTGCGGGAAGCACCACATCGCTCATCGGATACCCCTCATAGAAGTGAACGCGGCCCTGCATGATCACAACCGGAACGCCGTTTACATAGCCGAAGATAAACCTGCCCTTGTGTCCCGGCACCGTAGACACCGGAAAACCTTCGATATCTTTGTAATCAATGGCCGCGGCAACCTCGATCTCCTCCGCGTATTCTCCCAGACCGGAGCCTAAAACCAGTGCAATCTCCGGCTTAAAATCTGTCTTTTCCCGCACACTCTTTAAACAGCCCTGCAGTTTCTCATATACTTCGTTCATCTTGTCTTTATCCTCCTTTATTTCCTTTCTGTGATATAAGTATAAGTAATTACAGTATATCACAATTTTTAATAGATCTGAACAGGTAAAATGGAAACCAGTAACATTTTGACAAAACCTGCCAGGTAATGGTATACTGGAATTGTTCGTTCTAACCCGAAAGGATTACCTGACGGAGAAGGCGAGGAGAAATCATCGATCGCGGGATTCCCCATGCCTTTTTTGGTGTGGTTTTTTTATTTCATAGTCAAGTGACTATGCCGCCGGGTTATTGAAACGGACAGAAAGCGAGGATGATAATTATGAAAAAAGTATTACCTGTACTCATGGCTCTTGCCATGACGGCGGCGGCTCTTACCGGATGTGCAAAGAACGGCGGTGAGACAGCAGCGGAAACCACAACAGCGGCTGCCACAGAGACTGCTGCCGAGACAACTGAAGAAGAAACCACAACAGCTCCTGAAACGGAAGCAGAGACGGAAAGCGCCGGTGCTGCGTCTTCTGACTTTACGCTCCGTGTCGGTTCCTTAAAAGGGCCTACCTCCATGGGACTGGTCGAGCTGATGGATCAGGCCTCAAAGGGTGAGGCAAAAGGTTCCTATGAATTCACCATGGTGACCGCAGCCGATGAACTGCTTGGAAAGATCGTGAGCGGAGATCTCGATATCGCTCTGGTGCCTTCCAACATGGCCTCCATCATTTTCAACAAGACCAACCACGGCGTTAATGTTTTAAATATCAATACTCTGGGAGTTCTGTACGTAGTATCGTCCGATGACTCCATCAAATCCATCGCGGATTTAAAAGGAAAAACCGTTTACTTAACCGGCAAGGGAACGACACCGGATTACGCACTTCAGTACTTATTGAAGGCAAATGGTATGACCACGGATGACGTCACTCTCGAATATAAATCAGAGCCGACCGAGGTTGCCGCTCTCTTAAAAGAAAAGCCGGATGCCATCGGACTTCTTCCGCAGCCATTCGTCACAGTGGCCATGGCCCAGAATGACACCCTCAAAATGGTTCTCGATCTGACCAGGGAATGGGAAGCCGTATCCGGTGAGGACGGCGGAAGCCTCGTAACGGGTGTAACCATCTGCCGCGGCGAATTATTCGAAGAGCATAGTGATGCAGTCAAAACATTTATGGAAGAACAGAAAGCATCTGCCGCATTTGCCAATGAGAACGTAGCCGAGACAGCTAAACTCGTGGCAGCCGCGGGCATCATCGAAAAGGCCCCGGTGGCAGAAAAGGCAATTCCATACTGCAGCATTACCTATATTGACGGAAGCGATATGAAAAACATGCTCTACGGATATCTTTCCGCTCTGTATGAAATGGACCCGACCACAGTGGGCGGCGAGCTTCCTGCGAAAGACTTTTTTTATATGCCATAAATAATCAATAGGTAAGTATGTATCCGGCGGCCGGTCTCCGGCCGCTGAATCTTTGCAGTAAGCTGGTTGGTAAATTTAGTACGGTTAAGTTCAGACAAAATAAGCGAGGAGGGTCACACCATGAAACCATCAGGTCTGGGGCGAAAAGCCGGCATCATCTGTTTCTGGCTGGTGCTCTGGCAGTTTATCAGCATTGCCGTTCACAATTCCATCATCCTGGTCGGCCCCGCGGAGGTTGCGGGGGCGCTGATTGCACAGATCTCCACGGCGGAATTCTGGAGGACGATTGGTCTTACCTTCGGCAAAATCAGCACCGGATTCTTAGGTGCGTTCCTGGCCGGCATCCTGACGGGAAGCGCCGCCTGCCGTTTTCCATTCTTAAAGGATTTGCTGGAACCCGTCATGGTTCTGGTCAAATCGGTGCCGGTGGCTTCCTTCGTCATTCTGGCGCTGATCTGGATCGGTTCCAGAAACCTGTCGGTCTTTATCGCGTTTCTGGTGGTATTTCCCATGATCTACATCAATACCATCGCCGGGCTTCACAGCGCGGAGCCCCAGCTTCTGGAGATGGCCAGGGTCTTTCATATGTCGGGCTGGAAGAAATTCCGTTACATTTACTGGCCGGCCCTGCTTCCCTATCTCATAAGCGGTGCCAATATCAGTCTGGGCATGAGCTTTAAATCCGGTATCGCGGCCGAGGTCATCGGTGTGCCCGACCACTCCATCGGTGAAAAACTCTACATGGCGAAAATTTATTTGAGCACAGCGGATTTATTCGCCTGGACTCTGGTAATCATTGTCATCAGCGGCCTGTTTGAAAAGGTCTTCATCGCGCTCCTAAAGGCGGCAGAACGACAGAACAGAGCGAAAAGAAAGCGGGGTGCGTGAGACAATCACTATGGAAATTACAGTAACGAATCTCTCAAAATCGTTTGACGGGCGAAAAGTCTTCAGCCAGGTCAGCCAGACCTTCCGGACCGGAGACATATACTGCCTCATGGGCACCTCCGGCTCGGGAAAGACCACCTTCTTCCGGATTCTCCTCGGACTCGACCAGCCTGACAGCGGAACGGTATCCGGGACAGAGGGCGCCTTTCTCTCGGCGGTCTTTCAGGAGAACCGCCTGTGTGAATCTTTCTCTTCCCTCGATAATGTGCTGATGGTCTTCCCAAAGGTAACGAAGGAAATACGTGAGGCCGTAAAGGAAGATTTATGTAAACTTCTCCCCGAAGAATCCATCTACCGGCCGGTCTCCACCTTAAGCGGCGGAATGAAGCGGCGTGTTGCCGTCTGCCGGGCGCTGGCGGTGCCATTTGACGCGGTCCTCATGGATGAACCGTTTACCGGTCTGGATGAGGACACACGAAGAAAGGTCATCGAATTTGTCAAACAGAAGACAGCCGGAAAGCTGGCGATTATCAGTACCCATCAGGAGGAGGATGTCCCCCTTCTGGGCGGCAGTCTGATCCGCCTTACGGCAGAAGAAAAAGGGATATGACCCCATCACTCCGGGTCATATCCCTTTTCTCTTACTTGTTCCAATCCGTCAAAACCGGATTATTTAATCTTAAATGATTTTACTGCCTCTTCGACCTGCTTGGAAACGGCCTCATCGGTTGACATAACCGTTCCTGTCGCACAGGAGTAGGTCTGCTTTGCCGCGTCATAAGAACCGGATTCAGCAAGGTAGTGAATCCCATCGTTAGGATTCGTGTACTTCATGGAGTACTGGAAGGTCTGGCTTCCGTCATCTTTCGTCTTCACATCGTAGGAAAGAATCGCCATGTCATCGCCGCGGCTCACCATATTCTTGTATTCTTCCGCTGTATCCGGATAAATCTCACGGATAGAGTCTGCGGAACTGCCGCTGATCATCATTATTTCCAGCATGTCGTCACCGCTTGCGGAAAGGAAGGTCACATATTCATCGTCGCTTCCCTCATCGATGGTCCAGCCGGCCGGAACCTTGATCTCAAACTTGCCGTTGGCTGCCTTAAATACGCCGTCGGAACCAATCTCGCCCGCTGCAGATGCGGTAGTTTCTTCTGCGGCCTCATCAGCCTCATCCATCTCTTCCTCTTCTGCCTGGTCTTCTTCCTCTGTACTTTCAACTTCTGACGCTGTCGTCTCTGCCCCGGTAGTGGTTACTGCCTCTGTCGTTGCCTCTGTGGAAGCGGTTGTCTCTGTCTTATCTTTTGATCCGCACGCAGTTACTGCCATCATAACGGCTGCCGCCACTGCCAGCGTAATGATCCTGCTGTTCTTTCTCATAATAATCTCTCCTCATAATCTGTCTTAACTTGTTGCGACGAAGAGGATTATAACATGTTCAGATTCTTTTGTATAGTGTATTAAAAGAACCGAAAGAATCACAAACAATTCTTAATAAACTTTATGTTCTGTTTATCATGTTCTCATTATTTTCCTTTTGTTATCGGCCGGAATCCGCGCCATGCGGGGCCGGAAAACGGGCCTCTCAATGGCCGTCCGAAGCGATGGAGATCAGGAATCGATTGATCTTTCCTTTATTTTCCTCGTAGAGGTCAATATTTTCATAAAGTTCTTTATAATAGGTAAATATAAACTTTTTCGTCTGTATCGTATTCTTCATCGTGGCTTCCTTCGCCACCAGGCTGTTCTTCGTCTTCACGTAATAGTAGGTGGGATACGGCAGCGCACAGATGCGCTCCGCGTAACAGAGGTACTGAAGGTTGAACAGAAAATCTTCACACCAGTTCAGCTCCCTGCTGCATCGAAGCATATGTGTGTTCAAAATGTCCCGGCGGTACAGTTTATTCCACATGACTCCATAGTAAAAGTTGGCCGGTTTTTCCATCATGTGCTCCGCAAAGCCTTCCCTGGTCATAACCTCGTATTCCTTGATATGGCCTTTTCTTCTTATTTTATCATGGTTGACACGGAAAAAATGGGTGATGACCATATCGCAGGAGCTATGCTCTGCCGCGGATACCATCATCCTCGTGGCATCCGGGGTGACCCAGTCATCACTGTCCACAAACTGCAGGTATTTCCCCTCTGCCTGGTCCATTGCCAGATTGCGGGCGTCGGATACCCCGGACTGCTCCTTGCGGATTACTTTGATCCTGGCGTCCTGCTTTGCGTACTCACGGCATATTGCCAGACTCCCGTCATCACTTCCGTCATCTACCAGAAATACCTCCAGTTCCCGGTAATCCTGCTTTAAAATACTGTCAACACACCGCTTCAGTGTCTTCTCCGAATTGTGAATTGGAACAATTATACTCACCAATGGAAGCTGCACGTTACTCTCCTCCCCGCTCTGTTTCCAGCAGCTTTATTTTAATAGGAAGTCCGCCCCCATACCCGGTCATGCTCCCATCCGCACCGATTACCCGGTGGCACGGAATCAGAATCGGGATGGGATTGTGGTTGTTGGCCATCCCCACCGCCCGGAATCCTTTCGGGCTTCCGGCAAGGACCGCAATGTCCCTGTAGCTTCTCGTCTCCCCATAAGGAATGGTCAGAAGCGCGTCCCAGACTCTTTTCTGAAATGGTGTTCCCTCCGGTCTCAACGGCAGATCAAATGCCGTGCGCTCACCGGCCAGATACTCCTCAATCTCTTTAGCGGCCTGAAGCGTTAAGTCTGTTTCCTTTTGAACGCCCTCCTTCAGAGGGATTCTGCCGAAGCTGATACTGCTCACCGCGCCGTCCGTATCTCCTATGGTGAGCGGACCCAGTGCGGATTCGTAAAATTCATAATAAAGCATGGGGATTTTCCTTTCTATGGATATTCCGTTCTATGGATATCATCTGTGGCTCTCTTCAATCGCAGTCCGCGATCGATGTCTTCTACCGGCTAGTATACCATAAACAGGCGGTTTCGGCACCCATTTGGCGGCTTCCCGCCGGATTTTATATTTCTTCTCCCATTTTTCAAGATTTCCTCATATTTCTTTAAGTTTTTTTATGAAATGTTTATGGTGCGGACAAATTTATGACACAATTTTCTCCTATACTAAATAGTGTAAAGGAACCCCACCCTTTTAACATTGACTTTTTATTTTTCATACTCGGCCGGCAGTAACTCGATGGTTACTGCCGGCCCCTCCCATTTATGGGGGATTTTTTATTTTGCAGCAGTTCAGCCTACACCATCGCTTCCAGCGGCAGCTGGAAGTGATGGTGTAGGCTGAACTGCTACTTTTTTTTATTTTTTTCAAATAACGGTTGACAAGTTTTGCAGTATCGTATATAATAACTCTTGCGTCGCGAGACGGTGGATAAAAATTACAGAGAAATTCTGTTTACGGGGTGTGGCTCAGCTTGGCTAGAGCGCCTGGTTTGGGACCAGGAGGTCGCAGGTTCGAATCCTGTCACCCCGATGATAGTAAAAAGATAACATTTGTTATTTTAACTACTGTCTCTCATGTTTATCTGCGGGTGTAGTTCAATGGTAGAACACTAGCCTTCCAAGCTAGATACGTGGGTTCGATTCCCATCACCCGCTTGTGAGTCTGTAGCTCAGTTGGATAGAGCAACGGCCTTCTAAGCCGTGGGTCGGGGGTTCAAATCCCTTCAGGCTCGTTTCACATCAATTAACCAGCGATGTGTGCGATTTGTTTATGGTGGGTATGGCGAAGTTGGTTATCGCGCCAGATTGTGGCTCTGGAGGCCGAGGGTTCGAATCCCTCTACTCACCTTTCCCTTATAGGGAATTTTTTTTTATCTGGAATTATCATCCGATATTGGGCCATCGCCAAGCGGTAAGGCACAGGACTTTGACTCCTGCAGTCGCCAGTTCGAATCTGGCTGGCCCAGCTTTGGGATACTAGCTCAGGTGGTAGAGCACTTGACTTTTAATCAAGTTGTCCGGGGTTCGAGTCCCCGGTGTCTCAGTAATGATATGGTATGTAAAGACCATCAAAAAAAGTCGTCGAGTACGACTTTTTTTTGTGGGGTAAAGCTTCCACTTTTTACGTCCTCAATTGACATTATTTTATCACTCTATGTAACGCAATATGCGGCATCTAAAAAACTTTTAGGTCTCCTAAAAATTTTTGTATATTCTGTATTCAATCTGGTATTTTCCTAAATATTTTTTAGATACTATGCGGATTGCCCTTTTCCCTCCTCGTGTATATAATAATGGTATCAAAGAAAGAGAGGTGTTACATATGACATATTTGGCATATATCGTAGTATTCTCACTGCTGGCATTGGAAATCTATCCGATTATCCGCAAAGGTGCTCACAAAGCTTAATTATAAATTCTTGACATTTCCGCCCTCAGATGGTATCATCCATTGGTGTCAGCGGGTATGGCGGAATTGGCAGACGCGCCAGATTTAGGTTCTGGTGGGAGACCGTGCAGGTTCAAGTCCTGTTACCCGCACCAGATAATGATAATCCGAACCCGGTTCCAATCGGGGACGGTTTTGGATTTTTAGTATATCTTGAGTGCTAAAGCAAAAGCGGCGGTATCGTGAGTGATACCGCCGCTTTTGTTACTCAAAAATAAGTGTGGATTTTTATGAGAGGTTCCGCTATAATACAAGATATAGGCAGGAGGTAATGTATGAGTACTATAATTGGTGAAGTATCAATACCTGCTGACGATCAAGGATTTGTTTTAATGCAATGTCCTCTATGCGGGGAATTTTTTAAAATAAAACCCGAGGATTATCATGCAGAAGATGTTATTGAAATATGGTGTCCAAGTTGTGGTTTAAAAGCGGAAAATTATTTTACTGATGACGTGATAGAGCTTGCTCTAAAAAAGACAAAGAATTACGCAAATGATTTAATATATAACGAGATGAAAAAGTGGGAGAAGAAATTCAAAGGTTCATTTATCTCGTTCAAGGCAGGTAAAAAGCCACAGCATGAAGAAGAATATCCTATTAAGTATGGAATAGAAGCTTTAGAAGTTGAGGAATATCCTTGTTGCAAGCGGGAAGCAAAAATTAAACCAATTTATAAAATGTGCGGGAGCTATTGCCCGTTTTGTGGGGTAAGGTATGAAGAATATTGATAAAAAACAGTTAAAAATAATTTCTATGGAATTTAGAACAATTGCTAACCGTTTGATTACATGCAATCATCAGACGGGAATGGCTTTATTGAAAAAATTTATGGTTTATATTGACGAAAACGAAATTGTGTCAGAGTACATAAAGCAATATGTTAATCCGGACGATTTTGAGCCGGTTGAAAGAGGGACCTGCTTCTCCTCAATGGGCGATACAAAACAAGAGGAAATCTCTTATACATATCAGTATTTGAAATATGCTGTAGAGAATTATCATAACATTTACCATGATATGGCTTTTGGTTATGCAAGGGAAGCGAATGATGCTGTAAAAGAATTTTGTAATCGAATAGTACTTCCTTTTGTCAACTATATTGAAGGGTATCTTACGGAGATAGGCATTCAGATGGGATATGATGAGGATAAAAAATTTATGATTAATGTAAATGGTGGCGTGGCACAAGTAAACGTTGCAAATGATAATGCAACAGTTCATGCAACTCAAAGCAATGGTATCGATGTTTCTCAATTAGAAAACATTATTGCTGATATTATGAAACACATGCCTACTGATATTACACAAGAAGAACAGGAACAAATAAGAGACAGTGTTGAAGTAATCCGAGCTGAGGTACAAAGTGCAAATCCTCGAAAAGGATTTATTAAAACAGCGTTGAAAGGATTACAAGCCATCAATGGGACCGCACAATTCGGAGCGGCTATTGCTACATTAGTTCAATTTGTTGGAACATTTTTATGATTTATAAGCAATTAAAGCGGCAGTATCGTGAGTGATACCGCCGCTTTTGTCATACGCTCCTTTTCTTTTCCAATTCCTTTCCCCTCTGCACTTTCCATTCTTCAAATTCTTTCTTCCCCTCCGGGCTTTCAAAGAATTTCTGAATTTCTGGAAGCAGACAGCGGGCAAGGGCTTCTATTTCATGTTGGGGGATATTTGTGTCCGGTTGCTTTTTTGCCATATATCGCCTTTCTTATTCAGTTGTCAAGGTACAATACCGCACGGGGGCGGCGAAAATTTCTGCTTATATCTATCACCTTTCCTTTGTCATGTGCCGCTGTTGCCGTTTCAGTTCCGCTAAAATTTCCGGCGGGATACGGTCAACCAGCCTTTGCATATTTTCCAGTTCACTTTTTAACTTTGCCCGTTCCATGCGGTCTTTGATTTTGCCGCTTTCGCTGGCCTTTGCCCTTGCTTCCAGCTTTTCATTCTCCGCTAACAGGTCTTTTATCGTAACCTTGTACTTTTTCAGTTGCCCGGAGAAGTTCTCCATCTGCGGAAACCATTTTTTCAGCAGGGACAGGGCTTCCTCTTTTTTCTTCCCAGCGTTCAGCGGGTTAATGCCGTCAAGGGCGGCTGCAATGGCTCTGGCCTGTTTGGAGAGGGAACCCGCCTGTTTGAAAAGGCGGGTTGGGATATGCTTTCGGCCTGTTTTGCTGGCACTTTCCCCACGCTCCAAGTCGGGATATTTCTCCACCATACAGGCGTGAAAATCGTCCTGCCACTTCGTCAAATTCGCCCGGTTGCCGATAATCTCTTTCGCACACAAGCGGTTGTCCTTTGTCAACGGAACAAAGGTCAAATGCAGGTGCGGCGTTTTCTCGTCCATGTGTACCACCGCTGACACGATATTCTCCCTGCCTACCCGTCCGATGAGGAAATCTGCCGCCCGCTGGAAAAACGCCTGTATCTCCTTTGGGGATTTCCCCTTGAAAAACTCCGGGCTGGCGGTGATGAGCGTATCGACAAACCGGGTGCTGTCCTTGCGGGTGCGGCACCCGGCCTGTTCAATACGGCTCTGAATGAAGTGGTAATAGCGTCCCTCCGGTTTGACGATATGGAAGTTGTACTTGCTCCGGCTGGTGTCAATATCGGGATTACTGGCGTATTGTTCTTTCTGTCTTTCGTGATGGGCTTCCAGCGGTCTTGCCGGGTTGCCCTTGTGCTTCTCAAAACGCAGGATTGCGTGTTGTGCCATTCTGCTCCTTTCCCCGTTCCATTCCTTTCCGGCGGGTTTTCCACAGGGAAAATCCCGCCGAAATTATCTCTGATCGGATTGGAATGGAATGGATATAAATAAAATATTTTTAATCTTTGTATTTCTATATACCGTCCGGCTTCCGTACTTCAAGAGGATTGATTATCGTACTTGCCGGGTACGGTTTTCAGCCCTCCGGCGTTCCAAAACCGGATTTCTTGAAGTCGGTGTTTGAAACCGCTTCATAGGATTTTGGGTAAATACAGTTGGGTTTTCCACAGCCCTGTTTCTTAATCTCAATCAACTCCGCATACTGTAATTCCCGCAGGGTGTTGACGGCTTTCTGCCGCCCGCAGTGGAGCAAGTCCACCACCTCGCAGATGGGATAGTACAGGTAAATGCGCCCATACTCGTCCGCCCACCCGTTTTTCCGGGACAACTCCGCCCGCCGCAGGATAAAGGCGTACAATAGCTTCGCTTCGTTGGAGAAGGGCTGAAATGTAGGTGCTTCAAAGAGGAAATTCGGGAGCCGGGTGAAGCTGAACGCTTTTTCTGGCTGATGAATATAAATCGTGCTTGTCATAGCGTGTTTTGTGGACGGTTAGAAGCCCGTTTTCCGGGGGAGATGATACTTGATACCACCCGCCCCGGTTTGGGGCTTGCGGAGCCTTGTAAATCAAGGCTTTTTTCCTGTCTAACTGTCCACAGCAGACCTCCTTTTCCGTTCACTTTCTGTTTTCTGCCGCCTGTGAACTCTGGCGGCGCAGTCCGGGCAGTATTTTCCCCGGTTGGATTTAGGGACGAACACGCCGCCGCAGATCGCACAGCGTTTCAAATCCCTGCCCCGGTAGATCTCCGCTTCCAGCGTCCCGGCGAGCGGCAAGACCGCCCACCGAAACCATTTACAGCAGACCGAGAAAGAAACCATCTGCGGACAGGCGCAGGTGTCCCCATCGTCAAGGACAATACAGTTGCCGTCCTCACAGTTACAGCACTCCCGCCGTATCAGGGCATTGGCCTGTTTCCTCTGCGCTGGTGTCATGTGGTAGGGCGTGCCGTCTGGCCTGCGCTCTAACGGCGGCAGGCGTTTATATGGATTTTCTATCATGCGTCCCTCCGTCTGTTCTCCGTTGCCGTTCTCTCCGAAAGGATTTCCGATGTTGGCACGCTCCCCACAGCTTCAGGTCATTGTGGCCCGAAGCCACCTCTGGACACTTTGTCCAGAAGTCGGCTCTCTGCGTGCTTCCCCCGCCGGATATTCCTTTTCGGACGGTCATTCTGTTTTCAAGGTGCTGTCCATTGATGAACTACCCTAAGTTTACACGAAAAAAATGCAATTCCCGGAATTTTGCGAGAATTGCATTTTGATGAAGTTTACACTTTGAAAATTGTATTTTTGCAATTTTGCTGTATAATGAAAGTATGCGGAGGAGGTGCGTGTCTATGGCTTTACCCGGAACACCCGGACAGCGGATTTCCGATTTATGTAACGGAAACCATATCACACAAAAGGAACTTGCGGAAAAGATAGGCGTTTCTGCTTCTCAGTTGAGCCGGATTGTCAGCGGCGAAACAAGAACGGTCAGCAGTGATATTCTCATAGGCGTGGCAAAGGAATTTAAGGTATCAACGGATTACATACTGGGCTTGTCCACCGTAAGCGTCCGCAAAAGCTATGATATTTCTGAATTGGGTTTATCCGAGGGAGCCGTGAGGGGGCTTGTGACGGGTGCAGTCGATGTGCAAATCCTTAACCGCCTTTTGGAACACAGGAACTTTCCGAAACTGATAGATTTGATACGGATTTATTTTCAAGATACGGCGGCAAAGGGGATAACAGCAAGAAACCAGCTTATCGAGATAGCGACGGCTTCCCTGTCTGACCTGATGAAAGGACACCCGGAACACAGGACAGAAGCAAGACAGGATTTTCAGCTTTTGAACGCACAGAAGATGGGGGAGCATGAGGCAGAGATTGAGAAAATCAAAAATGTGTTTATGTCTATCCTGCGGGACATAAAGGGCGATATAGACAACGGGGAGCCGCCGGAGGAACCAGTGACCGCCGCCATGTTCCAAAATATCCAGACCGCCGCACAGAAGCAAAAACAGGAATTACATACCATTGATGATGTGACAGCGTTGGTTGCGGAACAGATTGAAAAGGTCATGCCGCTGGACGAGGAAACAAACGAACAATTCCAGCAGTTGCTGAAGAAGATGATTGAGCAAGCGGGAAAATAAAGGTATTTGAGGGAAAATGATATGGTAAAGTCAGAAGTTAAAGAAATAATTAGACGATTGAAGAAAAAAGAAATTCGGGTTTTTGATGTTCCAGAAGAATATAAGAACGATATTCAGCTTGTAACTTTTGAACGAAAAGCAGGTTTGCGTATAACAGGAAAAAGAGGATTTGACATTATTTCTAATTCTTTCTTTGTTGAAGAAACGTTAATTTATGTGGACACAGATAGTGTGGAACAAAAAAGAAGCGTTTTTCTATCGTTTGATGATTTTGATTCTTATTTTGACTTTTTAAATGGGGATATTTATGATAATGCTTGCTATACATTTTGCCCTTTTTTGAAAAACCAAATTTCTAAAAATGTTGACGTAAAAAAGTTGATGGCAAGAAAAGCGTTTGTCAAAGACACAATAGATGATTATTCGTTGTCATTATCGAATGAAGAAAAAGAGAATTATGAGGAAGGAAGGCAAATTCATAAATATTGTCAGCAGTGGAGCAGAAAATTTAATGATTGTAGTAGCTATGATGAATTGGTAAAAGTCGTGGGAAATTATAAAAAATCTAAGATTGCTTCCATTGTTGATGTTAGCTTTTTCTTTTTTCAATACATTTTCGCAGATGTCAAGGATAAACAACGATTCTCTATTATTATGGAATATATGTCCTCCGGTGCTTATCCTGAATACAAAATAATAAACGCATTGTGTTCAATATATAATCCTGATGATGTTATGCAGTCATTTAACTACTCACTGGGAGCAAAGGGGACGATATATAAGCATAGGAAGAAATTGAAAGAGTACATCTGTCGTTTGAAAAATGGAGAAATTGAATTTTATTCAAGGGCATTTTTTGATAAGAAAACACATTACTACTGCGAAGAAACTCAAGGGTATCGAGAGGATAACAAACATTTCCCAATCACAACAATTTATAGATATTTTGAAACGTTTGATGAGTTTGTTAGGTATCGAAGCGGAGATTTAACATATTGTGATTTATCGGGTGCATTTGAATGCGATGCGGATTTTTCTAATTATATTATTGATGAAACGACAAAATTGCCAGTCCATACAAATACAGAGGTTACTTATTCGATAAAAAAATACTATCACAACAGAAAATTCTATGTGACGCAACAGTGGTGTAATACGTCTGGTAGTGTGATAAAAGAATACAGACATTCCTTTGATTATTTTTTTGATTTTGTTGCTTTTTTAAAGGGAGATTTGTCTGAAGCCAATCTACTTTTTTGCGATGGCTTGATGTTTTTAGAACAGTGGACTACTATTGACTTTGCAAACGCTAAAATGAAAAGCTCTCTATGTGAGAAGTTTGGTTTGAAATACACCATACAAAAAATCAATGGCGATTTGATAAAATCATTTGATTATGTAGAGCAGAATGAAAACGAAACAGCTTTAGTTCTCCAAATGTCGAGGAACTTAACCGAAGAAGCCGCAAGAAAAGATTTATCAACTTTTGATATGTCATTTGATAACAAATGCCAAAGAGTTCACTATGTTTCGGATATTCATCTTATGCACAGAATAAAAAACGCAGGCTGTCGTTCAAAAGAAGATGTTATATATGTGATTCAAAAAATAGTTGATACTATTGCTAATGAAGTAGGAAGCTTATTATTGATTGACGGTGATGTAGCATCAGATATTGGAATATTTCAGTTATTTGTAAAGATGCTTTCCAAAACATTGCGTCGGAACACGCAGGTTGTGTTTACACTTGGAAATCATGAGTTATGGAGTTTTCCGGGTCTTCAAATAGAACAGATTGTTTCAAAGTATCGAACTATTTTTGAAGAATATGATATGTATTTACTTCATAACGATCTTCTTTACAAAGAAGATTGCGGTTTGCTTGCTGATCCGAACACAGGAACACACCTGATTAAATATCACGATTTGTGTCAAATGAATGAAACGCAAATTGCTGACCGCTTACGAAGTGCAAGATATGTGATTCTCGGTGGATTGGGATTTTCGGGATATAATAAGGAGTTTAATGCCGATAACGGCGTTTATCGAATGACTGTGGACAGGACTACTGAAATAAAAGAATCTAAAATTTTTGAAGATTTGTATAATCGTTTGCGTCCTATTCTGGTGAATAAGAACACAATTATTTTAACGCATACACCTAAAAAAGATTGGTGCAAAGATGCGGGTCCTGATAAAAATTATGTCTATGTAAGTGGACATACGCACAGGAATTTTTTCCATGATGACGGTGAGTATAGAGTTTATTCGGACAATCAAGTGGGATATCATAGCGAGAACCCTCATTTGAAAACTTTTTTGATTGATAACGATTATGATTGTTTTTTCGATTATGAGGATGGCATATTTGAGGTCACGAGTGAGCAGTACAATGACTTCTACCGAGGAAAAAATATATCAATGACCTTCCAGCGAGAAGTAAATGTACTCTATATGTTAAAAAAGAACGGGTATTATTGTTTTATCCACAAATCAAGAAGTGGCAGTCTTACTATCCTTAATGGTGGCGCTATGAAAAAATTAGAAATTCAAGATGTTCAGTATTATTATGATAATATGGATTCCATGATTTCTACAATAAAAACGCCACTTGACGAGTTTACTTCATTTCAAAAGCGTATTGCAGATATGGTAAAAAGAATTGGTGGAGTTGGTACGATTCATGGGAGCATAATCGACATTGATTTTTATAATCACATATATGTGAACCCGTTTGACTTATCAATAACTGGGTATTGGGCATCCGATATAATTAACAAAATTGTATATCCGTCCATTCCGGCCTTGTTGGAGAAGAACTGTCCTACAATATTTGGTGAATATGTCAAACTTCTTAAAGGTAATAGCGAAAATCCGTTAGCACCAAAACAACAAACGAATGTTGCAATATTACCACAGACGTATCTTGATACGGATATTTACAAGGCTTCAAGAGAAATAAAGAAAATGCAGAAACTTCATTCAAATATTTTAAGCTCTTGGTATGAAGATACTCTATATAAAAGACCTCAAATTGAACTCACATAAAATTGGATGTTCTACTTATTTTAGCTTATGAAAAAACACGATTATAAATCACAGGGAAAGGGTAAACAAGGACTTCATATACGCCCTGTCTGCTGATGAAACCAGCCCTGCGCTTGCGGCTCCACGCCACGCAATCACATCCCTGTTTTCCTGCCGCTTCAAATGCCCTTGCCCTCCCCGGCGGCAACGGCATTTTCACGGCAACGCCGACAGAGCATATAACACACTACACTTTGCAAGCAAAGTCGTGTGCCAAAGGGTGACCCTTTGGAAACCCTGTTTTGTCGGAGTGTGTAGCCACACTTCCTGCAAAACGCAAAACAAGCGGTTGCAATCTGCTGTTAAAATTACAGCCGGATTGACCGCTTATTTTGTTTCTGCCCGCCAGTTTTCTCTATCCTATCCATGAGTATATTATATAAAAATTATGCTTAATACGGGTTGAAATATAAACGCATAAATGATATAATGGATATAGAAAACAAGGAGGTCACAGTCCATGAAAGAGTTAGGAGAACGCCTGCGGATATTGCGGGAAAGTGTGAAACTGTCACAGGTAAAAATGGCGGAATTATTAGGAGTAAAACAGTCCAGTATCAACCGCTATGAGCAAGGGCAGTCGGCGCCCTCTTTGGAAACGCTTGTGAAGTATGCAGATTATTTTGATGTATCAATGGATTATCTCTTTGCACGAACCGATAACCCACAGGGAAAGCTATACGAATACCGTCCCAAGATTGCGGCGGGAAGCGATGAGATGAAACAATTTATTGAGATGTGCTTTGACCCTCAATCTCCAATGAGTGAAAAATTAAAGCAAACGCTTCTTCAAATTATGGAGGTGGACAAATGAAAGGAGTTATCTACGCCCGCTATTCTTCCGACAATCAGAGGGAAGAAAGTATTGAGGGACAGTTGAGAGAATGTAAAGAGTATGCAGAGCGCAACGATATTATGATTTTAGGCACATATATTGACCGGGCTTTATCAGCGAAAACAGATAACCGCCCTGAATTTCAGCACATGATTAAGGACAGCGCAAAGGGCTTGTTTGATGTTGTGCTGGTTTGGAAGTTAGACCGTTTCGCCCGGAACCGTTATGACAGCGCACGATATAAGAATATTTTGAAGAAGAACGGTGTCAAGGTCATTTCCGCAAGAGAAAACATCTCTGAGGGAAGCGAGGGGATTATACTGGAAGCCATGCTTGAGGGATATGCGGAATATTACTCTGCCGAACTTTCCGAGAAAGTTATCCGGGGCTTGACCGATAATGCGTTGAAATGCAAATACAACGGCGGCACTGTCCCAATAGGCTATTACATTGACGAACAGCAGTATTATCAAATCGACCCCAAGACCGCCCCGGTGGTGCTGGAAATGTTTACGAGATACAGCGAGGGAGCGACCATGCAGGAGCTTGTCAATTTGCTGAACAGCCGGGGGATGCGCTCCATTCGTGGCGGGAAAATCACACTGAACATTATGAACCACCTGTTGAAGAACCGCCGCTATATGGGCGAATACAGCTATCGTGATGTAGTCAAGGAGGACGGTATTCCGGCGATTGTCCCGAAAGAATTATTTGAACGGGTACAGGAACGGCTGGCGAAAAATAAAAAGGCTCCCGCCCGTCACAAAGCAGAGGACGATTATTTGTTGACAACGAAGTTATATTGCGGGAAATGCGGCTCTTTCATGGTAGGGGAAAGCGGCACAAGCCATACGATGAAAGTACACCGCTATTATCGTTGTGTGAATACCAAGAAAAAGAAACTCTGCGACAAGAAAGCGGTTAAGAAAGACTGGATTGAGGATTTGGTTGTCAGCTACACCATGAAAGCGATTATGAATGATGAAGTCATGGAACGGCTGATTGATACGCTTATGGAATTGCAGAAAAGAGAAAGCACCGATCTGCCTCTTTTGAAAAAACAGCTTGCAGAAACAGAAAAAGGCATTAACAATATGCTCAACGCCATTCAAGCCGGGATTTTCACACCGTCCACCAAGCAAAGGCTGGACGAGTTGGAGGAAACCAAGAGCCAGCTTGAAATCAGCATTTTGCAGGAAGAAATGCACAAGCCCATGCTTACAAGAGAACAGATAGCTTTCTTCATTTACCGTTTCCGAAAATTTGATGTGACAAAGCGGGAACAGCGGCAAAGACTGATTGACAGCTTCGTCAATGCGGTGTATCTTTATGAGGACAAGATAATCCTTACTTTCAACTATAAGGACGGTTCCAAGACTATCACGCTGGCTGAGGTTGAGGGTTCGGATTTATCCGTACTCGGTGCAGTATCAAAAGATGTTAAAAAGCACCGGGATTCCTTATATTTACTGGGATTCCCGGTGCTTTCTATTTTCCTCTTCTCCTGCCCGCCTTTCCAAACGGCTTTTCCCGGTCCATTCCTCTGTCAGCAAAAGTTCCCTGCATATTTTCTTCCAATGATACAGAAACTACTGCAGACAGGAGGTATGATCATGGCAAAAGCAGGAATGAGAAGGCCCAATCCTTATGATGCGGATAATCACGGAACCGAAAATCATCATAAAATGAATCGTCCTGAGAATAAGCAGGCCCAGGTACCCGAAATTCAGGGCGCTGCTAAAAACGGCAATGCAAAAGCCGGCCCCATCCATGCACCTAACTGGGCCAGAGATGATTATAAGACTGGAGATCATGAATAACTGAGGTTATAGGATCGCGGCAGGGAGGCGGGGAAATGAAATCCCCCCTGCTTGCCTTACTCAGACGAATCTTACTCCTACTCCTCCATATCCCCGCTGCAAATCCTTCTATATTTAAGCGGAGTCTTATCCGTCAATTTCTTAAACACCCGTTCAAAATACGTCACACTCTCAAATCCCAACAGCTCCGAAATCTCCGTCACCGAATACTCACTGCCCGCCAGCAGCTCCTTGGCCTTCCGGATCCGGGTAATATTCCGGTACTCATTGACAGAGAAACCAGTCACCTCCCGAAAGATCCGGCTCAAATACGACTTGCTGATGAAGAACCGTTCCGCCAGGTCCTCCAGCGATTCATCCGTGTCATAATGGTGGAGCAGATAGTCGGCCACCTCATGAACCTTCTGGTGCCTGGCCGTCTGCACTGTGGAAATCTCCCCGCCCTGCTTATAAAATACCCGGTTCCTGCGGCAGCGGTAAATGAGCAGAAGAATCTCCGCCAGTTTCAGCTTTACCATCCCATCGTATTTCCCCTGTTTTTCCCTTAACTCCTCCCGAATCTCGAACAGCAGGCGCTTCACCTGCTCCCACACCTTTTCCGGAAGCTCGGTTACGCCATAGTTCTCCTCAAACATCCTGGTTAATGGAACCAGCCCCGCCTGCTCCAGCAATGGGCTGAAGCCTTCCTGGCTGATCTGCAGAAGGATCCTGTCGTGATACGATTTCCCCGCCAGACTGGTCTTATGAATCTGCTGACGGTTGACCAGAACCACCATTCCCTTTTTTACATGGTAGGTCTCCCGGTCAATAAAATAGTACCTCTCTCCCTCCAGCAGAAAATACAGTTCAAAGCTGTCATGAAAATGTTTGGTCTGCATCGTAAATTCGTAGTCGCGGATCACCTCATCAATGGTGAGCCCCGCCATTTTCTCTGAAAATACCGTTTGTTCCATCCTCTGCCTCACGCCTCCTGCATTTTAAAAATCAGTAGCCAAAAGTACGAAAATACCAGAAAAAGCATCGATTCTATAAGCTTTATAATACTATACTGCTGTATAATTAGCAATAGAAAGAAATGAGACACGAAAGCAGGAAATGCATAGAAGGAGGATTTTACCATGAAATACGAAAACAACAAAGTCCGTGATTTGAACATCGCTTATATCGGCGGCGGCTCCAGAGGCTGGGCCTGGACCTTCATGACCGACTTATCCATGGACGATTCCTTAAGCGGAACCATCCGTCTTTACGACATCGATGAGGCTGCGGCCAAAAATAATGAAATCATCGGAAATAAGCTGACTGCCAGAGAGGATACCACTGGAAAATGGGATTACGTTACCTGCAGCACCATCGGAGAAGCGCTGACCGGCTGTGACTTCGTCGTAATCTCCATACTGCCCGGCACATTTGATGAAATGGCAAGTGACGTTCATCTGCCGGAACGCCTCGGAATCTACCAGTCTGTCGGCGACACCGCAGGCCCTGGCGGAATGATCCGCGCCCTGCGCACCATTCCCATGTTTGTAGAAATCGCGGAGGCCATCAAAAAGTACGCTCCGGAAGCATGGGTCATCAACTACACCAACCCCATGACCTTATGTGTGAAGACTCTGTACCATGTGTTCCCGCAGATCAAGGCATTCGGATGCTGCCATGAAGTATTTGGCACGCAGAAGGTATTAAAGGGCATCTGCGAGGAAACCCTTGGTCTGACCGGGATTGACCGCCGTGACATCAACATCAACGTGCTGGGAATCAACCATTTTACATGGCTCGACAAGGCTTCCTATAAAGGAATCGATCTGTTCCCTGTTTACCGTGATTACATCGACAGCCACTACGAAGAAGGCTACAACGAGCCAGACAAAAACTGGGCCAACAGCACCTTTGACTGCGCCCACCGCGTTAAATTTGATTTATTCCGCCGCTATGGCCTCATCGCCGCCGCAGGCGACCGTCATCTGGCAGAGTTCATGCCGGGCGGTGAGTATTTAAAAGATCCCGAGACCGTATCTTCCTGGAAATTCGGCCTGACCACAGTAGACTGGAGAAAGGCTGATTTGCAGAAGCGCCTCGACCGCAGCCACCGCCTCGTATCCGGTGAGGAAGAGATAAAGCTTGAACCGTCAGGAGAGGAAGGAATCCTGTTAATCAAGTCCTTATGCGGCCTGGAACGCTCCATCAGCAACGTCAACATCCCGAATACCGCCCTTCAAATTGCCAATCTCCCGGCAGACGCCGTGGTAGAAACCAACGCTGTATTCAGCTTAGACAGCATCCAGCCCATCGTCGCCGGCACCATACCGGAGCAGGTAAAGACCTTAATCGCTCCTCATGTAGAAAATCATGAAAGAATTTTAAAAGCTGCACTTACATACGACCGTGCCCTCGTCTGCGAAGCCTTCCTCGCCGACCCGCTTGTCAAAGGACGCGCATCAGAGGAAGAAGTACAAACTCTGGTAAACGATATGATCGCCAACACCCTAAACTACCTGCCAGACGGCTGGAAAGAAAACTAAAACCAAATACTTTTTTATAAAAAGGGTGCTCCGCCTTGTCACCTTCAGGCCGGAGCACCCTTTTTCCATCCACCATTTATTCCAGGCTAACCTAAGCTAATCTAATCCCCCCTCCAAGCCAAAAATCTACGTTTTACCTCCTTACAAAGCCAGTACCCAGCCTCAGATCTTGTGGAGCGCGGGAGGGAGGCAGGGACGAAGGGGGGCCTTTTCCGAGGTTCGCAGGAACTTAAGGGGAAAGGTGGGAAAAAGGGGAGGTGAAATCTGGCCTCCAAGCCAGATTTCAAGTGGACACGGAGGCGAAGTCCTTCAGGAGTTCGGCGGAGTTTCCGCGATCCTCGCCTTTTTCCCGCCTTTCCGCTTTAGAGCGTGTCTGAAAATTCATTTCCGCCAGCTGCACGCCCCACTTCGCGGGAGATTGAGCCCCAATTCAGTCAGCGTAGCCCACTACGCCTCCTTCATCGGGGCCCAATCTCCCACAAAGTGTGACGCACAGCTGACGAAAAGCAATTTTCAGCCACACTCTAGTTCCTGCCACCGAGGAAACAAGCCCCCCTTCGTCCCTGCCTCCCTCCCGCGCTCCACAAGCTCTGAGGCGTCCCCTCCTCACTCCCCTTCCCTCGGCAACGTCCCACTATAACACCCGCTCTTCATCCACAGCGGAAGCAGCTTCGCCAGCACGCTGAACAGAAGCCGCCCCTCATCGCTGGAGAGGTCCGCATCCCACAAATCCTCGATCAGCTTAATCCGGTAGCGGACAGTATTAACGTGTGTATACAATTTGTCCGCCGTCTTCTGGTAATTGAACTTACATTTGACAAAGACCCTTACAGTCATCGCCAGGACATCCCGTTTTTCCTCATCCATCTGATTCAGAAGTTCGTCCATTTCCCCCAGCATCTGGTTGATAGGCCATGAATTCTCCGGGTAGTTGAGCAGCCGGTAGATACCTAAATCATGGTAATAGCAGATCCGCTCGCCGTACTCCAAAAGTCCGGCGATATGGGCCGCGCTTTCCGCCTCAAAGAATGCGGTAACCGCCTGGAAAATGGTGTAATACCGGCTCACTCCCGCCCGGCGCCATCTAAAATGTCCAGCAGACGGCGGCCAAAATGGTCCACATCTTCCGTCGATACAAACAGCCGCAGACTCCCTTCCGCCGAAAAGCTGTAACAGAGCTGCTGCGGAAAATAATGATGGATCAGATAGGACAAATACTCCTTTTTTCCGTCCGCCGCACCGTCTGTCTCCTGCTCCCGAAGCACCAGCGCATATCCGGATTCCGGAAACAGGTTTGTCACTGAGGAATCCGGCATCTGGCCGCCGCAGATCATTTCCATCGCGGCCTCAATCCGGCGGGAACGCCGTTTGTAATCGTCGATACCGGTACATAGAATGGAGGCGTAGTTTAAAAGTATGTAATCCGATGGCTCGAATCTGCCCTCTTCTCCAATCAGGCAGAGCACGCCAAATGGCAGGCGGTTTTTAAACAGCTCCGCCTGCAGCAGCATTTTCTCCGAATACGATGAGGAATAGAGGCTTACATGGGATAACGGGGACTTCTGCGGCTCCTTCCGCCAGTAGGCCGGATAAAAAACAGCCTCATTCAGCACGGGAACCGGCGGTTTCACAAAGGTATCCTGCCCCACGATCAGCGCGGCCTGGCAGCCTGTCCAGTAACTCAGGCCGTCTAAGAGAGAATCCGTTCCGCTGGTGTAAAACCGGTGCTGAAGATCTTCCAATACCCTGTCATACGCTCTTACGGTTCCATCCGTCCTGGACGCGATCAGATGAGAATACTCATTTATCAGCGATGCAAAACGTTTCGCTGCCACAGTCCCGAAGACCAGTTCCCGCTCGCGGCATGCCTTTGCCAGCGCATCAATCCGCTCCTCTTCCTCCCCGGATAAATCCGCGAGAAATCCGGCCGCCCCACGGCCCTTTCGCTCATCCAGCCACAAGGCCAGCGGCTCTCTCCCACTGGGAATCAGGCCGCCGCATACCAGAAGCAGACTCTGCGGCTCCCACACTGCCGGCCCGGACCTGCAAATAAAAGCCAGGCCTCTAACCTCTTTCTCATAAAACGGTGTCCGAAAGCGGCACTCTGAAAAAGTCCCGCATCCGGCCAGATACTCCAATTTTAATTTCATTTCCGGCGAAGCTCCTTTCCCTACAAAAACATGGCTCACTTTTTGTAGATTACCTGTCTTACACCTGTGTTATAGTTATTTTAGGCATAATGATATATTTTTGTCAATAACGTTTCACTTTTTTAGTC
Source organism: Hungatella sp. L36 (assembly GCF_014288035.1). Taxonomy (NCBI): domain Bacteria; kingdom Bacillati; phylum Bacillota; class Clostridia; order Lachnospirales; family Lachnospiraceae; genus Hungatella; species Hungatella sp. L36. The sequence goes on along the minus strand of NZ_JACOPC010000003.1, from coordinate 410,253 downwards.
AATTGCCGAAAATGATTATCAGACACGCCCCAGAGGCAGCAAGACGGAGATTCGATGATCCGTTTGATAAATACCATTGTAAGGAGGTTACAAAAATTATGGGCGAAAACAAAAAATTGGTCGCAATCACCGTCAACGGCGATGTGTACCAGCTGGGTGTGGGGAATGCGGTGGGTGAGATTGCTCCTGCGGACACACTGGCAGAAACGCTGCGTGAGCGACTTCTGCTGACGGGAACCAAGATTTCCTGCGATGACGGCGCCTGTGGCTGCTGTACCGTTATCATGAACGGGAAGGCCATACCGTCCTGTACGGTGCTGACCATCGAGTGCGACGGCGCCGACATCCGTACCATCGAGGGGCTCCAGGACCCGAATACAGGCGAACTGGATAAGGTACAGCAGGCATTTGTCGACCACTCCGCGTTTCAGTGCGGATACTGCACACCGGGAATCATCATGACGACCGAAGCACTGCTGGCGGAAAATCCGCATCCGGATGAGGAAGAGATCAAGGAAGCTCTGGCCGGAAATTACTGCAGATGCATCAGCCATTACCAGGTGCTGGAGGCCGTGAAGCAGGCCGCCAAAGAAGGGAGTGAATGATATGGGTAAGGAATTCAGATATGTGGGTAAGCCGACTCCCCGAATAGACGGCAAGGCCATTGTAACAGGGTCCGCCGAGTACGCAAACGATATACATATGCATGGAATGCTGTACGGCCGTATTAAAATGAGTCCCCATCCTCACGCGATGATTAAAAAAATAGATGTGAGCAGGGCCATGGAACTCCCCGGAGTCAGAACGATCATGACCTATGAAAATGCCTTTGACTGGATTACCGGAATGCCTGCGCAGAAGCGGCTTCTGGACCGCCATGTCCGTTTTGTCGGTGACCCGGTAGCGCTGATTGCCGCCACATCAAACCGCATAGCCGAGGAGGCGGCCGATTTAATTGAGGTGGAATATGAGATTCTCCCGGCTGTCCACGATTTGGACGAAGCCATTGCCGACGGAGCCCCGCAGTTATACGAGCAGTTTCCTAACAATATCATAGAGCGCGGCTGCCCGCCCTTCGGCCCCAAGGCCCTGCAGGAGCTGGTCATCGGTGATATCGATAAAGGCTTTGAGGAATGTGCTGTCGTCGTAGAGGGAACCTCCAGGTATGAGACGATCTCCAATCCGCTGCCCGCTGAGAGCCCGGGCCTCGTCGCCTGGTGGGATGGGCCGAACCAGTGCAACATGAAGGGCAGTTTCCAGAGCCCCAACATTCAGAAAATGATCATGCAGCTCGCCATGCCAAATGTCAACGTCCGTGTCATTTCCGCCAATGTAGGCGGAAGCTTCGGAAGCAAGAACACGGTTCCCATGGAAGGTCTCTACTGCGCCGCACTGGCAAAGGCTACGGGAAAACCGGTGAAGCTGGTCATCTCCAAGGAAGCGCATTTAGCCACCTATATGCTCCGTTTAGGCAGCCGTCTGACCGCAAAGGTGGGACTTCTCCCCGACGGTACGGTTCACGCCTACGAGGGAACCTGGCTGGTCGGCTCAGGCGTTCACTCCGACTTTGGCCAGGGCCAGATCGCCAACGGCTTAGGACGCGCCATGCTGCTGCTCAACAAATGCAAACACTGGAATTACCAGCCCCATCTGGTCGCCACCAACCGCTGCCGTTCCGGCGGTATCCGCGGATTCGGCGGACAGGAATCCTATGCATCACTCGTTCCGGTCCTGTCCATGGCTATGGCAAAAATGAATTTAAATCCGGTTGAATTTTTCAAGAAAAATATGTGCGACATCAACGGCGGCTATTACTGGGTTGAGGGGCACTGGTGGGAAAATCATTTCTTAAGCTACAATGATGTCATGGATCACGCGGCCGAGCACTTCGGCTGGAAAGATAAGTTCCAGGGCTGGCTGACGCCGTATAAGACCGAAGGAAGCAAGCAGTACGGCGCAGGCTGCTGTGTCCACGGAAGCGCAGACTGCGGTATGCTTCACGGCGAGGCCTTCGTCAAACTGGACGGTTGGGGGACAGCCAATATCAACGTCTGTATCGCCGAATCCGGTATGGGACAGCGGTCCTCCGTTGTAAAAATGGCGGCCGAAATTCTAAACCTGCCGTTGGATAAAGTAACGATCTCGACGCCTGACAGCCAGGATAACCCATGGGACTGGGGACTGGCCGGATCGAGAGGAACCCTTGTATACGGGCGCATGGTAGGCGACGCGGCCCGAAACGCCAGAACACAGCTGCTGGAAGGCGCGGCCGCAATTCTTCACTGCCCTGCCGAAATGCTGGATACGCGTGACGGAATCATTTTCATGAAAGACAACCCGGAAGTCGCGCTTCCGTGGATTGCCGTGTTAGGGCCCATGAACACCATTACGGGCCATGGCGTCTTCGAAATGGATCACTCCAAGCCATGTTTCATGATCGCATTCGTCGAGGTGGAAGTGGATACCGACACCGGAGACGTGAGAATTGTGCGCATAGTAGAGGGAACCGACGTCGGACAGGTCATTGATCCGTATTCCTTAAAGATGCAGTTAGAGGGCGGCCTGGGAAGCTGCGGAAGCGACAGCGCCATCAACGAGGAGATGATTCTGGACGAAAAGACCGGAAAATTCCTGACTAACAACCTGGTTGATTTTAAGTGGAGAGTCTTCCCGGATCTTCCGACCTTTGAAACCCATATTGAAGAGACCCCCAACGATTTAAGCGCATTTGGAGGAATCGGAGTCGGTGAGATATCCGGTGCTCCGTTACCGGGCGCTATCATGATGGCGGTTTCCAATGCAATCGGCATTCAGCTTATGGATTATCCTCTGACACCGGATCAGATCCTTAAGGCATTAGGAAAGGCGAGGTGAACACCAAATGAAAAATTTTAACCATACGGATGCAGAGAGCTTAAGCCAGGCCGCCGGCATTTTAAAAGAAGAACAGCAAAATGCCCGAATTATCGCAGGCGGGACGGATCTGCTCAGTGTCTTAAAACATAAATTAGAACCGGATTACCCGGAAACAATTGTGAATATCAAATCCATAGAAGGACTGGACCATATCGTGGAGGACGAAGACGGCCTGAAGATTGGTGCGACCGCCAAACTCTGTGATATTGCGTCCTCACCTCTGATTCAGCAGGAATACGGTGCGTTGGCCGACGCCGCGAGAAGTGTGGCGACTCCCTTAATCCGCAACCTTGCCACCATCGGCGGCAATCTCTGTCAGGAAGTCCGTTGCTGGTACTACCGCTATCCCGATGAAATCGGCGGCAGAATCCAGTGCCTCCGCAAGGGGGGCGACACCTGCAACGCCATGACCGGAGAAAATAAGAACCACTCCATTTTCGGAGCCAGGAAGGTAAACTTAAGCGGCTGTTCTTCCAACTGTCCCGCCCATGTGGACATCCCGGAATACCTTGCAAAGCTGCGCGCCGGCGATATGGACGGCGCAGCATCGATCCTTCTGGAGGCTAACCCGATTCCGGCCGTCACCTCCCGTGTCTGTACCCATTTCTGCCAGATGAACTGCAAGCGGAAGGAGTACGATGACAATGTCAATATTGGAGGCATGGAGCGGTATGTGGGTGACTATATCCTGGAACACAGCGACCGGTTTATGGTACCCCCGAAGACAGACAGCGGCAAGCGTGTTGCCATCGTAGGCTCCGGCCCCGCCGGTTTGACTGCGGCATTCTATTTAAGGAGCCGCGGACACAGCGTCCGGGTGTACGATAAAATGGAGGAAGCCGGCGGACTTCTCCGCTATGCAATTCCGGAATACCGTCTGCCAAAGGAGATTGTCAGAAACTTAATCTCGGCTCTGGAACACATGGGGATCGAATTCCTGACAGGCGTTGAGATCGGAAAAGACATCCCGGTGAATGATCTGGTGGAACAGTATGACAGCGTCTTTCTAAACACGGGCGCCTGGAAACGGCCTCTGATCGGGCTCGATGGGGAAGAGCTCACCACCTTCGGCCTGGATTTTTTGATTGAAGTCAATAAATGGATGGAAAGCAAGATCGGCAAAGATATCATCGTTGTCGGCGGCGGAAACGTGGCGGTGGACGTGGCAATCACAGCCAAACGTCTGGGCGCTGCAAACGTGGTTATGGCGTGTCTGGAACCGGAAAATCAGATGCCGGCAAGTGAAGAGGAATTGAACCGCGCCAGAGAAGAAGGCATCACGATCCTCCCCTCCTGGGGGCCGAAGGAGATTCTCCGCGACAATGGAGAAATCGTAGGGCTCGTCTTAAAACGCTGCACCGCCGTCTTCAATGAGCTGGGTCATTTTTCCCCATCTTACGATGAAAACGAAACTACCACACTTCACGGCAGTTCCATCCTCATGGCGGTAGGCCAGAAAACCGACCTCTCCTTCCTGGGTGAGGCGCTGGAGCTGGAGGTCAGCCGCGGACTGATATCTGTAGACCCTGCGACTATGAAAACCAGTGTGGATAAAGTATTTGCAGTCGGCGACGTCACGACCGGACCGAAAACGGTGGTGGACGCCATTGCAGACGGCAAAAAAGCTTCTGTCGCCGTCCACTGCTTTATGACCGGCGAGGCGGAAGGGGACACGAGACACCCGCTAGGCGGGCTGATTACCTTTGACGCCTCCTGTACCGGTCACTCCAAAGCCGCCAGGCTGCCGGAACGCCCCAAGGAGGAGCGTGGACTTCATCTGGAGGATTCTTATGGACTTACGTGGGAACAGGTGCAGGAAGAGGCAAAACGCTGCTTTAACTGCGGCTGTCTCGCCGTGAACCCCTCCGATGTGGCAACCGTTCTCACCGCAATGGACGCGGAGATCGTAACCAGCAAACGCAGAGAACCGATCGGGGAAATGATGAAGAAATCCCATTGCCGGCTGGTGGAAGAGGACGAAATTGTAACGGAAATCCGAATTCCGGCTTCCGCCAGGGACTACCGGATCGGCTATGATAAGTTCCGTGTCAGGGATTCCCATGATTTCGCCGTAGTCAGCGTCGCCTCCGCCTACAAGGTACAGGATGGCGTCGTAACAGATGCAAGAATTGTATTGGGCGCCGTCGCCCCGATTCCGCTGCGCGCCAAGGAGGCGGAAGCTTATATTACCGGAAAAGCAGTCACTGGGGAACTGGCAGCGGAAGCGGCTGAGATCGCCCTTCAGGGAGCGCTTCCGCTTTCCAAAAATGGCTATAAAGTACAGATTGCCAAGACTCTGGTACGAAACTCCTTGCTAAACGCCAGAACTCCAGTGCGGAGCGAGGACAAAGGCGCTGACGCGCGAGGGACGAAACGCCAAAAACAAGCTTAACGGCAGTGGCGGGAGGAAAGAAATCGGTATCCCCCACTGACATGAAGTCAAGCCGCGCATCTATAAGAGGTAGCCGCACTCTGTGAAATGATCGAGCGTGGATTGAAACAATATAGGAGGGAAGCTTATGGGCAGAATTGAAGCAATACTTTTAGCCGCGGGTTATTCTTCCAGGATGGGGCGTTTAAAATCTCTTCTGCCCATAGGAGGGACCACGGTGATTCGCAGGCAGGCCGAAGTACTTGACGGCCTGACCGACCGGACCATCGTGGTGACCGGTTACCGTGGAGATGAGGTGGAAGCACATTTATCCGGAAGCCGCGTGACAACGGTCAGAAATCAGGCCTTTGCGGAGGGTATGTTTACCTCGGTAAAGGCCGGGATTCTGGCTCTGGACCAGGAGGTTTCGGCATTTTTGATTCTGCCGGTAGACTACCCGCTGGTAACACGGTCGCTGATAGAAGATCTGATAGAGGAATTCCACCACTCGGGCGCTCCCGTCCTGTATCCCTCTTTTTCAATGCGGAAAGGCCATCCTCCTGTGATCTCGGCCGCCTGCATTCCGGATATACTGTCTTATCAGGGCGATGCGGGACTAAAAGGAGCACTGACACCATTTAACAGCGAAGCGGAGTATTTTTCAGCGGAGGATGAGACCTGCATCATAGATATGGACACGCCGGAGGACTATAAAAAGGTGCTGGCGCTGGAGGCAGGGCTGCATCAGAGGCTTTTCACTGCCGCCAGGTAACGTATCCAGCGACAAGCGGCCGGGAGATAATAAAAGCCGGATTTATAATTATTTTTAATGAATTTTCACAATAATAAGCGTGGTTTTTTACTCCTATTCGTAGTATAATGTAGTTACTCTCACGGAAAGGAGGTAAGATCATGTTAAATACACAGAACCAGGAATTATTACAGGCGATCGGATGTATGGTTGGCGAAAAATTGGAGACTTGCTTTACTGAGTATGACGCGAGGTTGGATGCGAAGCTGGATGCTCGTTTTGCTGAGTATGATGCGAGGTTGGACGTGAAGCTGGATGCCCGCTTTGCTGAGTATGATGCGAAACTGGACGCCCGCTTTGCTGAATATGATGCGAAACTGGACGTTCGCTTTGCCGAATATGATGCGAAGTTAGACGCCCGCTTTGCTGACTACGACGCCAAACTTGATTCACATTTCGCCGACTACGACGCTAAACTCGTTTCACAATTCGCCGACTACGACGCCAAACTTGATTTACGTTTCGCCGACTACGACGCCAAACTTGATTCACGTTTCGCCGACTACGACGCTAAACTCGTTTCACAATTCGCCGACTACGACGCCAAACTTGATTTACGTTTCGCCGACTACGACGCCAAACTCGTTTCACAATTCGCCGACTACGACGCCAAACTTGATTTACGTTTCGCCGACTACGACGCCAAACTTGATTCACGTTTCGCTGACTACGACGCAAAACTCGTTTCACAATTCGCCGACTACGACGCTAAACTCGATTCACGTTTCGCCGACTACGACGCTAAACTCGATTCACGTTTCGCCGACTACGACGCTAAACTCGATTCACGTTTCGCCGACTACGACGCCAAACTCGATTTCCGCTTCGAATCAACCACCGCATACCTTCTGTCAGAAATAGACACCCGTATTGCCAAGAGCGAAGCCATGCTTCTCGATGAAATTGAGCGCATCCACATGCAGGTATGGGAAAACTCCAAAAAGCTGAAGCAGCTCCAGAAGGACGTATCCTCGCTGAGATCGAAAGACAATGATTTCGGCATCATTTATTCCTATCTGAATAAGCTCGACTTCCGGGTCTGCAGACTGGAGTCTGCCCTATCGCCCCTATAACCCCTGAAATGAAAAACGCTCCGGCATATCGTTGCGGGAGCGTTTTTATAAACAAACAGGTATCTGGCAGTACGGACTACCAGACCTTCGTATTCTAATATTCCATTTTTCTGTAACATCCCAAATCCACTTACACACCTTTACACATTTCTTCCCACAAATTTCACTACAAACACTTCTTCCGCAATCTCTTTTTCTTAATTCTCCACCCACTAATTATACTGCGGCTCCAGAAAGTTTAAAGTAAAATGCGCCTTCCCCTGATCATCCAGTTCCATAATCATAAACGACGGTTTCCTGCCATCCTGTCTGGGATAAGACAGACTTCCGGGATTCAAAATAGTTACACCGCCCCGCACCTCATAGAAAGGTCTGTGGGTATGTCCATACATGACGATATCCAGACGGCGGTCTCTCGCCTCCTGCTCCAAGCGCTCCACGCCCAAAGACACATTATAATAGTGACCGTGAGTCAGAAGGACGCGGTACTCTCCGATCTTCAATTCCTTCTCCCGGTCTAAATTGGAAAAAAAGTCGTTGTTTCCCAGCACCATTTCAAGGTCACAGCCTTCTCCAACCCAGCCGGCGATTTTCGTTTCGCTGCCTTCCGCATCGCCAAGATGAATAAGCATATCGAGCGGCGATGTCTTCTCAATCACTTTTTTCAGATTATCGTCTTTTCTGTGTGTATCGCTCACAATTAATATCTTCATCGCACGTCCCCCTTATAGATCTCTTCCAGCTTCCGCTTCATCGCCTCAAGCGCTTTTCCGCGGTGGCTGATCCGGTTTTTCTGCTCCATGGTAATCTCCGCGCTGGTCACTCCGAACTCCGGCAGGAAGAGGATCGGATCGTATCCAAAGCCGCCATTTCCCGCCGCTTTTTCTGCAATGGTTCCCTCCATGGTCTCTTCCGTATGGATAACACTTCCATCCGGCAGCACAGCTGCAATATTGCACACAAACCGGGCGCTTCTGTCGTCACCGGCCGCCTCATTGACCCTGGAGATAATGGTCTGATTCTTGATCTCATAGGAAGTATCCTCGCCCATATATCTGGCTGAATAGATACCCGGTTCGCCATTTAGGCAGTCCACCACCAGGCCGGAATCATCCGCAAGGACAATCCCCCCGGTCTCAGCCCACACCGCTTTCGCCTTGATCTCCGCGTTCTCACCGAACGTTTTCCCATCCTCGACGATCTCCGGATCGGCCCCGGCCTCTTTCATGGATAAAATCTCCATTCCCAAATCGGCCAGAATCAGCCGGATCTCCTTCATCTTTCCTTCATTGCCAGTGGCAAATACGATCCTGTTATCACTCATTTGTATATTCTCCTTCATAAAACGGATTCACTTCCTGTCCGTGGTATAGGCCTTCAGGCAGAGATTGCATTTCTGCTCCTCCTCGACCCTGGTAAAATTCACCCCATCGGGACTAATGTACCCCTCACCGTCACTGATGTCCACGATCGTCTTTCCATCCCCTGCATCGTATTCGATTGCGGCCGGATGGACGCTGTCCGGAGTCGTTAGCTTCACCAGCACGGCAAACCGCTCCCCCGGTTCAAGATCCAGCCCAGCCCTTGTATCTGCTTTCAGAGGGATCGTATAGAATCCGGCATAGTCGAGACTTCCTGACGCCGCCAGCTCCCGGTTTTTGAAACCGTCTCCGGCCTTTATGGACTCCTCGTCCCCGATATTTTTCACAACATAGACTTCATAGGAAGAATGTCTGTCTGTGGCATAGAATCCAGCCGCCTCCAGAGTCTCCTTCCCCTGCGCCTCATAGACATTGGAGAACCATACCGTATCGGAACCATATCCCAGCTGCCCCACCCAGCCCCTTAAATCTGTCTGGTAGTTATGGTCGTAATGATCCGGATCTTCCACATCCGTGTAGATAATATTATTCAGCCCGATATTGGAGTCGTAATACGACACATAAAAATATCCGTCATCGCCAAAGCCGTCTCCCCAGCTGTTCATGCAGATAAACGCTCCATCGCCATTGACTTCCGTGTTAAAATTCTCCCGCGGATACTCGTCATCCCATCCGATGATCACGGAATCATGGTTCGGCGGCTGGGACCCAATATAGCAGTAGGCGTATTTTTCCTCATTATAATGAACGGACTGGCTTTCCTCGTCCGTCATGGAAGTGTATAGGGAGCTTTGTACGCCTCCGTACTGCAGAATGGCCCGCTTAATCTTTTCATAATCTTTTCCCGGCACCAGTTCGACTCCCTGGACATGTTTGACCGCCTTTAAGCCCGCGGGAGAGACACCGTCTCCATAGGGATCATCCGCCTCCAGGACCGGCCCCTTCCAGGACAGGAGATACGCCATGGACATCGTATACTCCCCTCCGTCGCTCTGCGGAATGCAGAAACCATTATTCAGGGACATATGATCCTCTGAAAAGTCGTATACCTCATTGGGAAGCAGACGCGCTTCCAGCGCCATCAGAGAGGCAAAGGCCCAGCAGGTTCCCAGAGAGCCCTGGTTCTTTATCGAAGGCGCCCGGCCTGTTGTACGGCCGTCATAGGCCACAGGAAGCACCTCCGGCACCGGATTCGCGGCATTCCCCGTCCCATCAGTTCCGGCGTCTCTCCCCGTCTCCGACTTCAGCGGTCTGTTAAATTCTCTGCCGCCCATCTCCGCATTTCCATTGCCCTGGGCCACATCGTTTTGAGCCGCATTGTCCTGATCTGCATCCCCCTGATCTGCCTCCCCCTGATCTGTACTGTCCTTACCGGCATCTCTGCCGTTATCCCCGGTGCCCGTAAATGCCCATTCCGGTACTCGGAAGCCGCCTGTCGGCCACCGGCCGTTAATCCAGAGTACAGCGGTTCCGGTGAGCACCAGAATTGCCGCCGTTCCCAGCCATTTTCCTGCTTTCAACTAATCAATCTCCTGTTTTCCGCTTCGGAGGTTTCGGTCCCATAAACTGGTAGAAATACGTCTTCATCATACCATTGTAGATCTTCCGGTTCTTGTCCGCTTTTCGCCCGACGTACCGTTCCGCATCCTCATAAGCGGTTATCATATAGAGGGACCAGGAATCCAGCGCGCGGTACCGTTCACCGATCTCCTTATACAGCGCCGGCAGATTCTCCTTCTCCTCAATTCTCTCTCCATAAGGCGGATTCGTAATAATAAATCCATACTTCTTCGGATGGCTGAGCGCACTTAATGGCCTCTGCTGGAAATGAATCATATGATCCACACCGGCAGACTCCGCATTGGCTCTCGCCGCCTTCACAATATCGCCGTCGATATCGTACCCCTGGATATCGACCTCCACCTCTGTCTCCAGCAGATCCGAGGCCTCATCCATGGCCTCATACCAGAACTTCCGCGGTATGATGTTCTTCCAGTCTTCCGCCAGGAAGGACCGGTTCATGCCGGGCGCCATATTGGCCGCTATCATGGCTGCTTCAATCGGAAATGTACCGCTTCCGCAGAAGGGATCCACCAGAATCCGCTCCCGGTTCCACGGTGTCATCATGATCAGAGCCGCGGCCAGGGTCTCCGTGATAGGCGCCTTGCTGGTAAGGGTACGGTAGCCTCTTTTATGGAGCGAATCTCCTGAAGTATCGATCCCTACCGTCACCTCATCTTTATACAAAAATACACGGAGCGGATAGCTGCTTCCGCTCTCCGGAAACCATTCCAGGCCATACGCCTTCTTCAGCCGTTCCACCATGGCTTTCTTCATGATCGACTGGATATCGGAAGGGCTGAACAGCTTGCTCTTGATAGAGGACGCCTTCGCAACCCAGAACTTTCCGTCCTGAGGAATATATTCCTCCCACGGAATACTCCGCGTATTCTGAAATAACTCTTCAAATGATTCCGCATGAAAGCTTCCCACTTTCAACAGGACACGCTCTGCCGTGCGCAGAAATATATTCGCGCGGCAGATGGTCTCTTCATCTCCGATAAATGTCACACGGCCGTCTTCCACCAGTGTGATATCATAGCCCAGATCCGTAATTTCTCTTTTTAAAACAGCCTCCATGCCAAAGTGACACGGTGCAATGAGTTCAAATGTTTTTTTCACTTTATTCTCCCAGGTTCTTTTCTTTAATCACGCGGCCCTCGAAATCCAGGATCCGAAAGACCCCATCCTCCAAAATCGCGTATGTCGGCGGATTGCCTTCCTTCGGTATGGATACGGAGCCGGGATTTAAGATGGTAATATCCCCGCACTGATCCGCCCGGAGCACATGGGTGTGCCCATGAAGCAGCACATCCCCCTTCTGCATGGGTGGAAGGTGATTCTCATGATAAACGTGGCCATGTGTGGCATAGATGGTAATTCCATCCATCGCCAGCAGTGCATAGTCCGCCATCACAGGAAATTCCAGCACCATCTGGTCCACCTCCGTGTCACAGTTTCCCCTGACACAGTAGATTCTGTCTTTACAGCCGTTTAACATGGCCAGCACCTCTTTGGGAGCATATTCCTTCGGCAGATCATTTCTCGGTCCGTGATAAAGAATATCTCCCAGTAAAACAAGGCGATTCGCTCCGGATGCCTCAAACGCTTCCAGCAGCTTTCTGCAATAGAACGCGGAACCGTGGATATCGGACGCAATCATATATTTCATAAGTAAATTCTCCTTCTTGCATTAATAGGTATATTTTAAGTCTTACAGGGCGTATCTGTCAATAAATTTACCCTCGAACCAGATATTTTCCGCGGTAATAGGCGATTCCGTTGGCCACATTCAGCACAGAATACCCCATACGGGCCAGATAGCGGCAAACCATCATACTTTGTCCGCCTCTCGCACAGTAAAATACCAGCAGCTTATCCTTTGGAAGTTCGGAAACTCTCTGCTCCATTTCCTCATACGGAATATTGACAGCCCCATTTAAATGGGCTCTCTGATACGATGCGGCATTTCGCAGATCAATCAGCATCATATCGTACTCATTTTCTATATAATAATCGACTTCACCAATCGGTATTGTCTTGAACATACAATCACCTGTCCTTTCTATTACCATTATATTCACGACCCGTGAAAAGTTTATCTTTCTGATCATGGCTGCAGGAAAGGCGTCCTTACAATCAAAAAGCACAGGGAGATATGCTTTCGCATCGTTTCCCTGTGCTTTTCGACGAAATCATGAACTTATTGGCAAGTCCTTATTTTCGTGCCACCAGACAGATTAATAGTCAGACTTATTCTGGCTGTTATTCTGGTTGTTGTTGCGGCTGCTGTTCTGGCTGTTGTTCTGGCTGTTGTTGCGGCTGCTGTTCTGGTTGCTGTTCTGGCTGTTGTTCTGGCTGTTGTTCTTGTTGCTGTTCTTGCTGTTGTTCTGATTGCTGTTCTTGGAAGAATTGCTGCAATCGTTGTAGTTATCATTGTAGTTGTTATTAGACATCTTATGATACCTCCTGTCGGATTTTTTGTTACACGGTTAGTATGGCTGATTCCTCAAATATTATACGAAAAATTATGAAAAATAACTTTGCTTTTTTCATCTGCCTATATTATAATTAGAGTGAGGAATTAGATTTCCTCATCCTTATTAATTATTTATACTCCCCTCAGAAGAGTCCGGATAGCTCCCCTATCCGGGCTCTTCCTTTTTTTGACCATATTTTTGATCCCGGCGGATGCAAAAGACTCCCGGCAGCCAGTGCCGGGAGTCTTATATCCCTTATCGAAAATCCAGTTATCCGCTTGTCCATTATTCGCCAATGACATTGACAATCTTGACGGGAGTCCGGTAATTCCACTGAGAAATCTTGATTCCCGTTTTATAGGTGGAGGAGTGTACGATCTGTCCATTGCCGATATACATGGCTACGTGATTGATCGATCTTCCGTTCCCGTAAAAAATCAGATCGCCGGGCTTCATCTGGTCAGAACTCACAGCTACTCCCTGAGAGGCCTGTCCGCCTGAAGAACGGTTTAAAGAAATACCTGCCGCATGCTGCATGATGTATCTCGTAAATCCGGAACAATCCACTCCGGTATGAGGATCACTGCCGCCATAGGCGTAACGTCCGCCCACAAACTGCAGTGCGTAATTGACAACACTCTGTCTGAACTCCGCAGGAGCATCGTATGCTGCTTCCAGTGCGGCGATCGTCGCCTCGTCGGTCTGGGTAACTGTTGCATTCCCGTCGACCGGAAGATAACCGTATGTATCCTTAACCTTCACTTTCACGAATCCGTCACCCATGTCTTCCACGACCTGGAATGATGATCCCCTGGAAGCTGCCATCAATACTTCCTGGCCGCTCTCATCCGTGCTGATATTCACGGTCTCTGCTTCAACTGTTGCGATATAATTACCTGAACTGAGTCCTGGTCCGGAAACTTCATCCGCTTTGGCATCTGCCGGATTTGCAAGTACGATTGCTCCACAGAAAGCCAAAAGGCTTAATGTTTTCCATGTATTCTTTATCATTGGGACATTGCTCCTGTTTTTTACTTTTTCGTTCTAATTATTACGTAATTGTTAAATTCATTACGTTTATTATACATTTACCTTGCTTTTCAGTCAAGTATTATTTCATTCTGATAACATTCCATTATTTTCCATATCAGTTCAGCACTCTGACTACCTTGACAGGTGTACGGTACGTCGCGTTGGATACCTTGATTCCCGTCCGTTCCGTGGAGGCATGTACAATCTGTCCGTTGCCGATATACATGGCCACATGATTGATATAGCCCTTGCCGCCGTAGAAGATTAAATCGCCCGGTTTAATCTCGCTGTAGCTGACGCTGCGTCCCTCTCCCGACTGTGCTCTGGAGCTGTGGCTTAAGGAAACGCCTGCCGCGTGCTGCATGATATATCTTGTGAATCCGGAACAGTCGGCTCCGGTATTCGGGTCCGTCCCACCGTATACGTAACGGTTCCCTACAAACTGAAGCGCATAATTCACCACATCCTGACGCAGCTTCACGCTTTCATCCACTTTTTCCTTTGTCTTCTCGATCAGGGTCGCCCGATTGCTCGGTATGTACCCCTCGCCTTCCGCGGTGCTGATCTTTACCCAGCCGCCGTCTGCCGGTGCGGCAACTTCATAAGTCTGCCCCCGTAAGACTTTCGTAACTGCCTCTCCGCCCGCGTTCTTTGCCTTCCGTACCACGACGTCCGGCGCATCTATCTTCGCATACAGTGTTGTACTTGTTTCCACTTCGATCTCTGCCGCTTTTGCGGTAACCGGTGAATTCCAGGCCAGAACCGCATAGAGGCCGATGACCCCCAGCACTTTCCAAGTTTTGTTCCCCATGTTTTTCCAACTCCTGATTCTTACGTTTTTATTTCGTTTGTTTATCATTATGTAATATGTTACATAAATGTTACAAAAATTAGTATACTCTACTCATCGTCATATGTCAAGCAAAAATCAGGCAAAAACGGCAGTCATACCGAAAACACCGGTATAACTGCCGTTACACTTTTGTAATATTTATAATCTGTTTTTAATAATTTTCTTTTTACCGCCTGGGGCCCCGGATTAACCAGACCACCAGAAGAATCAGAAGAAGCGGTCCCATGAGAGGTATCAGAAGACTGAATAAACCGGTCACAATACTTGCGACGATGAAGAAGAACAGTACTGTCACAACCACAGCCAGAAGCTTCCAATACCACTTGTTCAAATCAACAAAGTGGAAATGGCGGCCCGGTCCGGCCTCTTCCTCATATACCGTCTGGCCCTCGTTCCGGTACGTATCATACGCAGACTGGTAGCTTCCGCCCTCTCTGGCGTTCTCCGTGGCCTCCATGATCGTCTTAGCGATCAGCCTCGGATCTCCGATCGCGCCGGTCACTTCGTCTTCCGTCTGGCCGCCCGCCGTCTCCGTTCTGATATAATCGTCGTAGTATCTTATATTTTCCTCAATCACATTTCCAGGCACTTCGCCGGTCAGCGTGTCCCGCAAACGCTGTAAAAACTCCTGTCTGCTCATTGAAGCCTCCTTCAGTAAAGTAACTGACCTTTCCTAGTATACCATTTCCCCCAGGCTACGTAAAGGAATCTTCTGTAAATTAATTATTAAAATTTCATAATTATTCTACTTTTTCCTTTAATATGCCTTCTCTGTAAGCGCCTACCAGTTCCTTCAGATCCGCAATGCGCCCCGCCAGCTCCACACCCTTGTCCGTGTCCGCCACCATGACCCGCTTATGCATATTCTCCACAATGGATACCCGGGGCGTGCTCTCTTTTTCCGGGTCAAAGGGCTTGTGCTCGGCCAGGGCCAGGTGGTTGGAATTATAAATCAGGGTATACCCGGCGATTCCGGTCCTGGACTGGTACGCCTTCGACAGGCCTCCGTCAATGATGAAAAGCTTCCCTCCCGCCTTTACAGGAGACTCTCCCTCCTTGATTTTAACGGGCACGTGGCCGTTGATAATATGGGAACCCGATTTCGGAAGCCCAAACTCCTCCAGGATCCGGTCACACGTCTCTTCCTTGACGCTGAGCCGGTAATACGGATTCATCGGTTCTTTATGAGTGGCCGGGTCCTCGATAAAATAGTGCTCGAAGGTCGTCATCTTGCCTTTACCGTAAACCGGTGACTTGGCCCCACACCACAGATACCACATAAAGTCCATGGCATCTTCCTTTTCCGGCGATTCCTCCGCCATGAAATACGCGTTCTGCACCTTCCGGTCCACGTAGTCCATCAGCGCCTGCCCCGAATAGGAAATGCCGTCCACCACGATCTCGTCGAAGCTTCCATCCTCCTTCATCGGGATACAGCCATGGTAAAGCAGATTGGAATTATAGCATTTGTAAAGACTTCCATGAGAATAAAGGAAACGGATATGCTTATGCAAAAGCTCATTGTGTTTAAATGACAGCTGAAGCGTATGAAGAAGGTCTTCCTCCTCTGCCGTTAATCGAAGCGGATCCTTAGGGTCCACCGTTGGAAATGACAGATCCAGCATCGGATATTCCTTTCCCTCCAGCACCACCACGCCCCGATCGAAATCGACAGCCTCCAGAAGTCTCCTGTCATCCATCTCATACTCCGGATGGCGCCCGATAATCTGCCCCTGCACCTTGAACTGAATGATGGCGATGGCCTTGTGCATCTTGGCCGCCAGCCCCGGATCCACCGCATCGTAGATATTTTCATCCAGAATCTGCGGAACAAAACGCTCGCACAGGTCATTGTGGTAAACCCTGGCCGCGAACATGGAAAGCGGACGGAGATTGATTCCGTAGCCGTCTTCCAGCACATCGAAGCTGTTGTAGCTGATCGCAATGCGCAGCACATTGCAGATGCAGGCCAGGTTGCCGGTTGCCGCTCCCATCCAGGAAATATCATGGTTTCCCCACTGGATATCCACATCATGGAACTGCATCAGCTCTTTCATAATAATATCCGCCCTGGGGCCTCTGTCAAAAATGTCACCGATAATATGCAGGCTGTCGATCGTCAGATTCTGAATCAGTTCACACAGCGCGATAATAAATTTATCTCCGACCCGGATGTCGATGATCGAACGGATAATCTCGCTGTAGTATACCCGTTTATTGTCGTCATTATAATCCACATGAAGAAGTTCATCGATCACATAGGCAAATTCCGGCGGCATTTTCTTTCTCACCTTGGAACGGGTGTATTTGGAAGAAACCACCTTGCAGATCTGTACCAGACGGTAAATGGCAACTCTCTGCCAGTCGTCCGTAGCCAGTCCCTTCAGCTGCATCTGGCTCACCACCCGCTCGGGATAGCAGATCATGTTAGCCAGTTCCACCTCTTCTTTTTCCGGAATAATATGGCCGAATGTCTCCGTGATCTTTTCCCGGATAATACCGGAAGCGCTGCGGAGCAGATGGATAAATGCCTCATACTCTCCGTGCAGGTCACTGAAAAAGTACTCGGTTCCCTTTGGAAGCCCCTGAATCGCCGTTAAGTTAATGATCTCGCTGGAGGCCGCCTTGATTGTCGGATACTCCCGCGACATCAGCTTCAAGTAAGCTAAGTCTCTCATAATCCTCTCTCCTCACCCATCATGCCGCTGCCTGAGTCACCGCAGACCGTCCCTCCTTTCCCTTTCCATACCGTGCAGCCGCATCTCTAATAAAGTAATAGTAACATAAAATATGGCCTTTTGAAAGCCCCATTCCCCGGCACAAACCGCGTAAATTCTACATATGGTCCTTCCAAACAGATAAGCCTGCAAATCCTGCCCCCGTGGGACTTGCAGGTTTTTTTAAGTTGTAGTAACATACTTACAGAGGGGCGTAAGACCCCCGAGCAGGAAATCTTGCCGCATACGGCATTCAATAAGCAGGACAGCCCAGATCCGGCTGTCTGTAATCAGGAGGCAGAAAGTGGAACAGTTATATGTATTCGGAACCGGTCACGCCGCTGTGACACGGTGTTATAATACGTGCTTTGCCATAGAAAAGGACGGGGAATTTTTCATGACGGACGCAGGCGGCGGCAACGGCATTCTGAGAGTTCTCCAGGACATGAATGTGGACATGACCCACATCCACCATATCTTCGTCACACACAGCCACACAGACCATATACTGGGAATCGTCTGGATGGTACGTTTCATCGGCACAAAGATTTTAAACGGCTCCTATGAGGGGCAGCTGCATTTATACAGCCACAAGGACTTACTGCCGGCCATCGAGACCCTGTGCCGCCTGACCCTTCAGGAGAAGCTGTGCCGCCTCATCGGGGACCGCATCGTGCTGATTCCTGTCTCTGACGGAGAACAGCGGCAGATACTGGGCATGGACGTCACCTTCTTCGACATCCACTCCACCAAGGCAAAACAGTTCGGTTTTACCGCCATACTCTCAGACGGGAGGAAGCTCACCTGCTGCGGGGATGAGCCATTGAATCCTCTCTGCGCCCCCTATGTGGAAAACAGCGCCTGGCTGCTTCATGAGGCCTTCTACCTGTATGAAGACAGGGACCGTTTTAAACCATACGAAAAGCACCACAGCACCGCCAGAGACGCGGCCGGAACAGCCAGAGACAGGAACGCGGAAAATATCGTGCTGTGGCACACCGAGGACACGGATCTGGAACATCGCAGGGAACGGTATACGGCAGAAGCGGCAGAGCTGTTCCATGGCGGGATCTTTGTTCCGCGTGACGGGGAGATCATCCCGCTTTCATAAAATTTCATATTCTCTCCACTTTCCGCATAGGATGAGATGGAGGAGATTTTCTTATGAAATCATGGAAAGAACGAATCGCAGAATCGCCTGAGACTCTGCACCACATTATTATTTACATAGAGGTCATCGTACTGACGCTCCTTTTGGTATCTCTTTTTCTGATCACCCCAGGCGGAAAATTCTCTTTTCCGGCGTCGAACCAGGACGGAAAAGCCACCTCCTCCGAGGCGAAGAAGTATATCAAGTGGGTAGACTTTAAGGTAACGGCCAAGGCCATGCAGGAGGCGTTCCGGTACGATGTCAACACCTGCCAGTCCAGCCCCCACCTAAACTGGGTGGATCTGCTCTCCTATTTAGGGACACGGTACGGCGGAGATTTTTCCAAATACTCCACCAAGGACTTAGATGCGCTGGCAGAACAGCTTTTATCCGGAAAAACGCTGGAGGAGCTGACGGCAAACATGAAGTATTACACCTACTACCGCCAGGCCTACGGCGCCGTTTTAGACGGTCTCGTCGGTCAGTACGACATCCAGATCGCCGCGGAAAATGCGCCCTTATTCGCCACTCCGGCGGTCAACTCCGACGGAACCACGGACCCGGACCGCGTGTGGGTCACAAAATATGGTTTAAAAGCCTTTTCTCCCATTGCCAAGGGATTTCCCTATCAGGATTACGACGACTTCGGCGTCTCCCGTTCCTACGGCTACAAGCGCCAGCATCTGGGCCACGATATGATGGGGCAGGTCGGTACTCCCGTGATCGCAGTGGAATCGGGATATGTGGAGGCCATCGGCTG
Source organism: Hungatella sp. L36 (assembly GCF_014288035.1). Classification (NCBI taxonomy): domain Bacteria; kingdom Bacillati; phylum Bacillota; class Clostridia; order Lachnospirales; family Lachnospiraceae; genus Hungatella; species Hungatella sp. L36. Next base: position 391,148 of record NZ_JACOPC010000003.1, on the reverse strand, counting down.
GAACCAGTATGGCGGCTGGAGACTCGGTATCCGCAGCTTTGACGGAAAGCGGTACTACTATTACGCGCACTTACGGAAAAATTATCCCTACCATAAATCCCTCAAGCAGGGAAGCATCATCACAGCCGGCGATGTCATCGGCTATCTGGGAAGAACCGGTTACAGCCGGACAGAGAACACCAATAATATCGATGAGGCGCACCTGCATTTCGGCCTCCAGCTTATTTTTGATGAGTCTCAGAAAGAAGGAAACAACGAGATCTGGGTGGACTGCTACGAACTCACAAAGTTTCTGTCCATGAACCGCTCAGAGACGCTCAAGAATCAGGAAACCAAAGAGTACGACCGCATTTACGACATGAAGGATCCGGATATTCCGAACAACTTCGTGCCCCACGCCCCTTTGCCGGAGGAACAGCATATTCCCGATTAGCATAAAGAAAGGGGCTGCATTCACACATACAGAAAAAGGGGATCCAGTCATGAATCCAGTCAAAACCGGAGCATTGATCAGAGAACAGCGAATTGAAAATCATTTAACGGAACAGGAGCTGGCCGAAAAGGCCGGAATCTCTGTGGAATTACTGGAGTCGTACGAACAAGGTACGGCTCTTTTCCGTGCCTCCGTCTTAAAGAGGCTGACCGGGCCGCTGGGCCTGTCCCTGATGGAACTGATGTATGGAAAGAGGCTCACTGCCGTGCGCAGTTCCCATCTTCATACGATCCGCATGGACCTTATTCGGACCGCCTATGATTATAAAGAGTATTACTGGATTATCGACGGCAAGGCGATTGTCACTTATCTGGACGAGTGGGTTCGTGCAGGCAGCTGTCCCGATTTAGAGCCCTTCGGTTCTCTCACCGGACTCCTTCCGGCCTGGACCGGCGAACTGATATGGAAGGCGGACAACCGTTTCATCTGGGAAATGATCGACTCGCCGGAAACGCTCAATGTACCGATTCTGGTCTGTGAAGACGACTGCGATCTAAGCTGCATCGTCATCCTGGCCAGAATACGAAAAACAGAAAATCTCGTCTTCTGGGAAAAGCTGGGACGCCTGACTCATGAGAACGAAGACTTCAATCTGGAAAAACGTTCCGGAATCCTTTGCCTGGAGGCCTATACGGATGAAGACTGGGAACAGTACGGCGATAATATCGCCTGTGAGCCGTGTGACAGCGCAGAATACCGGCAGTGGATTTCCTCACACTGGGATGAGGAACTGATTCGAAGAAGACGCAACTATACGAAGCCCTACATGCAAAACGAGGCTCATATCCAATGGATCGCAGAACCTGGCTGGTGTTTTGAAAGGGCTGCATATGACCGCATGGTGGAGGCGTTCCGGGATGTATATAAGGCAGGCGGAAAGCGCTGATTTGCTGCGTTTACCGTCTGCCTTATTTCACCCCTAAAGTGCCATTCGATAGATATCCATCATCTCATGCTTCCCCAGCTCTCTGATTCCCGGAAGCACCCGTCTGCCAAAGTTCGTACACTTTTCAGCCATCTCGTCAAAGTCCTCTTCCTTCACGTCGGCTTCCAGTTCCGTCAGCCGAACCGGCATATTCAGGCTCTTAAAATAATCCTCCATCCGCTGAATGCCATCCAGCGCAGTCTTTAGCGGGTTCTCGAAATTCATCTCCACATCCCAGACACGGACAGCCAGCTGGGCGAACCGCATGGGATCGTCACCGCAGACGTATCTGGCCCAGGAACAGAAGAGCGCGGAAAGACCAGCGCCGTGAGCCACCTCCGGATATTTCCCCGACAGCTCATGTTCCAGCTGATGAACCGTCATCATGACCTCCCGTCCCAATCCGGTTAAATCATTATGGGAAAGACTTCCCGCCCACATCAGGGTCGCTCTCGCCTCATAATCTTCAGGGTTTAAGTCCACCGCGGTTCCTGCCTCTATGACGGCCTTCATAAGCCCCTCTGCGATACGGTCTGTCAGCGCCGTGTCCTTTGTAGTGCCGCCTAAATACCGTTCCAGCGTATGCATCAGAATATCCACAGTCCCGCATCCGGTCTGGAATCTGTTCACCGTAAAGGTCAACTCCGGATTGCAGACAGCAAAAAGCGGCCGATGGGTCGGACAGTTAAAGCCTCGTTTCAGACCATTCTCTTCATTGGTGATCACGCAGGACTGGCTCGTCTCGCTTCCCGAGGCGGACAGCGTCAGAATATTGCCATGCGGAAGTGCCTTCGGAGGAACGGCTTCCTTCTTAAAGTACTTCCATGGGTCAATCTCCGGATTCGGTGTCCCATCCGCAATACACTTTGCGGAGTCGATCACACTGCCGCCTCCTACCGCCAGGATAAAGTCCACGTTCTCCCGGCGGCAGATCTCCATGCCTTCCAGCGCCTTAGACAGCGTCGGATTCGGCTGCACTCCGCCAAAGAGTATGGATTCAATTCCTGCTTCTTCCAAAGATGCCGTCACCTGGTCCAAAAGGCCGCTTCTCTTCACGCTGCCGCCGCCATAGTGGATCATAACCTTTCGGAAACCGTACTCTCTGATGATCTCTCCTGCACGCTTCTGCGTGTCCCTGCCAAAAATCACTTTTGTGGGGACACAGTATTCAAAATTATTCATAGCTTTCCCTCCCTGTTCTATGCCAATCCCGTTTAGAGCTTTATTGTTTCAATTCACGCTCGATCCTTTCACAGAGTGCGGCTGCATCTTATAGATGCGCGGCTCGACTTCATGTCAGTGGGGGATACCGATTTCTCTCCGCCCGTCAGCGCCGGCAATAACATAAAATCAGCCAGTTCCAAATTTACATTGCAATCAAAAGAATACTATAAAATATCTCCAATCTCTGATCAGCTTATTGAAAGTATATTTACAGTATTTTTGATATTGATCGATGTTTCCATTTTACCATATACAGTTGTATTTTTCAATCGTCAAAATGTTTTATTTTTTGTGCAGGCGTAAACATTTTTACTGTATTTAAACGTACTAAATCAGCAATTAATCAAAAAAAGAGCAGGAAAGTTTTCACACTTTCTGCTCTTTCTGCTTACTCTACCTCCTGCGCAGCAGATGTATAAACAACCCGCTCCGCAGCTTCGGTTCAAACCACGTGGACTTTGGCGGCATCAACAGGCCCGCATCGGCCACATGGAACAGCTCTTCGATCGAGGTCGGATACATGGAAAACGCCACTGTCATATCCTCTCTGCACCTTTTTTCCAGCTCCGAAAGCCCCCGGATTCCGCCGATAAAATCAATTCTCTGATCGACTCTCGGATCACCGATTCCAAGAACCGGGCCCAGCAGGTGATCCTGGAGAACGGAAACGTCCAGCCCCTTCACCGGATCGCTGTCAAGTAAACGCTCTGCCGCTGTGAGACGGTACCATTTTCCACATAAATGCATTCCAAAGGTACCTTTTTCCACAGGCGCAAAGCCTTCTGTCCCCATAGAGTCCACTAAAAAGCCGGCTTCTTCCACACGGGTTAAGAATTCTTCCTCCGTCATGCCGTTTAAATCCTTCACCACGCGGTTGTAGGGCATGATCATCAGCTGGTCATCAGGGAATAAGACTGACAGGAAATAGTTAAACGGCTCCTTTCCCGTATAGTCCGGATTCTCTTCTCGCCGCTTCAAACCAACCTTAACCGCGGAAGCCGCGCGGTGATGGCCGTCCGCGATATACGTGGCCGGAATTTCCGCAAATGCCTCTTCCACCGTCTGGATGGAATCCGCATTGTCGATCTCCCACACACGGTGACGGATCCCGTCCTCTGCGGTAAAGTCATACAGAGGCTCTGTACCCGTCTTTAAATTCACCACTTTATTGATCATCGGGTTGGAACGGTATGCCAGGAAGATCGGGCCGGTCTGCGCGTCGGTAGTATCCACGTGCCGGATTCGGTCCAGTTCCTTCTCTTCACGGGTATTCTCGTGTTTTTTTACCACTCCATTCACGTAATCATCGATGGAGGAACACGCCACGATTCCCGTCTGCTTTCTTCCATCCATGGTAAGCTCGTAGATATAGTAGGCCGCCAGGGGATCCTGCACGAAAGTCCCGTCTGCGATCCAGCTCTCAAGCATCTCCTTTGCCTTATCGTAGACGCGGTCATCATACATGTCCATGTCGTCCGGGAACTGGGATTCCGGCCTGTCAATATTTAAAAATGATTTCGGATTGGCGGCGGTTACTTCCTTCGCCTCCTTCCGGTTATACACGTCATAAGGGAGTGCGGCCACACGGGCAGCATACCTTTTATCCGGTCTCACACACGGAAATGGTTTTACTACAGCCATTTTTTCTCCTTTTCTTCTATGAGTACTCCCGGAAACTCCGCCGCAAAGACAGGTACGAGAGCATTTTCGGAAGTACTCCAGCGTCCAAACGGGCCATGGATCCTTCCATGCCCCGTCTGAACTGCTGCATTTAATTGCTTCATTACTTAATTACACGTACCCGCAAAACGCCCTTAATTGCATTAAGCTTCTGAATCATCATTGCATCCGGTGTGGACTCCAGATCCAGTAAGGTGTACGCGTATTTATCACGGCTCTTGTTGGTCATATCGGAAATGTTGACATTTCCGGCCGCGAGAGTTCCGGTTACCTGGCCGATCATGTTCGGGATATTCAAATGCATAACCGCAACACGGCTTGCCATCTGGCACACGCCCATGTCACACGCCGGGAAATTAACGGAGTTGCGGATATTGCCGTTGTCTATGTAGTCCATGATCTCCTCGACAGCCATTCTTGCACAGTTGTCCTCTGACTCCTCTGTGGACGCTCCAAGATGCGGAATCACGATGGCGCCTTCCATATTGACAGACTTTGTGTTCGGGAAATCCGTCACGTAGCATTTTACCTTCTTGGCCTTTAACGCTTCCGCCATGTCATCCTCATTCACCAGCACGTCGCGGGCGAAGTTTAAGATCACCACGCCGTTCTTCATCTGGGCTATGGATTCACTCTTAATCATTCCTCTGGTGCTGTCTAACAGCGGCACATGGATGGTGATATAATCGCATTCGCGGTAAATTGTCTCCACGGAGGTAATATGCCTGACATTTCTGGAAAGCATCCACGCCGCATTGACCGAGATAAACGGGTCGTATCCGTAGACCTCCATACCGAGGGATGCAGCCGCGTTGGCCACCTCCGCGCCGATCGCTCCCAGTCCGATGACACCCAGTTTCTTTCCCTTGATCTCGCATCCGGCAAATGCCTTCTTGGCCTTTTCCACGGATTTAGCGATATTTTCGTCTTCTTTATTATCCTTTACCCAGTTGATACCGCCTACCACGTCACGGGAGGCCAGCATCAGTCCGGCAATTACCAGTTCCTTTACGCCGTTGGCATTGGCTCCCGGAGTATTAAACACTACGATTCCTTTGTCCGCACACGCATCCAGCGGAATATTATTGACTCCGGCACCTGCACGGGCTACGGCAAGCAGATCATCAGGAAGCTCCATCTCATGCATGGAAGCGCTTCTTACCAGCACGCCGGAGGCCTCTTTCATATTCTCGGTTAACTCATACTCTTCATTTAACAAAGCCGTTCCTTTGCTGGAAATGGCATTCAGGCAATATATCTTCTTCATATCCGCGTCTCTCCCTTTCCTATTTACCATTTCTGGCTTCAAAATCCTTCATAAAGGCAACCAGCGTTTCCACGCCTTCCATCGGCATAGCATTGTAGATGCTTGCACGCATGCCGCCTACGGATCTGTGACCCTTTAAGTTCTCGAGGCCCGCCGCCTTTGCTTCCTTTACAAACAGAGCGTCTAAATCGGCGTCTCCGGTTACGAACGGCACGTTCATTAAGGAGCGGTCTTTCTTCTCTACCGTGCCCCTAAACATCTTGCTGTTATCCAGGAAATCGTACAGAAGATTCGCCTTTTTCTCATTGTACTCCTTCATCGCTGCCAGGCCGCCGCGGTTCTTTAACCATTTGAAGACCTTGCCGCAGATGTAGATGCCGTATGCCGGCGGAGTATTGTATAAGGACGCCGCGTCCGCATGGGTCTTGTAGCGCAGCATGGTTGGTGTTCCGGGAAGGACGTCTTCCGTAATTAAATCCTCACGGATAATGGCGATCACCACACCCGCCGGGCCTACGTTCTTCTGGGCACCGCCGAAGAGCAGACCGTATTTTTCCACGTCAACAGGTTCTGATAAGAAACAGGAGGAGATATCAGCTACCAGTGTTTTTCCTTTTGTATTCGGCAGCGTTTTGTACTTTGTACCATAGATCGTGTTGTTTTCACAGATATAAACGTAATCCGCATCCTCTGATATCGGCAGATCGGAAACATCCGGAATATAACTGAAGGTCTTGTCGGCACTTGATGCAACGGCGTTCGCCTTTCCATAAAGCTGTGCCTCCTGATACGCCTTCTTCGCCCACTGTCCCGTGATGATGTAATCGCCGACACGGTTCTTCATTAAGTTCATCGGAACCATGGCAAACTGCTGGGAAGCGCCGCCCTGTAAGAACAGCACCCTGTAGTTGTCCGGAATGCCCATTAAATCCCTTAAATCGGCTTCCGCCTCATTGATAATGGTTTCGAACATCTTGGAACGGTGGCTCATCTCCATAACTGACATGCCGCAGCCCCTGTAATCCATCATCTCGTCGGCCGCTTCCTTTAAGACTTCTTCCGGCAGTACAGCCGGTCCTGCGGAAAAATTGTACACTCTGCTCATATCTCTTTCCTCCTCTTTGATAGGGTTCTAAATCTTCAGATCATTTTCGTCGAACGCATCCTGAATCGGCGCTCCCGGAGAAACCATCGGGAATACCTTATCATCACAATGGATCTGACAATCTATAACAACAGGAATGTTAAGCCCGATGGCTTCCTTAAGAACCGGCATGAACTCATCCTTGCTGGTTACCCGGTAGGCCTTCGCCCCCATTCCTTCTGCTACCTTAACAAAATCAACCGCATCATTTAATACTGTATGGGAATATCTCTTTCCATAGAACAAGGTCTGCCACTGACGTACCATTCCAAGCACATGATTGTTTAATACCACCTGGATAACCGGGATATTATAGCGCGTCGCAGTTGCGATCTCGTTCATGTTCATACGGAAGCAGCCGTCGCCGGCGATATTGATAACGACCTTGTCTTTGCATCCCATCTTGGCACCCAGCGCGGCACCCAGGCCGTAGCCCATGGTTCCAAGGCCCCCTGATGTGACAAAGGTTCTGGGATGTTTGTATTTGTAGAACTGGGCGGCCCACATCTGGTGCTGGCCTACCTCGGTCGTGATGACCGCATCGCCCTGAGTCAGTTCGTAGATCTGTTCCACCACATAAGGACCGGTTAAAAGGTTCTTGTCGTAGCGGAGCGGATACATATCCTTCATACGGTCGATATGAGCCAGCCACTCATCATGGTTGACCGGATCGAGCCGTGCGTTTAACTTCTTGAGAATCGTTTTGACATCTCCGATCACGCTGGCGTACGTCTTCACATTCTTGTCGATCTCAGCCGGATCCACGTCAAACTGGAGAATCTTCGCATTCGGCGCAAATTTGGCCGCATTGCCCGTCACACGGTCGCTGAAACGCGCTCCCACTACGATCAGCAAGTCGCATTCCGTGATTCCGAAATTGGAGGTCTTTGTCCCGTGCATCCCTACCATACCGGTATAGAGCTCGTCGGTTCCGTCAAACGCACCTTTTCCCATGAGGCTGTCTGCCACCGGGGCCTGAATCTTATGGGCGAAGGACTTAAGCTCATCCGCCGCGTCCGCAATCACTGCGCCGCCGCCGGCAAAGATGAACGGCTTTTTCGCATTGCGGATTAAGTACAGCGCCTTTTCCATGTCTTCCTCAGTGATTGTCGAATTCTGGCGCACGATCGGCTCCGGAGCCTTGTATTCGTAATCACAGGAATTGGCTGTGACGTCCTTGGTGATATCGATTAACACAGGGCCAGGTCTTCCGGTCTGTGCAATCGTGAAGGCACGCCTTATGGTATCTGCCAGCTTCGTTATATCCTTGACAATAAAATTATATTTCGTAATCGGCATGGTAATGCCCGCAATATCGATTTCCTGGAAACTGTCACGGCCGAGAAGGCTGACAGCCACGTTGCAGGTGATCGCCACAACCGGGATGGAATCCATACACGCGGTTGCAATTCCCGTTACCAGGTTGGTAGCGCCAGGTCCTGATGTCGCCATGCAGACGCCCACTTTGCCGGTAGCTCTCGCATAGCCGTCAGCTGCGTGAGCCGCGCCCTGCTCGTGAGAGGTCAGGATATGGGTAATTTCATCCTGGTGTTTATAAAGTGCATCGTAAATATTGAGAATCGTTCCTCCCGGATATCCGAATACCGTGTCTACACCCTGTTCTTTCAGGCACTCAATTACGATTTCTGCTCCTGTCAATTTATTCATACGCCTTACTCCCTTTCTCTTATTGAGCGCTCTCGAAAACTTTGAGAATGCCCTTATTTCCCCGGTACCTCCAGGATAGCCCCCTTGCTTGCCGGTGCTGCCATAGCCGCATAACGCGCTAAGTATCCTGTCGTTACTTCCGGAACTCTTGGCTGCCATTTCGCCTTTCTCGCCGCCATCTCCTCATCGGAAACCTTCACGTCGAGACGGTTGTTGTTGATATCAATGAGAATTATATCCCCTTCCTCGACAAGTGCGATCGGACCGCCTGTCGCAGCTTCCGGACACACATGGCCGATGGATGCGCCTCTCGACGCGCCGGAGAAACGGCCGTCTGTGATCAGCGCCACTTCCGAGCCAAGTCCCATACCTGCGATGACCGAGGTCGGGTTAAGCATCTCTCTCATGCCAGGACCGCCTTTCGGTCCCTCATAACGGATCACGACCACGTCGCCCGCCACGATCTTTCCGCCTTTGATCGCAGCCACCGCGTCTTCTTCACAGTCAAAGACTCTCGCCGGCCCTTCGTGCTTTAGCATCTCAGGAGCCACTGCGGATCGCTTCACCACTGCGGAATCAGGGGCTAAATTGCCCTTTAAGATGGCGATGCCGCCGGTCTTGCTGTATGGATTTTCTACCGGACGGATCACCTCCGGATTTAAGTTGACACTGTTTTTAATGTTCTCGCCGACTGTCCTGCCGGTTACGGTCATGCAGTCCAGGTTTAAGAGTCCCAGCTTGCTGATCTCCTTCATAACGGCGTAAATACCGCCTGCCTCATTCAAATCTTCTATGTAAGTAGGCCCCGCCGGTGCTAAGTGGCACAGGTTCGGAGTCTTTGCGCTCAGTTCATTGGCAATATCTACATTCAATTCCACTCCGGCCTCGTATGCGATCGCCGGCAGATGAAGCATACTGTTGGTGCTGCAGCCAAGCGCCATATCCATGGTGAGAGCGTTCCGGAAGGCCGCCTCTGTCATAATGTCGCTCGGTTTAATATTTCTGCGGTACATCTCCATGACCTGCATGCCCGCGTGTTTTGCCAGCTTCAGTCGGTCGGAGTAAACCGCCGGAATCGTTCCGTTGCCCTGTAAGCCCATGCCCAGGACCTCGGTTAAGCAGTTCATGCTGTTGGCCGTATACATACCGGAACAGGAGCCGCAGGTCGGACATGCCTTGCACTCATACTCCCTGACTTCTTCTTCCGTCATGGTGCCGGCCGTATAGGCGCCTACCGCCTCGAACATGCTGGAAAGGCTGGTCTTGTGGCCCTGCACATGGCCCGCTAACATTGGTCCGCCGCTGACGAACACTGTGGGTACATTAATGCGCGCCGCTGCCATTAAAAGTCCGGGTACATTCTTGTCACAGTTGGGAACCATGACGAGAGCGTCAAATGCATGTGCCTTCGCCAGACATTCTGTGGAATCTGCGATCAAATCTCTCGTAACCAGGGAATACTTCATGCCGATGTGGCCCATGGCGATTCCGTCACAGACGGCAATAGCCGGAACCATGACCGGAGTACCGCCTGCCATGGCGACTCCCATCTTAACCGCCTGCACGATCTTATCCAGATTCATGTGGCCTGGTACGATCTCATTATAGGAACTGACGATACCGACGAGCGGACGCTCCATCTCTTCTTCCGTCATTCCGAGGGCATGGAACAGGGAACGATGCGGTGCCTGCTGCATGCCTTTTTTTACTGAATCACTCTTCATAATCTGTCACTCCTTTTCTTTGTACGTTCTTAAATCCGCTCTGCAATTAAATCTCCCATCTCGCTGGTGGAAACCTTCCTGCAGCCCACCGACATGATATCGCCCGTTCTGAAGCCCTCGGACAATACCTTCTGAACAGCCGCTTCCACTGCATCCGCCTCCCGATCAAGATCGAAGGAAAAACGAAGCATCATGGCCGCTGACAGAATCGTGGCGATCGGGTTAGCAATGTTCTGTCCCGCAATATCCGGAGCGGAACCGTGGCTCGGCTCATACATGCCGAATTTGCCTTCATTCATGCTGGCAGATGACAGCATTCCGATGGAACCGGTAATCATACTCGCCTCATCGGATAAGATATCTCCAAACATGTTCTCGGTTAAGACTACGTCAAACTGGCCCGGATTCATTACCAGCTGCATCGCACAGTTGTCGACCAGCATATGGCTCAGCGCTACCTCGGGATAATCTTTGGCAACCTCTTCCACGACCTTTCTCCACAGCCGGGAGGAATCCAGCACATTGGCCTTATCCACGCTGATCACTTTCTTCCTGCGCTTCATGGCAATGTCAAATGCCTTAATAGCTATTCTCCTGATCTCATTCTCGTTATATGTAAGGGTGTCTACGGCGGTCATGACGCCGTCCACTTCCTTCGTACTGCGCTCTCCGAAATACAGGCCGCCGGTCAGTTCTCTCATAATAACCATGTCGAAACCGTCACCGATAATCTCCTTCTTTAAGGGGCACGCCTCAGCCAGCTCCTCGTAGAGATAGGCCGGTCGGATGTTGGCGAATAAATTAAGACCCTTGCGGATTGCTAACAGGCCCGCCTCAGGTCTCAAGTTCGGTGCCACGTCGTACCATCTCGAATTTCCCACGTCTCCTCCGACTGCTCCGAGAAGAACGGAATCACTTTTTTTTGCTGTCTCCAATGCTTCGTCCGTAAGAGGGACACCGTATGCGTCGATGGATACGCCGCCCATCAGAACCTCGGTATAGGAAAACGCATGGCCGTACACATTTCCGACCCTGTCTAAGACTTTTTTAGCTTCTCTGATGATTTCCGGTCCAATACCATCCCCGGGAATTACTGCTATATTATAATTCATTTTTCTATCTCCCTCTTCACAATTCTGTTCTGTCACTGTACCATGCTGATGTATTTCCCTTCATCATAGAACATTTAGAGGGATTTTTCAACTATATTACGGGATTTTTCTGCAAAATACTATATGAGATTGGAATTAGTACTATAAATGGAAGTTATAGAAATGGGGCTCAGAACGTGTTTATGTTTCTGCCATAGCATGGAAACCAGTGTCACTGCGGCGGCCCGGTACGATACCTATCTCTTATTCACTGCGATTTTTCAGCAGTTTCCTGCCCAGTATGATATGATAGCAGGATACAGGAAAACGGGAACTGGAATCCCCCGTGAATGGAGGAAGGTATGAGAATCGACTATCTGATATATTTTCTGAATGTGACGCAGACCCGTTCTATTAATATATCTGCAAAACAGCTTTATATATCCCAGCAGAGCTTAAGCCGCGCCATCAAAACTCTGGAGGAAGAGATCGGCGCGCCCCTGCTGAAACGCCACTATTATGGGGTCGAGCTGACTGAAGTGGGGGAAATTGTGTCCGAATACGCGGGACGCATCGTAAAAGAGCACTATGCCATGAGGAAATCGCTGCTGCCATACTTAGAGCCCGTATCTGAAGCATTTACCGGCCGGCTCCGTCTTGGCATTAATTACCATATAATTAATGAAGTTCTCCATACCATTGTCCATACCTTTGTCCGTCAGAACCCCGGCGTCCGCTTTTCCGTCAGCGAACACAGCGTGGAATGGATGCGTCAGGCGCTGATGGATGGAGAACTGGACCTGGCGCTGTTCGGGGACTGGGAGGAGGAGAATCCGTCTCTTTCGGATTCGTTGATCTGCGAGGAACTATACCGGGCGGATATGCTTGTATGCGTCTCCCAGAAATCTTCCCTTTCCGCCAAACGCGTCATCCGGCCGGAGGAACTCTTGACAGAACCGCTGATTCAATATGAGAATCAGTCTATCACAGAAAAATTCTTTAAAGGATACGGAAATCCCAGAATTCTTCTGGAGACCAGCAGTACGGAGCTGTTCCGCCAGATGGTACAGGACGGTGCGGGGTACGGGCTGACCAACCGTCTGGACTGGCAGGAAGACTACTCCTTTGCTGAGAAAAGCAAGCTGTCGGTCATTCCCGTAAGCCACCCGCACGCCGCCATCCGCTACCAGCTTCTGTACCGTAAAGAGGACCGTCTGTCCCCATGTCTTGCCGCGTTTTTAACCATTGTCCGAAAACGGTTTGCGCTTCTGGAATCTCATCAGTAGGCAGGTTACAACTTTTTGTTGTATCCCCCCAAAGGGATACTGATATGCAAACCTCCCGCATTTTGATAACATATGGCCATAATTGTTATGTTTTTGACAAACAAAAGAATGGCCGTAACCTCTTTTTCCAACCGTTATTTGTGAGGAAAGCTCCGGGGCTTGCGAGCCAGACGGAGGGAAAAATGAGTACAAAAAAATTAGAAATTCTTAAATGGGCGGCGGTTCTGGGAGTACCGCTCCTTATCTTCTGCATGCCGGAATCCGGGGCTTTCAGTCATCCGATCAAGCTTTTCTTATGCCTTACCGTGTGGGGTGTCATGACATTTGCCATGGAACTTCTGCCCAATATCGTACCGGCCATTGTTCTGCCCGTAGGTTATGTCATGTTGTCGCTCACCGGCTTTGAGACTGTATTCAGACCGTGGACCACCAACATTCCATGGATGGTCCTGGGTGCGTTTATCCTGTCGAATACACTGGAACGTATCGGACTTTTGAAGCGAGTGGCGGTCTGGTGCATTGTGAAAACCGGTGGCACCTACACCGGTATTTTGTGGGGAATCTTCCTGTTTGGCATGATCTCCAACTTAGTCATGCCCGGAGGCTTTGTCCCGGTTACTGCCGCATTTACCTACGGTATCTGCAAGGCGCTCGGCATTCAGAAGTCAAAGGCCGGCGCAGGCATCATGCTGACCGGTGTCTTCTCGACCCTGGTTCCAGGCTACTTCATCTTCGATCCCAGCAATACGGGAGTTTTGATGGGATCTGCGGAACTATCGATCACATACCTGGAATATTTAAAACAGAATCTCATATTCCTGCCGCTCATTCCCCTTCTGGTTTTCATCCTCTCTAAGATATTCCGGCCGGAACATGCCGTCAGCGGAAAGGCATATTATAAGGAAGAACAGAGAAAGCTGGGAAAGATTACCTCCGCTGAAAAGAAGGCAACTGTCATTATCATCTGCCTCTTCCTGTACTTAATCAGCGGCCAGGAAATGATGTTTGGCTTCATCCTGGCGGCGTTCGCAGGCTTTATTCCGGTTATCGGCATTTCCAGGGAAGAAGATTTCCGGACGGTCAATTACCCGTTTCTGTTCTTTATCACAGGCTGTATGACCATCGGAATGGTTGCAACGGAACTGGGCTTCGGCCAGATCCTGGCGGATATGCTCTTCCCGTACCTCTATCAGATGCACGAGACGGTTCTCCTGGGCGCGGTATGGTTTGTGGCTGTGATTGTGAATTTCCTGCTGACGCCGCTGGCCGCCATGGCCTCCCTCGGAGCGCCGCTGGCCCAGCTTGCCCAAACTCTGGGAATCAATCCCCAGCCGGTGCTGTATTCCTTCTTTCAGGGGCTGGATCAGATCCTTCTGCCCTATGAATATGCGCTCTACCTGATCTCATTTTCCTATGGCATGATGTCGTTGAAGGATTTTGTGAAGGGGCTTGCCATGAAAATGGCGGTGGCATTTTTGTATCTGATGGTAATTGGAATTCCATACTGGCATCTGATCGGTCTTCTGTAATCGAAAAGAGGAGGTCCGGCGGTCTGTACACACATGACTGATCGGACTTCCTCTTTTTCTGCTGCTCTGCCTTACAGTGTATCGAGTGCTGCTTTCATTCTATTCATGCACGCTTCCACTGTACTTCTCTGGGCCGCTGCGTTGATCCGCTCGAATCCATTGCCTTCGGGTCCGAAAATATAGCCTTCGTCGAATACAATTCCGGCTTTCTGAACCATCAGCTCCTCCAGTTTCTCAGGATCGGAGCAGTATTCATTTAAATCGAGCCATACCAGGTAAGTTCCCTGGCAGTCCATTACCGCTGCCTTTGGCAGATTCTCCTTTACAAACGATTCTATGTAACGGATATTTCCATCGATATAGGCCCTGGCCTGATCCAGCCACTCCTCCCCTTCCGTGTAAGCCGCGATGATGGCAGTCAGACCGAAAGGACTGCACATGCCAACGGATAAACGATTAGAGACTACATCGGTCCACTGCTTCTGATACTCTTTATTAGGAATAATAATGTTGGAAAACTGCATTCCGGCCAGGTTAAAGGTCTTGCTGGGGGCGGTGCAGACGATGATTCTGTCACTGTAGTCCGGCGCAAGCTTTAATAACGGCGTATGGGTGACTCCGACTCTCGTTAAGTCCGCGTGAATTTCATCGGATATAATCCACTTATCATACTTCTTTGCAATATCGACAATCTTCCTTAATTCATCCTCTCTCCACACACGTCCAACCGGGTTATGAGGACTGCACAGAATCATTCCCTTCGTATTCTCATCGGCGAATTTTCTATCCAGATCATCGAAATCCATCTCATAGGTGCTGCCTTTTCTAACCAGAGGACTATTGACCACTTTCCTGCCGTTGGCTTCCACTTTTCCCGTAAATGGGTGGTAAACTGGCCTCTGAATAATGACTCCATCCCCTTCTTTTGTCAGGAACTGAATCAGAAATGCCAGCGCAGGAACGACACCCGGACTGAAGAATATATCATTTTTGTCAATCTCCCATCCGAACCGCTTCCGGTACCATCCGGTAACGGCCTCTTTGCAGTCTTCATTTTCATAAACCGTGTAGCCGAAAATCCTCTGGTCTATCCGCTCATGAAGAGCACGGATAATGGGCTCTGCACAAGGCAGATCCATATCCGCGATAGATACCGGAATGGCGTTTTTTCCGGCTTCCTCCGGTATGGTATCGAACTTGCAGCAGTGTGTGCCTCTTCTTTCTACCAGTGTGTCAAAATCATACTTCATATTGCAGCCTCCTGTCATCTGTTGTTATTTACTCACTTATTACTCCGATACCTTTTTTAATTCATCTTCGTATAAGCCAATTAATATTTAATCTGCTTAACCGTTTATTCTATCATCAGATTAATACATCTCCCGCCGTTTGTCAACAGGAATCTATCTGTGTTTGAATCTAAACCGTTCAGTGCTTGAATCTGCTGGTAAGGCATGGTATGATACATGTAATTCAGAGCATGAACCATTCATTTGAAGCCTTCGAACCGTCACCAGAGAATGGAGGACATACCGATATGATTACCATATTTAATCGAAAAGAACTGGCCATTACTTATTCCATGAAAGAGCAGGCACGAATCCGCGATATCTTAACCGCAGAAGGAATTGATTATATCATCGACACCAAGGGAACAGTCATGCGCAATATGGGAGCGCGCGGTCCCGCCATACAGCAGTTTGGCGAGAATATCACTGCCAGCACCGAATACAGAATCTATGTTCTAAAAAAGGACTATGATAAAGCATCGCACTTAATCCATACGTAACAGAGTCAAAAGGGCCGCTGCGAAAGTAAGTATTCTTTCGCAGCGGCCCTCAGTACTACATCATCACGCAATACTGTACTGGCTATCTAATCGGCCCTGCCGTTTCCCGACAGCTGCCGGCTTTCCTCCACGTCCAGCTTAAACGCCCGGTTCAGTTGATTCTGGATTCTGATATACGTCCTCATCTCTTCTTCAGAGATCTCATCCAGCATATGATACGTCCTTTCATAGCAGGCATTTTCAAAATCTTCGTGCTTTTTATAGATAACCTTCCCCTCATCTGTCAGATAAAGGTTATACTCCCGGTTATTCTTTTCGTTCCGCTCCTGCCTGATCCATTCCTTTTTCTTAAGCTTGCGGATCAGCTGGGAGCAGGCGCTGTTGGTCTTATGAAACTCCCTGGACAGTTCCGAGGCCGTAATTCCCGGCTGGTCTCCGACAGCCTTGATTATCTGAGACTCTGCCTGGTAGAGGACGGTTCCGTGATAATCATGGAGCAGAGAATCGTATTCATCAATCGCATCTACGCCTTCATCCATTGTTTTTAACAGTTCACAAAATAATTCATATCGTTTATCTACGCCCATAGCCCCACTCTCTTCCCTGTTGGTTCCTTTATTGTAAGTGGAAATGCCTGTGTTTGTCAATATGGCCCTGCCTGTGTTTCTGCCTTTACGTATTCCGGCCTCACGGAAGGCCCTGTTCATCCGCTAGAAACGGTACTGCGATCCCGGCCAGCTGTTCAAACAGCTCCCGGCCCTTTTCTCCGCCTAATCCATAACCGATATGAACCTGCTTCATCCATTTATCCCCCTGCCGGTACTTCATAATCGTTCCATCCGAATAGAAGAGATACGTATCGTAATCAAATTCCGTATAATACACGGTTACACTCAGTTCTTTCGCCGCCTCTGTAAACTCGTTCCGGGGCTTATAAACGTAGGGCCGGTATTGATACGCCCCCAGTATGTCTATGCAGGGCTGAAGCCGGCTTCCCTCCGCCAGGTATCCCGGCGTCTTCCCATGATCCGGATTCTGAACGTCTTCCGTATAGGCGAAATGGATTCCATAGATTTCAGTCCCCCTTCGTAGAAAGGGCTGAGGAAATGTGGCCGCTATATAGGTCAGAATGACAAGTACTGTACAGAATATAAGGAGAACCTGTTTCTGGGACAGTTTCCGCTTCTGTTTTACCATCTTCATTCACCTCCGTCTGCCAAAACCGATTATCCTTTTCTACCTTTATCATACTACATTTGCAGACTGCGGAAAGTAATTATTTACTAAGTTATTCTTACGATATTCAGAGGGGAAGAGGAGAACTTTTTATTCCTCACCCCCGGTATCAACCGTCATGCATTTATCCAGAGTCGTTTTATCGATTTCGTTCACATATTTGGAATCCGCTGTCCTCGTATAGTAAGTAGTTCCATCCTCGCCGGTATTTCCTACCGCCAGCGTAAATGTCTTCTCTTCTCCGTCCTTCTCATACGTATAGGTCAGCACCGCCTGTGGATGATCCAGCCCGTAGCCAGCCAGTTCTTCGTCCGTAACCTTGTAATTCGCGCAGCTCTTAACCACAAGGCCGCTCAGCGAATCTGCCAGCACATTGAGTGCCGCGTTGTCCGGCAGTTTGTTGTCTTCCGTATCGTCCGAACCGCGGTACCAGGCAATGGTTCCGTCCTCATCCAGTGTCTTCTTCACATAATGTTCGCTGACTCCGTTTTTCTCTATTGTGATCGTCTGGATATCCGTCCCCAGGACAGCCGGGAACTCTTCCAGCGCCATCATATCCTCCAGTCCGTAAGCCGTCTCATCGAACAGGGAGGAACTGATGAGATAAGGCACATTCTGCCCGTCGATAACGGCATAATAGTTTCCGTCGTCCGTCTTATCACCGATGAGAATGGTGGTCGTATCCCCTTCATCTGCCGATACGGTCACCCGCCGCACCGGTGTATCCAGGCCGTATGCGGTCAGATCGTCCCCGCCCTCCAGTTTTCTCACTGCCGGAAGCTTCTTCACCGTTCCTGCCAGTGAATCCATGCGGGTGGTATTTACCGGAAACTGGCCGTCACCGTCATACGTCCAGGAATCGCCATCCTTTGTAAATGCCAGTACATTACCGTCATTATCGTAGGAAACAGCCTTTATTTCAGAGAAATCAGTCATATATATTTTTTCGTTTTCCGCCTGCTGCTGTTCCTTTTCCTTTGTATGAGCCTGATACGCCCCGACACCGGCATAGATAACGCCCAGCGCCGCGACCACCAGACAGCCTATAAGCAGTCCGTAATTCTTCTTCATTGCCACGCCTCCATTTTTATTTTGCCGCACGGCTAAATAATTACTTTCTATAAACGTCTCCGCTTCAGCCATACCATAAGGCCCGCCGCCACGGTTATCACCGGAATGACGAGAATAAAGACGATTCCCCACATGCCGCCATGTGTCACCGTGTTGTATGTCACCTCGAGGCTCTTGGACGGTATGGAAACGTTGGTCACATCTTCAAAATTGGCCGTTACCGCGTTCATAAACAGGTCCAGATTCGTAAGATTCGTAAAGGTACTGTTTAATCCGTCATCGATCAGAGAAGGCGTACCGAATACCGTCAGTCTCGCAGTGCCGGAATCCAGTGTTTTCACCGCCGTTGCCCCGAGAATGTAGGTGCCCGGTGTCTGCCCGTTTTCCGTGACAAGCATGCCGCCATCCGTTGTCTCCATAAACGGCTCTACCGTAACCTCATCGGGAAGTGTCTCCAGCTGGCTAAATGCAGCGGACTGAAGGATCAGGGCAGTGCTTTTTCTGTCAATTCCCGTCGTAATCTCACTGCCGGATACGAGAGTCGGGAAAATGTAATAGGGATTATTCTGATAGTAGCTCTTTGTATCGGCCGCCAGGCCATTTTCCATATTTAGACCGTAGGCGGTCATAACGGCATTCAGATTGGGGCGGTCCTTATCGGAATATCCGGCAATTAAAAGTACATTTCCGCCGCCATCCAGGTAGTCTGTCACCATGGTTTTCTCATCGTCAGCAAGATCACTTGCCGGCGCATTTATCATGAGAAGCTCGCAGTCCTCCGGGATCCCGCCTCCAGTCAGCAAGTTGATGGTATTTACCGTAAGGCCTGACTTTTCCAGCATATCGGAAGTAAGCGTACCTAACGCCGCCTCCCCATGGCCTTCCGTCACATAGATATTTTTCTGCACATCATTTGTTACATAAGAGACAGCGCTGGTAAGCTGGCCCTCTCCGTCGAACTCCGTCTCCTTTGCCTGACCGTAATAATAGTAAGACATCTGGTCATATTTAATGATATCGCTCATCTGGATCGTTTCTGTTTTTCCATTATCCTCACACATCACCAGAATCGTATTGTTCTCTGCGTTCAGCTGCTTTACCTGATCCGGGTGCAGGACGGAATCCACGTTCTCTACCTTAATATGATCCGAAAGATCCGCATACCGGTTAACAAAGCTCGTAATTCTGTCATCCACCGCCGATGGATCTGCCACCACGTAAATCGTTACGTCCTTATCGAGGGATGCGAGAAGCTCCTTCGTCGTATCTCCCACCGTATAAATCTGTGTACCGCTCAAATCCCACTGGCGTACCTTTTCAGGAAGACGGCCTACGATCATATTTAACAGCACGACAGCTGCGATTACGATCACAGAAAGGATCGCCGCGTAGCCGCCCTTTTTTAGTTTTCTTGTCATTTCCAGCCTCCTAGTTTTGAGTAATTAGCTCCATCTGCGTTTTTCCACGGACTGCACGGTCAGAAATACCAGCAGAAAAATAATGCTCGCATAGTAAATAAGACCACCCGCATCAAAAATATAGTTGTTGGCAAAATTCTGAAACACATCCGTAACCGCAATCTTCTCTACAAGATTTACGAGAGCGCGGTCAAACATGCTCTTTTTGGCAACATACGCTCCCACCAGGGCGACGATTCCCGCCGCCTCCAGCACAAACGCCAGAAGGTTATGGCTCGTTACCCGATGAAGGATCACCACGCAAAGTGTCCAGAGAAGCAGGAAGCCCACCAGCGAGCCGGAGGCCGAGGTCGGAAGGAAGTTCACGAGACTGGGCCATAAAAGAAGCAGCAAAATGACTCCGAAGGTTCCCACTGCCGCGATAATCTGGCTCTCTGTCGTGGACGATATAAACATTCCAATGGCAATGTAAACACAGCCCAGAAGGAAAAACGCCAGAATTGACGCGTAATCCGTCTTTAAGTATGCCGTTCCGTTCATCTTTATTATGAGCGGGCAAAGGCAGGAAATGAGGACCGGAACCGCAAAAACAGTAACCATGGACAGATATTTGGCCAGAACCATTTTCGGTACGGAAACCGGTGCTGTGAGAAGCAGCTGGTCCGTCTTCGTCTTCCTGTCATCTGCAAAGCTTCTCATGGTCAGAACCGGAATGGCGATCATCACGATCGTTACCATGCCGGACAATGTATAGGAAAAATACGGATAACCGCTCATCAGATTGTAAGCCATGAAGTAAATTCCGACAAACAGAACCAGAAACGCGATGAATACATATCCGGTCATGCATTGGAAATACGACTTCAATTCCCTTTTATAAATCGCCGCCATTTATACTTCCTCCTTTTCTGTTTCCGCCATGAAGTCTTTGTCAGGATCATTTTCCTCTTCTGCTGCGTACAAAGCATTGTCGGGATTATTTTCCTCTTCTGCTGCGTACAAGGTATTGTCGGAATCATTTTTCTCTTCTGCCGCGTACGAAGCATTGTCGGGATTATTTTCCTCTGCCGCGTACGAAGCATTGTTGGAATCAATTTCCTCTCCTTCCGCGCCCGAAGCATTGTCCGCAGTCAGTTCCAGGAATACCTCTTCCAGAGATGCCTTTGAAGTATGCATGGATAGAATCGGGATCCTCCGGTCTGCAAACGCAAAGAAAATAGTCTCTCTGATGTCCGTCTGCGGAATGATATTCATGTCTTCGCTCTCTTCTCTCTCCGCGTCCTCAGCCCCATCTTCCAGGCAATTCTCTCCCATCAGCTGGAAGGTCACCTTCCTCACGCCTTCCTCGCCGCTCTCGCTCACCGCGATTTCCTCTGCTCCGTCAATCGCTTCGAGAATCTCACGGATCTCTTCTTCCTGTCCCTTGACGAGCAGTTCCATGCCGGCGGCCCCGGCCATCTGACGCTCCAGATTCTCCGGCGTGTCGCTGGCAATCAGCTTTCCACGGTCTATGATCAGGATGTGGTCGCAGACCGCGCTGACCTCGGAAAGGATGTGGGAGCTTAATATCACTGTGTGTTTTTCTCCCAGTTCCCGAATCATATCCCGGATCTCGATAATCTGTTTTGGATCGAGGCCTACAGTCGGCTCATCTAAAATGATCACAGGAGGCATACCGAGCACCGCCTGGGCCAGCCCGACACGCTGCCTGTAGCCTTTTGACAGATTTCGGATCAGCCTTCCCTGCACTTCTTCCAGCTTCGCCAGCGCCACCACCTCACCGATGGCACTTTTCCGTTCTTTCTTCGGTATCCGTTTTAATTCCGCTGCAAATTCCAGCTGCTCCATAACCGTCATATCGACATAAAGAGGAGGAAGCTCCGGCAGATAGCCGATACATTTCTTCGCTTCCTCAGGTTCTTCCAGTATGTTGTGTCCGTTAATCAGGACATCTCCCTCCGTAGCACCGATATAACCGGTCATGATGTTCATGGTAGTCGATTTTCCGGCGCCGTTAGGTCCTAAAAAGCCGTAAATCTGACCGTCTTCGATGGTAAAGTTCAGATGATCCACTGCCAGATGGCCGCCGTAATCTTTTACGAGATTCTTTACTTCTATCAACTCGTTCTCCTCCTGAATTCTATATTTACACGGGCGCGGGAAAGGGCCGCTGACATCTGGCCTCACCGCACGCCTCGCATATTCGGTGTTAATACATAGGGTAAAAAATAAATGTGTTGATTCTGTGTTCATATTTTGATGTTTCTGTGATAAAAGTGTGAACCCAAAAAGCAGAGGCAGCTGAAACGCATCCGCGTCCAAGCCCTCCTCTGCTTTATAACCTCCTGCCGGCGTCATTTCTCCGTGCTTCTCTTCTGAAGCATCACCGTCAGAATAAATTGATTTTCTTTCACCTCATATTCCGCGCTTCCAAGGTATTTTTCCGCGCTTTTCCGAATATTCTGAAATCCCAGTCCATGCCATTTTAAATCGTCCTTTCTGGTTATCAGAGAAAAATCTGACGAATCCCTGCTCAGAACACCGTCGAAACTATTACGAATCACAGTAAAGAACATATTGTTTCTGCAATAGGATGAGATTTCAATCTCTGGTGCGGCCTCCCCGCTCTGCTCCTTCAGTTTCTGGCACGCTTCCAGAGCATTGCTTAACGCATTATTCAGGATAATGCTG
Source organism: Hungatella sp. L36 (assembly GCF_014288035.1). Lineage (NCBI taxonomy): Bacteria > Bacillati > Bacillota > Clostridia > Lachnospirales > Lachnospiraceae > Hungatella > Hungatella sp. L36. The sequence goes on along the minus strand of NZ_JACOPC010000003.1, from coordinate 368,912 downwards.
ATATCGAAGGCGCTGATTCCAAAATCCGCGGGGAACAGGAATGAACAGTGAAAAATGATCCCGGCGGCCTCCGCCTGTTTCTGCTTGCCGTTCAGCACCACGTCTGTCACGGGGTTCCCGGTGTGAAGCGAGTAATTAAACGTATCCAGAGATTTCCCGATTCCGGCAAGGTAATTCCCCAGCTCGCTGTCTCCCTCCTCCACCGCGATTCCCTCGACGGCCAGAAGGCTCTTAATATCAAACAGATAATTCTGCATATCATGCTTTACCGAACGGATCCCCGTATAGAGCTGCTCAATCTCCCCTATGTGGTTCTGCATCTGTCCCATTTCCTGCTCCAGAATGACGGCGCGGCCTTTTTCTTCTATGTATTCCATCAGCTGCCGGTAAATATCGTAGGCAAACAGAATTCCCATCAAGGCCGACAGGAGCAACAGAGGAATCAGCAGATAAAGCACAAATCCGTACTTCGTCGCCCAATCCACTGCCACCTGGAAAAACAGAAACTTCTTTTCAATCTCCAGAAAGAGATATACGATCAGGCCTGTAAAGCTGGGCATCAGCAGAAACAACAGTTCCTTTTTGTGAATACTGTCCAGCGAATTCTTCATGCACCGTGCCAGTTTTATGGAAGACAGTGCCAGTATGACACAGGTCAGCAGAAGGCTGAAGCAGGGGCCTGTATTTAGAGTCAGATCGTAACGCGGCTCCGCCGGCCCCCATTCTGAAACGTCGCTAAAGGGCCAGTAGGTAAGTGTTTTTATCACAATTTCCGGAAAATACCACAATCCATAATGAAGCCTGGTAAATTTTCCAATATAAAACCACAGGCTGCTGCAAAGAGAAACGATCGCCCAGAACGTAACGATCAGATACGTCTTTTTGCTGGCTGTCCCCTTATATAAGACTACGACAAATAAAATCAATACCGCCAGATGGCCGGCGACGCTCCAGATATCCCCCAGCTTGCCTGTCATATGTACGGAAATATAATAGAGAATACCCAGCAGCGGGACGCAAATGCGCCGCTTCTTAAATCTCGGCTCCAGAAAACAGCTTAAAAGATACATCAGACAGATCGTCTCCGTCAGCAGTAATAAGAAGGAGATATAATCAGACACAGAAATAAGCACTGAAAAATTTGTATATAAGCTCTCAAGCCGTTCCGGTGTCATAACGTCCGGTGCAGATACGGTGTCTGTAAATGGAAAAGCGGCCTCTGAGCCGCTGTAAAGCAATGATTGATACCACATAAATGCCCCCTCTGGCAGATGATCAGGCTACAATTCTCCTGATTCTCGCTTTTTCATACGTAACTGACAAATTATATCACACTTTCCCCATACTGGCGACACTCATGTTTTCCACCACGCAAAAAGGCCCTTTGCTTTTGCCGCCCTAGCGGCATTTAAGATGGACAGTCCATTTATGGAAGTTTCATGTCAGGATTCGTTCCCCCCTTTCCCAGAAAAGATGCGGCGAAGGTGAAACTGCCACCCTCGCCGCCTTGTCAATCTGTCATTCTTTCCACGCGCCGCCACAAATTCTATCTCGATCCCTGCTAACTTCCAGCTGCTCCACCATGGGTTTGAGACTCCACGGCAGGCAATGAGGCACCAATAACCGACTGCCGACAGCAAGAGTTAAGGAGAACCAATAAAACTAAGATTGCAGTTTAATCAGCGTGTTTGATCACTCTTTTTTCTGTTCCCCGTTCCAAAGCCCGTTTTTATCTACGTACCAGCCGTCTATCCAGGCATCTGCAAACATGATCCCCTGCTTACCGTCCGATACAGGATTGAAATAATACCATTTCCCGTCAATCAACTGCCAGCCTGTCTTCATACCGGTATTGATATCGATGTAGAAATATCCGCCCAGAGCCGGATCATAAATCATTCCGCTTTTTACATAACCGTCTGCCCCAAAGGGGTACCAGGCTCCGTTCACCATCTCCCAGGCAGGCTGCTCATAGGTGCTGCCGTCTTCTCTAGTCACAATAGTTCCGGCCGCAGTTGTTCCATCCGCATATTGCAGCTTCCATCTGACGTTTCCGTCTGCTGCTGTTTCTGACTGCCAGTTAGAGTATCCTGTGCCGCTGCCGGTGATGATACCGGTCAGGGAATTCACTTTCCCTTTCTTTGGATCCTGGGTAATTGTACCTGCCGGCTGCGAAGATGTGCCGCCTGACGAACCTCCCGAAGAACCGCCGCCTGTGCCGCCGCTGCTGTATGTCATTACCGTAACGGTGCAGGATGCTGTATAGCCGCCGTCCGTAGTGGTGACGGTAATCACTGCCGAGCCGTTGCCCACTGCCGTAACATTGCCATTCTGATCCACTGCTGCAACAGATGGATTGCCGCTTGTCCATGTCACTGTTTTGTCGGCGGCATTACCTGGAAAAACCGTTGGCGTCAGTGCGGCCGTGTTCGGTGTGGTATTGCTGTAAAGAGACAATGTACTTCTGTTCAGCGTAATGCCCGTCACCGGTATTGTTCCATCCGGAATCTTCTCATAGGTGACCTCGGCGGTCACTTCCTGATCCGGCATGGTGAATTTGGCGGTGGCGCTGGTTTTACTTGTGCCGTCCGCAAAGGTCACGGCGGGGGTGATGTTCCACGCTCTGAATCGCTGGCCATCCGGGGCAGCGCCCGCCGTGATGGCCACGGTTTCTCCCTGTGCCGCCGAGGTCGGATTCGATGTGCCATTTATGACGGTAATGCTATAGCTCTGCGGTTGGCCGCCATCGCTTCCCGTGACGGTACAAGTGATCTCCACTACGCCTTGTACGGACGGTATCCTGTAGGTATTGCCCGTGCTGCTTATCGGCACTTCGTTGTGGGTCCCGCTCCATGCATAGGTGTAGCTTACCGCGCCCGAGCCGGTGGCGGTGAAAACTACGTCTTCGCCTTTCAATAAAAACCCTACGATAAGGTATTCGTCTTGTGGGGTTCCGTTTATGGATATACTCATTGATCCATGGGACGCTGAGCCTTGCGGGATCACTGTGTAGGTGCAGGAAAACCAATCCAGTGCTGCGCTGGCAGGGCCATCCTTTATGACAATCATAACGCCGGTGTATTCCCCCGAAAAGCTGTCATACACTTTCCACGTACCGTTGGGTACGTTAGCTGTGCGTGTCGCGCCCGCCCCTGTCATGTCATATGCCGTCGCTTCGTCGCCGTCGAGCTTGAGCGTATAGGGGGTAGCCTCACTGTTGCTTGGAGAGCCGTCCAGCTGGATGTTCAGCGTGGCGGTGTAGGTGGCCACTTCGTCCATCACTGTGGCAACCAGCTTGCTATCCTCCACTTCGATGCGGAACGTGTAGCCCGATGCGCTGACCGTGCTGTTCGCAGGTACTCCGGTGAGCGTCCCCGCGCCGGCATCAATCAGCGTGATTTTACTGCCCCCGTTAAGGGAGGGCGCCGCCTCAAAGCCTAATGCTACGGTAACGCCGGTAATGTCCGCCTCGCCCGCCACGGTAAGAACAGTGGAACCGCCCGCTGTGGCGGCAGGCAGCGAAAAGTCAAGGGTCTGGAAGCCCTTCAGATTGCCGCCGACACTTTGCCCGGCGCCAATCAGTACCAGCCTGTTGCCTGCTCCGATCGCCAGAATACTCAGCTTATTGCCGCCATAAACATCATTGCCCACGGCGACGCCGGAGTGGAGGGTGACGGTGTTGTTGTCCGCGGTGATGCCCGAGGCGCTGCCGAGAATACCGCCGTAAACATTTCCCTCCACCACAGCGCCTGTGTGGACAATTACGATGTTGCCCGAGGCGCTGCCCGCGTCTTCTGCCCAGCCGCCGTAAAGATTGTAGACTGCGGATCCGGAATGGAGGGTGACGGTATTGCCTGTGACACTGCCACCTCCGGATGCGGCGCCGCCGAAAACGCTGTACTCCACCGTTGCACCGTTGTTCAGCGTGACGGTGTTCCCGGCAGACGCGCCAGAGTTGTTATACCCGCCGAACACGAAGCCGGGATCTGTTGTGTTGGAGGTGTCGTTCACCGTCACCGTGCTGCCGTTTGCCCCTTCAGTGGGGGCGAGGGCGTTGGGATAGCCTGCATTGCCTACGTGTACATTGCCCTGCAGCTCCACGCCGGGGTAAGTGATGGTGGATGCCCTTCCGATCTTCAGGTATTTGTAGGTGCCAATCTGGCGGGCGTCATAGTCGGACACGGGGTTGCTGCCGTCGCTGTTCACGCTGGCGGTGAGCACGGCCATGCCGCCCTCCAGAGAGGGGGCAATGTTCATGGCCTGGCCAGTTCCGGTGCTGATAGCGGTCACGGTGCCGCCGCTGATGATGACGGAAGCCCCGAAGAGCGCATTGTTAAGCCCCTTGCCATTGGCGGTCACATGGACGCTTCCGCTGATGGTCAGGGCGCCGGCAGCAGCACCAATACCCCCTTCGGCGTTCACCGTACCGCTGCCGGTGATGGTCAGGTGGCTGCCGGCGTTGCAGCAGAACGTTGTGATATACGGGCCTGCGGTCAGGGTGTGGCCCTCCGGGTCGATGGTCAGGGTGCCGGTGGCCCCCTCGTAGCAGATCGATGGCTGGCTGGCGATGCCGGCGGCGTCCAGGGCCACATCGCTTTCCAGCACAACTTTTGCGCCGCTGGTCACGGTATCGGCAAAGTCGATGGCTTGGACTTTCTGGCCGCCGTCAGGCTGTTTCAGCGTTAGGATGGAGCCGTCCCACTTCCAGCCCTCGGTGTCGTAATGGTCGGTCACTGCGCCGGTGTCCGAGAGGGTCAGCAGGCCGTTTTCCGCCAACTGGGTGGAGCCGGTGTCCGCATAGGCAGGAATACTCACCGTCAGCAGATTGCTCACGGTACTGGCACTCACGCCGTTCTCATTTTCCACTGCCGCAATGGAAAGGATATGCGCCCCGGCCGCAAGACCGGTCAGGCGGATGGTGTTCTCTCCGGCGATCATATTGGTGCGGTTTTTCATCGAGCCCGCGAGATCTTCCGCCGAGCTGACTGTGGAGTTTATTTCGTAGTAGAAGACTCCCGCCTGATTGCTGGTAAACGTGACCGTGGCCTCCGTATCGCTGGTGCAGGTGACGGTTCCTGAGGTGAGGACCGGCGGGGCGGCGGTCACCGTCACGCCGTCAACCGCCAAAAAGTCGGTGAGGGCGCCATTTGCATATGTGTAGCGGATGCCGCTTTCTCCGCCCTCTAAGGCCCATTGAACGGTAGAGGCATTGTCTTTCGACCAGGCCGTCAGGTCTGTGGTGCTTCCTTCTGTATAAGGGCCGGTGCCGGACGCAGCCCACGCAGCCACAACGCCTTCGCCTGTTATTCCGGTGAACGTGACGCTGCCGCCCACCTCGATCACATCTTCAAACGCACTGCCGCGGCCGAATATACAGTAGTCGTACACTTCAAACGCGCCATCACCTGTGAGGCGCACCATCGGAGCATTGGAGAGATTGCCGGAAAAGTTTGCATTCCATACCACCTTGGCGCCGGCGGGGATTTCCAGTTCAAGGGTCTTGGCCGCGCCGGTAACTGTGCCTTCGATGGCCCCGGATGCGCTGAACTCGCCCGTGCCGCCGTTTTCTGCGTGATAGTGATTGTAGGCTTCGATTGCGGCAATGATACGCGCATCATTGCTGACGTTATTCCACTGGATCGTCACCAAGATTTCCGGCATATCCACGCTGTTAGACACCATGTAGCCCTCCGGCAGCACGGGTGAGAAGGTGTATTCCCCAGGAGCTTCCGGGTCAAAGGCCGGGTCGCTCTCCCAGGTCACGTCCTCGATGGTGATCTTGCCTTCGTCTTCATCGGCACCGGTCAGGGTGTCCGGCAGGGTGAGAGCGTCTTGTGATTCGATATCCCCAGATTTGTAGCTCTGATAGAGCACATCGTCCGATAATTCGTCAAACGCCGCAATCACGACCGTGCCTGTGATGTCCAGGCTGCCCGAATCACTCCGGGACAGGCCGCCGCCCTCGCCGCCATTTACCTGATCCTTTTCGGCACATTCTTCACACACAAAAGCGCAGGGTGTGCCGGGTACGCCAGCGATATAGCCGCAGTTCTCGTTGTGCTCATGGAAGCAGTCCAGCGCCTGTGTCATGCAGCCGCTTTCCTCATCGCACCTATGGGAGCAGTTCACCGGCTCGTTTGCGTTGCTGCCGCTGGCAATGTCCGCTTCCTCATCATAACAGTCGTCCGTATGCTTATGAACGCATTTCGTAACTTCTTTGCAGCACTCGTCCGAGTGTTCATGTCCGCAGGGCGTACCCGTGTTCCCCCCTGCATAGCCGCACTCTTCGGTATGGGACGGGTGGTGTTCACACAGCCCGGTCGTGCTGGGTGGGGTACCTCTCTCAACCGCTAATACCGTATTCGTTGCCGTCATGCTGAACAGCATGACAACAGAGAGAAACACGGATAGAGCTCGTTTCCAATGTCGTTTCATCTTACTTCCTCCTTCTTTTCTTCTTAAACCGCCAGAATATATTCTTCAAAGCTTATGGTCTTTCCCGCTTTAAGTGCAGTTCTTATTGTTTGTTTCTTCTCATGATTTTTCCACCTTTCTTTTTTATTTACCATCTGCTTATTCGTACATTGCAGACAGCCATTCACTTTCTCCGGCCTGTTGGATTGTGCGGTTACCGTTTAATCGCTGACCGCCATGCGGTCCGCCAGAACGATATACTCAGCATTGTATTCCATGTAATGCATGAAAAGCTTAAAGCCGCGCCCCATCATCTCCTTCAGCTTTGCAAAATCGGGATCGTGGTACTCATCGGCAAACCGTGCCGCCGACTTTAGATGCTTCCCTGCTAAAAACTCGTCAAGGGTAATCCTTTCGGCGTTTAATATGGTCATGCCCCTGACGTTTTCATCGAGCTGAGTGTAAAATACGTTTTCGTAGAAAACTTCGCGCAAATCTCCGTCCGGATAGCAGACCATTAAATTGAGTGTTGTGTCAATTTCATCGAACTTATACCACTTGATAACCACGCTGTGAAAGAGAATCCCTCCCGTTAAACCGCCATCATTCAATCCTATCGCCTCCTCACTGTATTGGCGTGCAAATAAAAAACCGCGTCATGCTTTACCTGAAGCATAACACGGTTTATTTTTTTGCGCGTCACCCGAAACGGGTACCTTTGCGTTTTCACGTTTTATTTTTTCCACTTTTCCTGGAGGGCGTCCCTGCTGCACACATCCATTTTCTGAAAAATTGTTTTGAGGTGCTTCTTCACGGTATTATCCGTGACGAACAGTGTTTGTGCGATTGCCTGATTGCGAAGCCCGCGTGCAGCCAATTCCGCCACCTCATATTCCCTCTCCGTCAGCCCGAAGGGGAGACTGCTCAGATAGCGCTTGCGCCGCACCGCCTCCGCGCCTGCCTCCTGCTTCTGCGCAAGGGCAAATATCTTTTCCCGTTCTGTTTTGGGGCAATACTCCGCAAGCAGCGGTTCAAATAAGGCACGGTTTTCCGCAAACGGCATATACAGGGCATCAGGGAGCGCCATTTCAAGGGCCTCCTTCAGTGCAGATACGGCTTCCGGCATTTTTCCCCGTGCCTGCCATGCGGCGGCGGTTAGAATTTTGCCATAGAGCATGGCCATCTGACAACGCAGTGATTCTGCCAGTGCCAGAGCGTCACTCTCCATTCCCAGCCAGATTTCCGGCTTTCCGGACTGAATCATGTACTTGCCAAACAGCGTCTGCGCATAGGGGATGGACATGGCGAACAGCCGCTTTTCGCTGATATCGCCCTCGCGCAGCCACGCGGGAATGTCTTGCTCCGCCCCCAACAGCACCATCAGCGAGGCTGCCGCCATATCCGCCTCCATACGGTTGGATTTGAGCGGATTTTGCGCCGCATACCCTGCTATACGTTCCAGAACGGACGAAAATTCATCGCCGTTACCCCGAACAACCGCCAGTCTTCCCAGAAGCAGCGCCGCCCCAATGCAGACGCACTCCTGCTGCTTATTTTCCGCTTGATACAGTGCCTTATATGCCAAAATCTCCGCATTCTCCATCTCACCCCGATGGTAATGCGCCTCCGCCGCCATCAACACGTCCCCGCCACTGCCGTGGCCCTGGGTCAGCGCGAAGTAATGACTGCAGTTTTCAGTCATGTCAGCAAGCTCTGTGTCCAGGCGTCCTGGTGTTGAATGGTAAAGAAACAGCGCCGAGGGGCAGCCAAATGACCAGGCATCATTCATTTGTATAAGCGACGGCCTGCCTCCCAACAATTCATGGGCGCAGCGCATAAGGGCTCCCATTTCGGAGATGTCATTGAATCTGGTAAAGGAAGTCAGCAGGGAAAGCTCACCGGACAATCGGTTCTTCTCCGGCTCCGGCAGGCTGCTCCCGTCACACAGTGCAGACATCTCTCCACACCACCGGCCAAATTCTTCATAACGCCCTGCGCCGAACAGTATGAAGATGATCTTGACGACACTCACCGGGTGCCGCAGCTTTATTTCAGCATCTGTATGTTCCAGAATATCCTGCAGCAGATCGGCCACGCGCGTTTCCTCCGTCAGCTCAAATTCCATGCCTCTGAATTCCAGGGACAGGATTTTTTCATAATCTCCCACACGGTGGAAAAAGTACATGGCCTGTTCGCTCTGACCGTTTAATCCACACCATTCGCCCGCGCATGTAAAAATGTGCCGCCGCATTTCTTCCGGCAGCGCGGCAAGCTCACTGCGCAGAAACTCCAGGAGAGTGCTGTGGGGACGAAACAGATGGCAGTGAGCGTCTTTAAAGATAAAATTGTTGTGGAGGCTCAGGGTTCTCACATACTCCGGCACCTCCTGCAGGTTCAGCATGTGGGCGGCCTGCTGATATGTATAACTGTCAAATGGGGAAATAAGAAGCAGGAAGTTTTGCTCCTCCTGTGTGAGCTTGTCCCACACGACCTCCCCAATCAGCCGGTGGATGTCGCGGGTATCCAGAAAAGAGCCTGTATCCATGTAACATTTCAGTTGCAGCCGCAGAGCCGCAATCCAGCCCTCAGTGTAGCGGCTCACCGTGCGGATTTGCTCCGGTAAAAGGGAAACGCCGCACCATGCGAAATACTCTCCTGTTTCACACTCAGTCAGACGCATATCCTCCCGCCCAATGTACAGGACACCGGGCTTAAGGGTCATGCGTATTTTGACCGGCCTCTGTGTCAGGATGACCGTATGCAGATTTTCCGCGCCGTACTCTATTAACGCGTTCCAGACGGTTTCCGGCACGACCGTTTGGAAAAGCTGGAAATCGTCAATGACCAGCCAGGTTTCCTCTGCACACACAAGTTCCGTGAGCAGACAGGCTGCGTCTCCTTTGGTGTCCTCGTCAGGCAATCCTATTTTAAGCAAAGTGTTCCCAATACCGGTATCTATTTTTTGGATGACGCTGCCAAACCGTTTCCACGCTGCCCCCACCGGTTCCTCCAAACAGTCCAGATGATAGACCGCCGCTCCCTCTGGCAAATGCTGATCTAAAAAATAACGCGCCGCCGTTGTCTTGCCGTAACCCGCCGGAGCGCTTATTATGGTGGTTCTCGCAGTCAGCATCCCGTTAAGAAGCGCGAACAGGCGGAGGGAGAAGCAGGGCTTATTTGTGTTGTCTTTCTTTACTCTTGGCATGGTTTTATCTCCCCCCTTATCAGATGTGATATGTTTGGCGGCGGTTCTTCTTGGGTCAGTAAATTTCTAATGAGCGGCGTAGTTGCACCATGACCAAAGGCCGAGAATGTTTCCTCGGATGCAGTATTCATTGACCTGCTGCCCCGATCTCTATATTCTATATTCTATATTCTATATTATATATGAATATCAGCAGGTGTTCAAGAATCTGTCAGGCAGAGTTTACAAGCGTTACTGATACTATCGGCAAGCAATGCCTGTGTGTCCTGGGAACGCATTTTCGTTTACCTCCTTGGGACGAAAAAAGGACGCTCAATTTGAACGTCCTGGTGATTTTTATTTACTTGTATTCGCCGGGCCTGTATACGCAGGAATCGGACAGCATATCAACGCTCTTTCCGCAGCAGTAAATTGGTAGTAAATTAACTATTTCAATTCCTCCAGCGTATCCGTAATCAGCTTATCCATATCTTCCGCATACTGGTCCACCGTCAGCTGGCCGGCCAGCACCTCGATCAGCTTATCTCTCAAATCATTCTGAATCGCCCCGGTAAATGCCTGGTAGCCCCACTCTGCACCCGGCTGCGGTCCTGTAGCTGCCAGCTCCTGAGAGAAGATCGTGAAGAATTCTTTTCCGTATTCATAGTCCAGGCTCTCATTGCCCTTAACCTGAGATAAGTAGCTGTTTTCCACGCAGTACTGCGCATTGTTCTCCGCCTCGGAAATCCATTCAATGAATTCCGCAGCTTCCTTTTCCACACCGGTATTCTGGAAAGCAGCCAGGTACTTGCCGCCCGGTACGGAGGAACGGATCGCTTCCTTTGGCAGATAGGTGACGCCCCAGTCGAAGTCCGTAATCTCTTCCTTATAGTTTGCAATCATCCAGCTTCCCGCAAAATGCATGGCCACCTGACCGGTACGGAACAGGTTGTTGGGATTTTCCGAGCCCAGCCATACAGAAGTCGGGATAATTCCCTCGTCGTGCAGATCCTTAAAGAAGCTTACCGCCCTTTTCGTCTCATCTGTATTGAAATTCGACGCCGTCAAATCGCTGTTTAACATGCTGCCTCCAGCCTCGTACAGCAGAGTGGTGAAACGCTGCGGAGACTTGTCATAGACCAGTCCGTATTTACAGTCGCTCTTATCCATCACGGTCTTCATGGCTTCCTTCCATTCATCCCAGGTCCAGATCTCATCCTCTGACTGCGGCACAGCCACACCGGCTTTTTCAAACGCTGTCTTGTTATAAATTAATCCATTGGCCGTTACATCCATGGGCGCCGCCAGGATTTTTCCGTCAAATATAAACTTTAAACCCTCGCCAAAGCTGTTCTGGAACGCATCCTTGTCCGACACATATCCGCCCAAATCCACCAGCTGGTTCTGGAACGGCCCGATATTCGTAAGCCGGGCCAGCGCCGGAGCTTCCTTGCCGTTGATCATGTTCTTGATCTTACTTTCGAGGTCCGCATACGGAACTTCGATCAGCTCGATCTTGATATTCGGATGCTCCTCCATATATTTGTCGGCCAGTTTCATGAAGGATTCCCCCTCTTTTCCATCACTGAACCAGACGACATCCAACGTCTTTACTTCATTTTCGGCCTTCCTGCCCCCGCCGGAACAGCCGGAAAGCGTCCCCAATACCATAGCCCCTGCCAGCAGAACTGATAACCATTTCTTCATAAGATCCTCTCCTTTACTCTTGATACGCTTATTTTATCAGTTATTTTGCACAATTAATCACAGATAAACCATCAAAAATCATACATTATTGTTCTTTTTATTCTGTGCATACTTTTTCGGCGTGATCCCCGTACTCTTTTTAAACACCGAGATAAAGTGGCTGTCACTGTTGTAAGAGAGTTTCAGCGCCACATCCGTGACCGAAGTACCCTTTTTCAAAAGCGCTTTGGCCGCAATGATCTTCTGGTTCGTCACATACTGCAGAACCGTAAATCCGGTCTCCTTTTTGAAATAATGGCTCAGATAATAACGGTTCATATAGAATTTTCCCGCAATCTCATCTAAATCCAGCTTTTCCTCCACGTGGGTCGCGATGTATTTCTTGATCTGTTCCACCCGCTCCCGGTACAGAATCGGATCCCGGAACTTCTCCTCGTCCCCTTTCCGTTTCCGTTCCTCCGGATCCGCGGCAGTGTGTTTCTCCCTCGTAAAAAACTTATACATCTCATTGATGGCGGTAATCAGCTCCAAAATGGAGAGTCGGATCTTTACAGACGCTTCATCACTGCTGCCGCTGCCTATATTCGTCTCGATTCTGGCCAGCATCCGCTCCACCCGCTTTAGATTTTCCCCCTCCAGATAGAGCTTGTGGACGAAATCATCCCCCCTGTTCTCGAAAAACATGCCAAAGTCATAGCCAAACGCCTTTGTCATCGGTTCCAGCAGTTCCGGTTCAAACATCAGGACGTATCGGTTGTATTCCTGCCCCTCCGCCCCGCTGGTGCGGTGGTATTCCCGGTTGTTAATAAAAAACAGATCGCCCTTCATCACACGGTAGACGCGGTCACCGATTTCCAGCAGCGCCCCGTCGCTTAAGAACAGAATAATCTCATATTGGTTGTGAAAATGAAAGCCCTGCATCGACCAGTTTTGTGTACTTCCATGAAAATAATACAGAGATTCAAATTCTTCAAAAAATACGCGTTCTTTCATTGTCACAACCTCCATTCTAATGCCAGTAATCCGTCAATGCCTCCTGAAGGGCCAGTATCATCAGTGCCTGTCCGTACGTCATGGGGCAGCACGGAATTTTATTGTAAAATTCCTTATCAAGCCCGATTGGTGTGCCATAAGATACATTCTTCACCGTTCCGTCATCGTCGATGTTGTCCAGCAGCCCCTTCACGGCCTTTTCTATAAGCCCCTCGTACGCTTTCCGCTTTAGAATTCCAAGCCTCACGCCCTGCATAATACCCCTTAAAAATGCCGCGCTGGCGGAGAGTTCCAGGTAGCTATCCGGGTCGTCGATCACCGTGTGCCACAGCCCCGTTTCCGGATCTGCATACCGTTTCAGTGCCTCCACCTGATTTTCATAGACCGTAAGGAAATGGCGTTTCAGCCCTTCCTCCATAGGAATTTCCTGGATCAGCTCCATTGCCACAATCGTATACCAGCAATTTCCCCGCCCCCAGAGAATTCCGCCGTAATTGTCGTTCCGCTTAAAATTAAAGCCATGGTAAAACAGCCCCTCATTTTTATTCAGAAGGTATTTAATGTGGCACAAAACCTGATACTTTGCTTCCTCGATATAGTCCGGCCGGTTTAAAAGCCTGCCGGCCCTGGCCAGAAACAGCACCGCCATAAACAGTGTGTCGATCAGGATCTCCGAGTCATTGGGATTGCCGGTGATCATATGCTGAAAACAGCCGTCTCCGGTCCGGATCAGACCTTTTTCCTCCATGATCCAGTCTGCCCATTCCCCAATAAAGGAGAGATAGGACTCCTTTTTCGTAATTTCATAAAGGTAGGTGAGTGTCAGCATGGGAGAGGTCGTATTTACGTTTTTTTCGACGATCCCCTCCTCCATGCGTCTGTCATACCATTCCGTCAGGAACGTGAGCAGCTCCGGCTTCCGGCTCATCTCATAATACCGGTAAAGGCCGAAGAGCCCCACCCCCTGCGGCCATTCCCAACAGTTGATGTCAATCAGGCTGACCGGATATTTCTCCTTCATTCCATTATTTTTCAGTATCATCATCTTGTCAGATACAAGATTCAGCTTTTCTTCCATAATCTGCTTCTCAACCACGATCGCATTCCTCCAGAATTAATTTGCCCTCCACGTCCAGCGGATAGTCATAGACCGTTTCTCCGTTTACTTTCAGAAGGAAATCCTGGCCGGTCAGGAACTCCGTTCCCCTCTCATCTTTTACCACAGTCTCCTCCCCGTCTGTCCGGATCTCCATTTTCTTAAACGCAGCAAGCAGTGCATCCAAATCACCGTACTCGTCCATACGTCCTGCCCGGATAACCCACACATTATCACGGCCCTGACTCATAAATTCCCGGAAACAGTTTGGTCCTTCCTGCTGCATGGTCAGCCCGTTCATCGCCTTCACCGCAATGTAAGCGCCGTCCTTTTCCAGGACAATGACGCCGTCTTCACCAAGATACCGGGTAAATGCGGAGAGCGGTATGTAAGCATGAGTATAGCCGATTCGTTCCTCCCTGCCAATCCGATACCGGAGAATTGCCGTATTGCGGTACTGGACTGCAAGAGGCAGACTCCCATTCCCGGCCCAGAAGTTAGGCCGGCCGCTGCCGTATGGAAATGACTCCCCCGGGTGGTTTACGAACACCTGGGCCAGTTCATCAATCACCGCCTGTACAATATGCTCCTGATACCCCTTCTGAAATGGTTTGAATCCCACCGCAGTGGAGAGCAGAGCATAAGCGTTCTTATACAGATAGAGATTCACATGCTTCTCAAACCCTTGAGTATTCCTAAATATCAGTTCCTGATTCTCCTTTAACGCACCGTAAGGCTTAAACGCCTCCGGCGCCGCGTAGTCTCCGAGAGCCAGCGGAATACAGCCATTGCAGGCCCGGTTCAAATACCCGTCTCCATAGGCGAGATAGAGGAGAGACGTCGTGCCGGCATTGTAATTCCCCTTCAATTCCTTTTCGTAGGAGCGGCCAAAGCTGGTCATCACGGCTCCCTTGTGCGCATTCACCCGGAGCGAGCAGAAGATCATGTCCAACGCCCGTTTGGCCTTCTGATGGAACTCGCTTCCAGGCTCTGTCAGATTATAGAGCGTGCCCAGGCCCAGCACGTCTACCGGAATATAGGCGTTGGAGTTCCATTCGGTGATAAATTCTTCGAAGAAGCCCTCAAACCACTCGCGAAGCAGCTCCTCGCCTCTGGCGCTCACCTCCTGCCCGGTTTTCCCGCTGCATGTGAATATTCTGTCCGGAAGCCAGCTTCCCGCCAGGTACTGGCAGCAATGGAATAAAAGCGCGTGATTCTCACTGAAAAACCACATCACGTCATCTCCCGGCTCATCGATCCAGTACCGGAAGCCGCACATGGCAAGCTCCAGCTCCTCCCGCAGCTTCGGCGACAGACGCTCATAAAATGTACGGTAAATATACAGCATGATAATAAAATGGAAGTCCGAACAGTCCTTTCTCGCCCACACGCCGGGAAGTTCCGTGAGAAGGATCCGCTCCGCACGTTCCGTCTCGCGGCCCAGCTTTAAAAGCGCAGCCGCCTTGTATGTATTTTCCGGCGCATACTCTGTGATCACCTCCAGGATATGGCGCTTTCTCTCCTCCAGATCCGCCTCGTGATACTCTAAGAATTCTTTCCGAACCAGCTGATTTCCAATCTTACGTTTCAGAGAAATTCCCTGATGGTTTGCACATGCCGTAAAGTAACAGTATCCCGGCGGGATCTCATCCGACTCGAAAAGCTCCAGAACCTTCTGATCCGGCTCCAGTTCATAGCGGAAGGTGCGTACCAGACTTTCCTGCCCCTCCATTTTCTCGATAAATTCACCCGGAGCAACCGCAACCGTGACAGGCAGAGGACAGGAAAATGGATTCGATATATTTAGCTTCACCGTCTCACTGATATACGCTTCCTTATCGAAATACATCTGATCCAGCATATTTTCCAACCGCCCGATCACGTCGGCTTCCACTTCATCCCTCACCGGCACCAGCATGGTAAGCGCCGCGTCTCCCAGGCGTTTCAAGCGGAAATAGTAGTCCGTGTCCCGCTCCGCCAGATCATCGAGGCAGACCAGAAGCCGGTTTTTTCCCGCCTTAAGCGGCAAAACGACCGTCGTCTTCTTCACCATGTTCCTTGTAAATGGGGTAAAGTCCGTGACAAACGCCCCATCCACCCAGATTGTAACACCGCCGCAGGTTTCCAGCTCAAACTCCACATCGCAGCCCCTCTCCGCCTCCAGCAGCACATAACTGTACATGCGCAGCCAGGTCGGGCAGTAATAGAATCCAGAGCCATCCACGCCTGTGTTGCCGAACGGAAAGTATGGAATGAGCGGGCGCGTCTGCCCGAAGACCTCCACACTTTTCCCGTCTGTGGCCCCATCAAGCTCCAGATAATCCGGCATATTCTCCTGCCTCTTCCTGACAAACTCTTTTCTGCACGGATTTTCATGGATTGCAAATCCCTTTTTCAGCCACTCATTCACCCGGCCGTGCAGCTTCACCTTGTCAAACTGCTGAACCTCCGTGAAGACACCGGCGGTCAGAAATCGGTTGACATAACCTTCCGCAAACAGCGGATATTCCAAGTACTTCATAGCAGACCCTCCTCTTATTCCTTTACTCCTCCGGCAGTCATGCCGCCGATAATATATTTCTGAAGTGTTACAAATACAATGATCACCGGTATCATCGAGATCACGGACATGGCCAGAAGGCTGTTCCAGTCCACAGAATACTCACCCGAATAGTTGGCCAGGGCCAGCTGGATGGTATAGCGTTCCTTTCCGTTAATTACCAGCTTCGGCCACAGATAGTCGTTCCATCTCCACATGAAGGAGAAGATACAGAGAACCGATATGACCGGCTTAGCCATGGGAAGCATGATCTTTAAGAGGATATTTAACTCCGACGCACCGTCGATTCGGGCCGCCTCCATATAGGCATCCGGGATTCCCACATAATACTGGCGCACCAGGAACACCGCCGTCGGGGATGCGACCGCCGGAATGATAAGCCCCCACAAATTATTGTATAGATGAGTCGCCACGATCACCTTGAAAATGGGGATCATAATGACTTCCAGGGGTACCATCAGTGTTGCAAGGACGATTCCAAACAGGATTTTGTCCCCCTTGAAATGGTACTTGGCAAATGCATAGCCGCTCATCACATTTACCACTATGGTCAGAAATGTGGCTACAAGGCTGACAAACACCGTATTGAAAAAGTATATGCCAAAGTGGCCTTCCGCCATGGCCTTTGTATAGTTATCCAGAGACGGATTCTTCCCCAGCAGGCTGGGCGGCCAGGAAAACAGCTCGCCGACGCTCTTAAAGGAAGAACAGATCACCCAGACTACCGGCATCAGAAACAAAAAGGTCAAAACCAGAAGAAGAATCCATTTGAGCCCCTCTGTACAGATTTTCTTTGTTTTAGTCTGCATCCTGCTCACCTCCCTGATTCAGTTTGAACTGAATAATCGTAAACAGCGCCAGGATAAGAAACAGCGCCATGGTCATTGCACTGGCATATCCCATCTTATTCTTTTCGAAACCCGTCTCCTGGATCATCTGCACCATGAATTTCGTGGCCCCGGCCGGACCGCCCTGGGTCAGAGAATACACGAGGGGATACGTCTTGATGATTGATACCGTAGATAAAACCAGTACCAGTAGGCTGGTGGGTTTCAGCAGGGGAAGCGTGATGAACCGAAACTGCTGCCACGCGCCTGCACCGTCGATTCGGGCCGCCTCGTAGTATGTCTCAGAGATCGCCTTGATTCCCGACACGAACATGACCATGTAGTAGCCTGCCATGCTCCAGACCGTGACAAAGATCACGACTCCCATGGCATTGTTCGGATCAGTCAGCCATTTAACCGGCGACCGGTCCATCGCAGTCAGCAGGTAGTTGACCAGGCCAAAATCTTCTCCCAGCAAAAAACGCCAGGTAAGTCCGACGATGATCGTGGAAATCATGGTCGGCCAGTAGAACACCGCCCGGAAGAAATTGCTTCCGCGAATCCCTCCGGTCAGCAGAACCGCCAGTCCGAGGGCCGCCACATAGACCGAGGGGACGGATACCAGAGTAAATATAAGCGTCCTCACAAACGAGTTCCAGAAGCTCTTATCTCCGAAAAGCGTCACATAGTTTTTTACTCCCACAAATACCTGGGGATTCACGCCATCCCATTTCGTCAGCGATATCCACAGGCCGTTCAGCGCCGGAAAAAACAGAAACAGGCCGAAGATAATCATGGTCGGAGCCAGTAAAAGATACGGGAATATTTTCTGCTCAAAGCTCTTCATTTCCAGGTCCTCCTTTTATTTTTTATTATTATAACACTATTTTTTTTGTAAAAATCTTGTTTTCTTATGCAAATATAACAATATATTGTCACCCGGAGCCGTTATTTTTTTATCATTTGCATGAACAGAGAGCCCGGCTTATTTAAACAACAGCACCGGCGTCTGGACGTTTCAGCAGCTACATTTTTTTGCGGGGTGTGCATCTCTCACAGAGTTTTTTGTTTCACAGGGCAGGCTTTACTATAACGAAAAAAGTGACAGGTGATTTTTCGCAATCACCTGTCACTTTTTTCAACAAAAACCATCCCCCAGTATTTTCAACTCAGCATTCTCCATTCACCATTTCTCATTCCCGCTCCATCCTCCTCATGAATACAAAATACGGTATGACAACAACCGGCAGGCTGGCAAGCGCCGCGACTCCATCAGGCAGACACATTCCAACCATCCCCAGTGCAGGAACAAGCAGCGCTACCGTAAGCCACCTTGCGGCAATTTGCAGAAACGCAGCTATCATAGGATATACCGCATGCCCAAGCGCCTGGACGGCTCCTCTGTAGAAATGCATGGGCACCATAAAAAAAATAGAAACGCACTGTACATTCAAATACACTCTGGCCGCGCGATAGGCTTCTTTTAAATCAGCAGGATCCTGATTTTTATTCAGGAACAGCCCGATCAGGGAATCTCCGAACACAAGCAAAACAAGGGCCAGCCACGCCGCAAAGAGGAATGCAAACACAGTCATGCTTTTCATCCCTTTACGGATTCTGACCATTTTCATGGCCCCCAGATTTTGTCCTACAAAAACACTGATGGCCGAGCAAACCGCTTTCTCTACCGTTTCCAGCAAACAGTAAATTTTTTCACCCGCATCGATTCCCGCCGCCACAATGGCGCCGCAGGAATTAATATAGCGCTGCACAATCACCCCTCCCGCCGAGATCGCAATACTGTTAAAAAGCATGGGAATCCAAAGTGCAGAAGTCTCCCTGAGTATGCGCGGGTTCCACTTCCAGCTGTTTCTCGTAGTACGAAACGGTTCTTGCCTTACCGTCAGAAACAGCACCAGAACAGCCGCAGCCGTCTGCGAAATCAGAGTCGCCCGGGCGGCACCACAGACTCCCCAGTGCAGGTCCACGATGAAATACAGGTCAAGGGCAACATTGAGTATTGCCGAGAGCACGACAGCAGCAAACGGTCCCTTACTGTTTCCCGCCGCCCTCAAAAATGCACAGGCCATATTATAGATCAGCCCAACCGGAATCGAGACTGATGCATACCAGAGATAAAGTCTCGCATCTTCATAGATATTTTCCGGAATATGCAGGAGGTGCAGCACAAAGTCAAGAGAAAGACACGACAGCAGTGTCAGGGAAAGCCCCGCTGCCAGAACAAATTCAATACCGGCTGCCACCACCTCTTTGAATCCAGTCCGGTCTCCCGCGCCAATCCTTCGGGATGCCACAATGCCGAACCCCATCGTACAGTCCATGCAGACGCCCAATATCGCCCAGCGCACCCAGCCGGTGCCTCCGATTGCCGCCAGCGCGTTCAGATTAACAAACCGCCCGACAATAACCGCATCCGTCAGAGAATATAACTGCTGGAACAGATTTCCCAGAATTATCGGCAATGCAAAGTACATAATACAGCCTACTGACGATCCCGTCGTCATATCAATCACTTTACCGCGAGCACGCACAGACCACTCACCGCCTTTCGTCAAACGCAATCTCTGTTTCAGCCAGTCCTGGAGCGTGTATCTCCCGATTCCTTACACAGCACAGTGTCAGAAAGCGCTTTCCAGTTTTTCCGTTCCGCCTCCGCAGGATCTCCGTAATAAGCTTCATACTCCAGCTCCTGGGTCAGGTACCCTGCATATCCGTATTTCTCCATACATTGAACCATTTCCGCAAGCGGGAAGTCCCCATCTCCCCAAACAAGATGATCATAGGTACGCTTTTTCATAAATCCATCAATAAAATGCATATGAATCAAATCTTTTCCAAAAGCCTGAAACCATTCCTCCAGGGTTTCTCCCGCAGCATAAACCGCCACTGTATCAGCCATCGCTTTCAGATTCGGCGTATCGGCCTGTCGGATAAGCTCCCTGGTATGCGCAAGACTGTCTGCAATGTTCGTCTCATCGGCGGTCAGGGATTCAATCGCCATGGTAACCCCCTCTTGCCCGGCCACCCGTCCCAGCCGGTGCAAAAGTTCCGCCGGCCCTTTCACCGCCTCCTCAAAAGGGATGTCAAGCTCACAGCAGCCGGAGTTTACGACGGCAATTCTTGCCCCCATAGCGGCTGCCGCTTTTATTCCATTCGAAAAAAACAGAAACGATTTATCCCGGTATTCCTTGTTCCTGTGTCCATACTGATACTGGTATGCCATGCTTGGGACACAGGCACTTACAACTTTAAGCCGATGACCGCAGATCTGCTTCTTCTTTTCCAGGCACTGGAAATACCCCATTGTATCAATCCAGAAATGAGGAGATCCCAGCCAGAGCTCCAGGCTTCTTATCCCCGTCGCTTCCATACAGCTTAAAAAATATTCGAAGGAGTAAAACCGGTACATTTGATTCATCCCTGCAATCTGCTCCCGTTTCAGCATCTTAAAGCTCCTCCTCTAAAAGTTCTCTCAAAACCCGTTCATGCTCCGAACTGATTAAAACAGGGTTCTTCTCGCAGGAGAACTCCGTAAAAAACGGGCTCAAACCGCCCAGATAACCGCTTTTCATGATATCACCCAGATATTGTCTCATCGGCAAACAGCCATCTCCTATTTTGCAGCTTCCCATTTCACTGGCATCTGCGAAATGAATATGTACCAGCGCCTCCTTCAGTTCACCAAGCCATTCCCGCAGCGTATATTTGCTGAATAGCAGAATTTCCGTTTCAAAAAAACACTTTACGGAAGGATTCTTTATTTTCTCCATCAGCCTTCTATATTCAGGCAGATCTGCGGCAAATGCATTGCTCCCACCTGCCGCCAGCGAAATGTGATAATCCGCCGCGTATTCCGCCAGGCACTCCATATTTTCAGCAAATATCTCTTCGGCCCGTTCCCAGTCTCCGTCCCTGATCACAGCAGGGACATAGATCAGCATTCTGCCCGCGCCAAGAACTGCGGCAGCCTTTATGCATTCTTCAAAATAGGAAAGCGACCACGCTCTCACCTGCGAGTCACCGCTTCCCAGATTGTAGCGATACGTTTTGGGTGTAAACGCACTGCAGACCAGGCCGTGTTCATCCAGTATCCATTTCATTTTTTCCGCATCCTGATATCCATGGTGATCGATAAAAAGCTGAGGCACCGCCCCCCATATTTCTACGCGTTTTTTCCCCAGAAGGACCTGATCCCAGCAGAACTCCCGGAAATCAGCCCTCATATAATGCCGATTGCAGCCTTCCATACAGATCTTTTCCAACTTCTCCCCCCACTTTTTCTTTCTATATTGCCAGACCGTTTTCCGGTTGAAAAACCTTTTTCCCTTTAAAACAGGGGCTGCTGAGTATGCTGCAGCGGCCCCTGTTCCCTTACGTCTGATTCTTTGTATTCATTACTTCTCGTCTTTTACCAGCATGTGCTTGCCAAGTTTTCTCTCAAGCACACCCTGAAGCTGGCTGAGAACGGTACTGTAAATCAAGTAAATAACGCCTACCTCCAGATAGATCCACAGCGGTTCGAAGGTAACCGCAACAATCTGCTGGCCAATCTGGAACACTTCGCGAACCGTCAGAATGGCTGTCAGAGAAGTATCCTTTACCAGGCTGATGAACATATTTCCCAGGGAAGGCACTGCAATGAGGGCCGCCTGTGGGATAATGACATTCAACAACGTCTGAAGCTTGGACATCCCCAGTGCATGACAGGCCTCCCACTGCCCTTTGGGAATCGAGGTCAAAGCGGCGCGGATAATCTCCGAATCATAGGCGCCTTCGCTGATCGTCAGACCGATAATGGCAGATACAATAGGCGAAAACATGATTCCAACTTTGGGCAGACCGTAGAAAATTACGAACAGCTGCACAATCATAGGAGTTCCGCGTATGACCCAGACATAGAACTGCGCCGTCTTCGACAGCAGCTTATTCTTTGAAATTCTGCACATGGCGGTGACAAAAGCGAGAATCATGCCAAGAGCAAACGAAACCAGCGTCAGCGGCACTGTCATTTTCAGACCGGCTTTCATCAGCGGCCAAAAAGAACTTATCAAAAGCTGTATAATTCGTTCCATACCAGTCCCCCCTACTTTTGATACAGGGAAATATTATCTGCGACATCCTGGCCGAAATACTTAACCGCCAAATCGCGGCAATAGCCATCATCCAACATTTCCTGTAAAATTTCGTTGATCTTCCCGGTCAGCGTGACCTTATTCTTCAGAATCATGCCATAGCTATAGGCCTCCTCCGGCGTAGGGTATTCATACTTCGCCGCAACCTTTACCGGAGTATCCGGTTTTTCTGCCATATAGGTATTGATGGCAATCTGCGAGTTCACAGAACAATCGACACGATGCTGAACGATCAGCTCCATCGCCTGTTCCAGTGACGCATTGGTCAACTCTGCGCCATACTGCTTGGCGATAGCGCCGTAATCTCCGGTCAGCGCATTGGCGCTCAGCTTTCCAGTTAAATCATCCCAGGATTTGATCTCACTGTTGTCATCTGCAACCACTAATACGATCGGATCCTCACGGTAAGGAATCGTTCCCACGCAGTCAGGCGCAGACTCCAGATTGGCAAGAGTACAGCCGCAGAATACAACATCATACCGGTTGGCCTGCAGACCTGCAATTACGCCATCCCACTGGCTGGCAATACTCCACTCTACCTTGACGCCCATCCTCTTTGCAATTTCTTCTACGATTTCAACCTCATACCCAACAAGGTCACCCGTAGCCAGGTCGTTATAAATAAACGGATTCCAGTTTCCCTCCGCGCCTGCGCGCAGAGTCCCTCTGTCCAGGACAGTCTGGAGCGAATTATCCACGCCCCCGTTTTCCGCACTGTTCGCCTGCGTTTTCGAACCGCATGCAGCCAGCGACAATGTACTTATTACTGCCAATAATACAGCTATTGTTCTCTTCATAGTAAATCCCCCATTTGTATACTATAAAACTTTCTTTAAAAAACGCTGTAATCTTTCATTCCTGGGATTGGCAAAAAACTCTCCCGGCGCCCCTTCTTCCGTGATCACGCCTTCATCAATAAACACCACCCGGTCTGCTACTTCTCTGGCAAATCCCATTTCATGCGTAACAACGATCATGGTTGTCCCATCCTGGGCCAATGCCTTCATAACGTCCAATACTTCTCCAACCATCTCCGGATCCAATGCGCTGGTCGGCTCATCGAACAGCATCAGATCCGGTTTCATCGCAAGCGCTCTGGCGATCGCAATACGCTGCTGCTGTCCGCCCGAAAGCCTGCCCGGATACGCATCCGCTTTATCCTCCAGCCCCACAATTTTCAGCAGGTCCTTCGCCCGTCTTTCAGCCTCGTCCTTTTGCTTCTTTTGAACCTTGATCGGAGCCATCATGATATTTTCCAGTACGGTTCGGTGAGGAAACAGGTTAAACTGCTGGAACACCATCCCAAGTTTCTGAATTTTCTGGTCCACTAAAGGCCCTTTGCCGATCATATCCACTCCTTCAAAGTAGATATGTCCCCCAGTGGCTGCCTCCAACTTATTAATACAGCGAAGAAATGTGCTTTTTCCCGATCCGCTCGGTCCGATTACACAAACCACCTCGCCCTTCTCAACCTTCGTATTAACGCCTCTCAGTACTTGATTCTCTCCAAAACTTTTTGTCAGGCCTTCCACTTCCAGCAACGCTGCCATATGATCCCCTCACCACCCTATTCATTCTCTTTATGTTCTTTAAGAATATCGTCATCATGGATATAACCGTTGATTGCCAGTTCAAACCACACATAGTCAATGCACTGTCCCTCGGGCGCTTCACTTCCATGCGGAGAACCTATTTCGGTAAATGTGATATCACCGCTTTCTACATTTACGGTCTCCTCCGCGGCATGATAAGTAAAACTGGAACCCGGCATATTTAAATACCACTGCAGAAGGTCTTCGTGAACATGGGTACCGATAAACGTAGGTCCTTCTCCACAGTTCCAGCCCATGCTGTAGCGTCCAAGATATTCATGCTCCAGAACCATATGGCTTTTAATATTGGAACCGGCGTCCCCGGTAAAGCCTTCCGTATATTCCCAGGAGTCTTTCAGCAGGCGGAAGCGCGGCAGGACAATATGATCAATCTTCATTCTTTCCTGATCCCATCTGGTCATTTCACCCACGATGTGAATGTAGGTCAGATCTTTTGTTCCAGCTTTTATAAGCACCTCGTCCTTGTTGAAATTCGGAACAAATACAGCCCGGTCATCAATACGATAGGCCTCTGCACCCGTAGTTATGTAACCATTCCCGGCCACAAACAGAAAAATCTGCATTTTTTCTTCAAACGCATATACCGCGGGCTTCCATGCAGCCCCTGCCTTCAAAGTACAGCGGTACATAGCGATCTCGTCGCATATTCCCGGAAGGACCTCCTCTTTTGCCAGCCCGTTCACATAGTCTGTCGGATTGTAATCTTTACCCCTGGAAATTAATACCTTTGCCATTGCTTTCTTCTCCTTTCAAATCATATATTATTTTGCCTCATAGCTTTGTGGGTTGATCTTCTTTTCTTCCACCCAGTGCTCAAACCAGATATAAAAAACAGTCTTTCCGGGATCTGCGATCAGAGAATGATCCAGACCGGCTGTCACATAGCTGAAATCCCCCTCAGAATGATTTACCGTTTCCTCTTCAACTGTAAAATGGAAATCAGAACCCGGCAGGCAGTAATTCCACTGCGCCACCTCTGCATGGCCTCTCTCTTTCGTCCCCTCGCCTTCCGCTTTTACAACCCCCATAAGCACTCTCGCCAGATTGCCGTCAGCGATGACCGTCCAGCTCTGGGTATGCGGCCCCTTACAGCTCTGGTCATAAGGCTCGCATTCTGAAAAGCGTTTAAAACTCGGAAGAACCATGTGCGTATCCTCGTATGCCGCCCGATCCGATTCCAGCATATCAATAACCCACAGTACAATCTCCATGTCTTCTGCTGCATAAATCGAAAACTTTTCATGATCAAAATCAGGAATGTAAAAACTAAGTTCTTCAATGTTATAAGCTTTCTTCTCCCCGCATATGTAACCAGTACCACTTGTAAAGCTGAACACCTGTATTTTATCCGAATATCTTTCCGGTTCTGCCGTATGCCCCGCCTTCAGCAGACATTTGTACGTCTTTACCAGTGGATATACGCCTTTCAGCACCTCCGTCCTGGCGTATCCATCATGAAATTCCAGTGCGATGTCTTCTTTTTTTGTAATATCGATTGCCACAATTCCCCTTCCTTTCTCCAGGTTTCCGAGACCTTTCTCTTCTCCTTTTTGCTTTTCATTTTTAATTTTATGTAACTAGTTTCATTTGTTATGATTGTATTCTATAATCTAATTTTCTTTTTGTCAATATGTTTTGTACATTTTATTGCCATTTCCAATGTTTTATTGTAATTTAATATACATTTTTACCATTCATTTTTAATCTAAAATTAGTTTTCGGTCAATCCCTTCGGTAATACAGTGTAACTAGTTATCAATAATCTTACTGGATTTTTTGCATTTTGCATGTTATAATGTGGATGTTTCTATATTTCGTAATGAAATGCCCGCCAGAGTCACAGGCAAACCATGCGGGTATATCAGCCGGGCTCTCTGCCTGCGGAAATAAATGTGAGGAATTATATTTTCTATGAATATTAAAGACATTGCAAAACTATCCGGAGTATCTGTTGCAACGGTCTCCAGAGTAATTAACAACCAGCCGAATGTACGGCCGGAAAAGCGTGAACTGGTTTTGTCTGTTATGGCAGACCATGGTTATACCCCCAACATTTTTGCCCGTGGTTTGAATTCCAAATCCACCAAAAGTATTGGTATTCTGTGTTCCGAGCTGGACGATATCAACCACGCAAAAATCCTCTCTCTGCTGGAAAAACAGCTGCGCGAACACGGCTTCAGCTCTTTTCTGTGCTGCTCGGGAGAGTATCGTCCCTATCAGCGGGAGCATTTTGAATTTTTAATGGCAAAGCAGGTGGATGCGATCATCGAAATCGGTTCATCTTACGGAGATGCCAATGATCTGGAGGTCTACAGAGAAGTTTCAGAGCAGGTTCCGCTTATTATCTTAAATGGCTTTGTAGATGTTCCAACCGTCTACAGCATCCGCTGTGATGAACGAAGCGCCATCTGTAATCTGGTCGAAGAGCTGTATGAGCGGAATTGCCGCCATATCTACTATCTGGAGGACAATACCACCTTCTGTGCCGTCGAAAAGAGGAATGGATTCCTGGAAGGCGTAAACAAATGCAACCTGAAAGCAACCTCCAAATGCATTACAATTCCGATTTACAGCAATGAGATCCTGGATGCACAGCAAAAAATTGAACGGCTCATCCGGAACGGGCGGCGAATCGACGCCATACTTTCCGCAGATGATCTCCTGGCTGTCGGCGCCCTTCAGGCTCTGAATGCCGCCGGTTTAGGCATCCCGGTAGTCGGTTTCAACAACTCTGACTTTGCCTTTGCCTGCACTCCGCGCCTGACAACGGTCGACAACCAGAGAGAGTTCCTATGCACAAATGCAATCAATACGCTTATGAGTCTTCTGGACGGCAAGGACGCCGCTCACCATATCATTGTATCTCCAAAACTGATTGAGGGAGAGACCTTCAAGCTACAGGCTTAGAAAAAGAGAATGCAGCAGACATGTCATGAGATCTTAACACGTCTGCTGCATTCTCTTATATTTTCCCTCCGATTTATTCTATTTCTCCTGCTTCCATTCAGCCCGTACCTGCACCTCCGAAATATATTCAGCCGGATCCGCGGATATATGGACATCGATCCACATCAGATCCATAAACGGCGGTTTCAGGACAATACGATGTTCGGCGGCGTAGGCCCTTATGATATCGGCCTGGCGGCGGCTGTCTGTCACCCCATGGTAGCAGACCGATAAATAGGTCCCGCCGGGTATGTCGATGTCTCCCTCCTCGTCAAACATGACCGCACTCTCAAAGAGCGCATTATCGCCATTACCGCCATCTTCAGACATCACGGAAGCCATCCGGTTATTTCCAATCATATAAAGTTTTCTGTGATTCTGCTCCAGAAGCTGCATCATCAAAAGATCCATATCTTCGTCTGTACTGTAATCCTTACGGATCTCAAAGGCTTTTCTGGGTTTTAATTCCAGAGACCTCACTTTTCCAATCTCAAGCTCCTGGGCCTGCCTGATGGTTCTCACCTGCTCCTGTACCATTTTCTGCAGATTCGTCCATTCTTTTATTTTTTCGGCAATCACCCCCAGCTCTTCACAAAGCAGTTCCTGAGTCGTCTCCACCGTATGATTTTGAAAGTAATCCCTGATTCGGGTCACCGAGAAACCGAGATTCCTGAGATTCGTTATTACATTCATTCTCCAGATACTCTGACTGTCAAAATACCGGTATCCATTCTGGCCGCGAATCGGCTCCAGGATCCCTTTCTCCTCGTAGTAGCGAAGCGTATCCACTCCCAGATGATACATTTTGGCGATTTCCCCTATGGTATAATACCTCTCCTTTGTCATTCGATAGTTCCCCTTGTCCGGTTCCATGTAAACAATCCCCCTATCTGCATTTTGTACATTTGGTATTTCTGCTCTTACTCTATCACAGAATTTCGGTTTTTACAAAATATTATCAAGGCCCTTCTTTAAGGCTTGACTCTGGGACAATACCAGGGTTTATACTGAAAGCGCAAAATTTTGGGGAATATTTTCAAGTGAAAAAGCGAGGTTATAGTATGAATCTGGACGGCAAATCTTTAAAAGGCAACTTTATCCGGTACATCATTCCATCCATTCTGGCACAGTGGGTCTATTCACTCTACTCTATGGTAGACGGCATGTTCGTGGCAAAAGGGGTCAACGAAATCGCACTTACCGCGGTAAATCTATCCTACCCGTTTGTTGCGTTTCTCTTTGCGCTCTCCCTTCTGTTTGCAGTGGGGGCTTCCACCATTGTCTCGATACTGCTGGGGGAGAACCACCATCAGCGGGCCTGCGAGGTATTTACACAGAATATTGTTTTGCAGGTAATCTTTTCGCTGGTAATTGCGCTTCTGGTCATGTTGAACCGTGAGTCCTTTGCCCGTTTTTTAGGAGCGCCGAACCAGCAGACTGCCGATTACGTGATCCAATACATAACCTGGATTGCACCGTTTTCCTGCGTTTACCTGCTCTCCTACTCTTTTGAGATTTTATTGAAGACCGATGGTTACCCGAAAAAAGCAACCTTGATCGTTATTTTGGGCGCTGTGGAAAACTGTATTCTGGACTGGTTTTTCGTCATGGTGCTTCACAAAGGAATTCAGGGCGCAGCCTTTGCAACCAGCCTCTCCCAGGCCACGGTGATTATTCTGTACCTGCACCATTTTCTGAGTGGGAAAGGCGTATTGAGCTTCAAACGCTTTAAGCCGGATTTCGGTATCCTGGTCCGGCAGGTGCGCAACGGCTTTTCTTCCGGAGTTACGGAGATGTCCTCCGGTATGGTGACCTTTCTATTCAATCAGGTCATTCTGATGTATTTGACTCAGGATGCGCTGGTCAGCTACACCATCATCTCCTATGTCAATAACATTGTTGTGCTGTCCGCTACCGGTATCGCACAGGGAGCGCAGCCGTTGATCAGTTATTACTACGGACAGAAGAGTCTGGATAAATGCAAGTCGCTGTTCCGCTACAGTCTTGTGGCTGCCGGCGTGGTGTGTACTGTATCGTTTGCCGCCTGTTTCACCCTGGCACGCGGTATCGTGGATATTTTCATCGGGCCAGAACTACAGGCTCTGCGCGACAGTTCCGTGACTGCGTTCCGCATCTTCGCAGCCTCCTTCCTGCTGGTTGGCTTCAACATCGCGGTCAGCGGCTACTTTACCTCTGTCGAGCGGGCCGCCGAGGCTCTCGTCATCTCTGCCGGCCGCGGCCTTGTCCTGATGGCAGGCTGCCTGATCGTCATGACGGGAATCTTTGGAGGAGCAGGAATCTGGTGGTCTCCTCTGGTATCGGAAACCGCATGCCTTGCCGTTACAGGGCTGCTGCTGCTGATTTACTGCCGGAAGGACGCCTTCTGGAATCAAAAAGAACGATTCGAGGTGTTCAGAACGCCAAAAAGTGCTGTCCGATAACGGGCAGCACTTTCTTCTGTCACAGACGGAATTCCACGCCTGATCGATTATACCATTTTTCCATCGAACACCACCGCCTGGTAAGCCTTCAGCAAATACCTCTCTCCAATCCGTTCCGGCTCTCCCTCGTTGCTCAGCAGGCACGTTCCTTCCGTGGGATTCCCCGCCGCGGACAAGGCCCCGTGAATCGCCGGGATCTCCTGCTCCGTCTTTTTAAAATTCACAGCCACAGTTACGGTCCGCCCGTTCCATTCTCTCTCATAGGCGATCACCGCAGGCAGCTCTTCCATCACCGGCCGGACCGTGCCTTCCGCAAACACGGACGCATACGGTTCCTGATGGCGCAGCGCGGTCAGCCTCCTATAAAAGGCCAGAAGGGAATCATCGCGCGCTTCCTGCGCTTTCACGTTGATGCCCTGATAGTTTTCGTTCACCTTCAGCCACGGCGTTCCCTCCGTAAATCCGGCGTTCTTTTCATCACACCACTGCATCGGGGTCCGCGCGTTGTCGCGGCCCAGTTCTCCGAAGTATTCCAGGACCTTCTGTGGATCCTGCTTCTGCTCCAGGGCCTCCTGGTACATTCCCTTTGCACGCACATCGTCCATCTCCTCGATGGAGTTCCACACCGCGTTGGTCATGCCGATCTCCTGCCCCTGATAGATAAACGGTGTCCCGTAGAGATAGAAATACATGACCGCCATGGCTGAAGCGCCTGCATATCCAATCTGATCCTTTTCCAGGTATTTGTTGACACAGCGGGACTGGTCGTGATTCTCCAGAAACAGCCCGTTCCAGCCAATCTTACTGGTAAACCGCTGACTCTTTAAAATCCTCTGTTTCCACCTTTCCACGGCTTCCACGGAAGATTTGTCCGCCTCGCCTTCCATGTTCTCCCAGGTAAAATCAAAGATCATGGAGAAATATCCATGCTCTCCGGCATATCTGCGGAACGTTTCCTCTCCCACGCCCGGGGCCTCCGCCACGGTCATACAGTCGTGCAGGTCGAAACATTTCTCCTTCATTTCCGCCAGGAAATCCCCGATTCCCGGATAGTCCGTCAGATTTTCAATCGGGTAGCGAAGGCCGTCCTCCGTCTCCCTGGAAGCAAAGGTTAAGTCTTTCTTGATGAAGGTGATCGCATCCACCCGGAATCCGGCCACGCCCTTCTCCAGCCACCAGTTGATCATCTCATAGATTTTCTCCCGCAGCTTCGGGTTTTCCCAGTTCAAATCCGGCTGTTTTTTGGAAAACGTATGGAAATACCACCGCCCATCCGGAAGCTCCGTCCACACGGAGCCGCCGAAATTGGACCTCCAGTTGTTCGGCTCTCCGCCGTCTTCCTTCCTTCTAAAGTAGAAGTATCCTGCTTCCTCACAGTCCGGGTCCTGCTTCGCCTTTACAAACCACTGGTGTTCGTCGGAACAGTGGTTGACCACAAGATCCAGGATCACCTTCATGCCCCTTTTTCCCGCCTCGGCCAGAAGCCGGTCCATGTCGTCATTCGTGCCAAACATCGGGTCTACCTTATAGTAATCAGAGATATCATATCCGTTATCATCCATGGGAGAACAATACATCGGGCTGACCCAGATCACATCCACTCCCAGTTCCCTTAGATAATCCAGCTTTTCCGTGATGCCGTTTAAATCCCCGATTCCGTCTCCATTGCTGTCCTTAAAGCTTCTGGGATAAATCTGGTAGACTACTGCCTTTTTCCACCATTCTGCCGCCATAATTCTCTCCTTTTAATGAGTTACTGTTTATTTGATCGCGCCATCCGTAATGCCCTTAACAATATACTTCTGACAGCACAGATAGAAGATGATAATTGGTATGATACACATGATCAGTCCGGCGGACGCTAAATCCCAGCGCTTTGCAAACTGTCCGAAGAAGAGGTAGGTCTTCAGCGGAAGTGTCTGCCAGCCCGGCTTGTTGATAATCAGGGATGGAAGCAGATAATCGTTCCAGATCCACATCACATTAAGCACCGCAACCGTGATTAAAATCGTTCTCATAAGCGGAATCACGATGGAGAAAAACAGCCGGAAGGAACCGCATCCGTCGATGGTAGCCGCCTCCTCCAGTTCCTCCGGAATGTTCTTGATGAAGCTGTGGAACATAACGATGGACATGCTGCTGCCGAAGCCCATGTACATAAAAATCAGCCCCTGCGGGTTCATAATTCCGATGCGGCTGGCAAATCCCACCAGCGGAAGCATCACGCACTGGAAGGGGATCAGCATGGAGGCCGCGAACAGGAAGAAGATAATCTTGCTGGTCTTTGTCTTATACCGGACTAAAACCCACGCCGCCATGGACGAGATCAGCAGGATCAGAACCGTTGCGATCACCGTGATCGTCAGGGAGTTCACAAAAGATCTGATGTACTCCAGCGCCTCAAACGCGTTCGGGTAGTTTACCAGTGTAAAGGTAGCTGCATTCGGGAATCCGATGACATCGGTGAAGATTCCCTTCGTATTCTTAAATGAGTTCAGAACCAGAATATAGATCGGGAACAGAAAGAGACAGCCGAGAAAAAGTCCGGCAACTCCCATAATAAGCCTCTGAGCACCTTTGGAATCACGTTTTACATTCTTCGTCCCTGCCATTACATCTCTACCTCCTTCCGCTTTGTGAGCACCAGCTGTGTCACACCGATGGCTGCCACCGCAATCATAAAGATAATTGCCTTTGCCTGTGCAAATCCGAACTCATTGGCCCCGAATGCGGAGTTGTAGATGTTCAGCGCCAGCATTTCCGTTGATTTATAAGGGCCTCCCTGAGTCAGCGCCAGGTTCTGATCAAACATCTTAAACGAGTTGGAGATGGATAAGAACAGGCCGATCGTAAAAGCCGGCATCATAAGCGGCATGATAATGCTCTTTAACATATCCTTGTAACCGGCGCCGTCGATGCGGGCCGCTTCCTTCACGGACTCGGGAATCTGCTGAATCTGCGCGATATACACAATCATCATATAGCCGGATAACTGCCATACAGTCAGGATCAGAAGTCCCACAAATCCGGTGACCGGGTCGGCAAGCCATCCGTTAAGTGCCTGCCATCCGGTCGCCTTGGAGATGGCTCCGAAGATGGAGACGAAGATGAACTGCCAGGTGAAGCCCAACAGCAGGCCGCCGATCAGGTTCGGCATGAAGAAGATGCCGCGAAGCAGCGTCGCACCGCGGAACTTCTGTGTCACCAGAAGTGCCAGGGCGAATCCGACGATATTGACCAGCACCACCGCACAGATGGAAAACAGCGCAGTAAAGCCAAACGCGTGCATGAAGGAACTGTCTCTCGTAAATATTTCAATGAAATTTCGAAAACCTACGAATGTAATTTCACTTCCCACGATTCCGTTCCAGTCTGTAAAGGCGTAAAAGAAGCCAATCAGCATCGGAATCAAAACAACCAGGGAAAAAGAAATCAATGCAGGGGCCAGAAATATCCAGAATCTTGCTTTGCTCTTTTTCATTTTACACCTTCCTCTTTCCGGGAATCCTATTTCTGAGACTCGCGCATGGACGCCCACTGCTTAATGCTGCTCTCCGTCACTTCATCCCATGTCGCCTGTCCGGCTAAATACTTCTGCACCTCGACACCTGCTGCCTGCTGTCCCCATGTATTCGGAGCTCCGCTGTATACCCATCCGTTCATGGTATCTCCCGCCTCGTTGGCGTCCATGATTCTCTGGGAAAGGGGATCGCCTGCCTTTAAATCGCCGAAATTGTCATACGGGGGAACGAATTTACAATCTTCCACTACAATCTTCTGTCCTGCCGGGTCTTTATATAACCAGTTGATGAAATCCTTTGCCGCGGCTTTCTGCTCGTCGGTAACCTTGCTGTTGATCGCCCAGTAGCCGGACACACCTACGAAATACTTGCCGTCTGAGTATCCCGGAACCGAGTATGGAAGCATATCCAGCTTTGCCAGCACTTCCGGATCCGTCGTCTCTACTGCCGGTGCGATCCAGTTGCCCTGCTTGATGGAAGCCACACGCTCAATCGCCAGTCCGCCTTCCAGGGAAGCAGTGTAATCAACGGAATTTAAGTTTGCGGTATTGTCCGCGTTGGTGGTGTAGCTGGCCTGGAAATCAACCATCGTCTTATAGTCGGCAAAACCGGTGCCCGGAAGAGTTGCGGAGTCGTAAGCAGCCTTTGCCGTATCAAAGTCGTGAGTCAGCGCCACGTTCACATCGTGGTCGCCTGCGATCCAGAGCTCCTTAGTCGGATATTCCATAACCGCTTCCAGATTCGGATACTTCTCCTTCATCTCGCCGCTGTCGATCTTCGCCTTCAGCGTGTCGAAACCGGCCTTCATGCCCTCAAACGTCATCATGGATTCAAAATCGACCCCCGCATCCTCAAACATCTGACGGTTCACAACAAATCCGTATCCTTCCATATAAAGCGGAACCGCAAGCACCTTGCCATCCTTTGTAAACATATCCGTGGTTCCCGGCAGCGCATTCTTAAGCACCTCCAGATCTGAGATATCCTCCAGAATATCGCCGTAGTCCTTTAAATCCTGGAAACCGCCGACGGAAAAGATGGTTGGCGGATCGGACTGCATCTTTGCCTTTAAGGAGGCAGCGAAGTCGTTGCCGGTTACTGCTTCCAGATTAATCTTCACATCCGGATGGGACTCCTCGTAAGCCGCGATTGCCTTTTTGTAACCCTCGTTTGCTTCAATCTTGCTCTGGTAAATCGTAATCTCTGTTTTTGCCGATTTGCTGCCCCCTGCGCCGCATCCGGAAAGAAGTGATGCCGCCATTACTGCTGCCAGACCGAGTGCCGCTGTTCTTTTTGCCTTCATAAAAATATCCTCCTTGTTATAAGCGCCCAGTGACCTTCTTATAGCCACTTGTGTGCGATACATGTCATCTCCACTCAGCGTGCCCCGTTTCCCTGGGTATCATGAGATGATTCACGAATCTGGTGAAGTGATTTTCCGAATATGGAACTGTTCCATATTTTCCTATTTTTAAAGTTCCACAATGTGTGGAACTGTTCCATGTGCTTAATATACAACTTATGAAGTATTTTTTCAAGTACTTTTCTACATCTTTCCTACAATCATCATTTTTACTAAATTTGAGCAGTCATTTTATTGCACATTTACAAAAAAAGAGCCTCCTGATCTATATCTTACGTCTACCGGCCGCCCCATCCTGTATCTAAAAACCGCGCCTGCTTCCGGAAACTTCCGTTTCCCGGCCAGACGCGGTTCAAATCAGATTTTCACTGATCACCTTCTATATCGTATCCCCCTCTTTATAGCTCACAGGCACGTAGACCGCCTCGTTCACCAGCGGCTGCCCATTAATCAGTTTTACCAGTACCTGGACGGCTTCCTTTGCAATCAGGGCCACGTCCTGCTGGATCGACGCGATCGTCCTGTAATTGAAGTCAGTAATGTATGTCCCATCGTATGCTATAATTTTAAGCTGCTGCGGCACTTGGATATTCAGCTCCCTTGCGGTCTTTAAAAATGACGATGCACAGAGGTCATTGGCCATAATTCCGTCCAGATCCGGGTATTCCGCCAGAATCTCTCTGGTCCGCTGAATGCTTCTGGGATAGTGGATGACATCATCCCACAGGAACTCCTCCGTAATGACCTCCGCTCCCGCCTCCTGC
Source organism: Hungatella sp. L36 (assembly GCF_014288035.1). NCBI lineage: Bacteria > Bacillati > Bacillota > Clostridia > Lachnospirales > Lachnospiraceae > Hungatella > Hungatella sp. L36. Next base: position 334,330 of record NZ_JACOPC010000003.1, on the reverse strand, counting down.
ATCTTCCTGATGAAATTCAATCCGCCGCGGGAGGAAGCCACGGTTTTCGCCTGCGGATCGATTAAATTCAGCACCTTCCTACAGCCCTTCTCCAGCATCTTATCCGCCGCGATTAAGCCGCCCTGTGTGTGATCCGAGGTCACCAGGGGGATTCCCGGGATAATCCGGTCCAGGGACAGAATTGGTTTCTGAATCTGCTCATAATATTTATCCGGAAGAAAGGCCGCTCCGACAATCATCCCGTCGAACAGGTTCCGTTCCAGCGTGTCTAAGTACTGCCGTTCAATATCCTTCTTACCGGACGTATTGCACAGCATCATGTTATATCCGTATTTGTTCAGCTCCAGCTCCAGAAAACTCCACAGTGACGAAAAGTAAGGATGCACGATCTCAGGCGCCATGACTCCGATGATTCCTGTCTTCTGCTGATACAGATTCCGTATCCACTGATTCGGCACATAGTCCAGTTCATCCACGGCTTCCCTGATCTTTTCCTTCGTCTCTTCTGCCACATAACCGCTCCCGTTTAGTGCGCGGGAGACCGTACTGGGAGCCACCCGGGCAAGTCTGGCCACCTCTCTGATACTTGCCATTTTCCCACTCCTTTTGTCTCTGTCATTTTTGTTTCTGTCACTTTTGTTTCTGTCACTTTTGTCTCTGCCACTTTTGTCTCTGCCATCGATTTCCGGCTCAGGCATCATCATGCTGACGGCCTCTTCTGTATTATCATACCATTTATGGAACTGTTTCACAATACGGATACGTAACAAAATCCAAAGGGGATTTTTAGCTATTTTTCAGTATTTCCTCCGAACTAATGGCTGAAAAATTCTACGGTTCCCTTCCTGTCAGCCCAAATTCTTCCTTCAGTTTCCCGAATCTCTCCGTTTCATGCTTCATGACATCAAACAGGGGATTGTACAGGCAGTGCTGCATGACATCCGCATCCTTTAACACTTCGTCAAACGGTGTGTGGGATATCTCCTTGCTGCTGTGATGATAGATTGCACTGCAGATTGCATCAATCTCTCCAGCCTCGAAGCACTTCATGGAATTCAGTAAATCCCTGGCCATGGCCGATCCCTTATGCGCGTGATCCCTGGGATCCATCGTGGCATACGTATGAATATCATGGAGCATCCCGGCAGCCGCCGCCAGCTCGGCGTTCTCATTTCTCTTTAAGGCAATCAGCACGCAGGCCTGGGAGACCCCGTACAGATGCATATATCCGCATCTTCTTTCACCGGCATCGGCGATGTTTAAAAGGACAGCGTCAACGGCTTCCCGCACTTTCTCAATTCGATTCATGGATTTTCCTCCTTAACATGTTGACACCATTCTAGCATATATCAATTGACTTTACCACCGCGGCACATTTCTGGCCCAAATACTTTGAACCGTATACCAGCGGCGTAGTCCGGCGAATTGATGAGTGTGCACTCGGAGCCATCTCATAGCTTAACCAGAAAAACACAGGGGAAATGCAGCCGTTCAGCCGCATTTCCCCTGTCTCTACAGTTCCTCAATCTCTTCCAGAAACTTCTTAAACTCTTCCTTCGCCTCATCAATAAGACCCGTATCATACGAGGACAGCGCCTTCTCATACTTATGAAGCGCCGCCTCCACATACAGCCGTTTTTCTCCGATGCTTTCCTCGTAGATCCGTTCACCGCGCAGCAGCAGATACTTGTTTTCCTCCCGGTCTCTCGGGTGAATCTTTAAGTAGGACAGCGTCTCGAACCGCTCCTTAATCTCCTCATCTGTCATATCCACATCGCTGCCCTTAAATACCTCCTTCACCTGCTTCTGGCTGGAGACCACCTTCACCTCCACTTCCAGAATCGAGTTGATATCGTAGGTGTACGTCACGTCCACAGCCTCCTCACCGGCCCGGCCGGCAGGAACATCGATCATCAGCTCTCCCAGCGACAGGTTATTGGCCGCAAAGCGGCTCTCCCCCTGAAGCACATTGACACGTATCTTCGTCTGGTTGTCGCCGGCGGTGTAGAGCCGCTCCGTACGGCTGGCCGGGATCACCGTATTCCGGTCGATGATCGGGCAGAACACGCCGTTTTCAAACACGCCCTTCTCCCATTCCCGCACCACCTCGGTTCCCAGGGTAAACGGGCACACATCCGTCAGGATCACCTCTTTGATGGATTCCCTCCGCTCCTTCATGGCGCCCTGAATCGCCGCGCCCAGAGCCACGGCCTCGTCGGGATTTACATTGGTGTCCGGCAGCATCTTAAACAACCGGCTCACAAACCGGCGGATCACCGGACTCTTCGTGGCGCCGCCCACCAGCACCACCTTGTCGATATCAGAGAGCCGGATATGGGCGTCTGATAAGCTTCGTTTTACCGGCTTCCGTATCCGCTCCAGAAGGTCTTCACACGCCTCCTCGTATCGGGAGAGCTCCACAGTAAATTCCATGATCTCCTCCCCGATCTTACAGCGCATCGAGGAGCTCCTGGCATCAGTAAATCCGATCTTGCACAGCTCCGCCTGCTTATGGATATGGCGAATCGTCTTCTCATCCAGGGACAGGCGGTCAAGCTCCCGGTATTTCTCGAAGAACATGTCCTCCAGAACCGCCGTGAAGTCCTCCCCTCCCAGGAAATTATCGCCCGCCACGGCGCGCACCTCTAAGATGGTATCGTAAAGCTCCAGAATGGATACGTCAAACGTCCCGCCGCCCAGATCGAACACCAGAAATCTGGCATGCTCCCGGTTCTGATACAGTCCGTAGGCGATGGCCGCCGCCGTAGGCTCGCTGATGATCCGCTCCACCTTGAAGCCCGCCAGTTCCCCGGCCCGCTTCGTCGCCCGCCTTCTGGCATCGTTAAAATAGGCCGGCACGCTGATCACCGCCTCCGTCACCTCTTCCCCGAGATAGTGTTCCGCGTCCTCCTTCAGCGCCCGGAGCACAAAGGAGGAGAGTTCCTCAGCCAGAAAGCTTTTATGGCCCAAATGAAACTGCTTCCTGCTTCCCATATCACGTTTAAAGACGCTGGCCGTACTCTCCGGATGGAGCAGTCCCCGTTCCACCGCAGAGTCCCCCACATAAATCTGATATTCCTCCCCTTCCGCCGAACGGACGTGAGGGGGAGTCTCCACATCCATACTGACTACGGAGGGCGTCAAACGCCTTCCCAGCCGGTTCGGGATGATCTTCGGCCCCTCATCTGTATAATAAGCCGCCAGGCTGTTGGTCGTTCCCAAATCAATTCCAATGATCATTTCTTTCTGTCCACCCTCTTCTGTAAATTATCCAGCGCACACATCACCGCGATAGAATGGGGATTCAGCCGGGCCGCCTCCCGGTACATGAGAAGCGCGTTCTCCTGATCGCCCATGGCCTCGTAACACCAGCCCTGGAAAAGGTATTTCTCATAGCAGCCCTGGTAACGGCAGCCCTTGCACCGGTATCCCCGGTCCATCTGCCCGAACAGCTCCATGCCCTTCTCCCGTTCTCCCATCGCCAGATACAGCCAGCCCATCACGCCTTCCCGGGCCGGTTTGTAGGGGCCGTAGGCCAAATAGTCCTCCTCCGTTCCCTCTCCGGACTGCTTAAAATGCTCCAGCGCTGCCTTCGCATGTTCCTTTGCCGGGCCATATTTGCCCATCAGGTAATACGCCCGCGCAAGATACCGCTCATAGTCGAATAAATCGCCGTGATCCGTCGTTCTGGCAATCGCCCGTTTCAGCCAGGCCGCCGCCTTCGGATAGTTTTGCAGCTGATCCATATAAGCCTGGCCTAAATCGGACTGCCGCTCCGCCTTCTTATCCGCCGCCGCGTTCTCAATCCCTTTCTTATAAAAATGCAGGGCCTTTTTACCGTTTCCCTGATAAAACCACAGATCACCCATACGGCTGTAGTAGTCGTCCATCTTCGTCGTATGGCCGTAGGCCTCCTCCGCCCTGTCATACTCCCCAAGGCAGGCGTAAAGCTGGCCGATCTCCTTCCAGAACGATGTGTAATCCGGAAACAGCTTCAGATCCTTCTGATAGCATTCGATCGCTTTCCGATAATCCCCAAGCGCCTCATAGCAGTCGGCCATATTGCTGTACGGAAGCAGGCTTTTGCTGTCCTCCATATATTCCACGGCCTTCTCGAAATATCCGATGGCCTCCTCAAAACGGCCCAGATACTTATAGCAGCACCCCAGGTTGTTATGCGCCGCCCAGTCCTCCGGGACATACTCGAGCGCTTTCTCGAAGTCGCGTATGGCCTCGTCAAGTTCCATGGCGTTCATGTAGATCAGGCCGCGGTGCACCAGATAGTAACAGTTCTCCGTAACCGCGATCTGACGGCTGATATAGGCGATAGAAGTGTCAAAATCAGCCCGTTTGTACTGATCCTCATATTTTTCCCGGTAGTAATCCGCCAGCTTCTCGCAGGCATCCCGATATCCCTCCTGGAGTTCCAGCGCCTTTTCAAAGTTCTCGGCGGCCTGCACCTTCATCTTCTTTCCCTCATAGCACAGTCCCCGGTTATAATAGAGGGAGGGCGAGCTGCGATAGACCTCCTCGGCGCCGGCGTATTCCGTCAGTGCCTCATTATACTTCTTCATATCCAGATAAATGTTCCCGCGCACCAGCCGGTACTGCATCCGGCCCGCATTTTTCCGAATGGCCTCGGCCATGTGGGACAGGGCCTCCTGAAACTCATCGTTATCCCAGTGGAGGAGGGCCGTCTCGAATTCCACCTCGGAAGTATCCTCAATGTCCGTTTCACCCTCGATCTCCTTCATCAGCTCCCCGCAAAGCTTTAAGGGAAGCTCCCGGTCCTCCTTCTTCCCGGCCAGATTGCGCAGAATCTTCACCTCATACAGCTTGAGGCAGCTGGAAAACTCCACCCCGTTCTCCTTTGCCCGGTCGATGACTCCCTTGGCATCCTCAAACTGGTTATGATAGAAAAATACCTGTGCCGCCATAAGATACGGCTTATAATATCCGGCGAAAATACCTACCGCCCGGTGGTAATCATCCACGACCTGCTGACCCTTTCTCAGCTCATAGCACGCTTCCTGCCTGATTAAATAGGCCGGATAGTAATTCTCATCTTCCTCCAGAATCTGATCGCAGACGTCCACCGCCTGCTCATACTGCTTCGACTCACAGAGAATGTGGGCGAGGTACTGACGGTACCCCATCCGCTCCTGCTGGCTGTCCGCTTCTTTCGCCGCCCGTTCTACATACGCGGCCGCCTCCTCCTGTTCCCCCAACTGGTAACAGCATCCGCCCAGAATATAGAGCGCCCGGCCCAGTCTGGATCTCCGTCTCTGATTCTCCTGCGTCCCGTCATCCACGGTCCCGGTAATCATACGGAGCCACTCCTCTAAATAGGGGCGCGCTTCCTGATAGCGCTCTGCCTGATATAAAACACGGCCGAACAGATTAGTGTAGCTGTATTCCTGTCCCTCTTCCGGTGTATAGTTCTCCAGATACCGGATCGTCTCATCGAGCCTCTCATTCTGGAACAGGCACCAGGCCAGCTCAATGGCCCCCTCTCCCGCCGGGATGTCCTTTCCCTCTTCATGGTACTCCGGATTTTCCTGAAGCCTTGTAATAAGCGCCTCATTGGCCTCCTTCAGCCGGCTCAGAATCTCCTCATCGCGCCCGTCCAGCTCCAGGATCTCCATCATCCATTCCCGCGCCTGCCAGTACCGCCCCTTCTCCATCAGACAGGAGACTGCGCCGGTTTTCGCCTGATAATAGTCCGGATAGTCGTTCAGCACTCGGGTCCAGACGGCATAGGCCTCATCCTTTTTTCCTTCCCGGTAACGGACACGTCCGATATAGGACCAGATATAAGGGTCATTTCTCATGGAACCGCCGCAGGTTTCCTCCAGCTCATCGGCGAGACGCGCCGCGCCGGCCGCATCCTCCTCCGCAAGCAGGAGACGCAGGCGCTCCACCTCCTCATAAGGATGCCAGACACCAAACGCCGCCAGGTCGTCCAGCTCCTGCCCGCATCCCTCGAACTCATTCCTGTCCGTCTTTTTCTTCACCGCAAAATAGTGGTCCAGATAGCCGTCCACATTCTCTTCCCCCGCGCCCCTGCGCCGGAAATACTCGAACCGGATGAAGCCCTCATGTCCCACGTAATATTCTACATAATTCAAAAAATTCTTTGGAAATTTCTCCTCCAGAAATTCGATGTCTTCCACAATCTGAAAGTTCTTATCCAGCAGCTTCCATATCTTCTGCGGCAGATAAACGTGATTCATCAGATAGGCCAGAAGCCGCTCTCTGGCTTCCAGCGACGTATCCAGACCATCACAGACCGGATCCTCCAGAAGCTCCCTCCACGCCTGCTCATCGGCGCGGCCGTATACATCGCGGTAGCACTCGTCGACCCGGCCGATCCACGCGTCAACCGCAGTCTTTTCCTCCGTACCTCCGCCGTTTTCCGGTTCCGCCTCGTCATCCGGCTTCGCGGCAAATGCCGCCGCAGTCTCGTACGCCGTTCGCAGGCGCTTAAAGCCCTCCGGGTCGTCTTCCGGATTCGTCTCCTTCAGAAGCTTCCTGTAAGCCATTTTCACGGCGTTCTCATCCTTCGTCTCTTCGATGCCCAGGATATGAAAACTCATCTCTTTTTCCATAAGATCCCCTGCCTTACTTATCGTTCAGTTTATAATAAAACATGTACTGCTGCAGAATCCCCGCGTATCCCCGATACCGTTCGAGTGGAAAACCGCCGGGATAATAAGCGTTCACAATCTGTTTTACATGGGTGTCCACCGGAAATGCCTCCACGTGGTGAAGCCCGAATAAACAGACACAGTCGGCTACCTTCCTGCCAATGCCAAATTCTGCTGTGAGCATGCCGTGAGCCGTGTGATAGTCGGCGGCGCGCAGGTCATCCAGCCACTTTGCGCCGTCCGGGCCGCTGCATTTCTCCGCCATGGTCCATATGTACTTATCCCGGTATCCGAGTCCCAGGCCGGAAAGCCCTTCCAGACCTCCCGCCGCCACCGCCCCGGCCTCCGGAAATGAGTCATACGTCTTCTCCACCGGTTTCACACAGCCTTCCGGATCCAAAACCAGCCCGATACCGGTTTTCTTTTCCCCAAATTTCGCACACAGTGCGTCCACGCTGTTTCGAATCCGGGGAATATTATTGTTCTGTGAAATCAGGAAGGTGACGATCATCTCCCACAGATCCTGGCGGAGAATCCGCACGCCGCCGCCAAAGGCCATGGCCGCCTGCAGGTACTCATCCTCCGGGTCCACCGAACATTTTACCGCCTCATAGTCCGTATCCATATCGAAATACGTACGCCAGCCCCCTTCAAATTCGTCTTCCTCACAGGAAAACAGAAAATGGCTCCCATCCTGCATGACTTCCACATACCGTCCCCCGGCGGCCGCGGACCATATTCCGCCATGCTCCGTTTCCGCAGCGAGCCGCATACGGAAGCACTGGCCGGACTTCGCCAGCTGGCCCAAATCCATATTTTTAATCTCTGTCTCGTACATTCATGGTCTCCATTCTATTGGTGCAGACACAGACATAATCTAATCCGCATTCCTGTTCAGCCGCTTCAAAGCAGCCCGGAGCGCCGCCTCGTCGCCATCCGCAAAACAGTATCCGTCCATACCGCAGGCTCTGGCGCCTTCGATATTTAACATCACATCATCAATGAAGAAGCATTCCTCCGGCTTTAAATGGAACCTTTCAAATAAATGCTGGTACATCTCCTTCTGCGGCTTCACGCATTTCACCTCCGCGGAGAAGAGGATTCCGTCAAAGCATTCGATGCCCGGGATAATCCGGTAACATTCCAGAAGCCGTTCAGACGCGTTGGAACAGAGGTAAATTCCGTACCCCATCGCCTTCAGTTCCCGGACCAGCTCCCCCATACTCTCCATAGGCCACATGTTATACTCATGCCAGTGCGCCAGGCAGAGGGCCGCCATCTCCTTCGCATGATCCGTTTCCAGTCTGTCCTGCATCCGTTTTAAAGCCTCTTCCTCCGAAATCACGCCCATATCCAGCATCAGCCATTCCGGCGACACAAATACGCTGGTGCTGACCGCCCTTTTCTCCTCTTCATTGTCCATGTAATGGCCGCAGACTCTGTCCGCGTCATAGCCGACCAACACTTTTCCCATATCAAATACGATATTCTTTATCATCTTCTTATCTCCCGTCTCTTGTAGTTACAGATGACTACATTGTATCGGATATTCCCCTATCCGTCAAGAAAACCCACGGATCGCGGTCGCTTCAGCGGCCATACTTCCTTAGCGCGGAGTGCGCATCCTCCCGTAGGGTTTTTATTTCATAGGACGGACTTTCTTATGAAATAAAAAATCCCCCGCCCGAAAACCACAGCGGCTGAATCAGCGGCTGTGGTTCCCGGACGGGGAAATGTGTTGTTTGGAAACATTATTATTGGGGGGGCTGCTTCCTTAATTACAAGAAAATTATACCGCCTCCGCGCCTTTCTTACAATGGCATTTCCCGAATCTTCACGATTTCTTTACGATGCTCTCTGGTCGTCATCCGCTATCGCAAAAGGCACAGGCAAAGAATTTGAAAAACAGAAGAACGCCATTGACAAAATATGTCAGAAGCTTTATAATTAATAATAGTTACTGTTATTAATTCATACCCAGGAGGAATATTCACATGAGCAAACACCTATTTACCGACATCCGGGTCCCCATCGAGCCGGATAATCCCTCTGTCATGCGGCATGAGGAATTGTGTATCAAATGCGGCCAGTGTAAAACGGTCTGTACCGAGTCCATCGGAGTCGCAGGCTACTATGATCTGTTAAAAACAGGCGACACCGCCATCTGCATCCACTGTGGTCAGTGCGCCAATGTCTGTCCTGTCGGCTGTATTACGGAAGTTCCTGAATGGGAAAGCGTAAAAGCAGCCGTGAACGATCCCGACAAAATCGTCATCTTCTCCACATCGCCGTCTGTGCGCGTGGCGCTCGGAGAGGAATTCGGCATGGAAGAGGGAAGCTTTGTGGAAGACCGCATGGTTGCGCTGCTTCGCGCCCTGGGCGGTGATTACGTCCTGGACACCAACTTCGCGGCCGACTTGACCATCATGGAAGAGGCCAACGAACTGATCCGCCGGTTAACCAGCAGTAATATCCCCATTCCCCAGCTCACCAGCTGCTGCCCCGCCTGGGTAAAATTTGTGGAGACGTACTATCCGGAATTCAAGGAAAATCTCTCCACCTCCAAGAGCCCCATCGGTATGCAGGGCCCGACCATCAAGACGTATTTTGCCAATCAGGAAAACCTGGACCCGAAGAAGATCGTAAACGTAGCGGTCACCCCATGTACCGCAAAGAAATTCGAGATTCGCCGTGAGGAGATGTGTTCCGCAGGCAAAACGCTGGGAATCGAGGGCATGCGTGATATGGACTACGTCATCACCACAAGAGAACTGGCCCAGTGGGCCCGGGCGGAGGGCATCGATTTTCTCGCCCTGGAACCGGCTGGATACGATCCATTTATGGGAAAGGGTTCCGGAGCAGGTGTGATCTTTGGCAATACCGGCGGCGTCATGGAGGCCGCGGTCCGTACTGCCTATGCCGCGCTCACAGGCGAACCTGTACCCGATGATCTCTATGACCTTAAGGAAGTCCGCGGACTGGCCGGCACGAAGGAGGCTTCTCTGACCATCGCGGGAACCAGGCTGGACATTGCCGTCGTCTACGGCACAGCCAACGCCAGACGGCTGCTAGACAGCATCAAACGCGGTGAAAAGTTCTATCAGTTCATAGAAGTCATGACCTGCCCGGGCGGCTGTATCGGCGGCGGCGGACAGCCGAAGGACAAGAACTTCTCCGGCGACGGGCTGCGCCAGAAACGAATTGACGGCCTCTACGCGAGAGACCGCCAGATGAAGCTGCGTTTATCCCATGAAAACCCGGAGATAAAAGCCATTTATAAGAATTTCTACGAAAAACCGCTCAGCCCTCTCGCGGAGGAGATGCTTCACACCTCCTACATAGACAGAAGCAGCGATTTAGGCAAAAGCTGATTGATTTAATTTTTTAACAGCTCGTGGCGGCGTTTAAACCAGAAGTAATACGGAACTTCCGCCATGAGCATGAAACTCCAGCCAATCAGACAGGCCCAGGCGACCCCTGTCATTCCCATCCGCGGCACCAGAAGATATACGAAGACAACACGGAAAGTGATCTGGATCAGCGTGGAGACCAGCGTAATCGACATATTCCCCATTCCCCTGAAAAACCCCTGGATTCCGTTGGTAAATGCCGGCATCAGATAAAAGAATGCCATCAGGCTCAAATACTCCACGCCGGGCGCCACCATCTTCGTATCTCCCTCCGACACAAACAGCCTCATCAGAGGCTCCTTCAGAAGCAGGATCGCTGTGCAGATCATCACCCAGTATCCTGCTTCGACGAGGAGACCGTACCGGAATCCTTTCTTCACGCGTTCTTTCTTCCCTGCCCCCCGGTTCTGGGCGATAAACGTCATCATACCACTCGAGATACTCTGTTCCGGAGTAAATGCAAAATCATCCACCCGGTTCACCGCATTAAATGCCGCTATCGTACTGACCCCCAGCGGATTGATGGCTCCCTGGATCAGAAGCTTGCCAATGGGCTGGCAGGACTGCTGCAGCGCCGTGATGGAGCCGTGCTTCAGTGTCAGCTTCAGCAGTTCCCTATCCACACGGATATCCTCCCGTTTCAACTGCAGCAGAGGCACCTTCCGGTAAACGTAGACGACACACAGGACCGCAGACACCGCCTCCGCGATATCCGTGGCCAGCGCCGCCCCCACGACTCCCATGCCAAAGCCGGCGACAAACACCAGATCCAGACAGCCGTTAAGCACCGAGGCCATTGCCAGGAAACGGACCGGTGTCCTGGAATCTCCCACACTCCGCAGGGCGGACGCCACCGCGTTATAAAGATAGGTAAACGGCATTCCGAGAAAGATAATCCTCAAATACACCACTGCATCCCCGAATATCTCCTCCGGCACCCGCAGTGCCCTCATAACCGGGGCCGAAAGCAGCACTCCCAGGAGAACCACGACAGCCGAAAAGAAGCAGCCGAAGATCAGCGTGGTGGATACCTGGCGCTTCAGCTGTTCCCCGCGGCCCGCCCCAAAAAATTCGCTCATTAATACCGAGGCCCCGATACAGATACCGGTAATCCCCAGGATCACAATATTCATCACGGGATTCGCCGTTCCCACCGCCGCAAGGGCATTCTCCCCCGCCCATCTGCCGACGATGATCGAGTCCACCGCGTTATAGGTCAGCTGAAACAAGTTGCCCAGTATCAGCGGAATAGAAAACCGGATCAGCTCCGACGGTATCTTCCCCTTTGTCATGTCCTTCATCATAATGCGCCGTCTGATCCCCTTTCTTTCGCCGGAACCGCACCGATCCAGACGAAGAGCATGCCGGCTCCCGCACAGGCCACACCGATGGTCAGCATGGCCGGAACCCCTGCCGCGTCAATGATCTTTCCGCCAAATAGATTGCCCACCATTCCGCCGACCGTGATAGCCGCAGTAATGAAGGCCTGCCCCTTTACCCGGTCCTGCTCTTCCATCACCTCATCCGAATAGTAGACGGAGGCCGGGATCAGAATCGCGAAGGACAGGGCCTGAAGCAGCTGGCTTGCATGGACCAGCAGCACACTGCCGGCCATCCAGATTGCAGCGGCTTTCAGCAGGAAGCCCAGACCCGCGATCTTAAGCAGGCGGTTGGGCCTGATTCTCTCTGCAATCTTCGAAAACATCACCATCACCGGGATCTCACAGACCGCGGCAATGGCTATGGACGTTCCCATATCAGAGCTGTCCCCGCCGAAACGCTCCATGATCTGTATTAAATAGGTATTAACCATATTATGAAAGGCGAACAAAAATACAATGCCGGCCAGCACCAGGAAAAACTTCCTGTATTTCCTGATCAGCCCCCAGCCGCTGCCCTGTGTCCGGGAAATGACGTCTCCTTTTAATGAGGTCTCCGATGGCTTTTTTGCACTCTCATCCTTTTCTGCGCCATTTTCCCTTCCTCGTTCCATCCGAAATGAGGAAAGCACTGCCAGCATGGTGACCAACAGGAAGCAGATGGCAATAGGGATCACATTTTCACCGAAAGACGCCACAAAATACCCCATAATCCAGGAAAGAACCGCAAATCCCAGAGAGCCCGTTCCTCTCGCAATCCCGAAGTTCATGGATTTCCCGCGGCTTAAGTAATATCCGTTCACCGCATTGACCAGAGGCTGCTGAACGCTTACCACAGCCATAACCACCATGAGCAGCCCTGCTGCCAGGTACCGCGATCCCGGTACGAGCGCCAGCGCTGCCGCCGGAATAATTCCCAGGGCGGTGATACACATCATCATCTGTTTCAGCGTATATTTCTCACTCTTATCCGCCACAGCGGCGATCCACGGCTGCAGGACTGCCCCCGTGATATTTCCAAGGGCCATCAGAACACCGACACCACCCGCCGAAAATCCCCGGGACAGCAGAAATACCGCTATAAACGTAAAGACCGAACCAAACAGCATCCAGTAGTTTCCCTGAAGCGCCGCATATTTTATCGTAAGACCGCCGTCACCCTGTGTTTTTTTCATACTTCGCCTCCCGCGGCTTTAATAGCTTCTCAGCTTGTCACTCCCGTCGTCCGTCGTATTCTCCAGACGTTTCACCACCACGTAGTATCCCGCCTTCTCGTTAATCCTCACATAGACCCGGTCTCCCACCCTGTGCCCCATAATGGCGCTGCCCAGAGGTGATTCCGAGCTGATAAGACCCTTCATGGAATTTCCCCTCACCGTGGTCACCAGCTTATACGTCTCCACCTCGTCGTCATCCTCAAAATATAAGTCCACCGTATTGTAAAGGCCAATCTCATCTTCCCGGGATTCATCGGACACGATCTGCGCCGTCTTGATCATTCTCTCCAAATACCGGATCCGGCTCTCATTCTGGTTCTTATCCTTCTTGGCCGCGTGGTACTCGAAATTCTCGCTTAAATCTCCGTGGGCCCGCGCTTCCTTGACCGCTTCCAGCGCTTCCTTCCGAACCACCAGCTTCCTGTGATTTATCTCTTCCTGCATTTTCTGAATATCATTCTTAGTCAGCTTATCATACATAATTCTGCATTCCTTTCTGTCATTCTGCCATCTTACGAGTATATCATATTGCCGGATTCATTTCCATCTGCACCGGCACGTTTTTTCAGAAGCGGTTTGATCTGCGCATACTTTTTTCTGGAGACAGGGATATCGAGGCCGTCAGGAAGTGTCAGCCGGTAGAGGGAAATTCCCTCAATACAGTTTTCATTTACCAGATAGCCCCGGTGAACACGGCGGAAGAAACCGGGCAGTTCCGCCTCATATTCCGATATCTTCTTTCTCACCCGGATCTTCCGGTCCTTTAGGATTACGTTGCAGTTATGGCTGTCCGACTCGATACAGTATATCTCATTCTCGTAAATATAGTGGTAATAGCCGCTGCAGTCCTTAATCAGAAGCTTCTTATGTCCCCTGTGATCCCCCAGCCATTTCTTCGTTCTGTCCCCATGGCTGCCGGCATATCCATAGAGATCCTCCAGCTCCTCATCGCTCATCTCAGAAGGCACCGGATAATCAAAAGGCTGGGAAATGTGAATATGGCGGGCCTTCCATTCCCCCTTCGTCCGTTTCCAGAGAAATGTCACCCGGATCTTGTGAAATACCGGCTTCTCTATATGCCACATGCCGCATACAAAGCTGCCGTATACGAGACAAATGTCCTTATCGTACATGACAGTCCGGTACTTCTCTTCCCGAATATTCACTTTCCATTTCAACCGTCTCAGATCCAGAATCGAATCCATCCCTTCTTTCGATTCCGCCCACTGAAATTCCAGGGGGCCGATCCATACGACATCATCAGCCAGAAGTTCTCTGACCCGCCCGATCCGTCTGGCACAGTGGTCTCTCACGATCCTGCTGGTCAGCCTCAGCACTTCATCCTCTCTGTCTTCCATATTCACCGCTCCTTTCCGTTATCATTTATTCTACCTTCTTTCCTGCAAAACGGCAAGCCGGATCTTCCATGATACATGCACTTCGTGCCTCTTTTCATGCATTTCATGTTATATTTCTTGACTTGCAGGGGGGTTCTGTGTATCATTAAGGCAGAGTGACAGGGGGCATAATAACATATGAAGCGGGATTTGGAAGCCTTGAAAGAGGAGAACGAAATTTTAAGCAGACTGGCCAGCCACGACTGGCTGACCGGCATCTATAACCGAGGTGCTACAGAGACAAAAATCAACCAGTTGCTGGCCGAAAAAAAGACCGGTGTCCTTTTCGTGCTTGACGTGGACCAGTTCAAGCAGATCAATGACCGATACGGCCATATTACAGGAGATTCCGTGATCCAGGAGGTCGTCCGGATCCTGAGTCTCATGACCTTTAAAAATGATATACTGGGCCGTGTAGGCGGAGATGAATTCGTCATCTATATGCCGCTTGCGCAGGACCAGAGTTTTGCAGATGAGCGGTGCCGCCAGATACGGACCCGCCTTTTAGGAATCCAGATGACCAGCCCGCTTATCAACGGTATCTCCGTCACCGTATGCGGAAGCCTCTATCAGCCCGGTGATGATTATAAAAGTCTGTTTGACCGCGCCGACCAGCTGCTTCTGGCAGAAAAACGGAAGAAAAATAAGAAACCGGCTCTGACCGCCGCCGAGGAACGCCGTTCCGCCGCCAAAAAGGGCATCGACATCGATATGGCGTTAATCCGTTCCGAATTATCGGAACAGGAGCTGACCTCCGGCGCTTACTGCCAGGACTATGAAACCTTTAAAAGCATATACCGATTTGTAGAACGCCGGCTGCGCCGAAGCGGCGAAAGCGCCTACATTATTCTTTTTACTTTGACCGACAAAAACGGAGATTTCCCCATGCTTCAAACGCGGGAGCTGCAGATGGATACCTTAAAATCCGTCACCCAGCATTCCCTCCGCCTCGGCGATGTCTTCACCCAGTACAGCAGCTGCCAGTACCTCGTCATGGTCTCCGATGTGGATAATCAGAACGCGGAACTGATCGCCGGCAGAATCTCCGAAACCTTTTACGCGGAGACGGCTGCGATTGAAGACAAGCTGCTGCTGCATCACTGCTATCCGTTAAAACCGGCGGGGACCAATTAAATAACCAAACAACACATAAAAACTCCGGAAAAGGGTCACAGAACCTTTTCCGGAGTTTTTCTATCTCCATTTGCCTCTTCTATCCCATTACTTCTTATGATGGGAAAGCAGCCTGTCCAGATACACAGATTTCAGCTGTTTGCTCGCCAGCGCCTGTTTGACCGGAGGCAGCTCCAGAATAGATGCAAACACAGCCGCCATCGCCCGATGATTGGCAAATGCCTGGTTATCGAAAATCAGATTCTGCAAAGTCCCCTTTTCAATCGCCTGAAGAACAAACCGGTGAGTGCTGTTAACCGGCGTAATAATCTGCTCCGGGCGTCTCTTCAGTTCGATGGCCTTCACCGCACAGTTTCTCGCGCAGACGCCGCAGCCCAGACAGATTTCCCTGTTCACCACTGCCTTTTTCTTTCCGTTCTCCCCTTCTTCCATGGAAATGGCCAGAACCGGACAGACCTTGGCGCACTTACCGCATCCCACACAATTCTCCAGGGATATTTCCGGTATATAATTCGTCGTAGCCACCGGCTGCATCGGGCTGAAATGTCTTGCCGCCTGCAGCGCCTCACAGCAGCAGCCGCAGCAGTTGCAGATGAATGCCGGATGTTCCCGTACATTTTCCCCGATCTGTACCAGGTTGCTGGCGTAAGAGCGTTCCAGGGCATCCAGCGCCTCCGCCTTGGAGATTAACCGCGCATAGTCGCCATGCTGCGCCAGAGAACGCGCCACATTGTCAAACGTAAGGCAGACATCCCAGGGTGCATTGATCTCACACGGATGGCCCGCGTGGAACATCTTGTGGCGGCAGTAGCAAAGCCCCAGGCCGATGTACTCCGCCTCCTCCACGATATGGGTGGCACGCTCGTAATCCAGGATATGATTCGTCTTGTCATTGGTCAGAACCGGCTCCTGCACATACACACGGCCCAGCTTTGTCTCCGTGGCAAAGAACAGGTCCTTGATAAAATCTTCCTCCACGTTCATATACTGGTAGTAAAGCTCCCCCAGATAGTGCTGATCGATATCCCCTCTCGTCCTCATCAACGCAAATTCAATGAATCCAGCCATTGGCGGCGGCATCACAAACTTGCGGATTCCATTGTGGTAAGAGTCCACCAGAAGCGCCTTCTCGCATAAATGGTCCAGCAGCCGCTCCGCCTTAAACTCCGACGTCTGCCAGATCTTCGCCGCCTTCTTCACCGTAAACGGGCGCACCGGCAGGAGTGCCACCCATTTCGCCTCTTTCTCCGTGTACAGCACTTCCAGTATTTTATAAAGGGTCTCCGAAGTAGGCGCGCCCTGTGTAAACCAATTGATACGGTCGCTTAAGTTCCGGTATGCGTCCCGCGTTGTCAAATGTCCCATTCTTGTTTCCTTCTTTCTGTTCTGCTTATTGCTGCTGTTCTGTTCATTGCTGCTGTTCTGCTCATTTCCACTGTTCTGCTCATTTCCACTGTTCTGCTCATTGCCATCGTCCTATCTACTGCCTTTTCCGCTCTTCCCCCCCCCTCAAACCGCCTCATGCACTTACGTTCCCTATTTCCGAACCCAATGTTCCTCCAGAAACTTCACCATATCCACCGCCTTCGGAGGACACCCGCCGAGAGAGTGCTCGTACAGCTCCGTACACCGTCCGATCCCCGTCTTTCCTGTTTTTCCCCTGCATCCCTGGCCGATCGAGACAGGGCCATCCCCTTTCGAGAGCAGTCCCCGGTCATTCAGCCGGTCCAGCGCATAGATCAGGGATCCATAACAGGCGCTGCACGCATCCTCCGGTTCCACATATCCAGCCAGCCTTTTCACCCGTCCGGTCATGGTAAATTTCGCTGTTCCCGCTGTATCTTCGTTCAGGAAGACGACATTGGCGCTCCCTGTATCGCTGCTTCCGACTCCCAGTCTCTCTGCCAGCCCAATATACGGCACCTCCTCCGTCCGGTACCCCATACTGCCGCAGACCCAGGCATCGCACAGCACAGGATCCAGAAATCCCAGAATCCGGTTCATCACCACCGGATTCCCGCCTTCCTCGAAATCTAAATCCCCGCAAATGTTATCCACCAGAATAAAATCATTTCTCGCTATCGTATTCAGGTGCGCTATCGGTTTATGTAAACCCAAAGTATGGAACCGTCTTTTCTCCGAATTGGGAATCACTCCTTTAAGATTCTTTAATGCGCACGTGACCGCAGTCTGGCAATGGCCCTTCAGCACCGGCATGTTAATCATGAAATCTACTTCCGCTGCCGCGTCACAAAGGCTGATCTTCATTCCCGCCGCGTCATACTCCGTAAAAGAATCCCGCTGTAAATCAACCAGAGGCACATCATACCTTTCAGATACCCGGTCATATCCTGCCGCCCGGAATGCCGCCTTCGTGCTGTCCCCCACCCAGGAACCTTCCAGAATGGAAATCCGTCCAAATCCATGTTCCTGCAAATACTCTATGGTCCCCTCCAGCAGCTCCCTGTGTGTGGTGGCCCCGCTCTCCGGCGCCTTCGCCACCGCCAGATTCGGCTTTAAACCGATCTTTTTATCCTTACTTCCAATCATTCCCGCCAGATCCGCCCACTCCAGAAGTTTCTTCGTCATCGCCCGGTATTCTGTACCGTGAATGATACCGATATCGTTCTTCTCCATCTTCCGCCTCCTTCCGGATCATGTACCGCTAATAGAAATATTAACATATTTTAGAAAATAATACCAGAAAAGAGGGCGAAACAGTGATTATCAAATTCCGATAATCGCGTCTCGCCCTCTCCATCACATGAAGGGCTTCTCTAAAATACTCTTAACCGTTCCGTCCTCCACCTCCAGGAAAAACGGCATCCCCGGCCTCGAATTGCGATACGTCTTCAGATAGCTTCGAAACAGTTCCCGGCTGGTGGTGCTGATCAGAAGGTCTTCATATAGATCTGCATCGACAAAGTCTCGTCCCCAGTCAATAAATGTATAGTTGGTCTCCTTCGTCAAATGCAGCGTCTCCTTCGTCTCATCCGGATTATAAATATAGTATCCATCCGGCATATCCCCCTCGGTCAGATCCAGTTCCCGCATCCGTTCCGTGTCTTCATCCGTAATGTATTCGGCAATATCCACCTCGATCGTATCCGTTCCCAGACTAATCACATATGCGCAGTACGATTTCACTTCTGACTCTGACTCGGTTTCTGCTTCTGCTTTCTCCGCGATCCCACAGGCCGTGATCCCCACGGTCAAAACCGCCACAATCCACAACAGAACTGTTTTTCTCATTGGATATCCCCCTTCCTGTCCGTTCTTTACCCTCATTATACATCACGATACCGGTTGGGGCACCTTACATCTTTCTTACTTCTGAATTACCTTTTCAATCGCCTATAGCTTTAAATCCCGCATCCGCCTCAGGAAAACAACTCCCGGTACAGCCGTCTGGCATAATTATCCGTCATCCCGCTGATATAATCCGTTACCATCAGAATTCTGAGATACAGCCTCTCCTCTTCGCCCTTTCCCGCCGCCTGTGCGTGGTACATGGATTTATAAAAGTCCGACACCGTATCCATAATCCGCCGTTCGATAAATGTCATTGCCTCGCCGGTATCATATTTGACTGCCGCCGGCATAAACTGGCCCATCAGGGAATCGATGACTCTGCGCCCGAACAGCTCCGCCTTTATTTTCACAGGGCTGGTATAGACCACCTCCTCGCAGAGCCTGGAGATGGCCTCCACCAGGCACCCGGACGGCGTCCCCGACAGCAGGTCTCCCTCAAGGGTGCCGTTCATTATCGCATCATAGTTTTTCTCAAACGAACTGGCCGCGTCCCCGATCATCATCTCCTGTACGTACCGGTTCCAACGCTGGATGGCTGTCAGCTCCGGCTTCGGGTTCCTGACCACAGCGCCTCCCATTTTCCGGTCACCGTGTGCAATTTCCTCTTCATACATCTGCTTCAGAAGAAGAACTGCCTCCGTCATCTCCCCTCTCCCGTCTCCCATTATGCCGTCTCCGGTCGCATACTCCTCCAGCACGGCGGCAATCTGGGAAAATGTCAAAATCTTCTTTACCATTGCATCCTCCAGATCCGAGGTCCGGTAAGCGATATCGTCCGCCGCTTCCAGGAGATAGGACAGCGGATGGCGCGCCCCGGCAGTCCCGACAGCCTCCTCGACTGCCAGAAAGAGCGGCCGCTCCGCCACATAATATCCGAACTTTCCGTATTGGCTGCTCCCGCTGCCATTCTTCATGGCAAAGGAGGAGACCGGATACTTGATGATGGACGCCAGCACACGGTACGTCAGATTGAACCCCTGCTGCTTCCCGAGATGAGGTGTTTTGGAAAGAAGCCGCAGCGACTGGGCATTGCCCTCAAAACAGTAAAGGTCCGTCACCATCTCACGCTCCAGCACCTCCGTGACGCTGCGTCCGCCCAGCTCCATGTCCTTCAAATAACGCTGAAACCACTCCCGTACCGCATACTCTCCAAAATGGCCGAAGGGCGGATTTCCAATGTCATGCACCAATCCCGCACACAGAAGCGTATCTGAAAATTCTGTTTCCGGGTTTTCTTCAAACCAGGCGTCTATCCGCCTCTCCTTCAGCCGCCGGAATGTCAGCTCTCCCAGCCTCTTCCCGATGGCAGATACCTCCAGAGAGTGCGTAAGACGCGTTCTGACATAATCGTCCGCCTCCAGCGGAAATACCTGTGCCTTGTCCTGGAGCCGCCGAAACAGCGTACTCCTGATAATCGTATCATAATCATTCCGGCCAGATTCTTCCCTGTCTCCCGAATGATAAAAACGTTCCTTTGAAAGCAGTTTCTCCCACTCCATACGGTTCCTTTCCGATGCTCCATCCATCTCCTGCGTTTTAGGAAAAATAGATTTTAGCACAGTACGGTCCATAATTCAAGCGGTATTTTAATCAAAAATCCCTTCCACCCACTGCTCGATCCGGCTGCCGAAGTCCTCTCCCCACTGGTCCATCTTCTTTTCATACTCCGTTTCCAGTTCATCGATACGCTCTTTCACCTCATCCGAAAATTCCCCTGTTCCGAAATTTCCCATAAACGCCTCTATAAATGGGTCTGTGATCTTCATAATCCATCTGTTATTTTCCCGGCATACCGTCACCTCCACATCGGTCGTCACACTTCCCTCCGCCTCATCGAGAAATGGAAGGACTCCGCCTCTGTCGTAATCAGACTCCGCGATCTCCTCAAACAGCTCCTTCAGCCCGGTTCCCCTGCCGCCCGCCATTTTCTCCAGAATATGAACCGTATAATATCCCATGACGTTGGACATATCCGTATTCGTGATGCGCAAGGTAATGACAGACTGGCCGCCCTCTGTCGTCTCCCCGATGATCTCCCAGGACAGATTCTCCACCATCTTCTCCGCAAACGCCTGATTAGACCGCTCTTTCGCCCCCTGCAGGATACCCGGCTGCTGCAGCTCGTTGAACACCCGGTACCTCCTTTCCACCGGTATCCCCAGCCAGTTTCTGTCGGTGCTGACATAATTATCCGTGCAGGCATTAAACGTCCCTAAATCCAGTGCCTGTAAAGCCTCCATGGCCGACTTAACCGCCGCTTCCGGCGTCTCTGCATTGGCAGTACTCCCCTTCCCGCCACAGGCTGCCAGGCAGACACATACCACTGCTGCCATTACAATCCTCATTTTCAGTCCCTTCATTTGCCATCTCTCCTTTCCGTGAAACGTCAGATTCTCTGATCCAGCCGCTTCTCTGATTCGTCCCCCTAATTATAGGAATCTTCGCCTCACAGAACAATAACCAGAGCACAAACAGACGGTGCGGCAGCAAAAAGAGGCGCCTTCCGGCACCTCCTTCTATTTTCCCCTCAACAGGTAACCAGTACTGCGTATCATAAACTTCACAATACTGACTCCACCAATAGCCCCCTTTACTCTGCAGCCGGAATCATCGCAGAAAAACAAAACCAACCGTCCTCACATCGCAGCGCAGAGGTTCCGCCGCTGCGCTCAATCACGCCATTCACATTGAGCAGCCCGATTCCATGCTTGCCCCCATCGTTTTTCGTGGTAACAATTCTTTTTCCGTCAATGATGACAGGCACCGCCACAGGATTTCTGACCGAAAGGATCAGCTCCCCCTCCTCCAGTACCATCTTAAACCGGATCACCCGGTTCTCTTCCAGCTTTTCGCAGGCCTCCACGGCATTGTCCAGCAGATTGACAAGCAGCGTGACTAAGTCCTCCTCACGCATCGTCAGCCCGGACAGATCGTTGACAGACAGAAGCATCGTAATATTTCTTTCCAGCGCGCTCTGATACTTCTGATTTAGCACCACATTGACAACCGCATGGTTCGTGTTTACAAAATCCGCGTCTTTTCGCAGATTTCCATTCAGCGTTTCCACATAATGGAGCGCCTCCTCCCTGCGGTCCTCCAGAAGAAGGCCCTGGATGCAGGTCAACTGATTCTTATAGTCGTGCAGGTCACGCCTCTGCCGTTCATAGTTTTTCTGCATGTTCTGGTACATTTCCATCTGGTTCTGTGTGCATTCCTGGAGCAGTCTCATCTCCTGCACCTGAGCATCCTTCTCCAGAATATTTCCAATAAAATACAGGGCGATCACATTGAGGACGCCAAAACCGGCCACCGCCACCAGCCGCTCCGTATCCCCGCTTCCCATCATCATACTGATTGCCATAATCACGATCATACTGAATATGGGAAAATACCCAAACCTGGCCCACTGCGCCCCAGTAAGGCCGCTGATCTTCTTCCGGTACCGGAAATGAAACACTAACATCAGACACAGCAGAACACTGTAGGACAACTCTTCCTCGATCATCTCAAGTCCACGGTACCCCGGCGGCAGTGCGTATACGGCCGACACGACAATGGCCGTCACGATCCACATGGCCGCGCAGAACAGCACGGAGAGAATCAAACTCTGCACCGCCTTCATCTGAAAGTAAATCCACGAGACCAGCCACAGGACAGCGATCACTCTCACCGGCTGCAGGATATAGGGCGGAATCTCCGTAAATGCGATCACCAGAAATCCCAGCGCAAACGCCGGAACCGCCGTATACTTCACCCATGCTGTGCGCCAGACCCGCACCGGCACGATCGTTTCATAGTAAATGCTGCAGCCAGCCCCCAGCATCAGGCACAACAGGATATTTCGCATCACAATCCCCATTACAGCGCTCCTTTGTATACTGCATACTCTTCTTTCACCGCCTGGAACCGGAGCCGCGGAATGGGCAGCCGTTCCCCGCTGTCAAGCTCAGCCTCATAATTGCTGATCCGCCTCACGTGCTTCATATTTACCAGATAGCTCTTATGGATTCGCAGAAAACCGTATTCCTTCAGCCGCCCTTCGATCTCATCCAGCTTCAAATACACCTGATAGGCGGCTGGCTCCGCCCCCTGATAACAGAAGATGGACTTGTGCTTCCGGCTCTCCACGTAGAGAATCCGATCCGTAAACAGCCTCACATTCCCCTCCACACAGGAAAATTCCACCTGTTCCAGCCGTTTTCTCTTAAGAACCGCACCCATACACTCCGGAAGAGCCGCCTCCAGGGTATCCTTCATGATAAACCGCACCGCGTCCACCTTATATCCCTCCGGCGCATAATGAATAAATGCCGTCACAAACACAATCTCCGTCTCCGAATGAAGGGACCTCATCCAGGCGGCCGTCTCGATCCCGTCCACACGGCTCATATTGATGTCCATGAACACAACGTCATATTTCACGGCGTTTTCCGGCAGGCTCAAGAACTCCTCTCCGGACAGAAATATGGAAAACGTGTACGTTAGCCCACGCTTCTCTAAGTATTCCGTGAGGAGCGACCGGATAGTTTCCCGGTAATATTTTTCATCATCACAAATAGCAATCTGAAGCATAAGACCTCCCGCACTTTCCCGCTGTATCAAAAAATCCCACAGACAAAACCGCCTGCGGGATTTGTATGAACTCGTGATTTGTCTGAATATCTCTTTGAGAACTTCAAACCCACAAAATAGGCTATTGAATTTAATATCATATTATGTTATATTATAGATAGAAAAGGAACAACTGCCCACAAGGGGTTGACCCATAAGTTTAGTTAAAGAACCGCCCTTACTCGCCAAAGTACAAGGGCGGTTTTGCTATGTAGAACTACTTACAAAACGAAAAAACGAATGTAAGTAATGCCAAAAGGAACAGACCAAAAGTCATTATATCCTTAAAATCAAAATGATTTTTCATAAGCATCACCCCCATTCTATAAGAATAGGAGTCAACTCACCCTGCAACACGATTGTCCTTGCGTCCATTTTATCATATGGAGTATCTCACTACAATCTATAAATTGTAGTGATTTTCGATATCCCCTATTCTTTTTGCCCATACATCAAAACGCCGCTAATCAAATTTATTTCTGACAAACCTTTATTGACGCTTGTTGATCTACCACCATACAAGTCTTATCTCAAATACCCCTTTTTGTCTATTATGTGTCCGCTACTTGTCTGTAACGAACATGTTTTCATAACTTTTTAGGCTTTCACATAATTGCTTTAGACATAGAGAAACCCTTGAAAACACTGAGTTTTCAAGGGTTCTGTTAATTTTCTTATAATATTTCTTATTATCTCTTGGAGAACTGTGGAGCACGACGAGCTGACTTTAAGCCGTACTTCTTTCTTTCTTTCATTCTCGGGTCTCTTGTTAAGAAACCAGCTTTCTTGAGGATCGGACGGTAATCAGCGTCTGCCTGAAGAAGAGCTCTGGAGATACCGTGTCTTACAGCACCTGCCTGTCCTGTAAAACCACCACCATGAACGTTAACCAGTACGTCAAACTTATCGTTGGTCTCTGTAGCAACTAACGGCTGACGAACAACAACTTTTAATGTTTCAAGACCGAAGTACTCATCGATGTCTCTCTTATTAACTGTGATCTTACCTGTACCCGGTACTAAATATACTCTGGCGATAGATTTTTTTCTTCTGCCTGTTCCATAAAATTTTGCATTAGCCATGATAACTTCCTCCTTTCAGTACCTTAATTAAAATTTGATTTCTAAAACTTCTGGTTTCTGAGCCGCATTATCATGTTCCGGTCCAGCGTAAACGTGAAGTTTTGTCATCATGCTTCTTCCTAAAGGTCCTTTCGGAAGCATACCCTTAACTGCTAATTCCATAACCTTCTCCGGCTTCTTAGCCATCATTTCTCTTAAGGTTGTTTCCTTCATTCCGCCTACATAATCAGAGTGATTGTAGTAAATCTTCTGGTCTAATTTCTTTCCAGATACGTTCACCTTATCTGCATTTACGATAATTACATAATCGCCGCAATCCATGTGTGGTGTGAAGATCGGTTTATTCTTTCCTCTTAATACTTTAGCTACTTCTGAAGCCAAGCGTCCTAATGTATGTCCTGTAGCGTCAACTACGTACCATTTTCTCTCAATTGTTGCTGGACTAGCCATAAAAGTTTTCATTGGTTAACCTCCTGTTAAATTGCTGTTATTATTCATAACTATATCGTAAAATGCTCACTCCGGGGCTTTGGCTTAAGCATTTTTCGTCTAACGTCACAGTTATACATTATATTACATTCAGCCGGGTGTGTCAACCTCTTTTTCCCATAAAATCAAGGTTTTTTCGATGTTTTTTACAAAATATTGTTTTTCATATTCCCAGTCTCTCATACCCTCGTGAGATGACTTACCGGCTTCATCTGGATAAAGAGCGGAACATACTCGATGATCAGGGACGAATTCTCCAGTCCGTACCACCGGTCCGGTGTGCCTGCGAAATGGCGGATCGCATATTTCAGCGATATCGCCGTCCGTTTAAAGGGACCGATATCGCTTTCCGGAACCAGAAGCTTTCGGATCATACAGAACTTAAAGGTCCCCACGACGCCCGGCTCATAGATGGAATACCGGCGCTTCTGAGACGGCAGCTCCCCGCTCTTTACCATCTCGTCCACGATCTGCCTCAAGTAGACATTCACCCGCTGATTTTCCCGAAAGCCCAGCCTGAGCTGCACACGGAACATGTAATTCGTCCCCATGCTGTCCACGCTGTATTCCCGGGTATAGGGCTCATCCGTGACGGTAATGCCCACAAACCAGTATGCATTGGCACGCTTTGGCTTCTTGTCAAAGATGGAATACAGAATATCTCTGTCCAGCTTATTTTTGTCGCTGTCCTTTGTGATGAAGACCAGATTGTCGGCCAACAGCTCCTGGGAACTGTCATTTTTTAATTTTTCCAGCTGGGGCAGATATTTCCGCAGGGGCAGGAGCACCGCCTGGGAAGACTCAATGCCGGTCCCCTCATGCCATACGACCATGATCCCAAACAGAATCAAAGCCATAAAGAGCGCCACGTATCCCCCATGGCTGAACTTGCTTAAGCTGGATATGAAAAAGCTTCCCTCCAGACCGCCGAAGAAAAACAGGAAAAGGAAAGGCACCACAGCCAGCTTCTTCACCTTCCGCAGATAGAGAAAGAGCAGCACCGTTGTCATCAGCATGGTCAGCGTAATCGCCAGCCCGTAAGCCGCTTCCATATGGGCGCTGGTCTGAAACAGAAGAACCACTCCGGTACAGGCAAACCACAGCACCTGATTCACCAGAGGAATGTAAATCTGCCCTTTTCGCTGGGATGGGTATGTAATCTGCATATGAGGCATTAAATCCAGCCGGCTCGCCTCCGATACCAGCGTAAAGGAACCGGATATAAGCGCCTGGGACGCGATAATCGCAGCGGCCGCGCCGAGGAACACGGCAAAGGGCCGGATTCCTTCCGGCAGCATCTGAAAAAATGGATTCATATCCGGTATCGCCGCCAGCGCCCCATTGGATTTACAGGCCATCAGCCAGGCCCCCTGCCCGAGATAATTGATAATCAGGCAGATCTTAACGAAAGGCCAGCTCAGGAAAATATTGTTCTTTCCCACGTGTCCCATATCCGAGTACAGCGCCTCCGCGCCGGTTGTCGCCAGAAACACGCTGCCTAAGATCATTATCCCGGCATCATTGGCCGGACTGGTCAGGATCTTCACCGCGTAGACCGGATTAAAGGCTTTCAGTACCGCCACATTCCCGCCTATGTTCCCCAGCCCCGCCGCGGCCAGAAACAGAAACCAGACTGCCATGACAGGGCCGAAGGCCCTTCCGATGGAACTGGTGCCCGCTCTCTGGACCAGGAACAGCAGCGCAATAATTGTTATCGTTATAAATATGATCTTATTCTGCCCGTCTCCCAGCAGCTCCCGCATGGAAGAGATGCTTCTCAGACCCTCGATCGCCGTCGTCACCGTCACTGCCGGTGTCATCACGCCATCTGCCAGCAGGGCCGCTCCGCCGATCATGGCCGGAAAGATGAGCCATTTTCCAAAATGCTTTACCAGACTGTACAGGGAGAAGATACCGCCCTCACCGTGGTTATCCGCCTGCATGGCCACCACCACATATTTCATCGTCGTCAGCAGGGTGATGGTCCAGATGACCAGGGACAGCGCGCCTAAGATCAGTTCGTCGCTGACTCCTCCCAATCCCCCGTTGCCGGCCACGATTGACTTCATTACGTACATGGGAGACGTCCCGATATCCCCGTACACCACCCCCATCGTGATCAATACAGCACCGGCACTCGTCGGTATCTCATGTGTCTTTTTTGTTCTGTCCGCCGTCATATCAAAACCTCTTTTTCGGCAGCGCCCTTATCTCCCTGCGCATTCAAAGGCCCGCCGCAGAATATTCATTTGCACGAAAAAAGACGGCTGTATCACAACCGTCCCGGCATTCCTGCCATGGAGATTTTAGCAAGTATATCAAAAACCTCCGCCGTATACAAGTAACAATTCCGTTAAAAATCAGGTCTCCTCCCCGCTCTTTCCCCAGACTCGCATATCGTGGGTCACATACCATCCGCCCTTCTCTTCCGAAGGCAAAAACACGTAATAGCCGTATGCCTTGCCTGTTTCGATCCGCCCAGCGGCTTCCTGATCGTTTACATAAACCGTCTCCGCTCCGTTCCTGACGGCCTGGTGCACCACCCGGAACAGAAGGCGTTCAAACTCCTCCGGGACGCACCGCTCTATGGTGAGAAACGACTGCTTCTCTTTTGCCGTCTTCGTCTGATCCAGAGAATATTTCCACTCCTTATTTTCAGCCGCTATGACAGGACGAAGCTCCGTCTCTTCCTCCAGGCTGATTAGCGTCAGTCCACGGGCCACCGCGGTAGGGCCTGCTGCCGCGCGGTTTCTTGCATCCAGAATCTCCTCCACATGCTCCGGCGGATAGACTCCCAGCCCCACCTTCATCAGCGTCCCCGCGATGATGCGGACCATATTATAGAGGAACCCGCTTCCGCTGACCCGTATCGTAATCATATCGCCCGTCTTCACGACGTCCAGGCTGTAGATGGTACGCACCATGTCCTCCGCCTGGGTCCTCGGTGCGCAGAAGCTGGTAAAATCGTGTTCACCCACCAGATACGCCGCCGCCTGCTTCATCTTCTCTGCATCGAGGGGGAAGTAACAGAAATAGGCGTACAGCCGCAGCGTCGGAACCTCAATCTTCCGGTTCAAAATTCTGTATTCGTACGTCTTTACGCAGTTGCATTTTCTGGGATGCCACGTTAAGGGAACCTCCTCCGATGCAAGGACCCGGATGTCCTCCGGCAGTCTCTGGTTGAGCGCGAAACAGACCTTATCCGCCGGCATCCGGCTCTCCGTGTCGAACACAGCCACATTACCATCGGAGTGGACGCCGGAATCCGTCCGGCTGGCCCCGATTACCGCCACCTTCTCGTGAAACAGGGCGGTCAGCGCCTCGTTTAAGACTTCTTCTATGGTCCGCCCGTTGTTCTGTATCTGCCATCCGCAGTAATTTGTGCCGTCGTAGGCCACTATTAGCTTAATCCGTTTCATCTTCTCAAAAACCGCCTTATATCAGGATTCTTAAAACAACTATCACGGCCAGGTAAAAGACGTAAACCAGATACGTCACACCATCCCGCTTTGCATAGTGAAGCGGCTTCATCTTCGTTCTTCCCTCGCCGCCGCGGTAGCATCTCGCCTCCATGGCCATAGCCAGATCCGTAGCCCGCCGGAACGCGGAGATAAACAGAGGCACGAGGAGCGGAATCATGTTCTTCGCTCTCTGAATGATATTTCCGCTTTCAAAATCAGCGCCTCTCGCCATCTGCGCCTTCATGATCTTATCCGTTTCCTCTACCAGAATCGGAATAAAACGAAGTGCGATGGACATCATCATGGATACCTCATGTACCGGCAGTCCTATCTTCTTTAAAAATCCAAGGCTCTTTTCCAGTCCGTCTGTCAGCTCATTAGGCGTGGTCGTCAGCGTCATAACCGATGAGCCCACCACCAGATAGATCAGCCTGACTCCCATGAATCCGGCCGTCATTAATCCCTCCTTCGTCACCTTTAAAAACCACAGCTTAAAGACCACTTCACCCGGGGTCAGAAATAAGTTAAAGCTGACACTGATTAAGAGCAGGAAGATGATGGCCTTAAGTCCCCGCACCATGAACTTAAACGGAACGTGGCTCAGTCTGATCGCCATGGCCAGAAAAAGCGTGGCCACCAGATAAGCCCAGATGCTGTCTGCGACAAACAGGGAAATAATAAATACCATGGTTCCGAACAGCTTTGTCCTCGGGTCCATCCGGTGAAGTACGGAATCCACCGGATAATACTGCCCCAGTGTAATATCTCTTAACATAATGTCTCCTGTCCGCGGCTTCCGTCACCGCAGGCCGCCTGTCCTTCCTTTTTTAACAGCGCAAGGATCTCGTCTCTCGCTTCCTCCACCGTCGTAATATTATTGTCAATGGGAACTCCATGATCCCGCAGCGTATGCACCACATAGGTGATCTGCGGGGCGGCCAGACCGATGGCCTCCAGTTCCCTGTAATGCTTAAATACTTCCTTCGGCGTGTCGTCGAACACCTTCTCCCCGTGGTTCATCACGAGAATACGGTCCACGTATTTTGCGATGTCCTCCATGCTGTGGGACACCAGGATGATCGTCATCTTTTTCTCATGATGAAGACGTTCAATCTGATCCAGGATCTCATCGCGTCCCCTCGGATCCAGTCCCGCCGTAGGCTCGTCCAGAATCAGCACCTCCGGCTCCATGGCCAGCACACCGGCAATGGCCACCCGGCGCTTCTGGCCGCCCGACAGCTCAAAGGGCGACTGCTTATAAAAGCTCTCATCGAGTCCTACCATCGTAAGCGCTTCCCTTGCCCGGCTCTGCGTCTCCTCCTTCGACAGGCCCTGGTTCTTTGGCCCGAAGCAGACATCGGTAAACACATCGATCTCAAACAGCTGGTGCTCCGGATACTGAAATACCAGTCCCACACGGCTTCGAAGCGCCCGCATGTCATAGCCGTCGTCATATATATTCTTACCATTATAATAGATCGCACCGTCCGTCGCCCTGATCAGCCCGTTTAAATGCTGGATCAGCGTGGACTTCCCGGAACCGGTATGGCCGATCAGTCCGATAAACTGGCCATCCTGGATCTCCAGATTCACGTCCTTAAGCGCCTGCTGTTCAAACGCGGTGCCCTGTCCGTAAACGTAATTTAAATGTTCTATCTTAATTGCCATTGCATCCTCCATCTCCCAGAGTCACCCTGTCCGGATAACGCTCTGCAAATATGGGAAGCAGATATTTCATCAGCTCCTCCAGCGTCAGAATCCCATCCGGTAAATCCACGCCGTTCTTCTGAAGCTCATAAGCCAGCTCCGTCACCTGCGGCACATCCAGCCGGTAAGACTTGAGCTCTTCCACCCTGGAAAATATCTCCCTGGGCGTTCCGTCCATCACCACCCGTCCGTCGTCCATGACGATAACCCGGTCGGCATGAATGACTTCTTCCATATAATGAGTGATGAGCACTACGGTGATCCCTTCCTGGCGGTTTAACTCATGGACGGTCTTCACCACTTCCCGGCGCCCGTTGGGATCCAGCATGGCGGTAGGCTCGTCCAGAACGATGCACTGGGGTCTCATGGCCATGACACCTGCGATGGCCACCCGCTGCTTCTGTCCACCCGAAAGCTTGTTGGGCGACTTCATGCGGTATGCCGTCATCCCCACCGCCTCCAGGCTCTCGTCAACCCGTTTCCAGATCTCGTCGGTCGGAATCCCCATATTCTCCGGTCCGAATCCCACGTCCTCCTCGACGATATTGCCGATAATCTGGTTATCGGGATTCTGGAATACCATCCCCGTTTTCTTTCGAACCTCCCACAGATTCTCCTCCTTGGAGGTATCCAGCCCCTGGATCCACACCGTCCCATCCGTCGGAAGCAGGATCGCGTCCAGCTGCTTGGCAAAGGTGGACTTTCCGGATCCGTTGTGGCCTAAGACCGCCACAAACTCGCCCTCCTTAATCTCGATGCTGACGTCGTCGATGGCACGGTTTACTTCTTCTATATTCTCTTCTTCATCTCTTCTGATATAATCGAAAATCAGCTTTGATGTCTTTATAATTCCCATGGCTTACCTTTCTGCGATAAACGCGGACAATGTCACGTCATATACTGTCTTTATATGTCACATAATTTTAGATGAAATTTGCTTAACAGTCAAGCCGGATTTCATAATCGGTCCGATTCTTCTTCGTCAGAAGGGAAAAAAGAAAGACATGGCGCCTTTCACCATGTCTTTCCTGAATTACGAATCCCTTACGGCACCCACTGTCCGGACGCATCTACCCGGTACGTACCGTCGACCACTGTGTCCGCAGCCATGCTGCCGTCTTCATACAGGTAATACCATTTCCCAGGCTCTGCCTGAAGCCAGCCCGTAGCCATGTCGCCGCCCGTATTGAAATAGTACCATTTACCGCCGATCTGCTGCCATCCGGTCACCATCTCAGCGCTATCATTCATATAATACCATTTGCTGTTCAGATTCTGCCATCCGGTCAGCGCGTAGCTGTCCTGATTGAAATAGTACCACTTGCCGCTTATCATCTTCCAGCAGTTCGCTGCATAATTTCCGTTCTCATCACGGTACCGTTTGCCGGTCTGTGTGTTGGACCACCGGCCCGATGTGTCTCCCAGCTCCTGAACCACGGAATCATTGGAAACGGTAAACTCACCGTCTTTTAGATACTTCTCCTCGGAGCTGTCCTTCGCAATAGCTCTTACCTCATAGTAATAGCTGTAGCCATCCTGTAAATACTCCAGTAAATCGATGGAGGTGGAACTGGTGGTCAGCGTCTTGATCCACTGATCTTCCCGGTAAAGGCGAAGCTGATACTTCGAAGCGTGAGCAACCTTTTTCCAGGAAGCCTTCGTCTTCGCGGCATCGCTCCATCCGGCAGATTCCGGTGCTCCGAGCTGTGCAACCGGTACGTAGGTGGCCTTGATGGTCGTCTCGCCGTCCAATGCCTTGGCGGAGACCAGTTCGCCGCCGTACACGCTGCAGTTGCTCTTCACATAGTCCCCGGAGATTGTGAAGGTAGCAGTCACCTTCTTTCCAGGAACCCAGTCCTCAGGAGTCTTGCTCCACTCCGGTGATACTTCATCGTAATTGACCGTGACCTTCGGTACCTTGATATCTTCCGTCCATTCACTTCTCGTATCATTATCAAATCGAATCTTAACACTTTTCGCCGCCATAGACGTCATGGCGGTACCGAGCGTCAACACCGCTCCCAGAAGTATCAGCCATCTGCCCTTTCCCTTTATTCCTCGCATTCGTGTCATCTTCCTTTCCTGATGATTTTACTTATGCCACACGCCGTTGCCGTCAACCGGGAAACCATCGATGGTGGTATTCACCGCCTTGGAGCCTTCACCTGGATAGAAGTAGTACCAGCTGCCGTCTACCTCGCGCCAGCCCTCAAGCATTGCGCCGGAGGCGTCCGTGCAGTACCACTTATTGTTGTAGGCGATCCAGCCTGTAAGCATCGCGCCTTCTACACCTGTAGTCGCGGAAGGATTTAAATAATACCACTTGTTGTTCGATACGACCCAGCCGGTTACCATAGCTCCCTGGTCGTTCATATAGTACCATAAATTATTTCTCTGCTGCCATCCGGTGAGCATCGCACCGTTGGAATCAAATAAATACCATTTCTCGTTGATCTTGGCCCAGTTGTTCTTCTGGTAAGTTCCGTCCGGATACTTGAAATACCAGTTATTGCCGTCCTTGATCCAGCCAACCTGACCGGTGGTTCCTGGTGTTCCGCTTTCCTGTCCCGAACCGTCAGACACCTTCTCCTCCGGCAGATAAACCTCGTCGGATTCCGTCCAGTCGCTCTTCTTTCCGTACTTCTTCTCACTCTCAGTATATGGAACCGTGCGCACCTTAAAGGAATAGGTGCCGGCCTTCGTCATGTAAGGATAGAAGTTATAGGACGTAGCCTTAAGCCCCTCAACCTTCTTCACAACCGTACTTCCTCGGTATAAATAGACGTCATAGGCGTCAGACGCGTTGTCAACCTTATTCCAGCGGGCGCCGCCGTAGCCGGAATCCTTCCAGTAGGCATCATCCGGGGAGCTGTACGTACCCTTGATCGGTTTGAACTTGAATGTCACGTATAAGGTGTCGCTGCCGGAACGGCTGGCCGACACATAGGTTCCGCCCTTCACCGTCACGTTGCTGGACTGATAGCCGCCTTTAAACGCATACTCGTCAGAATCGGTGGCATGCAGCTCCACTTTCATCTTAGGCTCATATCCGATCGTCATCTCTTTCGACTCAGAGGTAATCCACTCTACGCTGCTGACCTCGTATCTGCTGTTGTTTGTATATACATAGTTGCCCTTGGAATTTTCCTTAAGTTCAAAGGCCGTCTCCTCCGGAAGATTCTCTCCGGATTCCAATTCCTCAAGCCCCGCATAGATCGTTACCGATGATATCGTCTTCGACGCAGCAAATGACTGAAATGGTATACTCACGCCCAGCACACTCACAATTGCGGTCAAAGCCAATAGTTTCCCAAACCGTTTCATAAAAATACCTCCCACTCTTTATAATCAATCCTCATTTTCCTTTTTCTACTATTATTATAGCCCCTGAGGTAATTCACCGTCAACTTACGATATTCTTTCTTTATTCTTGCGTTTGGGAAAAATTGAGTAATTAATTTGCAAGAATGGCAATTTTTACCAGAATTTCTTGCTGGAGCTGAGATGGCTCAGCCGAATACAGAGGTTTCCTTGATATCCAGTTTCTTACACCATTTGCGGAGAACCTTCTCCTTGTACTGTTCCACGGAAAAATCAGCGAGTTCCAGATCCAGCGGAATATCCGTCTTAATGGTAGCCAGACGCTTCGACAGCACGGCCGCGGCTTCCCCGCACAGTTCGCCGTCCTCCCCTGTCTTCGTCAGCGCTTTGTAGGGAGTTCTGGAGATCCCCAGCTTCTCCTTCCAAAAATCCTGGAGCTCCTTTAGCTGCTTTTTGTCCGTCTCTGCGTCATGGATCGCCTCATACATCGCCTCCACGGTACCATACTCAGCCAGGAGAGGCGGCACCGCGCTGCTCACACCTTTTACTCCCGGAATATTATCGGAGGTGTCACCCTGAATTCCTTTTAAATCGGTGATCTGCTCCGGCCACACGCCTTCCTCGGCAAACACATGCTCCGAGGTAAACTCAAACGTCTTCTCCGGAAGGTTCACGTCTTTTTTCGTCAGGCCGTAAGGGCCGTAGTATTTTTCGTACAGTTCGTCTGCCTTCTCCTGCTTTGCCTGCACCATCCAGGCCCTGACGTTGTATTCGTCATTGACCAGCTGCAGGTAATCGTGGTCCTTCGTCATGACCACCACAGGCAGCTGGCTGCGAAACTTCATAACCAGGGACCCCGCATAATCGTCAGCCTCGTAATCGTCGCTGTAGAGCACCTTGAATCCGGCTTCCTGAAGGATTGACTCGATCAGGACAAACTGCTGCTTCAGAGGCTCGGGAGTCGCCCCCCTCGTCCCCTTATATTCCGCGTACAGTTCCCGCCGGAACGTGTCCCTCGTCTTGTCAAACACAAAGGCGATATATCCGGGTTCCTGTTTCCTGATGAGAGATGCAACGGTCTTCAGCATGCCGAAGATCGCATTGGTGTATGTTCCGTCCGCAGCGTGCAGGATCTTTCCGTAGTGCTTCTGCTTTTCCTCTTCGGTTTTGGCGAACATGATTTCCCGCGGAAGCACGGCGTAGTAACAGGTGGACAGCATGGAAGAACCATCCACGATCACAAATTTATTTTTCATCCAATATCCTTTCTGATGCTGTAGATTTCCCCGGTTGGTGATGTGGGGAACAGGGAAGTTATTTTTTTACCAGAGGCCGGGCAGAAGGGGCGTTTTAACGGCTGTAGCGGGCCGTATGGCGGGGAGAATGCGGGGCAGGCATAAAGTATGCCTGCGTGGCGGAAACGCCTTCTGTGGCCGGTATATGGTGGTTTATGGTGGTTTTGGTGGTTTATAGTGGTTTAGGTGGTTTATGGGGAGTATGTATCGATATTTTTATTTTCCGTCGTATTTCCAGATCTGTACTTCTCCTGGGTAATCTTCAAATACCCGCTTGATGATGGATTCTACAATCTGCCAGTCGCCGCCTGCAAAGCCGCAGCCGATTCCCTGCGGGAATGCGGCTGTCTCGTTTCTGCCGCGTACCGCCAGAAACTCGCGGATCTCTTCCATGGCTTTTTCTAAAGCCTCGTAATCAGTGTAGACTCCGCCTTTTCCATAGTCGTCCTGGCCGTAGAGGTTCGCAATCAGGAACCAGCGGCCGTCTTTCTCTACCGGCTGGGCCGATACCCGCCCCAACAGCGCCGACGTCTTACCTCGCGCTTCTTCTGTCCACTGCTTTGTCAGAATTTTATAGGACTTTTCTACCTCCGGAAATAACTTCTTTACCTGGCCCGCCATTCCACGACCAAACGCCCCCTGGCAGTTTACCTGGTGGCAGATGATGTCCGCATTGGAGTTGAATATGTCGCCTTCGTAGTATTTTATCATTGTAACCGCCCTCTTTCTTTTTTCAATTGCTCTTTGTCGTTCTTCTGTATCATAACACATTTGGGGGGATGGGGGAATATGTTGGGGGGAGAAAAATGTGGGGGGAGGAGGAGGGGAGGATTGGGACGACTCGCTTGCGCATCGTTGGGAGATTCGTTAGTCGTTCTCGGCCGGTACCCCGCAGTGCACACCTCACTTCCGCTGCGCTCCAGTTCGGTGTGGGGCGTTCGCCCTACAAAAAAAGTCAAGAGAAGATTTTCTTATGTGCTAGCACAACGAAAATTTTCTCTTGACTTTTTTTGACACTGCTCAGTGCTTAGACAAGCTCTAACACCACTTCCATCGCTGCATCGCCTTTACGCTGGCCAATTTTTACGATTCTTGTATATCCACCATTTCGGGATACATACTTCGGTGCGATTTCCTCAAATAATTTCTTCGGGAGATCTACGCTCTTTGTATTTTTCTTCTTTCCAGCAGCTGCCTGCGGTACTTCTGTTACATCGTACAGTACCTTTAACATCTGTCTTCTTGCGTGAAGTCTGGAAGGAAGATCCTTCTTGATTTCTTTTTCTACTTCGTCGTATACGGTAACTTTCTTGCCGTTCACCACTTCTTTGACTCTCTTGCCGTCTTTGTCCTTGCGGGCAACCTTAGCGGTTACTTTAACGGTTTCGAAATTGTCTTTCTCTTTTACGGCCAGAGCAATCAGTCCTTCTGCTACTTTACGGATTTCTTTTGCTCTCGCTTCTGTTGTAACGATCTTGCCATTGTGTAATAATGCTGTTACCTGGCTTCTGATCAGTGCTTTTCTCTGGCTGGAAGTTCTTCCCAGCTTTCTATATCCTGCCATGTCTTATTTCCCTCCATTTGTGGAACGCCGGCGCATGCTTCTTCGGTCTTACTGCATCCTGCGCTTAATCTCCATAAATTCCTGTAACGAGCAATTAGCTGTTCGCGTCATCACTCGGGTTAAGCTGTAAGCCTAACTCCTTTAACTTTGCCAGCACTTCTTCTAAAGACTTGCGGCCTAAGTTACGAACCTTCATCATATCCTCAGAAGTTCTGTTGCACAGCTCTTCTACGGTATTGATTCCGGCTCTCTTTAAACAGTTGTATGAACGTACGGAAAGTTCCAGTTCGTCGATATTCATCTCCAGAACCTTCTCTTTCTCATTATCCTCTTTCTCTACCATGACTTCTGCAGTCTTGGCATTCTCGGATAAGTCGATGAACAGATTTAAATGTTCACTTAACACCTTCGCAGCAAGGCTGACTGCCTCGTCTGGTGCCAGTGTTCCGTTTGTAAATACATCTAATGTCAGCTTATCGAAATCGGTAACCTGACCTACTCGGGTGTTCTGTACCGTCATGTTGACGCGCTCTACTGGTGTATAGATGGAATCAACGGCAATCACGCCAATCGGTAAATCTTCACTCTTGTTTTTGTCTGCGCTTACATAGCCACGGCCCTTTGTGATAGTCAGCTCCATGTAGAACTTACTGTCTGTGCCGCCGCTGAGTGTCGCGATCACCTGGTCCGGATTCATGATTTCAATATCCGGGTCCGCCTGAATGTCAGCAGCCGTTACCACACCTTCGCCTTCAAACTCGATGTATGCAACCTTTGCTTCATTGGTGTCGCTGTTATTTTTGATTGCTAAGCTTTTGATGTTCATAATGATCTCAGTCACATCCTCTTTAACGCCTGGGATAGAACTGAATTCATGCAAAACGCCGTCGATTTTTACCTGACTGACTGCGGCTCCCGGTAAAGAAGAAAGCATGATTCTTCTCAAGGAATTGCCTAAAGTCGTACCGTAACCTCTTTCAAGCGGTTCAACTACAAACTTGCCATATTTCTTGTCCTCAGAGATTTCAGCAATCTCAATGTTTGGTTTTTCAAAATCGAACACTAATAGCCCCTCCTTTTGGGTAATTTGTATCGAGGGTCTTATACTCAAATCCTTGCCCGGAGTACAGTTTCCCATACTCCGGGCGAAAGTTGTTGTTTCTCTTTAACAGACTTTCAATTATTTGGAGTACAACTCGACGATAAGCATTTCATTCACTGGAACATCAATCTCATCTCTTGTTGGTAACTCTTTAACAGTACCACGTAAATTCTCATGGTCAACATCAACCCAGGCCGGAGTTAAACGTCCTGCTGTGGTCTCTACTACATCTTTAAATCTGGCGTTTCCTTTGCATTTCTCTTTTACTTCGATTACGTCGCCAGCTTTAACTAAGTAAGACGGAATGTTTACACACTTGCCGTTTACTAAGATGCTCTTATGGTCAACCATCTGTCTGGTCTCTCTTCTTGTTCTTCCAAAGCCCATACGGAATACTACGTTGTCAAGTCTTCTTTCCAGAAGGATCATCAGGTTTTCACCGACCATACCACTCTGTCTGGAAGCCTTTGCGTAATAGTTACGGAACGGTTTCTCAAGAACGCCGTAGATGAATTTGGCTTTCTGCTTTTCTCTTAACTGCAGGCCGTACTCACTCATCTTTCTGTTTGCTCTTTTTAATTCTCTGTTGGATTTTTTATCTATTCCTAAATAGATTGGATCAAGACCAAGGGATCTACATCTTTTAAGAACAGGAACTCTATCTACTGCCACTGTAATTACCTCCTAATTAGACTCTTCTACGTTTTGGCGGACGACATCCGTTATGTGGAACCGGAGTAACATCCTTGATACTGGTTACTTCTAAACCGCATGCCTGAAGTGCACGAATAGCTGCTTCACGGCCTGAACCAGGACCCTTTACCATAACGTCTACTGATTTTAAACCATGTACAAGAGCTGCTTTAGTAGCAGTTTCTGCCGCCATCTGAGCTGCATATGGAGTAGATTTTCTTGAACCTCTAAATCCCAGACCACCAGCACTTGCCCAAGATAAGGCATTACCCTGAGTATCTGTTAACGTCACGATTGTGTTATTAAAAGATGACTGGATATGTGCTTGTCCGCGTTCAACGTTTTTCTTTACGCGCTTTTTTGTCACTTTTTTAGTAGTGGACACTTTTTTAGCCATTTTAAACTAACCTACTTTCTTCATTTCTTGAATCCTGTTATTCCTGTTTTTAAAACATGTAACGTGATTCACTGTTTTAGTTTCATTAAGTTTAATGCTTATTTCTTCTTGTTTGCTACGGTCTTTCTCGGGCCCTTGCGAGTTCTTGCATTGGTCTTTGTCTTCTGACCACGAACCGGCAGGCTCTTTCTGTGACGAATTCCACGATAGCAGCCAATTTCCTGAAGTCTCTTGATGTTCATAGCGATTTCTCTACGTAAATCACCTTCAACAGTCTGACTGTCAGCAATTACAACTGATATTCTCTTTACTTCGTCATCGGTTAAGTCCTTAACACGAGTGTCAGGATTAACGCCAGCTTCTTTAAGAATGCGGTTTGCACTTGTTCTACCGATACCGTAGACATAAGTTAAGCCGATCTCAACACGTTTTTCTCTTGGTAAATCAACACCTGAAATACGAGCCATTTGTGTAGTACACCTCCATTAATAATTTTTAACCTTGTCTCTGCTTATGCTTAGGATTTTCACAGATTACTCTGATACTGCCTTTTCTCTTAATGATTTTGCATTTTTCGCAAATCGGTTTGACTGATGATCTAACCTTCACAGCAATTCTCCTTTCCGTTATGCGTCCCCAAAATGAGGACATCCAGGTATACCCGCAATGTGTTTTATATAAAACCAACCAGTGCTGCCGTTTGGGCATAATACACCCGGTATTTCAACAAAGTCGCTATAGCATTATAACACTTTCCATATACGAATGCAAGCATTTTTTCCTTGTTTTTACTTTTATTTATCTCTCCAGATAATTCTTCCCTTGGACAAATCGTAAGGGGATAACTCAATGGTTACCTTATCACCCGGTAAAATACGAATATAGTTCATACGAAGTTTTCCGCTGATGTGCGCAAGCACCTGATGGCCGTTTTCCAGTTCTACCTGGAACATGGCGTTCGGAAGCTTTTCCACAACGGTTCCTTCAATTTCAATAACATCTGCTTTCGACATAAAATCTTACCTCCTGACAACCTGTGTCTTTACTCACTAC
Source organism: Hungatella sp. L36 (assembly GCF_014288035.1). Classification (NCBI taxonomy): domain Bacteria; kingdom Bacillati; phylum Bacillota; class Clostridia; order Lachnospirales; family Lachnospiraceae; genus Hungatella; species Hungatella sp. L36. The sequence continues at coordinate 295,059 of NZ_JACOPC010000003.1, read as the reverse complement.
TTTAATCTTTTGATACATTTGATGAAACGAGCGATCTCTTCATCGGTGACTCTCTGGTTTTCCCTGATCTTTTTACCCGGACCGTCCATCTCGCAGGAAACGGTCTCCACATGCTTTCTGTTTTTCTTCTTCGGCTTGTCGAGCGTCCGGTATTTTCCGTCCACCAGATAAACATATTCGCCTTCTTCTCTTAATATGAAGAAAACTTCTTCTTTATCGTGTCCGGCCAGGCTTTTTACAATCGTTCCTGTCGTGATCTCCATACTGTCCTCACTCAAATTCCCTAATGGGCTTCCGAAACCAGGCTTAGAAGCTCCGGTTCGCCTTCTGTAATCAGGACCGTATTCTCATAGTGGGCTGATAACGCTCCGTCCTCTGTTACAACCGTCCAGTCATCATCGAGCCATACCACTTCCGGCGTTCCCGCATTAATCATCGGTTCAATGGCGAGTGTCATGCCTGGCCTCAGTTTTAGGCCGCGCCGCCTTCCGGCGAAATTGGGCACCTCCGGGTCTTCATGGAGATGACTTCCGATTCCATGTCCTACCAGATCCCGTACCACGCCAAAGCCAAAGCTTTCAGCATAGGCCTGGATCGCAGAAGATATATCATTCAGATGATTGCCAGCTTTTGCAAATTTAATCCCTTCAAAGAAACTTTGTTTTGTCACCTCGATGAGTCTGCCTGCTTCGGGGGAGATTTCACCGATCCCGTACGTCCTTGCCGCATCGGAATGGTATCCCTTGTAGATCACGCCGGCATCCAGGCTCACAATGTCGCCTTCCTCTATGAAATGCTTCCTGCTGGGAATTCCGTGAACCACTTCGTCGTTCACCGATACACAGATAGAAGCCGGATAGCCGTTGTAATTTTTAAAGGAAGGGATGCAGCCGTAGCTTCTGATGATCTCTTCTCCCAAATGGTCGATATCCCAGGTTGTCATACCGGGCTTTAAGGCTTTCGCCAGCTCCTCGTGGGTCTTCGCGAGGATTTTCCCGGCCTCTCTCATAAGTTCTATTTCTCTTGCAGATTTAATCGTAACTGACATACATTACGCTCCCAGAACAGCGACAATATCGGAGAACACTTTTTCCATATCCTGTGTTCCGTCAACATTTGCCAGTACGCCGGCTTCTTTATAATAGTCAATCAGAGGCTGTGTCTGATCATGATACACGGACAGACGCTTCTTAACGGTTTCCGGCTTATCGTCATCTCTTAAGACAAGCTTATCACCGCAGACATCACAGATGCCTTCCACTTTGCTGGGTTTATAGACAATATGATATGTAGCACCGCAGCTTAAGCAGGCGCGGCGTCCTGACATACGATTCACGATATTCTCATCCGGAACATCCACATTCACAGCGTAGTCGATCTTCTGTCCTCTCTCATTAAGAGCGCTCGTAAGGCTCTCCGCCTGCGGAATCGTCCTTGGGAAACCGTCTAATACGTAACCATTCTGACAGTCTTCCTTCTGGATGCGGTCCATCAGCATGCCGATCGTCAGCTCATCCGGTACTAAGCCGCCCTGATCCATAAATGCCTTCGCCTTCATTCCAAGCTCGGTTCCCTCTTTGATGTTGAAACGGAAAATATCGCCTGTGGAAATGTGTGGAATCTGATACTTCTCAGCAATCTTCTTTGCCTGGGTACCTTTACCGGCACCTGGGGCACCTAACATGATAATCTTCATCAGCAGTCCCTCCCTGCAATATGTTCATATAGCACAAAGACCAAGAGAAACACGCCATAATGTGTTCCTCTTGGATTTGTCCATTAGTCATTCAAAAATCCCTTATAATAACGTACAAGCATCTGAGATTCGATTGCCTTGATTGTCTCTAAGACAACGCTGACAATGATGATTAAGGATGTACCACCAAATGACAGGCGGCTTACATTGAAGAGGCCGGATACCATAATCGGGATAATACATACAATCGTCAGACCACATGCACCGATAAATACTACGTAGTTCAAAATGGAATTAAGGTAATCGCTGGTTGGCTTGCCTGGGCGGATACCCGGGATAAAGCCGCCTGACTTCTTCATGTTATTCGCTACTTCCAACGGATTAAAGGTAATCGATGTGTAGAAGTAAGCAAACACGATGATCAGGGCGATATAAACCAGCATACCGATCGAGTAGACCGGACGCTCCGGCTTGAACCAGTTAGAAGAATTCAGCATCAGAAGGATATGTCCGCCAATGCTGTCATAGTTAATCCGGCTGCCGAAGAACTGGGCGATAACTACCGGGAATGACATGATGGAGGAAGCAAAGATAACCGGGATAACACCGGCTGTATTTACTTTTAACGGGATGTTGGAGGACTGGCCGCCAACCATCTTACGTCCCTGCATCTTTTTGGAATACTGGACTGGAATTCTTCTCTCGCCATCCTGAAGGACAACGACAAATACCACGATTGCAATCACGATGGCCACGATGATGATGGCAGCTACCGCTGACACTGCAACCGACTTGCCAGACATGAATCTGGTATAAAGTGTAGATGCGTCAGAGGGCAAACTGGAAATGATGTTAAATAACAGGACGATGGAAATACCATTTCCCACACCATTCTCAGTGATACGCTCACCAATCCACATCAGAAGCGCACTACCTGCAGTCATAGTGACTACGGCGATAATGACGCTGATTGCGTTGAACTCGCTTAACAGTCCCTGGCCGCCGAATCCGACTGCCATAGCAATGGATTCAATTAAAGCCAGAGCAACTGTTACGTAACGGGTGTATTCTGCTATCTTTTTTCTGCCGTCTTCACCGTCTCTCTGCATCTCTTCCAGCTTCGGAATCGCAATGGTCAGAAGCTGCATGATAATGGAGGAAGTGATATACGGGGTAATACTCAGCGCGAACACGGACATGTTGGTAAAGGAGCTACCTGTCATGGCGTTAAAAAATCCGAACGCATCGTTATTCTGCTGAGCGAAAAAATCTTTGAAAAATGCTGTTTCTACTCCAGGAATCGGCAGCTGTGAGCCAATTCTAATAACCACCAGCATCGCGAACGTATACAGAAGTTTCTTTCTGATGTCCTTGATCTTGAATGCATTACGGAGCGTTTTTAACATATTAGTTCACCTCGCAGGTTCCACCTAAAGCCTCGATTTTGGTCTTAGCGCCTTCGCTGAAAGCATCTACCTTTACTGTAAGCTTTTTGGTTAATTCTCCGTTTCCAAGGATCTTAACACCATCGCGCGGATTCTTAACAATGCCGCTCTCCAACAGAGTCTCAACTGTAACAACAGTATCGTTTTCGAACTGCTCTAAAGCACTAACATTGATTCCAATGATAGTCTTGGTATTTCTGTTTGTGAAGCCTCTCTTAGGAATACGTCTGTATAAAGGCATCTGACCGCCTTCAAACCCTGGTCTCGGAGCACCAGAACGAGCTTTCTGTCCTTTATGGCCCTTACCTGCAGTCTTACCGTTTCCTGAACCATGGCCACGGCCTCTTCTGAAGCTATCGCTGTGTTTGGATCCTAATGCAGGCTGTAAATTTGATAATTCCATCGTTTGCACCTCCTTACTGTTTTCCTTAAATTTCTTCAACTTTTACTAAATGTCTTACATTCTGGATCATGCCTCTTACAGCACCGTTATCCGGCATCTCAACTGTCTTATGAAGCTTCTTTAAGCCTAAAGCTTCAACGGTAGCTTTCTGTTTCGGAACTGCGCCGATCGGGGATTTCACCAATGTGATTTTTAATTTATCTGCCATTTTCTTATCCTCCTTAGCCTAAAATCTCTTCTACAGATTTGCCGCGAAGCTTTGCAACTTCCTCAGGAGTCTTTATCTGAGTCAATCCTTCGATTGTAGCCAAAACTACGTTTGTCTTGTTGTTGGATCCTAAAGATTTTGTACGGATATTCTTAATTCCCGCAAGCTCCACTACCGCACGGGCAGGACCGCCTGCGATGATACCGGTACCTTCCGGAGCCTTCTTAAGAAGTACAGATGCGCTTCCGAATCTTCCGGTTAAATCATGAGGAATGCTACTGTTCTCATCAATCGGAACAGTTACCATATTCTTAACTGCAGCCTCTTTACCCTTACGGATTGCTTCCGGAACTTCGCCGGCTTTGCCAAGGCCTGCACCTACGTGGCCATTGCCATCGCCTACGACTACTAAAGCAGAGAATCTCATAGTACGTCCGCCTTTTACGGTTTTCGATACTCGCTTGATAGCAACTACTTTGTCGTTTAATTCTAACTGACTTGCATCAATAATTGTATGTTTCAACGCCCTATTCTCCTCTCTACTAGAATTCCAGACCAGCTTCTCTGGCTGCGTCTGCTAATGCCTGAATCTTGCCCTGATATATGAAGCCGCCTCTGTCAAATACAACTTCCTTGATTCCCTTTTCGAGAGCCTTCTTGGCAACTACTGTACCTACATATGCTGCAGCATCAACGTTGTTAGTTTTCTCTAATTCAGCCTTTACTTCCTTATCAACTGTAGAAGCTGAGACTAAAGTTTTACCAACTGTATCGTCAATAATTTGAGCATACATATGATTATTACTTCTGAACACAGCTAAACGCGGTCTTTCTGCAGTGCCTGCAAAACGATTACGTAATCTGGTGTGCTTCTTCACGCGAACTTCGCTTCTTGACTGTTTGCTAACCATTTTTACACTCTCCTTAAATTATTTCTTACCAGTCTTACCAACTTTACGTCTGATAACTTCATCAGCATATTTGATACCTTTGCCCTTATACGGCTCAGGTCTTCTCTTGTCTCTGATTTCAGCAGCGTACTGGCCTACTTTTTCTTTATCGATACCTTTTACAATGATGACGTTCTGGCCTTCCATTGTGGACTCCAGACCTTCCGGATCTTCCATCTCAACCGGATGAGAATAACCGAGGGAAAGAACAAGCTTCTTACCCTGCTTCTGAGCTCTGTAACCTACACCATTGATTTCCAGTTTCTTCTCGTAACCAGCGGTTACGCCAACGATCATGTTGTTGATCAGTGTTCTTGTCAGACCGTGTAAAGATTTCATCTTCTTTAAATCACTGGGTCTTGTAACGATGATCTGGCCATCTTCTTCTTTGATGGACATCTCAGCCGGTAATACTCTTTCCAGAGTTCCCTTTGGACCTTTTACAGTCACTTTATTATTTTCTGCGATTGTGACAGTAACGCCTGCCGGAATCGCGATAGGCATTCTTCCTATACGTGACATGCCGTGTACCTCCTTAAATTTTCGGAAAAAGCGTCTGCGCCTCTTCTGTTTTCAGTAGTTCTTAAATTACCAAACAAATGCCAGCACTTCTCCGCCTACGCCGAGTTCGCGTGCTGCCTTATCGGTTACAACGCCCTGGTTTGTGGAGATGATAGCTATTCCTAAACCACCCAGAACCTTCGGTAACTCTTCCTTGTTTGCGTATACACGTAAACCAGGCTTGGAGATTCTCTTGATACCTGTGATGATTTTTTCGTTCTTGTCTTTGCCGTATTTTAAGGTGATTCTGATTGTCTGGAATGCACCGTCTTCTACGAGATCATATTTCTTAATGTAGCCCTCTTTTACAAGGATATCAGCAATAGCTAATTTCATCTTGGATGAAGGTACATCTACTGTATCGTGTTTGGCAGTATTTGCATTACGAATTCTTGTAAGCATATCTGCGATTGGATCGCTCATTGTCATTTTGAATTGCCTCCTTCCTTATTTTACCAGCTTGCTTTCTTAACGCCTGGGATCTGACCCTTGTATGCTAATTCACGGAAGCAGATTCTGCAGATACCGTATTTTCTTAAATAAGCATGTGGACGTCCACAGATTCTGCAACGGTTGTATTCTCTGCTGGAGAATTTTGCAGGTCTCTGCTGTTTAATCTTCATTGAAGTCTTTGCCATGGAATATTCCTCCTGTTATTTTGCAAATGGCATATTGAATAATGTCAAAAGTTCACGGGCTTCTTCATCGGTCTTAGCGGTAGTAACGAAAATGATGTCCATACCTCTGACCTTGTCAACTTTATCGTACTCAATTTCAGGGAAAATAAGCTGTTCCTTGATACCAAGGGCATAGTTTCCTCTGCCGTCAAAAGCGTTAGGATTAACACCCCTGAAGTCACGTACACGAGGTAATGCAAGATTGATCAGACGATCTGCAAACTCATACATTCTCTCACCGCGTAATGTAACCTTACAGCCGATTGGCATGCCTTCTCTGAGTTTGAAGTTAGCAATAGATTTCTTTGCCTTTGTTAAGACTGCCTTCTGTCCGGAGATGATTTCTAAGTCTCTGACTGCAGAGTCTAAAACCTTGGCATTTTCCTTTGCTTCGCCAACACCCATGTTGATGACGATCTTATCTAACTTCGGCACTTCCATGATGTTCTTATAACCGAATTTCTTAATCATAGCTTCTACGATTTCGCTCTGATATGTTTCTTTTAATCTAGCCAATTTTTATTCCTCCTCTCCGAATTAGTCAATCGCTTTTCCGGTTGTTTTGGCAACACGGACTTTTTTGCCGTCTTTTACTTCGAAGCCGACTCTGGTTGCTTTTCCGTCTACAACAAGCATTACGTTGGAGATATCAAGCGCAGCTTCTTTCTGAACAATACCACCCTGTGGGTTGCCAGGGCCTGGCTTTACATGCTTTGTAATCATGTTGCAGCCTTCAACCAGAACTTTGTTGTTCTTTGTATCTACATGAAGAACTTTGCCCTGTTTATCTCTATCTTTTCCTGCGATAACCTTTACCAGGTCATCTCTCTTAATTTTATGCACAGTCGACACCTCCCTATAATACTTCTGGAGCTAAAGAAACAATCTTCATGAACTGTTTCTCTCTTAATTCTCTTGCAACCGGTCCAAAGATACGAGTTCCTCTCGGAGTCTTGTCATCTTTGATTATTACTGCAGCGTTCTCATCGAACCTGATATAAGAACCGTCTTTGCGGCGGGCACCTTTTACAGTACGCACAACAACGGCCTTTACTACGTCACCTTTCTTTACAACACCGCCTGGTGTTGCATCCTTAACGGTAGCGACGATAATATCACCAATATTAGCATATCTTCTTGTAGAGCCGCCCATAACACGGATACACAGTAATTCTTTCGCACCGGTATTGTCGGCAACCTTTAACCTGGTCTCCTGCTGAATCATGCCTGTTACTCCTTCCTGGAAATAATTTATTTCGCTTTCTCGATAATCTCAACAAGTCTCCATCTCTTGTCCTTGGACAGCGGTCTTGTTTCCATTACTTTTACTGTATCGCCCATGTTGCATTCGTTGTTTTCGTCATGAGCTTTTAATTTATACGTTCTCTTTACGATCTTGCCGTATAAAGGATGTTTTACATGGTCTACGATAGCCACAACGATGGTCTTATCCATCTTATTGCTGACTACCTTGCCCGTACGGGTTTTTCTTAAATTTCTTTCCACGCTACGTTACTCCTTTCAATGTTACACACGGTCGTGTGTGTCATACTGAGATGAAAAATATCTACTTAAGCCAGTCTAGCCTTCTCTGTCATAACAGTCTGGATTCTGGCAATGTTCTTACGAACTTCTTTGATTCTGCTGGTGTTATCCAGCTGATTCGTTGCGTTCTGGAATCTCAAGTTAAAGAGCTCCTTCTTTGCAGCTACTAATTCTTCGTTCAGCTCTGTGACTGATTTTGCCTTTAATTCTTCTACATATTTATTCATTTTCACTGTTATCACCGCCTTCTAAATCTGCTTTAGCAGCAATCTTACATCTGCATGGTAACTTGTGCATAGCAAGACGTAAAGCTTCACGAGCCAGGTCTTCAGGTACTCCAGCGATTTCAAATAATACACGGCCTGGTTTTACTACTGCTACCCAGTATTCCAGAGCGCCCTTACCGGAACCCATACGGGTTTCTGCTGGCTTTGCTGTTACAGGTTTATCCGGGAAAATCTTGATCCAGACTTTACCACCACGCTTAATGTAACGGGTCATGGCAACACGGGCTGCCTCGATCTGGTTCGATTTGATCCAACATGGCTCTAAAGCGACTAAACCGTATTCACCATTGCTGATTGTATTGCCTCTTAAAGCCTTACCAGCCATGGATCCACGGAACTGTTTACGACGTTTAACTCTCTTAGGCATTAACATTATTTACCGCTCCCTTCCCTATTTCCTTTAGTTGGAAGTATTTCGCCTTTGTAGATCCATACCTTAACGCCAACTTTGCCGTAGGTAGTATTTGCTTCAGCGAAACCATAGTCAATATCTGCTCTTAATGTCTGTAACGGAATCGTTCCCTCGCTGTAGAACTCTGTACGAGCCATATCAGCGCCGCCAAGACGACCTGCGACTGCAGTCTTGATGCCTTTGATTCCTGACTTCATGGAACGGCCCATAGTGGACTTCATAGCACGACGGAAGGAAACACGGTTCTCTAACTGCTGTGCGATGGATTCAGCTACTAACTGAGCGTCTTTGTCAGGTCTCTTAACTTCTTTGATGTCAACAAATAATTTCTTATCTGTCATCTTCTGAACTTCTGCTTTTAATTTCTCAATTTCAGAACCACCCTTACCGATAACGACACCCGGTTTTGCAGTGTGGATAATAATTTTAACACGGTCAGACGCTCTTTCAATCTCGATATCAGATACGCCGGCACTGTATAATCTCTTCTTCAGGTATGTTCTGATCTTGTAGTCTTCTACTAAATTGTCTGCAAAGTCAGCTTCTGCATACCACTTGGAATCCCAGTCTTTAATAACACCGACTCTTAAGCCGTGTGGATTAACTTTCTGTCCCATTATTTGCCTCCTTATCTTTCATTAAGCACGATGGTGATGTGGCTCATTCTCTTCTCGATTCTATAAGCGCGGCCCTGTGCCCTCGGTTTTACTCTCTTCATTGTCGGTCCTTTGTTTGCGTAGCATTCTTCTACGTAAAGTTTGGACGGATCCATACCGTTGTTATTCTCAGCATTCGCAATCGCTGATTTTAATAACTTTTCTATTAAAGTAGAAGCATATCTGGGATTGTAAGTTACAATACCAAGTGCTGCCTGTGCATCTTTGCCTCTGATGGCGTCTAATACGAAGCATGCCTTCTGAACAGAAACTCTGGCATAAGATAACTTTGCTGACGGTCTTGTGTCCTTCTGAGCATTTCTTTCTCTCTTAATTTGGGTTCTATGTCCCTTAGCCATTGGTGAAGCCTCCTTTCAACTAATCAATCTATTACTTACGTCCGGATTTCTTCTCGTCTTTGCCATGACCTCTGTAGGTTCTGGTTGCAACGAATTCACCGAGTTTATGTCCAACCATATCTTCTGTAACATATACCGGAACGTGCTTTCTTCCATCATGAACTGCAATTGTGTGTCCAACCATCTGTGGGAAGATGGTAGAACGACGGGACCAGGTCTTAATTACCTGATGCTGTCCTGCTGTGTTCATAGCATCAATTTTTTTCAGTAAAGACGCATCCGCGAATGGTCCTTTTTTCAGTGAGCGAGCCATAGGTTCTAACCTCCTTCAATTATTTAATGGTCTTTCCATCTCTTCTTCTAACGATTAACTTGTTAGACTGCTTGTTTTTCTTTCTGGTCTTTAAACCAAGAGCAGGTTTGCCCCATGGTGTACACGGACCTGGACGGCCGATACCGGTCTTTCCTTCACCACCACCGTGTGGATGGTCGTTCGGGTTCATAACGGAACCACGTACAGTAGGTCTGAAGCCCATATGGCGCTTTCTACCAGCTTTACCAATGTTGATAAGGGAGTGATCTCCGTTGCCTACAACGCCGATTGTAGCTCTGCAGTTGATCGGAACCATTCTCATCTCGCCTGAAGGTAATCTTAAGGTTGCATACTTGCCTTCTTTAGCCATTAACTGAGCAGAGTTTCCAGCGGAACGAACCAGCTGACCGCCCTTGCCCGGATAAAGTTCGATGTTGTGTACCTGTGTACCAACCGGGATCTGGCCTAATGGTAAACAGTTACCAATTCTTGCCTCTGCATTCTCGCCGCTCATGATCTTCATGCCGTCTGTCAAACCAGCCGGTGCGAGGATATAAGACTTTGTACCATCTGTATAGCAGATTAAAGCGATGTTAGCAGTTCTGTTCGGATCGTACTCGATGCCGATTACAGTTGCCGGAATGCCATCTTTGGAGTTTCTCTTGAAATCGATGATTCTATATTTTCTCTTAGCACCGCCGCCGCGATGTCTAACAGTGATCTTACCCTGATTGTTACGACCAGCCTGCTTGTTCATTGTAGCGCTGATTAAGGACTTCTCTGGAGTTGTCTTTGTAATCTCGCTGAAATCAGAACCAGTCATATGTCTTCTGGAAGGGGTATATGGGTTATACTTTTTGATTCCCATGTTGTAACTCTCCTTTCTTGCTAAAAGCACTTATACATGAGCCTCTGTTATCATGGCCCGCAAATGCTTCAACGCCGCCTGGCGTTTCATTTTATCGTGATATAATGTTCATCACATAGTTTAGGACCAATACTGCCGTAACGGCGAATATCCTACAGTCCTTCGAAGATTTCGATATCCTTGCTGTCAGCAGTAAGCTGAACGATCGCTTTCTTCGTCTTAGCTGTCTTACCGAAGGTCATTCCTCTTCTCTTGGTCTTTCCTTCTAAGTTCATGGTGTTCACGCTGGCAACCTTGGTTCCCGGGAACATCTTCTCGACAGCTTCTTTGATCATGGCCTTGTTTGCATCCGGATGAACAGTGAAAGTATATTTCTTGGACGCCATAGCGTTCATGCTCTTCTCGGTTACGATCGGCTTCTGGATTACGTCAAAATATTTAATATCTGCCATTATGCGTACACCTCCTCGATTGCTGCAACAGCAGTCTTGGTAGCAACAACTGTGTTATATTTTAAGATATCGTATACATTGATCGTGTTAACAAAAGCAGTCTTAACAGCCGGAATATTCCTTGCGGACTTCACTGCGTTTGCGCTGTCATCGCCAACAACAACAAGTGCTCTGGATACCTTTAAATTATTCAATACGTTCTGGAACTTCTTTGTCTTGATTTCGTCAAACTTTAACTCGTCAACAACGATGAACTTGTTCTCGTTCACTCTGCTTGTAAGGGCAGACTTTAACGCAAGCTTTCTTTCCTTCTTGTTCAGTTTGATCGTGTAATCTCTTGGTGTTGGAGCAAATACTACTCCGCCGCCTGTCCACTGTGGAGATCTTGTTGAACCCTGTCTTGCATGACCGGTTCCTTTCTGCTTCCACGGTTTTCTTCCGCCGCCGGATACTTCAGAGCGAGTTTTCGCTTTCTGTGTGCCCTGGCGCTTATTAGCAAGCTGGCTGACAACTGCTAAGTGTACAAGGTGCTCATTTACATTCACACCAAACACAGCATCGTTTAACTCTAATGTGCCAACTTCATTACCTTCCATATTGTAAACAGATACGTTTGCCATCTGTGTGTTCCTCCTTTCTTATAAAAGCATTAAACTGCTGCTTTTACTGTTTCCTTGATTGTTACTAAGGACTTCTTCGGTCCTGGTACAGCGCCCTTAACCAGAATTAAGTTGTTCTCTGCGTCGATCTTAACGATCTCGAGATTCTGGATTGTTACGCGCTTGTTACCCATCTGTCCAGGCATCTTTTTGCCCTTGAATACCTTGCTCGGGTCAGAACAGGAACCGTTGGAACCTGCATGACGATGGAATTTGGAACCGTGAGCCATAGGTCCTCTGGACTGTCCGTGTCTCTTAATAGCACCCTGGAAACCTTTACCTTTGGAGATTGCGGTTGCGTCGATCTTATCGCCTGCAGCGAAGATGTCTGCTTTGATTTCGTCCTTAACGGAATACTCGGAAGCATTCTCGAACTTGAACTCTCTTACGTATCTCTTGTAAGATACACCGGCCTTATCAAAATGGCCCTTAAGCGGCTTGCTTACAAGTTTTGCTCTCTTGTCAACAAAACCAACCTGTACTGCATTGTAACCGTCGTTCTCAGCTGTCTTAACCTGTGTTACTACACACGGGCCGGCTAAAAGAACTGTTACTGGAGTTAATACTCCGTCCTCATTGAAGATCTGTGTCATTCCGACTTTGGTAGCTAATATACCCTTCTTCATGTTTTTACCTCCTGTTTGTTAATTCTACAGCGGATTGCCGGGATTAAAGATCCCTTCTGCAATCATCCTAGAACAGTCCAATATAAGTGGAACACTATGAGTCCCTCTCACCGAGGTCCGGCGGAATGGTGTGTTGCTTCTATATCTAAACCCTTCAGGATATTACCTTATTAATTGATGCGATGAAGAAAAATTATTTGTTCTTCATCTTGATATCAATGTATACACCGGCCGGCATTTCCAGTCTGGATAATGCGTCCACAGTCTTCTGACTTGGTGTAATGATATCGATGAGTCTCTTGTGCGTTCTCTGCTCGAACTGCTCTCTGGAATCTTTGTACTTGTGAACTGCACGTAAGATAGTTACCACTTCTTTCTTCGTTGGTAACGGCACCGGTCCGCTCACCTGTGATCCTGTTTTTTTCACAGTGTCGATGATTTTGCTTGCAGACTGATCAACTAACTGATGATCGTACGCCTTTAATGTGATTCTCATTACTTGACTTGCCATAAAAAAAGTCGCCTCCTTTTCGCACTTAGTAGAAGTACGACAAGCGGTGACTGTACACGTTCCCGTGTGTGTCCTCCAGGACCCCACACTGATTTTCCGTTTTTTTGAAACAGAATTCTTTAATTGTACAGTGACTTGTCGCCAGTTTCCTAACTTGACATTCGCTCCACGGAAAACCTGCCTCTTGGACAGCAACCTCACGCTTCACAGCTATCATGCCACAGCCTTTACAGGATAGCACACTTTTTTTTACATTGCAAGCATTTTTTTCTTTATTTCTTAATTTTTTTTATTCGATGGCTGATCTGCCGCTTTTGAGGGGTTTTACAGTGTTTCTTCCTATTAGTAATAGCTATTTTATAATCGTTCTGAGGAGACAGTGAAAAATACAAAAGCAGGATCAGAACCATCCCTTTGGCTCCAATCCTGCTTCCCTGTCATTCTTCTTAAATTTTTTATTCTTTCCAAACCGGTTCAATCGGATCCCGGTAGCTCCCGGAGGCGTCTTCGTCATCCACCTTCGTAAGCGATCCGCTGCTGCTCGTCTTGTACTTCACACCGTCCGCGTTCTTGACCGTCGTGTTCTTAGCCACCTTGCCCGATGCATTCACCACATAGGTCGTGTAGCTGTTTCCGGCCGGGATGGTAATCGGCTCATATCTGACGCCGTCCTCCGCCCGCTGCAGCTTGCCCATGTAATAGAGGTATCCGTCTTTAACGCCGGTATAGCCGCGGCCGCTGTCGCTGAAGTAATACGTCTCTTCATCGCCGTCGCCCTCGGTAACCTTGATCTTTCCCTTCTGCATGGTACTCGTCTTCTTGTCACCAAAATAATAGGAGGTATACTCTGAAGTACTTCCAATCCGAACCTTCTGAAGACCGTAGACCGGATTCCCTCTGTCATTGAACAGATACGTCTTTCCGTTGATCTTTGTTAAGTTCTGTGTTGTGGCCTCTCCTTCCTTCGGTCCTGCCTTTGGCGTTCCGTTGCTGGAAAAATAAAACCATTCTACATCACCTTCGTATCCGCTTAAATCCTCCGGCGGTTCGATCGAATACCAGCCGGTCCTTAACTTTCCGCTGGAATCGTAATACTTATAATTCTGAATGTCATAATCTGCGTTATCAACCCCGACATTCTTCCAGCCTGTCTGAAGCGCGCCGTCCGAATCGAAGCAGTACGCTACGCCGTCAATCTTATAAGTACCGTAATCTCCGCTGGTTTCCTTCGGCATATACTTTTTGCCGCTGTCACTGAAATAATACCAGCGCTTTCCGTCGTCATCCTCGTCTCCAGGGGACACACGGTCCGGATCGTAATCACTGTCCGGCGGAAACAGCTTCTGCCAGCCTGTCCTCATTACGCCATCCGTACCACAGTAGTACATGTTATCCAGAACCCATCCAGTCTGCATCTCACCGTTAGAATCGAAATAATACCATTTATTATTAATCTTGGACCAGTTGTCCATAATCGCTTTTCCGCTGCTTCCGAAGTAATACCACTTATACTCGGAGCTGCCGGACTCCTGAAACTTCATCCACTTATCCGTTACCAGAATCCCGTTAGAATCCATATAATAAGTATTATCTACCCATGTATTGACGGCCATTTCGCCATTGCCGTTCAAATATCTCCATAAGTTGTCCGCGCCTTTTTTCCACACATTGGTCACTTTATATCCGTTGGAATCATAGTATGACCAGGTGTTTCCGGACTGCGCCCATCCCTCCGCTGCCCATGCGCTCATGGTGGCAGTTCCTAATGTCAGTACCGCAGCAACTGCCAGCACAACGAAACCTTTTTTCTTCATATTGTCACTCCTTACAGGATTCTCCTTTTTACACTATTCATTGTAGCAATTTATCTGAAATTATTCAACTATTATTATCTTTCAATTCTATTACGATGCCATTTCTTTTTTATATCGTATAAAAGAAGGATTATGATATTAAATATCTGTTTTTCATCGAATATCTGTTTGTATTTTACTCATTCTAAAATTTTTTAGTATCAGAATAGTATCACAGAAGTGTGTACTTTCCATATTCTTCCACTACCATTCTGTCCTCGTAGGTGTATATTTAGCCTAAGGGGATGATGATATGAAAGGGAAAAGAAGATCTATTTTTAAGCGAATAAGATATTTTCTAACACGGCAAGTAAGACTGGACGCTCGGCAGCTAGATTTTATGCAGGAGCACCCAGAGATCGCATCAGACGGAGATCTCGAAGCACCACCAGGAGAATTTCAGAAGATTATGGAGGAGATGGAACGAAGAGGTATCAAACCTGCTGTCAAAAGGCAACTCAAGTTGAAACGTCTACTTGAAAAACTATTCAAAAGAAATAGCCACTGACTTCGGCCAGTGGCATTTTTTAACTATTGTTTTTCGAACATTTGTTTGCTATGATAAAAGAAAAAAGGAGATAGTAAAATGGCAAGTATATGCACCCTGGCTGAAGACATTAATCAGTGCCAGTACTATTATAAGGAAACTTGCGGCTGTGGGAAACCAGAGCAGAAGTGCCTCTTTCTCGAGATTGAACCACAAAAGGCAAAACCAGAGCAGATGGAGCGCCGGGTGAAGTGGTACGAGAAATACTATGAGTAACGATAGGACGGCAGGGCGGAGCTAATGGGGTGGCTACCGCCCTGCTGATTAATGAGCATACTTATATAACGTTTTGTGGATTGTATTGTGATGCAAAGGCGGATAAAAGGGCGGTAATTCACCCTATTATTTTGATTTCCCCTTAATACCAATCAAGGTATATACTTACTAAGACAATTTAAACATTTCAAAAGTAGAATTAGGGCTTCCTGAAGTTACTTGTAAAAATTTGTACTCCAGATAAATCAACAGATTAACTTGCTTATCAATTAGATACTCCAAATCTTTGTCAGAACATGTAATAATCAATTGTTGTTTTAAATTGACACTATGTGTCAAATAATGCTCTCTGGAAATTGTAAAACATGTTCGAGTCGCGTCTAACCGACCAAACACTATTCCTACCTTAGCAGCATTTGTATCCATAATACTTAATAACTTGTTACAATAAGTGTTATCGGGTTTTTTCTTGGGTTCATTTTTACATTCAATAATAAAATAAGGTGCAAGATAGTCAAATACCGACAGCGTCATTGGTTTGATTCCACATAATGCTGTACAATCAAACTGGTTTGTTTGCGTCTTTACGTCATTTGTACATTTTACTCCCCTAATATTGTTGAAAATTTCTTTAATAAGCATTTCTAGGGCTTTCCCCTTTGCTGTTGTATCATCTCCATAATCCAAATCCAGTTTATTCCTCAATTCATGAAATTTCTGGTATGCTGACTCACTCGGATTATAGAAAGATTCATAAATCGTATTTATATCATGAGAAAGCGAGTCAGCCATTGTAAAATTTACAGTAATACCTTCCCCTTGATTTAGCCTCTTCTCTATAGCCTCCTTAATTTCTCCTTCTGTAACATCGGGTAATTGGATTACCTTATATGCTACATAAATATCAGCTGCCGAAATATGTTTATCCTCCTCACAGTCGTCACAATACATTGGTTCTAGTAATGCTTCAGCTATTTCTCCTTTTGATAGCACACTAAGAGTATTGTCACAATCTGGACACTTAGCAAGATAATGTTTTTCAAGAATCTTCTGTTTCTCTGCATATTTCAGAATAGATTCTGCTAAGGAATAGCTTACCCCCAGTCTGGCGGATACTGCTGATGCTGTTATATTCCTCTTACTCTGTCTAGGCAGAGTTGCAAGCCAATAGTCGAAGTTTTCTACGAAATCAGGATTCAGGATATCAATAATTGTCGAAAATTGCTTGTAGAACATTTTGTATATCAGCCTCCTCTGCATATTGCAACGTCTTTACATATCCATAATTTTTTTGGGTTCCGAACTGAACTTCCAGTTGCCTTATATTTCCTGTTAAATATTTTTCATCATTGCGTTTAAAAACCATATTTAATTTTTTACACTTTTTCCCCTTTATAACGGATTTCTTACTATCAAAAAAAGCTTCTGTACACTGTAAAGGTATCGACTTTTCTGATTTTGTATCAATACTGGTTAAATCTAACTCATCATCGGAACTTATTTTAATAAGATATGCTTTTCTATCTTGTTTAAACACATTTTCATTATCTCCATTTATTGAAATATATTTCTCTACCAATATTCTCGTGTCTACTAAAGCCTTTTCCTTATTACGAATATCCAATGATAAATCGCCAAATAATTGATTGACAAAACTAAATATTAAACCATTCTGTGTATCAATTTTTTCCTCAACATCTGCGGGAGTAAAAGAATATTGCTCGTATAATTTATAAAGCATCTGTGAATTTTCATTCTTGACTTTTTGTTTGTCCCTTTCAGTTGTAAACTCAAATATATTGATTATCTGATCGATTGCGGCCACTGCAACTGCCATAGTATTTATTCTTGAAATACCTAAAAGCATTGGATTATTTGCATCATATGGATATAATGTAGATTTAGCCTTTGCTCTGCTGATAACAAACCCTTCATTTAAATATACTTCTATAAATATGGGAAATACTGTAGTCTCTCCATTTTTTCCTTCTTCACCGCACAGATACAATTGGGAAAAAGTGAATTCTATCTTCTGAATTTCGCCCTCGTCCATATAAAAATGATAATCAATCATTTTCCATTCTTCTGAATTTCTGTATGCTAATACATTTTGTCTAGGGCATTCTGGAAAAGCCTCTTTTATCATTGCCTCTACAACTGAAACATCTCTATGCCGTTCCCCAATCCCATGAATTTTTCTATAACAGATCTCCTTGCTTCCCTCTTTAACAATCTTCAAAAGCCACTTACAGACAATTGCTTTATTTTCCTCACTTATTTCAGAAAATCTTTCAATTGAATTAATATAATCCGCTCGTGTACTTACCAATTCCAGGTTATGTTCTTTTAAAAATCTGCGCATAATCGGGTTCTGTAAATAGTTATCCCGATCCAAAAAACTTGGGATTTTCATAGTTTGTCCTCCGTATTGTAAAATAATACCATATAATAAACTATACCATATTTTCATCAGGAGTTCATCTTATTTTGATCCAAAATTATTTTTTTATTTGAACAGATGGTTCTCATTTATCACCTCCTATTCCCCTGCCAGTCCCGGCCACCGCAGTGCACCATCCTGATCTGGCGTCAGCACCACCGGCTCCACGATCATGCGTCCGGCGTTATCCATGATGTACCACTTGCCGTCCACTGTCACCTGGCCCGTACACATGGCTCCATCGTTCCCCAGATAGTACCAGGCTTCCTTATACCGGTACCAGGTGTTACGGACCATCATGCCGGCGCCGTCAAACCAA
Source organism: Hungatella sp. L36 (assembly GCF_014288035.1). NCBI lineage: Bacteria > Bacillati > Bacillota > Clostridia > Lachnospirales > Lachnospiraceae > Hungatella > Hungatella sp. L36. Next base: position 277,056 of record NZ_JACOPC010000003.1, on the reverse strand, counting down.
TACCAGTCCTGGCCGTCCTTGTACCATGCATTACGCACCGGCTCCCTGGTATCGCCATTGTAAAATTTCCAGCCGCCATCTTCCTGGCTCCAGCCTGACTTTTTCGGCTGCTCTACTGGATCCTCCGGATAATCCACCATAACATACCCAAGAATACTACTATCCCCCAGCTGATAGGACTTATTGCAGACCATGCCGCCATTACGTACCACCGCGGTCCCGTTGCTGGTATTGCCCTCGTTGGTGTAGATTCTACCGCCGGTCACTCTGGTGACCAATGCGATATGGCTCTGGCGGAAGATTACGCGGTATCCGGGCTTAGGAGTTGCTCCGGCCGCCAGCCATCTGCCTGTGGCTTTGGCACGATCCCGGACTGCGAAGCAGTTATAGAACTGCGGCCCGAGCGTTTTAAGCGCCTGCTCCTTTCCTACCGTCTTGACCTCCAGCCACATCTGATAGACTGCGCACCAGGCGTCTCCACAATAGCCAGGAAGGCCCATAGCGGTTAAGTCCCGGGCGTACTTCGTATGATTGCCATTACCGGCTGTAGGGCCGACCATGGCGTCTAAATCCTTGTCGTTATTCTTCTCGGTATAGCCGGTCTGGCTCTCTGCTAGAGCAAGAAGCTTGTCCAATGTTTTACTCATAAATAACCTCCAATCAAAAAGAGGCCCAGGATCACCCAGGCCCCAAAATCTTGTGACGTCACAAGTTGTGATATTACAACTTTTTGCGATCTCGCAGCAGCTCCGGCGCTCACACTGCCGGCGGGAGTTTCGACCGTCGAAACTATTTCTCACCCGTATCTGCTCCGGCGCTGATAAGCTTTTCTGTAATCGCTAAACCCTTAATCAGGAAATCAGGAACATTAATGCCGTATTCCACCAGATTCTCCAGAATACTGCGGATCTCGTTGATAAGAAGCGTTGCCAGGGTGAACCACCCCAGAAGCGCCAGGAAGCTTAAATTGACCCCCAGTAAATCTTGTCCCAGATGGATAAACAGTTCTGGAATCATGAATGCCACCAGAATAATAATCCAGTATCCAACTTTCTTGACAATCCCTACAATCCCGATACCGCTTGACTCCTTATGCGTCTTCCTGGCCTTCGCCCAGCCGGTTATGTAGTCTAAGATATTACAAAGCAGATACCCGGCAAAGACATACCAGTAAACGCCGAATAACGCAGTTAATAGTGTTACAGCTGCGCCTACGGCAGCGTTGTACTTATCAATAAATTTCATGTCTTGTCCTCCTTATATGGTTGGTGTTTCTGGGTTTTCGGGTTCTGGTGTCGACTCTACCGGCGGTGCGTACACCGTCTCAGCCAGCAGAGCAAGTTCAGTCATCTGCTCCGCAGAGAGCATGTTGAAGGCGAAATATACGCCCAGCTTGTCCGTGGCCTCCTCTTTGGTTGCATAATACTTTTTGCTGATAAGACTGCTCATCAACGTGTAAATCACTGTGTTACTCATAATCTCATACCTCCTGTAAAAGTTTAGTTGTCTGGTTATCTACAATAGCCGCCTGCGTCGCTGTCGGCAGGGCTGCTACTATTGTCGCTATCTGGTTGTCGGTGTACTCTTTGGCCGCCTCATAGCACTGCTCCAGCGCCTTGTGGGTGTCCTTGACGTAGTCCAGAGTCACCGTAGGGGCCGGGCCGCCCGCGGTGATCGTCAAGTGTGTTGTGCCTGCGTAGGTCGTCAGGGCGTTGAGGGCCTGCTGGGTGGCGGAGGGGAAAGGCTCCCAGGTAGGGGTGGCAAGGGGATAGAGGGTGATTGCATCGGCTATAAATTCCCTAAATGCTTCGATCGTTTCGAAATCAGGGTTAAGCGTGCGAATAAAAATTTTTCCCACTTCATCTGTCGCCACATAATCGCCAATAGCGTTAAAGCTAGCACCCTTTGGACGTCTTGTATATTTAGAGCATATAACCATGCAATTTAATTTTTCGATCATATCTGTTGCATCATATACAAACCTATGTCCGGCGCTTCCTGATGCTACATTTAGCTTCCTCCATTGCCCGTTATCCACCACACCAATATACCGCTCAATCCCCCATTCCCCATCTTTGCACGCGATCCTGTCCCGGCACTCTCCGGTCCCATGTAATGGTTCTGTCAAAGTGACGGGGGCAGTTTGGCGGTCTTTGTACGGCTCCCATGGGAGCGGGGTGTCTCCGGCGTTAATCATGATATCCTTATATATTACATAATCATTTACGACGGCCGCGTCACCGATATCGGCATACAACAACAATGCCAATTTTGTAGCCATATCATTTTGAGGATCCTCTATTGTAATTGTAGTGGGAGATTTATTTACATACACCACATAGGATAATACGGATCCATTAATGTCTATCCAATACAATCGGATACCGGGTGTCAAACCGCTTTTACTCGGTATGATACTGCCGTACGATATTGTTAATGTCTTGCCAACAATATTACTTTTATCGTCCACAATAAATCCTGCATATTTTCCGCCATTAGCTCTTGTGTAAGTAATCTTAATGGCTCTTTTGTCCGTGATATCAGCTTCTGCACCTGTCCCCTGTAACGTCACAAGAGATTTGTAAAACATCTGCGCCCCTGTCACCACCAGCTCCAACGTCTGCGGATACTCCACCGACGGGCTCGGCTTGCCTCCGGTGTACGGCTCCCATGGTAAGGCTATGTCGCCTGTGTTGAGCATAGGTTTAAGTGCAACTACTTCCGATGGTATCACCGTTCCCTCCGCACCATCTTTGGCAATAAATCTAATTCTGATATATGCAGTCCCCTCTGTGACAGTAAATTTTCCGTTAGTTGGTTTAATTGACAAACTACTTTGTATTACTTTCTCTTGATTGAAATACATAACGTAATTTAAATATGACTTTAGTCCATCACCGCTTAGCACATAATCTCCGGGCTTAACTGGTATATAATCACTACGCACAAAATTAGAAGCATTATTCGTTGCTCCTGTATCCGCATTAATTCCGCCCTGTACAATCGTGTCAGCATTTAACATCTGCTTCCCCGTGCTCACCGTCCCCACGCTGATAATGTCCTGCGGGTAGTCCGGGCTGGGAGAGGGAGCGGCTCCGGTGTAGGGTTCCCAGGGGAGGGCGGTGTCTCCGGCGTTAAGCATGGGATAACAAACACTATCGGCGGTTACTCCTGATAATACTTTTATTTCTGCACGCGCCCATACATCATGGTCAATTGTAACGGTCGCGCTAGTAACATGGCCTACCTTTGCCAGCTCACCAACAAATTGACCACCCTGTGCACTTATTTCAACAAGCTGAAAATACATTTTACCAACGACCAAACCGGATAATCCCGACAGTGTATACTGCCCCGCCTGAAGCAGGATTTCCGCAACCGTAAATGTAATAGCGGCTGTTGCGGTTCCCGTTATGGAAATTCCACCGTCCGTCTGTGTTTTCACAGTGATACCGTTTTTAGTATCGTTGAATTGAGGCTGCGGTAACAACTGCGCTCCCGTCGTCACCACCTGCTCACTCTTACCTGCCACATCAAGCCCCAGCACCGGCGCCGTCCACGCGTCCTCTACGGTTACGCCGCCCTCACCTGTCGCGGTCTCTGTCAGGGCGTTGGCGTACTTGCTGTCAGACTCCCGTTTTGAGTAACCGGCAAAGGCGGCCTTCTGCGCCTCGACGTAATCCGTGACCTCCTGCTGAGTCTGCGCCGCAGCTATCTCCGATGTCTTAGCGTTGGTCTCGCTAACTTTGGCTGCCGCCGCCGCATCGACCGCTACCTGTATGCTGTCCGCTGCATCATTTGCACGCTGGGCCGCATCTCTGGCAGAGTTGCCCTGCTCCGTAGCGTACTGGGCGGCAATGTCTGCGGCTTCCGTGGAGGTTTTGACTTCTCTGAGCGCGTCCTTAAGAACCTGGAAATCGTCTGAGGAGGCCAATCGGTCTAAGTCTGTGACGGCATCTCGTACTACTACGGGAAAAGTCTGGGATCTAATGTCTCCATCATTGCCAAGAAAATACAGTTCCCCCAAATGGGTTCCCGCTACGGCAGCCATCTGGTCTGTTATTGGGGCAAGAACTGTACTTTCAGTTTCCCGCGTACACGTGGCATTGGCTAAAGTCCCGTCGGTCTTCCGGACGCTGATGTGTATCTGACATCCAAACGGGATAATCCATGGACTCTTGAATGCTACCAGAGATATACGCGCCCATCGGCTGTTCGTGTCGTACTGCTTGATCTCCAACGGATCCTTTTTCGTATCGGCCGCCATGTCAAGCGTATAGTTTTGGATTGTACCGTCCATCTTATCCCTCCTCTGTCACTGCCCGTAAGACCTCGTATTTCTCGGCATCGGTCAGGTTGCGGTATCCCTTCAGGATCTCTTCCACATCTTCCCCCTGCCCGCGCCTGATCTTAAGCGCATAGATAATTATATTTTTCGCCGCTGTACTAAGCATAGTACACACCTCCAATCACATCAGCCAGGATAAGGGACATGTCGTCGATCATGGCCTTGATTGTCTTGACCTCCTCGTGCAGATCGATACCATTGCTGTCGTACTGATAGACCGGCTGTGGACTGGCAGGATTGCTGACGTCCATGCTGGTAACTGCCGCGCCGTCTGGGATCGTGACGACCAGACCGAGGACTCCGGCGGGGACTGTATCCTGACCGTGGATTACCGACCAGATTGTGCCGGTGGCGTCGTAGATGATTAATGATTTCATAAGTTTTCTTCCTTTCTTGTCAGTTATGACGCCCAAATGCGATATACAGCGCCACGCCAACTCGCAAATTCAAAGCCGAAGAACGAGTTGATAGCCAATGTATTAAGGGCGATCGATACGGTTTGTGTTACATTTAATGTATTGTCCAGTACGACTTTGGCATATACGACTTTATTGTTGAGGTCTCTAATCGAAATATAAGAGTTGGCCTGTTTAGCTGTTTTGTGTATTTCAAAATTAACTCTTGTGTACCTGGTGAAGTCAAACGGCGCTTGCATTCCACCATAGTTAGTAACGAATGTAAGTTGTCCGCTATCAAAGTTCGGGAGATCGTACCCCTCGTATTTCGAGAATCCGACTATGTTATTACCTCTTACATACAAATCCGTCGGCATTGGTACATACCCCTCAAAAGTTCCGTCAACGTAGTTACTGCCTATCCAATACCGGTACCCCTTCTTAATCACATTCGCCGGCGGAAGTGATGCAGCTGCTATTTCCACGTTGCCTGTCATGCGTTTCCACGCCGACTGCACTGTCTGAGCATAGGTTTGCGGTGTAATCGTCACTCCCGCCATGGACTGGATCTTGCCCTGCTTTCCCAGCACGTTAATACTGTCCAGCATACAATCCGGGTTAAGTCCGATTGTGGCAGCCACCTCGTCGCGGCTCATATAGACCCACGACTTTCCAGATCCGTCTTGAATCCAGTAACCGGCGCCCATGTAATAATACAGGCCACTGTCGTTTAATCCGCATGATATACCTTTTGTTCCGGATATGTACTCCGGCATAGTCCCGGCTTTTTCTATTCCCTCATCGTTCGTAAAGGTTTTTCCCTTCCGGACATCCGCCGGCTGTGCATTCCCGGATCCCAATACAATGCGTCCGATATTTGCTGCCATCTCCTTAAATGTCGCTGTCGCCGCTGTTGCTACTCTCTTCGCAGTGATGGCTGCGGCAACAAGGGCTTTTCCATCACTGACAGATTTTTTTATCTCATTTACTTCCTCGCCAATCGTATTGAGTTCCTTCGCCCCGAAACTGTCTCCTCGCTGGGTATAATCCGTTGCGTCCTCCGGTGTAACCGTGCCGTCTCCGTTGTCTACCATGCGGAGCTTCCGGCGGGTGAAGATATCATCTTTCCAGTCTGTCTTCATAGTCCTCTTAAACCTCCTAATCTAAATGATAACCGCCGCTTGCCCTCTGCCTGGCCCTGTAAGTTATCGTGGATCAGCAGCGTGGCTGATTCCAGGCGGTTGAGCTCCTGCCAGTCGATAGTGGGGACGTTGCCGTAATAGGTCCGCTTCTGCCCCGTCCGGAACTGATACGTATGATTCCGGATTGTCTCCAGATTCTCCTCCAAGCGGTTGATCTCGGACGGATAAGGCCAGAGACTATAATTGTCTTTGTCCGGATCCACTGTGATGTCAAACTCCCGATACAACTGCGCCGCCAGATCCCGCAGATACGCCAAGTTGTTTTTGATCCGGTTGTAATCCACATAGTTAATCCTGTCCGTCTTAACCCAATTAGTTTTAGGTGTTACCCACGCCATTAACAGCCCTCCTTGCTTTCACGGTACCGGATACGGCTCCGCCGTCGTAATTGATCGTATGCTCCCCGATGTTGATTTGGAGCTTATCCACATATTGGTTCTGGAGGAATACGATATCCCCAGGATCCAGCCGGAAATCCCCACGGTAGCTGATCTCATAGTTGATATTGTTGTTCAGGTAATTTCCAGTCCACTCCGCTACCAGCTGCGCATGAGCCGCATCGTTGATTAGAGGATTAGTCCAGGTCTTACTCTGTCCAGACGGGTTAAGTCTCAGCACATAGTCAGACGGTGTCTGGAGGTATTCGCAGCCGGTGATTATCAACTCCACAGAGCCGGTAACACTGCTTAGATCCACGATCACCTTATAGGCCGTAGACTCCACAATAGATCCAATATTAACTGCATACCCGTGGCTTGCATTAAGCATCGTAGCCACATAACGGCCGCCGCCCTGCACCACGTCCTTAAACAGCTCCTTACGATCAGTGCCCTCATAGTAGTTGGTCATCTGCACCCGGAGATCCTTATACCTATCGACCTGGATACCTGTAGGCGGTTTCCGCATGTTGTGATAGTTAAGTTCATAATCGCTCACGTCCCCAAACTTAACATAGTTGACGATTACATCGTTGTTGGAGTGCGCCTGCGTAAATTCAAAAACTATGGTATCGAACTCCGGAAACTCATGTTCCACTACCATCTCGTTGCCGGTTATCCCCTGCGTATAGCTTTCCTGCAATGCACCGGCCTTATAGGTGTGTATCACCATCTCGACCGGGTGATTGCCGCCAAACTCCATAGACAGGCCGTAGTACTTCATGGCCGCTTCCAGTCGGATTGACAGCTTTGGAGGATCTGTAAATCGCCCATCATCTCCGGCCACCTGCTTGCTTATAAAACCGGTATTTAAGTAGTTACCTCCGTCCTCTGGAAGAAAGTACATACTGCCATCTGCCACCCAGTAATCCTGTGTATACCTGGCATAATCGTACTTAACGCTCGGCAGCACAACCTCTTTAAGGTGCGAGTACTCCATGGCATCGTCCGACGTCACCGTCATGCGCTCCGGAGAGATCACCGTGGCGAATGCTGCCTTAATCCGGATCATACCCTGTCGGTCCTGGTATAAGATGCAGCGGCCTGCGTTGGCTATGATCTGTAACGCTTCTGCATGGGTGACTGCGGGCATCGGGTTGACAACCAGCACCTGCCGCAGATAATCGTCCAGTACGTAATTCCGAGGATCCACGTCTGCATCTGCCAGCACATCGACGGCCAGATCATACAACGTTGTGGTGCCATGCCTCCCCCGGTAATACGTCCCGTTGAGGTTTGCGACTGCATCACGCGCCCCGAAGCTCATGCGGTCGTCGTCGGCCTTCCACGTGTCCAGGTATAGCTTCGCTCCGTCCAGCCACTCGATGGAGCCGTCCGCCAGTGTCACGCCGTACTTGATCTCGACCTCCTGGCCGATCTCCAGATAATATAGGGCGCTGTCGCGGTTCTCGGTGTCAAACTTCCGGCCCTTGTTTTCCACGGTCAGGGATAGGTCTATGGTCGGCAGCTCCTCCGAAATCTGCGACAGATACTCCTTTTTACTGCTCGAGGTAATCTGTCTGCTCTTAAAGTAGATACCAACACCCATGGATATTTTAAAAATCCGGAGCCGCCCCTGGCCGTTGACCATGGCGTGAGGGACGATCCGGATGTACGTAGCGTCCTCGAAAATCTCCTCGGTTATGTATACCCGGCTGCTGTTTCCGATGACATTCAGCGTCTTATTGTCTGACACAACGTCAAAGTCAACCGGGAAGTAATCCGAAAAATCTATAGTCAGCCCCCGGATATCATAGGGGCCGCCGTGGTAATCGATCTGGATTGCCCCCAGCAGCTCCCGGCTGACCGCCCCCTGGTTGAAATAGGGGCTGCCGTCCTCTGGCAGGAATAACATGGAGCCATCGGCCCGCCAGAAGTCTTGTTCGTAAGTCGCGTACATGTACTCTGGGTCGTAGTTGTCCAACAGCTTCCGGGTGTTCGAGAACTCCGTACACTGGCCCGGATCCACGGAAGAGTTATTCTGTGCTGCCTGGTTGATAACACCGATGGTGACGTCCATGTACATCTGATCTCTGGTCTGCTTTGTCTGTGTCTCTTTATAGGCTCTGCTTACCGCCTGCATCAGTCAATCACCCCGCAATCCACCAGATTGACCTTGCACACCTTATACCGGGTGGGCCGGCCGTCACTGTCATATTCACACGGCGTACCGGTCCGGTTGCCCGGGTACATCTGGATTGTAATCCAGCCATCGTGTACCATGTCGGGGATCCGGGCCGTCACTACGAACTCCGAAAACGCCTGTAACATCTCCGCCCACGTAGCTGCGTCCAGATAGGACCATTGCAGGTTATCCACCTTGTACTGATCCCTACCGACGCGGTCCCCGATAAACTCGCCGAGGGCATTTTTACCATCGCTCACGTTCGTGGCGACAATTAAGTCGGCCATGTTGTCGGGAGGCGGAAACTCCCGACCGTTGATTGTAATAAAAGCCACGTCTCCACCTCCTTATCCAAACGAAAAGCCTGACCGTTTTTCGAGATCCTTAAGCTTCTGTCGGATCTCACGGATATCTATGTTGACCACCAGATCAAAGTTCTCGATCAGCTCGATAATCTTCTTAAGTAGATCGATCATAATGATTAAGTACTGCTCGCTCATGCCGTCCGGTCTGGCTGCCATTGCAACGGCCTTATCGACCATATCTCGTATTCTCCCGGTGTCTTCATAGCCAGGACTCGATGATCCCACCATAGCCAGACGCGGCGTTGCATTGCTTGTCATACTCCTTATGCTATTAACCAATGGTGTAAGGGCTGCTCTCATGCCACCCTGTACTGCCTGAGAGATTCCCTGAGTGATCTGCGTGTTATTGGCAACCGCCGCTTTACCGCCCCACTTACCAATCATCTCAGGGGTGCCGTTTTCATTGGCCACAAACATCTGGCCTGATTTCGGGAAGCCTCCGGTTGCATGGCCCTTTACACCTGGGCCACTGTCAACATAGTCGGAAGTGCCTCCCGGCCCGGAACTATCACTGTCACTTTCTTCAGCTTCTTCTTTACCTCGCTTGAACAGATTCTTTGCACCATCTACAATACCGTCCCAGACACTTCCTACAAAATCTGCAATGCCGCCCAGCCAGTTTTTCACGTCTTCCCAGATATTACTCATACCTTCCCACAGTTTGTTCATGATGTTCTTTCCGACTTGCAGCATTTCGTCAAGATTGAAAATATCTTTGATCTTCTGCCAGATTCCATCGAACCACTCTTTGATGGCATTCCACTTTTCCTCAATCGTGGACTTTACGCTATCCCAGATTTCAGACAGCTTATCCTTGATGCTATTGAATATCTCTGATGCTGAGTCTTTTAAACCATTCCAGAGTCCGGAAGCAAACTCCTTAATCTTTCCCCAAATAGATTCCCATACACCTTTAATAACGCCCAGCACCGTACTTATAATATTGCTTATTGCAGTCATCAGGGTATTTGTCAGGCTCTTCATAGCCTCCCATATTTGGCTGAAAAATGTCTTAATGCCTTCCCATGCCTTTTTCCAGTCTCCAGTAAAGATTCCGGTGATAAAATCCATCAAACCGCCCAGCGCGTCGAATACATGGCCCAGAGTCTCGCTAATTCCTTTCCACCAGCCAAAGAACATGTCAACCAGTCCTGATAATGCATTGCCAATGATAGGAACCATTGTCCCAATAAACCATAAAACAAATGGCTTAAGGAAATTTTCCCACACCGTCGTTATAGCATCAGCGACTTTTCCAGTGAAATCAAGAAACTTATCTATAAGAGGGCTTAAATATTGTTCGTGAAACTCCTGGAATTTCTGGGACATTTCTGATATTACCGGGAGGATGTACTGATTATAAGCGTCCAAAAGTTTTTCTGTTATTTCAGAAAATCCTTTTTTAAATGACATGAGCATAGGTGCTACATGGTCGTTGTATGCGTTACCTATTTTGGTGAATGCTTCCTCGATCACTGACTTAATCGTTGCAAATACCGGTTCAATCGCGCTAAATGTATTTTCCAGCGTTGATTTGATATAATCTGCATTATCTATAATCGGGCCAGTAAGCACGTCTAGTAAATCAGCCAGAAACGTGCCTGCCAGTTCAGTAACACCCATAAATCCTTCAGAAAAAATCCCGATGATGTCAGCTGTGATCTGTTTTGCACTGTCACTCCGGAAAGACTCAAATATTTTAGCTACTGCGGTCGAAAATCGGCCACTTATCTCAGAGATTCTGGAACCGATATCAAACATTGCTACAATATATTCGATCAGACGTTCCTTGTTCTGCTCTAAGTACAGGCTGATCCCGCCCAGTAGATTATCAGCAAATGATGCACCAATGCTTGCAGTGGAACCAGCAACTTTACCCAGATTAAATACAAACCGATTTAGAAACTCATCTGCCGCAGAAACGACAGCCGGATCCAGGAATATATCTTTTAGGCTCTGCCCAATATTAGTGATGGACTGCTGAATACTGTCTAAAACGCCTTTATCTCCGAAGGCAATATTAAATCCACCCTTAAACAGACTGGAAAGCTCTCTGGCCTTATCAATGAGTCCCTGATACTTACTATCCATCTCATCAATGGCTGAAGTATCAACTTCCCCCATATCGAACTCGTCGGCCGCATATCCGCCGCTCGCGCCACCAGATCCACCACTATCTGGCGCCTGAATGACATTGAGTTCGTCAATGCCACTTGTGGCTCCCTTGATATCTTTCGCGGCCTTTTTCGCAGCGCTCCCAGCTCCGCCCATGGCTGTTCCTGCATTATCCGCGGATTCTGCTACGCCTTCCATACCGGCGGCTGCAACCGCAGCGCCTCCTCCGCCTGATTTCTTCCCAGCAAACATATCTGTCAGGGATTTAAAAGCATTGGCCAGGCTCATCAACTTGTTGATTATAAGGTTAATAACCTTAATCACAGGAGTAAGGACATTGATGAGCCCTTGGCCGATCGTCGCCTTTAAGCTATCAAACTGAAGTTGCAGGATACGAACCTGATTCGCCCAGCCGTCACTCGTCCGGATAAAATCCCCGGAAGCCAGGGCCAGCTGATCTGTCACGAACTGATACCGTAATGCTACCTTTTCAGCCTCGGTCATTTTGGCCGTAACTTTACCGTATCCGTTTGCCATGGCATAAGCATCGAGTGCATTCTGGGTCATGACAATTCCGAGATCTTTCAAGACCTCAGTTTCTCCGGTGAACACCGCCTTCATTTTGGTGTATGCTTCGTCCTGGCTGATGTTGTAGAACGACGCAACGTCTCCAGCCAGACCGGTAAGGGCCGTAGACATCTCGTAGGCTGCTTGCTCGTTGAACCCGAATGCCTTCGCCATAGCGCCGAACGTACCCGTGAACTTCTTTGCCATCGTTTCAGACAGGCCGAAGGATCCTGCCGCATTCCGGGCGAACTCATCTACTTGTTTTGACATTCGAGGGAATGTCACGTCAACGACGTTCTGGACCTCGGCAAGATCCGATCCCAGCTCAATACAGGAAGCCCCGAAATCTATAATCTTTTTAACTGCAAATGCGGCAGCCAGGGCGGCGCCCGCTTTCTTTGCCATGCCCTGAATGCCGACCATCTGCTTCTTAAAACTTCGATCATTTACTGTAAGGTCAAGACCAATTTGTCCGACGCTCTCAGCTGCCATACTATCACCTGCCTTTACTCATCTGGTAAGACAGGCACATCGGCACAGCGTCTTAGATTCTTAATTCAAATTCCCGTTTGCAATCCTTATTTTTGCATTTAAAAAAGACGCCCTGACACCTGGCGTCCTGATTTCTGATTGCATTAACAGGGTACCCGCAATACGGGCACCTCACTTTTTCTCTTTCTGTTTTTATCTTCTCAATCTCAACCACCTCCGCACAGGAAAGCCATCTGCCGCTCCAGATATTCCATCTGCTGACCGTATGCCTGAGGGCTCATCTGCTCGGCCTGACGTTTATGCCACTCATCGTAAATCCGCTTCTGGTCTGTGGTAAAATGCTTAATTACATCTTTATCCGTCTCTGATCGGATCGCCACGATACGCCCCAACACGGTCTCCGGATCTATTCCGGCCAGAAGGGACTTGAACTCATCCCAACTAACTGACTCAAATTCTTTTGTCCTTATTCTCAGCCCGTACTGCGACAGGAAACTGGAAATAATCAAATTCCAGTCTTCAAACAAATCGTAGTACGGGTCACTGCTCCCCCTGGCTGTTTTCCTCGCCTACTACCAGGTCCATAGCCGCTTCTACCACAGTCGTCCAATCCTCGAAGTTTAATTTAAATTTTTCAATTTCCTTACGGGACTTTTCCGGGAAAATCAGCTCATACGCTTCATTGATTTGATTAATCTCTACACCGCCCGCTGTCATAAAATTCATTACTTTAAGCATGGTTGGAGCATCAGCGTTGACCTCCAGCTTTTTGCCTTTAATCATTAATGACGGATTCCCGTCAAAGGTAAGCTTATCTGTGATATCAATTACTTTTGCCATCTCTTATTCCTCCTTATGCGGCGGGCGCTGCTGGTGTAAAAACCGGCTTGCCATAGCAGACTACTTCAAATTCAAGCGCATCAAGTGCCGCAGTATCCCCGCCGCCTGGTGTCGTTACGTTAATGACACAGTCAAACGCCAGCTTTGCACCAGATACCATTTCCCATTCGAACTTTGTCATTGCATCGCTGCCCATAGCCATAAACAGACTGGCTATATAGTCATTCCCCGGATCGCCAACGCTCCTCTTCCCCTGGAAGGAAAAACTGAGTTTCTTACCAACGACGGCGCTTTTAGCCCAGCCTTCCGCGTCCATTGCATACCACTCATCTGTTGTGTTGTCGATTGTTGGCGCGAAATTGGTCAAATCTTTCGGCATCATCATATCCGCGTCCGCACTTTCCAGTCCCTTCGTTCCAAACTTGAACTTATTATTAGATACTTTAAATACACGTGCAGTTTCTGCCATTTATCGTTCCTCACTTTCCATATACAAAATCCAGCCATATCACATATTCGTATACGCCCTTGTCATCTGTCCCCACATCAACCGGTTCGGGTACCTGAAGGATAATACAGTGAATGGGCGTATCCCCTATGGACAGGCTGGATCCATTTTTAAGTTTCTCATATAACTCATAGGCGGCCTGCTCCGATGCCTGCACGCTCTTATCCCAGTGGATCAGAAGGGAGAGGCGCCGGATATCATAGCTGCTGTATTCGTAGCCACCCAGAGCCATCACAGGCGGCCCGCTGTCTTTTCTATGGTACACGCCGATTGAATGTTCCTTCTTGCCGTTCAGCTTACCGATATAGACATTGTTATCGTCAGCAATTCCCAGGCTTGCAATGTAACCGCGGATATTATCCAGAGTCAACATCATACAGCACCTACTCTCTTATAAAATTGCTTGAAGGCTTTCTTTGCAAAGTCTTCCTGCTTTCCGCCCTTCAGCCATGGCGAATACCACTCACCGCCGGCAAACGGATTCTCATCTGTCTGGTAATCATATTCCGGATGATAGTAAAGCCGGCGGGCATATGGCGTACTGGAAACCAGTCTCGCTCTCCCATGCTTGGACTCGCTGTAATCTACGAACGATGCATCTTCTTCCAGATGGCCGCTGTCAAATGGCATAACCTGCGCCTGTACTACCTCTGTATGCAGTGCTTCCGCCGTCATTTCCAGCGCGGTGACTGCCGCCTGGGTAAGCTGCTTAATTCGTGGAAAATTCATTTTTACCGATGACTTAACCTGCATTAGATCACCTCCAGCTGGCTGTAATTAACCGTCCCATCTGGATTCCTGGCCTTCATTCCCTGTTCGATCCGACGTTCCTGGCCGAACACGGTCACCGTACCGCCGCTGAGTATCGGAAAGTTCGGTGCAATATCACCCGGAAACATGGCCGTGCCAGTGATCTGGATCAGTTTTTTTTCCGCCGTCAGGATTGTCTTAGCTCGGTCCTGAAAGTTACATTTCAGATCCAGATCAAGTATCTGCTCCGGCTCTCCGTGGTTATTCACGTCTTCAGACTCCAGATGGACGTGTATATCTACCTTGCAGAGCTTTTTAGGTACTAAACATGGGTATCTCATTAAATCACCTCGCTAACCGGCAGCACATGCCAGTTTGAGACAACAGGGCATATGTATCACGCATCATCGCCACGCCCTTATCCGTATAGACGTTCCAACTCTGCCCGAATTGAACCGACGCTCCATTCAAACTATAGCCAGATAAAATTGTGCTGATCTCGTCGGCGTTCTCATACTCAAAATCCGCCTGCTGGCAGACTGCTTCTCTGATTGTTTCCTGCTGAAAAGGCGTCAAATTGGAAAATCCCCGGCCTATAATGCGGTTATAGGTCAGGGAATCAATATGGCGGCTGGCCTGCCGGAGCCGCTGATTGATCTCAGCGCATTCCTTCAGGACTGTACCGTGGTACTCGTTAAAGTAATATTCTGATGTGACATATGGTTCGCATGCCATACTATTCACCAGCTTTCTTACCCGGCGCCTTCTGCTCCTGTTTCGCAGCCTTGAGTCCTGCAATTTCTTCTTTCAAGGCTTCTAATTCTTCGTACCGCTCAGCTGCTATTCCCTGCAGGCGTTCGATCTCCTTTACGGCTTTTGCGTGCTCCTCATATGGAACCGTCTTGCCGCGGCCATATGCAATTGTCTCGCCATCATCACCCAGAATATCAAAACCGCCGTCCTGGTAAAACTTCTGCTGTGATTCGTCAATCGTGTACTCCTTGTTTCCTTTAACCGCTCTCATCTTAGCTCCTCCTTACGCTCCGGCTGCCACATTCATGGCACAGCCTTCTACCTTTTTCTCCAACAGGAACAGATCGCCAAAGTTACGGTTCTGGTACAGATAGCCATCTGCGGTCCTGGAATCGGTTCCCGGAGTAAACAGCTTGATATAGCTGTACCTGTCGCGGCAAACCACACAGGATGTATGAATCAGGATCCAGTTGATCTGTTTCGCATCGGTCGCCGCCACACAGCCGGCTGTAAAGTCATACTTTGTCTTCATTCTGGCGGCCGGTACCATCTTAATAGAAACATTATCCAGACTGTGGACATTCCGGTTAATGGTGGAAGGAGACGTCACGGTCATAACCCGCTGAAGCCCCTCTGCCTCCTTAATGATCTTGTTCATGGCCGGAGTGACGTACAGCATTCTCCCCTCTTCCGGAACCCCTGCCTCGTCCATGCGTGCCATCTCCTCATCAAATGCCTCGAGGAAATTTGCGGCTGCTATCACATCGTTGCTGATCCGGCCGGAATATCCTGTAAGTTCTGCGTGGAGCTTGGAAAAACGGTAAGAATCCTTTTCCGGGATCGCCTGCTCCGTTTCAAAGGTATTCTGGATATTTGCCACTGATAAGGTAAGATTCGTTTCGTCGATGTCCATGGGATCAATCCAGAATTCCACATCTCTGTCGTGCTCCAGTTTTTTAGCCTCCCAGTCATTACTGAGGGTACCGGAGTTGAATCCCGGTGTCCTGGTATGATCCTTATACCCGGATACCGTCATTCTCGGGAGTTTAATGGTCTGGGCGTTAATAAACTTCACACTCTGATTGCTCTGTGTCAGTGCATCAGAGCACAGTTCTTTTGCATACTTCTGCTGGAGAAGCTGCGTAAAGGTTGTTGCATAATCGTATACTGCCATGTGTTAGTTCCTCTCTTTCTTTAAAGTCCGAATGCCTTCTTTAAGGCGTCGTCATTACTTGTTTGCTGTCCGGATCCTGAGGCACCTACCTGGATAAAACCGGTAGAACCTGCCGCCTGCGGTTTAAGCGCCGGCACGTCTTCCAGCACCTTATTGATCGCATTTTTCAGCGACTCATCATTGATCTTTCCGTCCTGCCCTGAGACCTGGCTTAAATCCGCCATCTTAAGGACATATGGAATTGTCTTTGCATCAAGCCCCAGACTGATCGCTGTAAGAGTAGCCTCTTTTTCAAGCATTGCCTTCTGGGCTATAGCCTGAGCCTGCGTGATCTGTGTCTGAAGAGCATTCACATCCGGCTGTTGGGCTGCTTTCTGCTGTTTGAATCCTGCAATCGCCTGCTTCATCTCTTCCTCAGACAAGCCCTGCTGTTTGAAATAGGCCTTCAGCGCCGTATCTTCTTTGGCTGCCAATGTTCCATCAAGCATCTGCTGGATCTTACTATAGTCAATCTGTGATGCCTGTGGACTGCCAGCGGCTGGTGGAGTCTGCTGACCCGCTCCTGCTGGTACTGATCCCGCGCCCGGATCTCCTCCCCCTGCCGGCTCTGCAAAAAATTGTAAATTCATCTTTTTCATCATGCTTCAATTACTCCTTTCCATTTTGAGGGTGTCACCCTTATTGCTGTTCATTGTCATCGGTATCGCCGGCCACGCAGATTTTTAAGCCTTGCTCGTGTTTGGGCATAAAAATAACACCCAGGGTAATCCTGCGTGTTAAATCAATTCTATTGCGATATCGCAATAAAATACCACCGGCCATTTACTGACTGGTGGTTATAAACCCGGTATTGTATCCTTTATTCCTTTTGCAAGGCTTGCCGCTTTCTTCATCAGGGTATTTTCTTCCAGATACTCAAGACCTTTTAAAGTAATCTCTGGTCTTGTTAATGACACTCTGGGGTATCCGCAGTCCATAGCATTCCATGTCTCTCCCCCTGTGATGTATCCTTCTTTCAACAACATCGCCATTATACGACTCCATTTCGGTACCGACAATTCAAGCCTTTCCGGAGACAAAATGTCAGCATCAATTTCCTCACAGTCCATTGATTTTTGCAGGATGCGAAGGATTTTATAAATCAAACGAAAATCATCCATCTTCCATATCACTCCTCTTCCCATAAACTGGCAATATTATTTACATCGTCCCCACGTTTCATTGACAAGTTCCCCATCTTTTTTACATTCTCTGATAACGCATTTTGACGCCTGTTTTTTATCAATTGGATTATTGTCATCATCGAAATAGTAGATTTCTGAATAATCGCCCCCGCTTGGTGTTTTCTCTTCGATTTTCTGATATTTCATGGTTCACCTCCTATATTCCCAAAATTAAATTTAAAAGAGATGCTCTGTTAGGAAAACTCTTCTTAAATGCTTCTGTATCTGCAACATATTCTGCTATACTTTCCGCAAAGTCTTCCGCTGGTGCATTTTCTCCATACGGTGTCGGAGATTTCTTTCCTGACTCTATTATATCTTTTTTCATAGACTCTGTCCACAAAACTTCTGAAGAAAAATGTTTTTCAGTCGACGCTATCTGCCTATCTATATAATGGCCGGACTCATGGCAATATGTTCTTACAACGTAGTCATCATTGTGGGGATAATCATGCCGATAAAATGTAATTTTATCTCCCCCGGTTGCATAGGAATGTGTGAAATTTTTGTACTTCTTCTTCCAATAACTATCCTGCGGGTTATAATAATCCACAAATTCAATTGTCTTTGGCCCCTGTTGTCGAATTGTTTCCGGAACATTTTGCCATAATTCAATTGCCTTTTCGGGAGTCATCATTTGCTTTGCAGAATTCATTTTTTCTGGAAAAACGAATTTTGTTCCATCCGGAGTCTCGTATATTGTAGCCTTTGCAGTTCTCTTGACACCACCACAGCCATCTGGAAGACCATAATCCTCTTTCGTAACGGCACAATCAATTCCACCGATTGATATCGGACATTGTTTTTTCCACGCCTCCGCCTTCTGCTGATATTGTTTCCGATTTTCATCATCCAACGAGTTGTCAGACAGCCTGTCAAACTTCTCGGTCTGCCGTTTCGCATACTGTTGTTTGGTCTCCTGCGTATTGGCCTGGCCGATGTCCTCCAACTCCTTCTCTGTCCATGAGTCATCAGCCGTGGAGATACCTGGGAAATAGGTTGTATGGCTGTCCTTACATCGTGGGTGGTATAAGCCAGCGGCTATGGCCTTGCTCATCAACGGATACGACCCATCGGATTTCTTCCCGCCGCTCCACACATCATCAATCAGAACTTTACCAACAAACGGCAGACACTTCGGGCAAGGATTCCCACGCTTTACCATAATAACAGTGGTAATTCCCCATTCCTGCCGCTTCTCTCCCTCTCCCTGCAAATACGCCCGCTTGCTGGCCGTCCTGATTGCCATGTCAGCGTAATCAGCCAGAGTATGGCGGGCTCCGTTTGCATACTCTACACATGTAAGACCACGGGACAACATATCCTTTGTAGCCATGTCCACGGCCTTCTCGTAAGTTCCGGCGCCGGTATTGGCATAGACCTGAGCGTTGTATATTACCTTCCGGTACTCATCATTAGCTTTCCTAAGGATTGCTGTCTCTGCCCGTTCCATATCGTTCGTGGTGGCTTCGATCAGGGCTTCCAGTTTCCGGTTGTTTAGACGGAAGAACTCTGCCGCGGTACCCTGGGAGACTTTATTTGCGCCGGTAAATCCATTCTTAATGGCGTTCAGGATCTGGATCTCTTGCTGCATATTCCCAGTCTGCCTTGCCTTGTAAAGGATTTCTCCAATCTGACCGTTGATATCCTTAAACTGCTTCCCGTAGCGCTTCTGATTGGCTTTCTTATACTTCTCCAGCGTTTTTAACTGTTCTGCCTGCCACATGCTCCACTGGATTCCCTCGTCATCTTCCCAAGCGCGATGACGGTCCATATTCCGGATCATGGAAGCAATCAGTTCGTCCTCGATCGCCTCGAAGGCGGCGCCGATATCATAATCCGCCAACAGCATCACCTCCCGTTTGCATATACTTTGAATCCCTGCGCCTTAAACTGCCGCGTTAGGTTTTTAAGCTGGGTAACGCTCGTACACTTATCGCAGCGCAACTCCGCATATCCCTGTTTCTCAATCGCGTAGATTCCGAAAGGGACCTGCTCACTTGCCGTCTGGAGTAAGCCCTGGTATTCCTTCTGGTTCATCTGGTACAGGTGGTTCATTACTTTGACCTTCATCTGGATTTCCTCCTTCCGTGTTGACCATGAAGCCACCGGCAGCCATATTCATGCCTAGTTCCTCAACTTCTGCGATTCCCTGCTCTGCCTTCAGGCGCTTTACTTCCTCTGCCTTCCACGCCTCGTCCTTGCTATCTCCCCACATCTCCTCCACCTGGGCCTCGATGCTCATAATACTGGCACCAGGGCGGGCCTTAGCCAGCGTCTCAACCTGACTCTCGAATGACGGATTCGCATACTCGCCAAACGGTATCTCGACCTTCACCTCTTCGATCGGTTGCCCCAACAGGATATGATAAGCATTGATGCAGAACGATATCACTTCCGGAAGTTCCTCCTGCAAGGCCTCCACAATGGCATTACGAGTATACAGGGTGGCCTTCTCTTTCTCCCTTTGTGCCTCGGCATTGTCCAGCTTCTTGACGTCAATACCGAGGGTGCTGGGACTGATGATCCCCTGCAAGCAAAGGTCTAAGGCTGTCACATAGCTGGCAAGGTAACTCTCGTGCGGGATATCTGGCTGCTCCGTTAGAATCTGGTTCTTTCCGCCTTCACCCATGTTGTCGTCGCCGGCAATGAACCGGTTATCAAATGCACTCGCCTTCAGCAGCTCCCCGGTTTCCGGATTTCGTGGAATATATGACTCTGGAATGTATGTCCTGGCCCTTCCTGCCCGGAGCGCGTCCATCCATTGCGACCAGGCCTCATCAAATGCATCGAAGCTGTCCAGTTTGCCGTCAAAAATAGAGCCGCCACGACCCTCGTATTTCGTGCTCTCATACACCTTGAGCGGCACTGCCAGGATCACCATCTCATCAAATTTCCAGTCGGATATATTCCGCGTGGCTTCGATGGTCTTCATGTCAACCTCGCGTTCTCCCTTATAGAGCTCATTCCGGATGTATCCATAACCATAATGCTCGTAGAGGACATACTGCTGACGATGGTCTATATATGGTGTTTTAAACACGACCTCTTTTAGCCGGCCGCGCTCCTGTATGATCTCGATCCGCTCCCCCGGATACCATTCCAGGATCGGGTACTGGCTTAAGTTTGTGTCGATCGTCACCTTGTAGGCGCCATCACCAATATACAATACTTCCTTAACAGATCGCTCCAGGGCCTTCCTGAACTTATTTTCTTTCTCTATCTCCTTCCAGAGTTGTTCCTGTGCCGGGCTCTCAAACTCAAAATCATTCATATCGGCCAACACAATCCCGGAGAGGATCCGCACGATCAGACCAGGGAGGCCCGTATGAATCTTCCGCATCTCCATGCCAGGTGTACATTTACTGGCCCAGAACTTATATTTATCTGCATACTCATTGACGCTCTGGTACATCTGTTCCAGTTCGTTACTGTCCCCGCGGTACCAGATCCGGTTTCGGATGGCATTAAGTTCAAAGTCCATTGTTTCCTGAATCTGTATGCTCTGCCCCATGGCCGGCTGGACATCAAGCCAGCTCCGGATCCCTCGTTTGATATTCTCATTCAATGTTGATAGCCACCTCATTTCTCTGCCTCCTCAAATCCTATAAGTCCTCTATATGGGATCCAGCCATACTGTGATGCATTAATCGTATGATCGTTACGGTCCTCGGGGAGATCCTTATCTTCCTGCCAACTGTACCGGTCCAGTTCTCCCAGGTGCTCTCTGCACGTATCTACAACCAGGTAACAGCCCTGCTGGATCCAGCCCAGCATAAACTTAATACGGTCCAGAATCTCAACTTTCTTATAGCTGTCGTTAAATGTGTACAGGCTACCATGAAGGCGCTTCCACTTCTTAAGCTCCATGATTGTCGCCTGATCCGCACAATCGATAAATACGTCCCTGGCAAGCCCCCATGCCTTCCGGTTGTGCTCCAGGAAGTCCAGGAACTTACCCACCGTATCCGATGGCGCCAGCGGCTGCGATAGGTCCGCATTACTGTATACCTTCTCATCCAGCACGATCACGCGCCGGTCCATGGTAGTCCCCTGGAAGATCATGGCGATGGTGTCAGGGGACTTGCTTGAGTAGGACGTATCCAGGCCGGCCGAAAACTTCTTAAATTTAATCTTACCAGCTGCGACCTGTGCCTTCACCCAGGCAACCGTGACCACATGCTTAGACCGCTCGAAGTTCGGGAAGATCAGCCCGGTTGCCCTGCCCCGCAGGCCCTGAATCTTATTCTTCCAGATCTTCGTTCCCTTCGGCGTGTTAGTCATGATCTGATCCAGTTTCTCCTTACTCAGACCTAAGTTGTGAGCAAAAGAAAAGAACCAATGCACCCAGCCGGGTTTCGGTTCCTCTCTCAATTCCTCTCTAATTTCCTGCGGAGTCTCTTCCTCCCATTCGGGCAGCGGCCGGGAGCAGTTGATATACTCCTTGTAGACGTCCAGCCCCGGATCATCGGGGTTAAGCGTCGCCATCATGTAATCGCAACGCATGGACGCTTCACGGATAAACTCAATGTCTGCCGTGTTAATCTCATCGATGTACAGACAGCCGTACTGGCCGCCGAGGGCCTTCTGCCATTTCGTCTTATCACCGTAGCCCATTACATAAATGACCTTGTCACCGCCGGACGTGTGGAAGAGGATATGCGGGATCTTATCGTCTTTGGATCCGTTGCCGTTGTACTCGGCCAGGATCCCGAAATCGTCTATAATTCCCAGATCCTTGTTGATGATGTTCTTCTCGGCGGTGCCGGTGTCTTTGGCCGCGATGATGTGCAGCTTCTTCGGACTCTCAGCCACCTTGAGCATGAACTTAAATAGACCGACTGTTGTCTTACCTGCATAGGTGGTTAAGTACCCTCAAGAAATTCGACGGGTGCATCACACCTAAGAAACGCTTTATACTTCTCTGACAAAAGTAATCGTTCAGAACTCATGAGGTAGCATCACCACCTCTCATCTGTCCGATCAGGTCGTCCAGCTTACTCTTTTCAGTATCGAGGCCGCCGGATAATTCAATCCTATCCTTGAACATTCCCAGGTGCTTCCCCAAGAGCTCCAAGGCTTTAAGCTTATCGGCCATTTTAATCTCACGCTCCAGGCCGTCCTCACCGAAGGTCTTAACCTTCACCGACTGGATCGCCGCTGTATCCTCCGGAAGAGCATCCTCCTTAACCGTTGCGGTCTTTGGGTCGATCACCTCTGCAGCGTTCACGAAGGCAATCTTCGCCAGTTCCTGAACCACCCGTTCAGCATTGACGCCAGTGCGCTTGGAGCGTTCGGCCATCGCGCGGTCTATTTGTGCACGAATAACAGGTTTTGACAGGTTTTCACTTCCAGTTTGCTGTGCCGTATCAGGACTGTACCCGGCACGGATAGCGGCCTGAGTGGCATTTAAGTCGATCAGGTACTCTTCTATGAATCTTTTCTGTTTCTGAGTCATTCAGGCTCACTTCCTTTCTGTTTTTGGGTAAAAGAAAACACCCATCTTTCGACAGGTGCTTCTTAGGGAGAAAACATGAATTATGAAGGATAAATCAGCCACCGACCGGTAAAAGCCGGCGGCCGTCAATTGGGGGAGGAAATCCGTTTTTCAGATCTTCCAGTTTAAAGTGTATCACAGAAAAACCGTCGGAACCGTCGTTTTAAACTTTTTCTAAAAATCTGTCATGTTTACATCTGCAACTATCCGCCGTATAGCTCCCTTTTCTCTTTGGGTACAGATAATTCATTCTGTGCGCTACCTGTACCCAGTTCAGATCTTCCACGTAATACAATGTCATTAAGTTTCTGATCTCAGCATCAGCAATCCCAGATATGTACTCCTCCACCCTCGTTGTGTCTTCTAAAAGTGCCTGCTCCTCTCGTGCCAGAATAAAATCCTGCTTTTTCAGCTCTGCTTTTACTTTACTGATTTCCGAGTAAGGAGTTCCGAATATTTTTACCGTCTGTAAAGGCTTTCTCCCTTTTCTGCCGCAAGCTACCGAATCAGCTACGGTATATCCCTTCTCATTTAGCTTGTTCAGGCGCCTCTGTTTCTTTTCCCGGTGCTCCTGTATCAGTCTTACCCTCGCAAGTCTGTCTGAGTATTGTTCCAGTACCTCTTTGTCCAACGGCCTCACCCCTTCCCTACCCGCGGCTTGTACGCACGTTCCCCATCTAGGTACTCTTCTTCCTTCCTCTGCTGGCCCAGAAGCTGCCGCATCCGATTCAGCGTGTCCCGGTTCTTCTGCTCCTCAAAGAACTTTACAATCCGCTCATTTCGCTTGACAATATCTTTGTTCTGCCTGCGGTATTTCCGACTCTGCTGAAGCTTCGTCGCTACCCGGTTCCGCTCAGACTTATCCACTGCAAATTCCATTGCATGAACCAGATCTTGCAGACGCCGGTCCTCTTCGTTCACATTTTCATAAGCTGCCTTGTATTCCTGGACACATTGGTCTATGAAATTCAAGAAATTCTCCAGTTCTTTAGCCGGACTGTTTTGCTCCAACGGCTCCACCTCCTCTTAACCATGCCAGTTTCTCGATCCTTACCCGATCCCATGTCTCAGCCCACCCTGGTTCAGTATCGTCCACTGCCTCAATCGTATACCGTCTTAAGAATCTGGCCCCGCTGGCCGCATAGGCCGAAACTCTTCTCAACGGGATCCCGATAAGCTGTGATACCTCATCAGCATAGTACTGACCCAGCAGGGCACCACGATCATATACTTCATACTTTTTGTTAAATGCCATGTTTGTTCCTCCTCCAGATCGGCGCCCGTAACTTTGGATCCGGACACGCCGGTGTGTAGCAGTAGGCTGGCTTGTCCATGGACCACGTTCTTTCAGGTGACTGATCTTTTAATAGGTCCTCATATTTCCTGTGCTTCGCCATCTCTTCTTTAAGGCTCAATAGATGGCCTCCCTTCATCGTTCAAATATCAGTTTAACTGATTTTTTAAATATTCTAAATTGCTACTCTGGTTATAGAAAAATCCATATCTGCATAGATTAAAAGAAACATAACAATCACATCCTTCGGTTCCCTGGTTGAATCCATTAAAATCTGCACCAACATAGAAACCACACAAAATAGTTGCTCCGACTATTTCACCATCATTATTTCTGAACCACCGCTTATCATAAACTGTATACTCATCACCAAATACAATTTTTAAAGCCGCTTCCAGTTCTTGCATATTTCTTTTTCCCTTGTAATATTCAAATTCCCAGTCGTCCTCACCATGATAACTCCAGCGAGGATGTCGAAAATAATTACTCAGAATTTCTTTTCTTTTATTAAATTCGGACGAAACCATAAGTCTCCTTTCTCTGCAAAATCTTAATTTTCTGTAAATTCTATAAGTGCATCGAAAATATTTTTCGATAGTTCGTAGTGCCTGCAACGTTTCGATTCATCTTTAATAATCAGATCGCCGGTAATCCCAAACAATACCGAAACGTCGTTCCGCTCCTGCTCGTTGGTACAACTCCCGTTTTTATTCCACACACAATTCGCACACTGTTTCTTCAGCTGAATTTTTCCGGCGGTGTGGTTTAGCTTACCAAGCATGCAATCACAGCCATCATCTTCGGTTTTTGACGGTATGTACCGGCTGCGTCCGGTACAATAGTCCACCTCATCGTATCCATCTCGGTACGTATACGTCCGGGTTTTCCCGCAATACGGACATAATTTTGTAAGCGTCTTCCGCTGTGGTCTGGTGCTATACATATCTTTACCCTCCTTAATCCTTAACCTACCACTACAGTCTCATTACAGGCCGGGCACGTTATTCGCTGCTCATACTCATTCATACCGGTCTGAACAGTTTTCAGATCATCTTCCTTGAACTCCAGCAACGCCCCGCACACCTCACATGTTACCCGGCGCTTCTCGCCGTACTTAATTACTTTCACCATTGTCTCCCCCTCGCTTGATGACCTCCACCAAAATGTCTATGATCTTCTGATATCGTTCTCTCATCTTCTTTGCCGTCTGGTATTCGCTCTTGCTGGCCGAAGCTTCTCGTTTGGCAAATGCCGCTTTTTCTCTGGCGGCCTTAAGGGCCTCCTTGTCCTGTGTGAATTCCACGTAACAGGGGCTTTTCATGTGTTCGTATTGCACTTCCAATTCCTTGTACTCAGTAAAGCAGTCCACATACCTTTCCGCCCAGTATTCTGCGCATCTGTGCTTCTCCGAGGCCTGGTCACGCAGCCATACAAGAATCTCCTTCCGGCGGCTATCATCTAAGCCAGATTCCCGCAGCATCTTAAACATCCTGCGGATCTGTGCCATGCCCGCCTCGGCGAAAAACTCCTCTGCACATATTTTCATATTCCCATTAGGGATACTAAACTCTATTATCAATTCCGGTACCTCCTTATCCTTGCTTTCAGACTCTCCATTACCCAGCTCTGCACGTCGTCTTTTCGTTTCAGGGCTTCCATGACGTCCTCATCGCGTGTGCCGCTGCAGATCAGGTGATGGATAATCACCTTTTCCTCCTGTCCCTGGCGGTGAAGGCGCTTATTTGCCTGGGTATATAACTCATAGTTCCATGTCAGGCCGAACCAGATCACGTGATTGCCTCCCTGCTGTAAGTTCAGGCCGTAGGCGCTGCTGGCGGGATGGGTAAGCAGGATATCGATCTTTCTGGCGTTCCAGTCGTCCTCATCCTGCGTGGTCTTAAGCTCCCTTATCCGCAGTCCCGTCTTTTCCAAAGCCTTCAGGATCCGTGTCCGGTCGTGCTGGAAATTATAGAAGACCAGGGCTGGTTTCCTCTGCAGGGATTCGATCAGCTCCATGAATGCCTCGATCTTGCAGTTATGGACTTTATGTACACTGTGGTCTTCGTCATATACGGCTCCGTTCGCCAGCTGCAGAAGCTTATTGCTCAGTGCCGCCGCACTGGTCACGCTGATCTCCTCCTCGTCCTCCGGCAGGGCCAGAACCATCTCACGTTCCATGTCGTAATAAGCTTTACCGGCCCTGCTGTCCAGCTCCACAGGGATCTCGTGATATGTGATATCCGGCAGCTGTAAGTAATCCTCTGCCTTCATGCTGATGCAGATATCGGAGATTCGTTCCAGGATACTTCCCTCACTCCCCGGCTTCACCTCGTAACTGTAGATCATGCCGTCAGCCCCGCGCTTGTCCGGCTGGAAGTACCGTTCACGGAACTGGGTATACCGTTTCCCGAGACGTTCCCCGCCGTCCAGTAAAAATACCTGAGCCCACAGATCATCAAGCCCGTTGGGGGAAGGAGTTCCAGTCAGCTCCACAAGCCGCTCGATGTATCCGCCCATACTCGCCAATGCCTTAAACCGCTTTGCGCTGTGGCTCTTAAAGCTGCTGGACTCGTCAACCACCACCATGTCAAACGGCCACGCATTCCGGTAATAGTCCACCAGCCACACTACGTTCTCGCGGTTGATGATATAGAGATCAGCTGGCGTGTTAAGCGCCCGGATCCGCTTCGCTTGGCTTCCCAGTACCGGAGATACCCGAAGCATTTTCGTATGATCCCACTTCGCGGCCTCCTTCGTCCAGGTTCCTTCTGCTACTTTCTTCGGGGCAATGATTAAAACTCTGCGGACCTGAAAACGATTATACTTAAGCTCCTTGACAGCCGTCAGCGTGGTGACTGTCTTGCCTAGCCCCATATCTAAAAATAAGCCCAGCTTTTTGGTTTTCAGAATCTGCTCGATGCAGTGCTGCTGATAGGCATGTGGCTTAAATATCATGCGGCATCACCTCCTCCCGGTAAATAATTTTAATCATCGTCATTTTCACACAACTGGGGCTTTTCCCAGTACCATCTCAGTGTCATTCTCAGCTTACAGTCCTCCAGGAAATCCCTGACCTGCGACTCCCCGTACAGGACTTTAACGTCCTGTTTCAGATCCTGCAGGCGGTTAATCTGTACCCTCTGTAGTGCTGAAAGCTGTCCTTTCTCTGTTTTCAATTCCACGAACATTGGTCGTAATCCCGGCAGGATTACAATCCGGTCTGGCACGCCATCGTTACCGGGGCTAACCCACTTATAGGCCCGGCCGCCCAGTTTCTTCACTTCACTTACCAGTATCTTCTCAATGTCTTTTTCCAGCATTGCAACTTTCCTCCTCGCGTGTGTACGTGATATACGTATCAGGCGTCACAGGCTATACACGTATTTACCTATTCTCTCTATTTCTACTACTCTATATAGAATTGGTTTACATAGTTTACACATCTTAGTATTTGTTGTAGTTACGGGGTTTTTCCGCAAACCTTCTATGTAAACATCGTGTAAACCCGTAAACTTTCCCCGCAAACTTAGAATGTTTACGGTAAACTTCCTGATTTTTAAGTATGGTTTACACTCTTTCAAATCCTTTTTGAGTTCCGTACGGGCCATATCTGCGGACATTTTTATTCCGCTTCCAGCCTTTTAGTCCTGACAAAATATTGTTGATTTCCGTGCTATCTGCCCGTTTCAGATACTTTGGTTCGCCTCCGAAGCACTCCACCCAGATTTCCACAGCACAGGTTTTTTCACGTGGTACGAGCTCTACATCACCTACTCCGCCTCCGGCCAGGAACATTTTTCTTGCGGGTATATCCATCTGATCCCAGTTTTTCGGTACCGGCTTTGCCAGATATTCTGAAATCAGCCCTTCTTTTCCGGATGTCTCCCGGTGGCTTTCCTGCTGTTCATAAGCCATATCTTCAATATCCTTCGTAAGATGCAGCTGTTCGCCCAGTGCCCAGTACATATATGCTTCTGCCCATATCTGATCCACTTCTTCCGGCAGATCGTTCCATATGGACTTTATCGCCGGATGTACTCCCACGTCTACGGGCCAGAACCGGCGGTTCCCCGTGGTATCTTTTAAAAATTCCCGGTCATTGGACGTACCAAAGAACACGCAGCGCCGCGGGTGCCGTTCCGTCCTGCGGCCGTATGCGGCCCTGTAGATATCTTCCCTTTTGCTTAAAAACTGCTTAACAGCTGACGTCTCCTGCTTTGACATGGCCGTAAGTTCTCCCACTTCGTTGATCCATGTACCCTGTATCAGCTCTGCGGCCTCCTTGCCCTCAAATGACGTCAGGCTGTCGGAGAACCATTCTTTTCCCAGCATTGCGAGAAACGTACTTTTTCCGATTCCCTGTGGCCCCGTAAAGATCGGCATGTAATCATACTTCACGCCGCCCTCGATGGCTCTCGCAACAGCGGCACACAGGGATTTCCGCATCACGGCCCTGGTATAAGCAGTATCCTCTGCCCCTAAGTACACTGACAGCAGAGTATCCACCCGTTTCACACCGTCCCATTTGAGGCTCTTTAAATACCGCTTTACATCATTAATCATGTTCTGTCCTCCTACTATTGCAAGCGCGTCGTCCAGCTTGTCGCGCGCTGTGATCCCGTAATAAGTTTCCATGTACCAGAAGAATCCTGAATCATCCGGATCTATCCACTGTCGTTTTTCCTCCGACTTATTCCACGGCAGTGTCCCAAGTATGAGCCCCCGTCCGGCGAACTCGTCCGTTACTATTTTTCCTTTCAGCAGAGGGTCATTCTGCAACACGATAATAATATTGTTTACCGTCTTCTGATAGTTTCCATTTCCGTCCACGGCCAGGTGCCCAATCCAACTTAAATCCTCCTGTCTAGCCCTTTCTGTGGGCTCCGCAAAGGCCGCCACAGCCGCCTCGTGCTTCTCTTTGGCTATCAGATCAGCTACGGCCTTATCGTCCATTGCAAGCCTGCTCATGGCTACAAATGACGGCAGCTTGTTGACAGGTGTCCCCTCCTTCGCCTCGTTGTCACGGTCTCCGTACATATGGAGCCGGACCAGATCGAAGGCATTGACCAGCTGATTACAGCATGGGTCGTGGGAGTGGTGGGAGTACAGGAACAGATCCCCGTCATAGATAATCGCCCCACCCGTTGTCTCTCCTCCGGTGTAGGTATACCGGCCGGACGAGGCCGTCTCCTCATACATTCCCGGGATAAACTGATCCATGGCCTGTGTGATGCTGTACGTCCGGCAAAATGCGCCGATCACGCCCCGTTTGGTCGTGGGATCCTCCTGTTTCGCCAGCCGGCGGCGCTCCACCGCTTCCGTTCCCGGAACCTGCGGCCACTGGCTGATATCTCTCCAGTCACCATACATGCCCAGCAGACCGTCCACGCTGCAGAAGAGGTTATCGTACACCTCACACATATACTGGCTGTCAATGCAGCACGACGGCCAGTACATCAGCCTGTTGACTTCGAAGGTTGTCGGATCGCAAAATTCAATACCGATCAGGGAAGCCAGCTTGCGCGCTGCAGGTTCGTATTCGTCTGCTGTAGCTGTCCGGTCCGTTGGGACGATCACGCGGAACCTGGGAGCATATCCGGCATGTTTTCGGGTGCTGTAAACAACTGCAGCACACCCGAGGCCGTTCACGCGCCGCAGGACATCGTCTGCCTGCCCCGCAGGGATATTATCCAGATCCAGTGTTAAAAGATCCCGGCCTTCCGCGCATTCCGGTTTCCGGCGATCTCCGGTAAACGTACCGCCCACAAAGCCGCCCACATCTTTTAGTTCGTCCTGTCTGGCCTTCGGCAGCGCGAGATACTGTTCCAGGGTCTCCGTCCCCCGGATGGGAGTTTTTAATTTTTCGGTAAACTCGGACCACATGATCTCACACCGCGGCCAGTGCGTTGACTTCCGGCTCCCCGCTGTGCTGATCTGCAGCTTCCTGTTATTCTGCAAGTTCTCCCCTCCTAATCCTTCATATAATACTGACTTTCAAACCCGGCGCCTTTCAGCACCAGTCCCGGCGCCCACGGGATCGGCTCCGCCATCAGACCGCAGATCTCTTCCACCGTCGTCTCCATGGGAGCGTCGATGATAACCTCGTCATGTACGTGGAACACCACCTGCAGGCCCTTAGCTGCGATCCTCTCCAGCGTCACCACCAGGCAGTCTCTGGCAATGGCCTGGACGATGTTCTCGACCATCTTTCCACCGTAAGTGCTCGTGACCTCCCACTTCCGTGTCTGCTGGCCTACCGTGTAATAATGGACAGCCATCTTCTCAAAACGGTTCTCCTTGAGAAACGGTTTTGGGTAAAAGAGTTTCCGGCCGCTCGGGAGCCGCACGGTAAGAAAAGACTGTCCATAGATCAGATCCCCTTCCAGTGCAAAGATCAGCCCGTTGATTCCCTGTGGCTGCGCCGTCTCCATAACTGCAAGAGCTGCGTTCTCGATTGCATACCATAAGCCCTTAATCCGGGGATTTGCCTGTCTCCACCGCTGAACAATGTCCGGCAGTTCCTCTTCCGTCAGGCCCATCTGCAGGGCACCCATGGCAATCAGCGCCGAAGTACCGCCCTGATATCCCAGGGCCAGTGTTGCAACCTTGCCTTTCTGCCGCAGGCTGTACTCCGGGTTTCCTTTTGCAATCCGT
Source organism: Hungatella sp. L36 (assembly GCF_014288035.1). Classification (NCBI taxonomy): domain Bacteria; kingdom Bacillati; phylum Bacillota; class Clostridia; order Lachnospirales; family Lachnospiraceae; genus Hungatella; species Hungatella sp. L36. Next base: position 246,317 of record NZ_JACOPC010000003.1, on the reverse strand, counting down.
TCCACAGGCACGCCGAACATCTGGGACGCCGTCGCTTCGTAGATCTTCCCGTGGGTGGCAAATACCTCATTCACCCACTGCTCCCCGGCCAGCCATGCGATCACCCGCGCTTCGATGGCGCTGAAATCCGCTACCACGAACTTATGGCCGGAGGAAGGGATAAACGCGGTCCGGATCAGCTGGGAAAGCGTATCCGGTACGTTGCCGTAAAGGATCTTCACACCGTCATAATTCTTAGCCTTGACGAGGTTGCGGGCATAGTCGAGGGTCTTAAGATAGTTACGCGGAAGGTTCTGCATCTGCACCAGGCGGCCGGCCCATCGGCCGGTCCTGTTCGCTCCGTAATACTGCGTAAGACCCCTTACCCGGTCCCCTTCCCCGCAGGCGGTGTCCATTGCCACATACTTCTTGATGGAGGTCTTCCCTAACTGCTGGCGGATCTCTAACATGCGCTGTACCTTTTCCGGATTAATACCGTCCAGAAGCTCTGACACCGTCTCTTTTCTTAAGTTATCCGTTTCCGTCCCGTTGTCCTGCAGCCATTTAACCAGCTGCGCCGTGCTGTTCGGATTTGATAATCCAGTCAGCCTCACAGCCTCATCAGTCAGCCGTTGTGCGCTGATCTGATCAATGTACAGGGCTCCTTCGATAAGCTCCGTATCCACCCGGACACCATAGGCATTCATCAGGACATCCATCTGCCAGAGCCGTTCTTCCTCCTCCGGCATCGGAAACAAGTCCAGCCGTTTCAGAATCTCATGCTCCGTGACTACGTCCTGACAGCAGTACTCTTTAAACAGATTCCACTTGTCCGTGTCATGCCATGGCTGATTCCAGATCCGGCCGCCATTGGTTTTTGTCGGCTTACATGGTACACAGAAGTACCGGATCAGGGCCCTGCCTGTCGTCAGTTTCTGTTTATCCTGTGGGAGGCCGATCGCTTTGCCTGTCGCGTCCAGTCCGGCAGTATAGCCGCAGTACAGGCCGTGGGCCATGGTACAGCGCCACTGGTCGATCGGAGTCTCATATCCTGCTCGGTTAAGGCAGTACCACTCAAATGCTGCATTATAGGCGTGTTTGATAACGTCTGGATTGTCAAGCATCTCTGCAATTTCAATTGGGATTTCCTCCCCGTTTTTAAGGTCTATGACTTCCACAGAGTAATCATCCAGCTGGTAAGCGAACAGAAGGATCTCAAAATCTGGAGACTGAGCGTACTTGTAGGCCCCTGCCTTGCCGATATCCACGCTGCTCCTTGTCTCGATATCAATACTAAGATGATGCATATAGGTTCCTCCCTGTCAGGTTGAGGGGCCTTGCGGCCCCTCTTAAAATTAATATGGAAGCCCGTTAATCGGGTTAATACGCTGTGCCGATGGCTGTGTGTACTGAGGCTGTGGTGCATAACCGGCGGCTCCCGGAGTTGCGGGCATGGCCGCCCCGTACTGCGGTGTAGCTGACTGGACTCCGAAGGCTTGTGCCGCACTCGGCGCACTGCCTCCCAGTGCCTCCCCGTCTCTTGTCTTCATGACCGGCCCTAGGCCTTTTCCGCAGCCGATTCCCTTCTTGCCACCGAAAGAGTATGGGTAGAAGGATACATTTACACGGCCATACATGCCACTGTAGACCTCAGACTGGTTGATGATCGGGTTTCCCATACTGTCTACGACCTCTGGCCGATAATCCACACTTGCTCCTGCAGTAAATACCCAGTGGCCTTTGCATTCGGGTCCAAACGGCATACCATCAGATGGCTTTACTCCATCACCATCATAAACAGGTGTCGGAATAATTGGAGGGCATGTTCCACCCCACTTATCACTTATGCCTATTTGCTTTGCCGCTTCAATCGCTGCGTTAATCCTCGCCATAGTATTCACATCTGTTTTCGGTACAAGAACGGTCACACTATATTTTTCTTCCTGCCCTGGTTCATTCGCATAGGGCTTGAACAGGTGCACATAAGATAATCTCACTTCTCCAGTTGTTACTCTTGTTAAATCATTCATAGTAAAATTCCTTTCTATTCTTTGTATTTGTTTTTCTTCTTCATAAAATCTGTCAAATTCATAATCATCAAAGTAACTCATACCTGGTCCTCTTTAAATGCTTCAGCCGCGGTTACTTTATTTGTGATTGCCGGTCTCTTATCCGATGATTCCACCAGGGCCGGCTTCCCTGGCTTCCATACAACGTACTCACCTACAGCGTCAGCAAAATCCTTCTTCCCGACTGTCGTCTCCACCTGGGCAAGTGACAGCGGCTTTCTTTCCCACAGTACGGCTTCCTCAGCTACACCGCTCTTAACAAGCGTTTCAAAAGCTTTGTCCATGTCTGTCCACTCTCGTCCACCACGTCCGGACACTGCCTTCCAGCCAGGAACCTCTTTTCCGGCCAGACACTCCTTAAGAGCATAGTCCTTTAAAGCTTCAAGCCATTTTGCTACATCGATCCCCTTCCGCAGGTAGTCTCCTGCCTCTGCATTAGAGATAAGCGGCGGGAGTTTTCCCAGATTGTCCGAAAATGCCAGTTTCACATTTTCATCGGCCCTTGCCCGACACTGTCCCCTCGCCCGGCAGTACTTACAGGTCTCCGGTCCGGGAGCATACTCCCCCTCTCCTTTAATTGCAAGTTCCGCGCGGCCCTTTGCGTACCGGCCAAACGCCAGTACTTCCTCCAGTGGGCACTCCCATTCGGAGATACCGTCTGTGAGCCGTGGCTGCACGATAGACATCCGGATCGTCTCGATCGGATACAGGATTTTATACATCTCGTAAGCTCCCAGAGCGTATAAAGCAAGCTGGGGATTACCCTCTGCCTCCACTCGTCCATTGGGACTCTTTCCATATTTAAAGTCAATGACGTGCAGCACGTTGCCGCAGATCAGGATACAGTCCGCGGTCCCAAACCCATCAGGGACATATACAGAGAAATCAACCCTCTTTTCGATTGCCACATAAGGAGTGCTTTTCATGGCCAGTGCAACACCTTTTATGTAATCAAGGTATTCTTCTGTGTAGCCCATCATCTCATCCTGCCACGGCTTCTCTTTCTTAAGCTTATTGATGGCTGCCGTCAGTTTGCGTTTTCCAAACTCTACGCTGTAAAAGTAATTCCGTACCTTCAGCTCCGCAAGTTCATGGGCCAGCGTCCCCTCCTCAGCCGCTTCCGATGTAGTATCTGGAAATGGCTCCTCCAACCGGGCGCTCGGTGTACAATACAGCCACCGGTGCGCCCCAGATGCACTTAATAATGCATGATCTCTCTCAGCATGTCCCATCAGATCGGAGCCCCCAGTCCTCTAAGTGCTGTGGCAAACGCCCCGTACTGTTCCGGAGGCAGCTGTGTTAATGCCTCCGTGCCGAACTGCGCCAGAAGGTTAATCAGATCGCCCTGCCTGCCGGAGTCCATAAGGGTCATGGCCGCCCTTGCCAGATCGTCAGCGGTATAGGAAGGAGCTGCCGTCTGTACAGGTGCCTGCTGTACTGGAGGCGGTGTTACTGGGGCCATCTGCTGTACAGGTGGCGTTGTTGCTGGAGCAGCCTGCTGTACTGGCGGCTTGTCCTTAGTTTCGACCGTCGAAACTAAATTCCTTGCAAACCCCATCATGTCCTCAAAATCTTTAAATTCAACTGTAATCATAGATTAAATCCTCCTAATTCATTTTTTAATATGATCAGCTCGTCCTTTGTGAGCGTGATTCCTTTTGACATCTGTGACCGATCCTCGTTCCAGCTACGGAGATCGTATTTCGGTTCATGATCTCCCCATTTCACCAGATTTAGTTCCTTGTGATACTTTCCATCTCCCGGAAACTCGATCAGGGTTTCCAGAATCTCGCATTTCAGTTCTTTTGCCATCTTGCACTCCGTTTCTCCCTCTGTTATAATGAGGGTGTAAAATTGTTAGTAGTTACTTTGATTCCCGGACGGCTCCACCCGTCTGGGTTTCTTTTTTTACAACACACATGCCCGTAATAGTAGATACCCTATGTAGGCACAGGCCCCCGCTCCAGCCAGATCAAAGATCCCAACCAGCAGCCATTCCACCCAGTCGATCAGTGGCGGCCGGCTGTCGTCCTCGAAGTCGTCGAGGTTGTCAATGTACTTCTGCATTCTGTATCACCTCACTTTCAAGCATCAAACCAGTGCGTTCACAAAAATACTTTCTTGAAACTCTACCGCGCCTAGTAATAAAGCCTTTGGCTTCCAGTTCATCATTAAGTGTCTTGATGATGTTGTATCCCATGCTCTCTGAGCAATCCATGATCTCGGCCACTTCTGCGGCGGTTATCATTGCGCTCATGGTTTTCGCCTCCTTTCCTCATCTTCCCATTGACACAAATATTCGACGGTGGTATATTTGTCATATCGAACATAAGTTTGTTTTTTGTTAATTTTCTCGCTTGAACAAGTAATCTAAATCGTACTTTGGAAACAGAACATTTCTAATCGCTACTGCGTCTTCATAGTAAAAACCCTTCTTCGTTTCGCCATTTACCGTATCGCTTACAGTTTGGTATCTACAACCAAGCAAACTTCCTATTTGAGTAAATGTTACATTCTCGTCTTTCATAGCGGACAAAAAGTTTCTATACATGTCATCACCTCCTTAAAAATACTGAATTTCGAATTTCATAAGCAAATTATATTCTTTATTCAGTATTTTGTCAACGCGAAATATTCCTTTTTCCGAATTTATTCGCTAAATCGAATATTTTTCATTTACAAAATACGTTTTATGGTATATAATAAAAGCACTTAGAAAACGAGGTAACAGCTATGGAAAAAGCGAGAATTTTAGAAAGGCTAATAAAAGAACAAGGCTATAGCCTAAAATCATTTGCTCTAAAATGTGATATTCCTTATACTACACTATATGGAATAATGAAAAACGGTGTTGGAAAAGCTACTGTCGATAATGTTATGGCCATATGCCATGGGCTTGGAATTACTATGGATGAATTAGAGGAAATGGCCAATGGCAAGAAAGCAACAAAGTTGGAACCTTCTTATACCGACGTAGAAAAACTTGTAGCCAGAAATGGAAAGAAAATGTCTGTTGAGCAGAAAATGCGCCTTATACAGCTTTTGTCCGAAATTGAATTTGAGGACTGATTTTATTGAGAAATTATTTATGCTGCACCGATTTTAACAGAGCTGGACTTAACCGATTGCTAAGTTATGTATTAACTGTCTACAAGGAATGCAATGTAATTGCCTTTCCGATTGATTGTTTTTCAATACTTCGGCATTATGGTTTTAAGGTTTTGAGTTATTCAGAGTTAAAGGAGATCAACTTTGAATTATATACGATATGTCAGAGTTGCACAGAAGACGCTTTTACTTATGAAAAAATTGTTGCCTATAATGAAAACAATACGCCTGAGCGCATTCGCTTCTCATTAATGCACGAACTGGGGCACTTTATTATGGATCTTCCTTCAACGGATAAATCATTCGAAGATCTTGTCGACTATTTTGCCAGTAACATTCTTGTTCCTCGTGCAACTATATGGCATATGCGATCAGATAGTATCAGAGGTATCTGTCATACATATGGAGTATCCTGCATGGCCGCGAATCGGATATACGAAGATTATAAGATGTGCCACTTAAGTGAGTGCAAAGAAATAAATCAGGATATACATAACTGGTTTTTTCCTGTTGTTATACCGGAAATGACGGTGCCGAAACCCAAGCCTATCCTTGAACAGAAAGAGCCTAAAGAAAAACACACCACATGGGCAGAGTATCACGATATGCTTGAGAGATATTTTCCTGAGCGGTTACAAAATTGTGTGTTAAGATAACACTATTTTTTTCAATTTATGAACTAGGGAGGGTTATAATATGTCACTAATCAAATGTACAGAATGCGGCAAGGAATTCTCAGACAAAGCAACAGCATGTCCCAATTGCGGTTGTCCCACCAGCGAAATGGTTCCTTCTGCAGAAGCGGCTCCTGAAGAGTATATCAATTCAGACACCGACATTCAGATAAAAGAATCTGCTGTCAATAAGGTATGGGGAGCAGTACAAAATAGTATGCAAACTATAGCAGAAAATAATAAAAATTCTATAAAATCCACTCGTCAGGTAGGCCCTGTACAAATAGATGAACCGCATAAAATGTTCCGCATAAATGGGGCAGTACCAGTTAATGGTAAAAAAGATGGTATTGGTAAATCAATGTTTAAGGGCATGATGGCTGTTGGTACAATGGGAATGTCTGTTGCCGCTGAAAAACTGGTTGGAGGAGGAAATAAACAAAAAGTTGGGAATAAAGAATGGCTTGAATTTAATGATTTGATCAATTACGATCTTTTAGAAGATGATAGCCTTGTTACGAGTGGAGGAGTTGGGCAAGCGCTGATCGGAGGAGCCATATTTGGAGGTTTCGGTGCGGTTGCTGGCGGTATTACTGGTAAAAGAACACAAAAAAAGAAAGTTGAATCACTTTACATAAAAGCAACAGTAAATAATTTTGGGTCCCCCTGCATCATGATACCTTTAATAACTAAGTCTACTAAGATTAATAGCAAAGAGTATCAAACTGCATTTAACTTAGCCCATCAAATCCTATCAGCATTTGATGTTATCACACATAATAAATAAGCAAAAAGCCCCAGGAGCTACCAACTCCCAGAGCCTTTACATAGATTTTCTCTTGCCGGATCGCTCCAGCAGATATATTCAACTTGAACACTTGAATTATATCATTTCTGGAACGTCCTGGCAAGGGGCGTATTTTTTATACTCAAAAAAAAAATAGAAAGGAATGATATTATGCCTACATATTACGATGAATCAAAGAAAACTTACTTCTGCAAATTCTACTACGTTGACTGGACAGGTCAGCGTAAGCAAAAACTAAAACGCGGATTCCCCCGCAGCAAAGACGCAAAGGCATGGGAGCGGGAATTCCTCCAGAAACAACAGGGCAGCCCGGATATGACATTTCAGGCTCTTTACAATCTCTACATAGCAGACATGGAACATCGTCTCAAAGAATCTACCATGCAAAACAAAAAATATACCTATGGAAAGCATATAGTCCCATACTTCAAGGACAAGACCATCAATCAGATCACTGCGGTAGATATCCGCAACTGGCAAAACAAAATAATAAGCAGCGGCTTTAAAGAAACATATCAACGTCAAATATACAATCAGTTAAATGCTGTCCTTAACTTTGCTGTCACATACTATAATCTTCCTCAAAATCCATGTAAAATTACGGGCTCAATAGGGAAACTAAAAGCGGAGGAAATGGATTTCTGGACACTTAATGAGTTTAACTGTTTCATTCCCAAGGTACGTAATATTACTATGCAGACTGTTTTTTATACACTTTACTATACTGGAATGCGCTACGGGGAACTGCTGGCACTTAATATGGGTGATATCAATTTACAAAACGGAGCTATTACAATAACCAAAACATTCCATCGAATTAAGAAGCGCGATGTGATTACATCACCCAAAACGGAAGATAGCAAAAGAATCGTAACAGCTCCGCCATTCCTCGTAGAACTCATTAAACAATATATTGAGAAAAATTATGATATGCAGCCCGAAGAGCGATTATTCCCCGTTACCAGAAGCAAAATTGTCACCAGCATGAAGCACGCTTGTGAGGATTCTAAAGTCAAAATAATACGAATCCATGACATACGGCATAGCCACGTATCTCTACTCATCGAGATGGGTTTCTCTCCACTCCTTATCGCCGAAAGAATCGGCGACTCCGTTGAAATGGTAAACAAAACTTACGGCCATTTATATCCCAATAAGCACAACGAAGTAGTAGATAAACTACAGCTTTTAGTATCAAAATAGTATCAAAGCAAAATATTAGAGCCAAACGATAGCGTAAATACGTTATTTCTGGCTCTTTATCTTTCAATTCTATTACAATTTTTACGTAAATTATGGATAATGCACCGCTCCGTAACTATGTAAAAAAATCGTCTGCCGTTCAGAACGCTGTTCCCTTGACGCATTTCCCCTTATCCAGTATAATCATAGAATCATAGAACGCATTTTACGGTGAATACAGAAAGGTCAGGGATAAGTGGCATGTGGATTGCAGACGGTTGGAAGGATTATGAAGTGATAGACTGTTCAGAGGGAGAAAAACTGGAGCGTTGGGGTAACTACACGCTGGTTCGCCCGGACCCGCAGGTCATCTGGTCTACCCCAAAGACGGAGAAAGGCTGGAAACACAGGAATGGACATTACCACCGCAGCGCTAAGGGAGGCGGAGAATGGGAATTCTTCGATCTGCCTCAGCAGTGGAGTATTCAATATAAGGAGCTGACATTTCAGCTGAAGCCCTTCAGTTTCAAACACACCGGACTGTTTCCAGAGCAGGCGGCCAACTGGGACTGGTTCGGCAGTAAGATCCGGGAGGCGGGACGGCCAGTCAGAGTCTTAAACCTGTTTGCCTACACGGGCGGAGCCACACTGGCAGCCGCAGCCGCCGGCGCCTCGGTCACCCACGTGGACGCCTCCAAGGGCATGGTGGGCTGGGCCAAGGAAAATGCCAGGTCCTCCGGTCTTGAATCGGCGCCCATCCGCTGGATCGTGGACGACTGTGTCAAGTTCGTGGAGCGGGAAATCCGGCGCGGGAGTCACTATGACGGAATCATTATGGATCCGCCATCCTATGGCCGCGGTCCTAAAGGGGAGATCTGGAAGATCGAGGAATCCATTCATCCGCTGGTCAGGCTCTGTGCCCAGCTTCTCTCGGATGATCCGCTCTTCTATCTCATCAACTCCTACACCACGGGACTGGCTCCCGCCGTCTTAACCTACATGCTGTCCATCGAGGTGGCCAGCAAACACGGCGGCTTCGTTCAGTCGGAGGAGGTGGGTCTTCCGGTTACCAGGACAGGCCTTGTACTTCCGTGCGGAGCCTCAGGCCGGTGGTCATCGACCCCCGTTTAACAGCCTCCATACGGCAGGCGCAAAGCGCCGGATCAGACGGCTTGCCAGCCAGCTGATGACAACGGCGAACAGAGGCATAAAAAAGAACAGAAGAAAAGCAAGAACTGGTACAGGCGGGAGCAGCAATGCTCCCGTTTTGTTGATCAGACGGACAAGTGCAAAGTGAACCGCATATAAAAAGAAGTTATTCTTCATGAAATCTCTGGCTTCGAAAAGCCTTTCCTCCGGCACCATGAGCCACAGGCCGACCGGGACCAGAAGCCGGTAGACCACCGTAACAGACGCAGTCTCCCCCAGGCTGCTGCCAGGCAGATCCGTCCGCAGGGAGATGCAGCCGGCCGCCAGAAGCACCAGACCCGCAATCAGGCGTTTCCGTGACCAGACTCCTTCCACCACCGCTTTTTTGTGTACCGCCGCGAAGGCCGCAAAGGAATAGTAAAACAGCGCGTCCAGGTTCAGAAACGGCAGATCGATCCCCAGATAGACCCCTGTCAGCAGGATCGCCAGAAACACGATTCCGGGCCAGACCCGTTTTACTGCGAGATAGATGAGGGGAGCCAGGAGAATAAGAAGGATCAACTGGTAGAGATACCAGAACACATAATTATAGGTATAATTCAGAATCGCATCAACCGTTTCCAAAAGGCCAAACGGAATCTTTCCCTTACCGATCACATCAGAAATATAGGGAAGCCTGCTTCCGATCACATAGCCGAAATAGTACAGACTGTTCCACACGATATACGGAACCAGAACGCTCCTGATCCGGGAGCTCCATTTGCGCATTAAAATCTCCGGTTTATATCCGCGGAAAAAGAGATAAGAAGAAATCATAAAGAAGCCAGGAACCGCGATCTGAGCGATTTTGTCGCCGAAGAAGCGCTCCAGCCGCACCAGGGAGGCCGCCGCCCCGGTATTTCCCAGGAACAGTACGGCATTATAGGAGTGGACCCAGATAACCAGCACGCTGAACAGGAAGGTAAACCAGTATATTTTATTTCTGAATGTTTTCTCTGCCATGGAAACCGCACCTCCCTCTCCGTCCTGATACTTATTTTATTCTATCACACCCGGAAAAGAACAGGCAATATATTTAGTATAATCCCCACAGCAAACCTCCAGACCGTTACTGTTTCCTCCCAGCCCGGGGCTCTGCCGTCTGGTTTGACTCTGCTGCAAAAAAAGAAGAGGCGGCCGAATTCATTCCGGTCAGCCTCTCCTTATTATATGAAGAAGTTTTATTTCAATCCACACCCAATTATTTTACAGCGTACGGCTGCACCCGATATAAATGTACGGCTTGTTTCCGGCACACTTAACCTTTTACCGCCCCCATCGTAATTCCCTGCGTAAAGTATCTCTGGAAGCAGAGGAACACAATGATAATCGGAACGGAGGCCAGAGCCGCACCTGCCATAATTAATCCGAAATCGTTGGACATTTCGCTCAGCTTACTGGCAATACCTAAAGCAATGGTCTTAGATTCATTCTGAGTCAGCATAACCAACTGCAGCGGATATTCATTCCAGGAGTTAATGAATGTGAAGATCGCCAGCGCACCAAACCCAGGTTTGATGATTGGAAATGCCACATTCACAAAGGTTGTCAGCTCTCCTGCCCCGTCAATCCGGCAGGCTTCCAGAAGAGAGGTCGGAATATTCTCAGAGAACTGCTTCATCATGAATACACCGAATGGCCATCCGACAACCGGGAAGATTACTGCAAACATGGAGCCCCATACGGATTTCAAAAATCCCATAGCTGACATCTGTCTCATCAAAGGAATCAGAATAACCTGCTTCGGGAGTGCCATGGCACATACGAACAGACCGAAGATCAGGCTCTTGCCCCAGAAACGTTTCTTCGCCAGTGCGTATCCCGCCAGAGAAGAGGTAATACAGGTAAGTCCCATCGCCACTACGGAGATGAACACACTGTTAAACAGCCAGCGGATTGCCATCGGCATGCCTATGCCGAAAAGCTTCGTCCCGCTCTTAAAGAGCCGGCTGTAGTTATCCCATGTAATCGTTGTAGGAAACCACTTTACCATTTCACCGGACTTTATAATAATGTCGCTCTTCTCCTTCACGGAACCGGTGATAATCCAGTACAGAGGAAAGAGAAAGAACACGGCCATAGCCGCCAGGAGGATAAGTGTAATCACATAATACGGACTTATTGCTTTCTTTTTATTTCCCATATCTTTCGCCCCTCCTATTCTGATGTTCCACCATTCATGACCTTAAACTGCAAGGCACTGAACAGCGCAATTACAATTGCCAGAACCACACCCATGGCGTTGGCATAACCAAACTCCTTGGTGGTCTTAAATGCGATCTCATACAGCAGGTACATAACCGTACTGGTACTGTAATTCGGACCGCCGGAGGTCAGAAGCTGGATCAGTGCAAAACACTGGAAGCTGTTGATGGTGGTAATAACCGCCACATACAGTGTCGTCGGCATGATAGACGGCCACTTAATATTCCAGAACACCTGGAAATTATTGGCTCCATCCACCTTGGCAGCCTCCTCCATAGAGGCATCCACATTGCCCAACGCTGCTACGTAAAGAACAATCGGCTGACCGATGGAGGTCGTAAACAGGATCAGAATAATACACCACAGGGCCATGGACTCACCGGAAGTCCAGGGAAGCGGCTGCCCGCCAAAGCTCCTGATGATATAGTTAAAAAGGCCGTCATACTTATCGAACATCCATTTCCATACTACAACAACTGCGACGGAACCGGTAACTACCGGAAGATAGAATACACAGCGGAAAAAGGAACGGATACCGGAACGCATCTTATAGATGGCTGTTCCGACCCACAGGGAGAATGCGGTTACAACAGGAACCGATACCACCACGATAATAACGGTATTCACCGCCGATTTTAAGAAAATTTTATCCTGAAAAAGCCGTATGTAATTGGCAAATCCTACGGCAGTTCCCTTCGGATCTGAAAAACTGGCATTGGTAAAGCTGGTGATAACCCCTGACGCCATAGGGAAAATAACAAAGCCTACAAAGAAAATCAGCGCCGGAAGCAGGAACATATATGAAACAAATGTCTCTCTGCGCTGAAGCACCTTACTGCGTGCAGGCATTTTTTCTTTTTTGTTTTTTGGACGCCCGGGTTTCTGTGTGGAAACAGTTGTATTTGCCATTTGTTTTACACTCCCTCCCTAAAGATTGGCTTCCTCCCTCTGCACTCGGCAGAAGAAGGAAGCCATGTAAATGTTACTGTTCATAAATTAGTGTTTATTAGTTGCTGTTTGCACTCGCGTTGAACTCGTCAGCAGCGGCCTGTGGGTCGGTACCGTTGAATACCTGCTGAAGCATATTGAACCACAGCGGACGCATGGCTGCAAAGCCTGCACGTGTATTGTAGTATGGGCCATAGTACTGGCTCCAGGAAGCCAGCATCGCTTTGTGCTCATCTCCAGGATACAGATCGCCAAAGGAAGTACGTACCGGGAATGCATTGGTCTTAACAACACTCTTCGGACCCCATTCTGCATCATCACAGATAAATTTCACGAACTTTTTCGATGCCTCAGCGCGTGCTTCATCTTTGTTGTCAAAGATAGCGAAGCCATTAACCAGATATTCTAAGGAAGGTTTGCCGCTCTCTGATGGGAATGGAACGGAAAGCTGTGTAAAGTCATCTGATGCATATGTAATTTCACTGGAAGTACCAAAGCAGAATGTCATCGCTGCAGTCTCCTGCTGGAACTTCTGAAGCTCATCTGCTGCTGCCATGTCAAAGCCTGCATCGATTGCCTTGCTGTCATACATGCTCTTTAACAGAGTGAGAGCTTTTACGCCATTTTCGCTGATATTCCATTTGCCGTCATCGCCGACGATGGAAGCGCCATATAAGTTATTTACAAGAGCACGGGTACCCTGATCGCCGCCCTGTCCTCCGCAGTATACAATGCCAGGAACCTGTGTGGGAGCTGCGTCACGAAGCGCTTCACACATCTTTACGAAGTTCTCGGTCGTCCATGTACGGTCGCCTTCCAGGTTTACATACTGGAGTGCATCTGCCTTTTCCAGAGCCTCTTTGTTCAGACCCATATAGAATGGAGAGGAGGAAATCGGATACATCCAGGCGGTACCGTCTGCGCCTACGCAGGTTTCAATCAGAGACTGGCTGGTTAAATCGCTCTTCAGTTCGTCTAACATATCATCTAAAGGAACCAGATAGCCGGCTTCTCCAAACTCAATGATACGGCCTGGTGCATCGAAGAGAATGTCAGGTGCTGTACCGGAAGTCAGAGCTGCTGTCAGCTTATCCGGGCCGGACGTAAAGTCGATGTACTCTACCTTGACGTTAATGTCAGGATTTTTCGCAGTAAATGCATCAACGACTTCCTGCTCGTATCCAGTGTCTACGCCGAATGTCGGGAATGCCCACCATACGATATCCGTGGTGCCGCCTGCTGCGGTTGTTTCCGGTGCCTTGCTTGCATCTGTTGCCGCCGCTGTCGTCGTCTCTGGAGCTGCCGTTGTCTCTGCCGGTTTGTTTCCACCACATCCTGCCAGCGTACCAACTACCATAGCCGTTGCCAAACCAAGAGATAAAATTTTCTTCATTACTACTCCTCCTTATAATAAGTCAATTTAACGCCAAAGGCATTTGGTCAATCTGTATACTTTTTGCAATTAAGCGCCTTTCTCGTTTATGAATTTATTATATATCGGAATTTTCTTTTTGTCAATCTGAAATAAAAAAATTTTTCTTTTTTTCTTTTTTTTAGGAATAATCTTTGGTCAGTAAAGTTTTTCAATGACCGACGAAGAAGTCTTTTCGTTATTTTTGCTGCATTTTTCGAAATATCGACGGTAGTATTCTGTATACATTAAATCAATCAGGAACAGCTGGCTGATCTCCGCCGAAGTAGAACCTCCCTGAAGCGGTCCTTCATTGGCTCCGCACAGCAGCGTCACATCGGAAAATGATGTCAGCGGCGATTTGACGAATCTGGTCACGCAGATCACTGTCGCCCCGGCACGCTTGGCCAGTTCCGCCACATGGATGGTGTCCTTTGTGGCTCCGGAATAGGAAAAGACCACCGCCACCTCATTCGCTCTCATCATGGACGCTACCATGGCCTGCATATGAGAATCCTGGACACAGTACACCTTCGGCTCGATGCGCAGAAACTTGTTGGCCGCCTTCATGGCCGTAAGCATACTGGCACCCACTCCATAGAAGCAGATCCTGTCCGCATCATGAAGGTGTCTGATCACCTTATCGAAGTTCTCCTCATTCAGCAGTGAAAATGTCTCCTTCAGCGCGTTTACATTCGTGTTCAGCACCTTCTGAGCCATCTCCGAGAAGCTGTCCTCCTGGCTGATGTCGCCATCCAGCTGACCAAGCCCCGATTTCCCATCGTGAAGGCTTAAGGACAGCATCATCTTAAACTCCTGATATCCCTTCAAATTCATGGTCTTACAAAAGCGGAATACACTCGTATCTCCAACCTCACATACCTCTGCCAGATCCGTAATCGACATAAAAAGCACTTCTCTCGGATTCTGCAGGATATAATCGGCCACCTTCTTTTCCGCCTTCGTAAATTGATTGTACTCTGCTCTGATTTTTGTTAAAAAGTCTCCTTGCATGTTTAATCCCCCTTTATGTTTCCAACGGCAATCCTGCAACGATGCCCATGCATGATGCACGGATCACCGTAATAAGAAAAGGCACGCCGGAAACGGCACCGCTTCATGCCGTTTCCGTCGCGCCTACGCCGCCTCTGCTATTAGAATATACCAGGGAACAGTCGTTTGTCAATTAATAAAAAAAAGATTTTTTATTATATAATTTAAAATTTTCTTTTTAACTGACAAATTATTCCCAGCCGGTTTTCACCCCATCATCCCACACCGATAAAATCCTTTTGGAGAGATTTTCTTTTTTCTCCGGGTAATCCCAGCGATAATGGGAACCACGGCTTTCCTTTCGCAGCAGAATCGCCTTCATCAGACACTCAGATAAATACAGCGCCGCGGTAAGACGGCAGGATACCGCAAGTCCCGCCGTGCCGTCTCCCGTTTCCAGGTATCCCGCTTCACATCTGCACAGCTCCTTGATCCGTTCCAATCGGTTTAATGCAAGCTCCGCCCGCGCGCCATTGCGAATCACCATGGCGCATTCGAAATTCATTTCCTGAATCTGTTTTAAATAGGAAGCGGCATTGGGAATGACAGAGAGCAGTACCTCCGCCCATTCCTCCTCCGGTCCGGAGATGCTGCTGCTCCAGCCGGCCGCGGCTTTCCCCGCGATCTCTCCGAACACCAGGCCATTAGCCGTCGATAAGCCGCCCAGCCGGTCCGCCCCATGCATTCCTCCCGTCGCCTCCCCGCAGGCATACAGGCCGGGAACTCCCGTGCTTCCGTCCGGTCCGATCCTGATTCCCCCGTTGGACGCGTGGGCAAAAATCCCCAGCTGGATGGGATCGTCGATCGTCAAATGCTTCTCTTCTTTCAGCCATTCAAAGTAGGTCCTGATGAATTCCGGCTGATTCTCCCTTAAGGATTCCCGGTACGTCACCGTGACACCCCTGGGATTCCTCAAAAATTCCGTGAACAGCCTGATATCTACCGGCGCGGACGGAAGTCTGGTGGTAAACGGACCGTGGGTGGAACGCACCTCCATCCGCTCTTCCAAATCCGCCTTCCGCCAGTCCTCAAAGATGGAACGCCCCGTCTCCTGGCGGCAGAAATTGCTGTATTTGAACACCTTTTCGTTATAGATCGTCTTCGGTGCCGGAGACAGATACCCTGGCATCATCTGCATAAACTCGATATTTACCAGCTTCGCACCGGCACGGAGCGCCAGATACTGGCCGCATCCGGTGACGTCATCCGTGTTCAGACGGTACTGGAACAGTCCGCCCAGGCCTCCGGAAGCCACAACCAGACTTTTGCAGGAAAACGCGGTCAGTCCGCCTTTCTCCGTCAAGGCCGCCGCGCCGCTTACCCGTCCGTCCGTCATGATAAACTGTAAGATCCGGGTGGACGGAAAGCATCTGACCCCCAGTTCCTCTAACCGGGCCAGGAACACCTCCCGGGCGCTGTCTTTTACAATCCCGTGCCAGTCTCTGTTCTTATAATCAAAACAGGGGATGAACTCCTTCTCCCCTTTGTTTTCAGCTTCCTTCAGCTGGATTCCAAATGCCTTTAACCGGTCCGTCCCCCTGCGGATATGGCTGACCAGGACGGAGACCAGCTCCGGGTCTGCCATGCCTTCACCGACCTTTAAAATCACGGACTTTAGGTCTTCCTCATCCGCTTCACTTTCGGGTCCCACGAGCCCCAGGCCCCATGTCCCCGGATAAAAACTGGAGCCGGAGCAGATGCACGTACCGCTTACGATACAGACATCTGCCCCCGCTTCGGCGGCTGAGATCGCAGCCATAATGCCCGCGATCCCGGCCCCCATGACAAGCACATCACATTTTATTTCGTTTTTCAGCCGCATGTTTGATATTTTCCTCTGCAAAATGGCAGGCGACGTAGTGTTCACGCCCGTCAATGTCATATTTCTTAAGTTCCGGCCTCTGGTTCTTACAGATTTCCTGACACTGGCTGCACCTTCCGTGGAAATGGCAGCCGCTGGGCGGATTCATCGGGGAAGGCACATCACCCTCCAGAATGATCCTCTTTTTCTTATGATGAATATCCGCAACCGGAATCGCGGAGAGAAGGGCCTGGGTGTATGGATGAACGGTATTGCGGTACAGCTCATCCGCCTCAGCCAGCTCCACGATTCTGCCAAGATACATGACTGCGATTCTGTCGCTGATATACTCCACCACGCTCAAATCGTGGGTGATGAAGATATAGGTCAGATTGCGCTCTTCCTTCAGTTTCTTTAACAGGTTTAATACCTGAGCCTGTATGGATACGTCGAGCGCGCTGACCGCCTCGTCACAGATCACAAGCTCAGGGTTGATGCACAGCGCCCTGGCGATGCCGATACGCTGTCTCTGGCCGCCGGAGAACTCATGGGGATAACGGTCCATGTATTCCCGCCGCATATTTACGGCTTCCAGCAGATCGCCGATGATCTTCCTTCTCTCCTCTTTCGTCTTGATGCCGAATTTCTTCAGCGGGTCTGACAGGGACTGGTAGATCGTAAAGGACGGGTTTAAGGAAGACTGAGGATCCTGAAAAACGATCTGAATCTTCTTTCTGGCCTCATCCATCTCCTTACTGGTCAGCTTCTCCAGATTGCGGGGGCCGTTCTCAAATTCGTAGACCATCTCTCCTTCGGTCGGCTTATAGAGCTGAAGGATGGTTTTGCCCAGCGTCGTCTTTCCGCATCCGGACTCTCCTACCAGCCCCAGGGTCTCCCCTTTATAGATGGTCAAATCAATATCGTTGACGGCCTGGACGTAGCTCTGAGTCTTTCCCATAAAGCCGCCCTTGACCGGAAAATACGTTTTTAAGCCTTTGATTGTAAGCAGCGCTTCTTTATTCTTATCATGATTCTTATCTGCCATCGTTTGTCACCTCCTGATACCGTGCACATCGTACCATGTGAGTTCCGCCAAGCTGTACCTCTTCAGGCATGCATTTGTCGCATTCCGGGCAGGCGTAGTCGCACCGCGGCGCGAACTGGCATCCGGGCGGCCTGTTGTACGGATCCGGCGTGGAACCCTTGATCGGGTTGATGTCCTGTTCGGCGCCCCTTCCCAGAACAGGGATGGACTTTAACAGCGCTCTCGTGTACGGATGCGTGGGGTGATCCAGCACCTCCTCCGCAGAGCCGCTTTCGATGATATTGCCCATGTACATGACGGCGACATCGTCGGCCAGCTCGCAGACAACTCCCATGTCGTGGGTAATCAGCATGATAGCCGTGTTGTAATTCTTCTTTAAATGATCCATCAGTTCGAAAATCTGGGCCTGTATGGTCACATCGAGAGCCGTAGTCGGTTCATCGGCGATCAGGACCTTCGGATTACAGCTCATGGCCATGGCGATCATGGCACGCTGTCTCATACCGCCGGAGAATTCGTGGGGATACTGGTCGATTCTCTTCTGAGGATTGGGGATTCCCATGTCGGTCAGAAGCTTTAAGGCTGTTTCCCTGGCCTCCTTCTTGGATACGTTCTTGTTATGGGAACGGATCATCTCCTCAATCTGCCATCCGATCGTGTAGACCGGGTTCAGCGCCGTCATGGGATCCTGGAAAATCATGGCGATATCCTTGCCGCGGATATCCCTCATCTCTTTTCCGTTTCTTTCCAGTTCGTGGATCTTAATATCACCGCGCTTGTCTCCGCTGTGATAGATGATTTCCCCTTCCTCAATCCTGGAAAGCTTGGGAAGCAGCTGCATGATGGAAGTAGCCGTCACGCTCTTGCCGCAGCCCGACTCTCCTACGATACAGAGTGTCTTGCCGCTTTTAATATCCATGGAAACGCCGTTGATCGCCCTGTTGCAGCGCTCATTTGTATAGAAATACGTCTTTAAATTTTTAACGGAAATTACTGCATTATCGCTCATATCCTGCCTCCTAGCCCTGCTGTGTCGGATCTGTGGTATCTCTGATGCCGTCGCCCATGAAGTTGATGCTCATGACGAATAAGGAAACCACAATACCGGTTGGGAGCCACATCCACCAGTTATTCTGAAGAGTGAACATATCCTGAGCCGCATTTAAAATATTGCCCCAGGTCGGGACCTCCAGCGGAACGCCCAGGCCTAAGAAGCTTAAGGAAGCCTCCTCCAGGATAAACATGGCCGTACTCAGTGTAACATTGACAATAATCGGGCTTAACGCATTCGGTAAAATATGCTTATAGCAGATGATAAACGGATTGAGTCCGAACACCTTTAAGGACTGTACGTATTCCTCTTCTCTTATGGAGAGCACCTGGGATCTGGCCATACGGAAACAGGACCCCCATCCGCAGATGATAAAGATAATCACGATATTTTTCGCACTCTGTCCCATGATCGCAACCAGCATCATAACGAGAATCAGCTGTGGAATGGACATGAACACCTCGGAGATCCGGACCATAAGGCTGTCGAACCAGCCGCCGCGGTATCCGCTGTAGCATCCTAAGAGTACGCCGATAAATGCACAGCCCAGGGCGCTTCCGAATCCGATCGCGATGGACATGCGGCCGCCGTACAGGACTCGCGCAAATACATCCCGGCCGATCTTATCCGTCCCAAACCAGTGCTCGCCTGACGGCGGCTTCAGAATAGATTTCATATCCACGGCCTTCGGCGAATAGCCGGTTAAAAGCGGTGCGAAGATACAGGCCAGAAGAATGATCAGGAAAATTACGCCGCCCACGATGGCAAGACGGTTGTTCAAAAGCTTTCGTAGCGCCCGGTTGCCGGACTTCTTGTTCTTCAGTTCTCCGGATTCCTCCATCTGTCGGATCTGGTCAAACTTCCGGTTTAAATGCAGCTGTTTTGATTTTATACTCATCTTCCGTCCCTCCTATCGTTCCAGCTTAATACGCGGGTCTAACGCGGCAGTCAGGATGTCGACCAGCGTACTGGCAAACAGTGTCATGAAGACGAATAACAGCGCCAGCATCATGACCAGATTGTAGTTCTGCGAACGAACCGCCGTATTGAATGCACTTCCGATTCCAGGCCACTGGAATACGGTCTCGATAACTACGGAACCTGCGATCAGGGTCGGAAGGCGGAAGCCCACCAGGACGATAACAGGAGTCAGCGATACACGGAAGCCGTGTACTAAATTCACTCTGAATTCAGAGAGCCCTTTGCTGCGGGCCGTCTTTATGTAGTCCTTGTTCATGGTATCCAGCATGCTGCTTCGGGCGTAACGCATGACACCTGCCGTCATGGAGATTCCCAGAACGAGAGCCGGCATGACGAGATACTTGATTCGCCCTGCAAAATTGACCACGGTCGGATCCGTCCGGCCGCCAACCGGCAGCCATCCTAAATTTAATGCGAAGATTAAGATTGCACAGACACCGAAGAAGAACTGAGGGATGGATACGCCGATCATACCGGCTACGGTCAGAACGTTGTCGCCGATGGTTCCCTTGTAGATTGCGCCGAGAACACCGAGAACACTTCCTAATACGGTGGAGATGCAGAGTGCCGCCACGGCCAGTTCAAGAGTGGCCGGAAGCCGTTCCGCCATAATCTGGATTACAGGCACACCGCTGGAAGAACTGTAGCCAAAGTCTCCGGTCAGCAGGCGGCCCAGCCATTTAAAATAGCGGACAAAAAAAGGATCATCAAGTCCATACTGTGCGCGCAGCGCCGCTACCTGCTCGGCGGTCAGCCTCGCAAGCGCCTCCGGGTCCATCAGGTACGAAACGGGATCGCCTGGTGTCAAATCCAGAAGCCAGTAAATGATAAACGTAATGATCAACAGCATGGGAATCATACCAAGAATTTTTTTAATTGTGTATTTTGCCATTTTATCACCTTTCTTAAAAGTTAAGGGACTGTACATAATATACAATCCCTTAACAGCACCTCCTAAGTGTTACTTGATTTCCCAGTTTTGAATATCCCAGTTATAGTTAAACTGCGGGTTGCCAAGCTTTGCACCCTTTACAATCTTGTCGCTCTGAAGCAGGAAGATTGGCTGATAGTAAAGCGGAAGCTCGAATAATGTCTCATTCTCGTACTTCTGTAATTCGAAGAATGCCTTTCTCTGTACCTCTGCATCTACGGAAGCGTTGGTGGCTGCGATGAGTTCGTCTAACTTCGGATCGCTCGGTGTATGAGAGTTGATGGAATAACCGGTCTGATATCTGTCATAGTACTCATGTAAGGATAACGCTGCATTGGCTGCGTAGCACATATCCCAGTCTACTGCGCTCGGTCCGTTGACCGGATCTTCCGGAGCTTTCCAGAGAATGGTTGCCAGATCGCCTTCTACCAGTCTTGCGTTCATCTTAATGCCTACTTCTGCAAGGTACTGCTGAATGATAGCCATAAGATCCTGTGTCATCTGATCCGTATAGTAATAAACAACATCAAGCTCTGTATTCGGATCCCAGTTTGCTTCCTTTAACAGTTCTTTTGCTTTTTCCGGATTGTAGTCGTAATTGTTCAGTCCGTCTGCCTTGTCCGCTCCGTCTGGTGTCAGGCTGTTTGCAGGAAGTGCTGCGCCCTCGAAAACGCCGTCTAAGATGGATTTCATGTCAAGTGCGTAAGCGATGGCCTGGCGTACTTTCTCGTCTGCCAGAGGCGCCTTCTTGCCGTCCTTTTTGTCAAACTTGTTTAAATACAGGAGACGGGTATAACGCACATTTACGGTGTCGATGGTAAGTCCAGGTGTTCCCTCCAGCGCCTTGACATCGGCAATGTTCTTGGTGTAAGCGTAATCCAGCTTGCCTGCCTTCGCATTCGTTACGAAGTTCGCATCGCTGTCGCCTGCACTCGGATTTAAGTGAATAGTGAAGTTCGCGGTTCCGCCATAGTACTTGTCAAACGGCTTCAATGTGGTGTAGTTGTTCATCTGAACTTCATCTACCATGAATGGGCCGGAACCAACCGGGCTCTGGAAATACTTGGCCTGCTGTAAGGAGATCGGATCTGTATCCGCCAAATACTTCTTAGGCAGAGGAGCAAACTGCGTAAATGTCAGCAGTGCATCCGGTGCGACTTTCTCAAAGGTCAGTGTAATCTTGCTGCCATCTACGGCAATTCCTTCGATGTGCTCGGCGCTGCCGTCTTCATAAGCTGCCGCACCCTTTAATGCTTCAAATGTGGAACGGAATACGGAGTTTAACACCGTTGTCTTAAGCGCATACTCGATACTCCACTGAATATCGTCTGCTGTAATCGCTTCGCCGTCGTGCCAGAAAATATTATCTCTTAACTCAAAGGTCAGTGTCATTCCATCGTCGGACATCTCGTAAGATTTAGCCAGATCGCCTTCACCGGTTACCGGCGCCAGGTTCTCATCGGCAAAGATCAGATGTGCGTACAGGGTTTTGTTATATGTGTATGTACCAGGATTGAGCCACGGTGTCTCGAAGAACTCAGTAGGGCCGCCGTTACTGTAGAGAACACCCGATTCCCCCGCTGCTGCCGGCTCTGCCGGTGCGGCTGTCGTATCTGCCTGTCCCCCCGCGGTGGCAGCTGTAGTGGAACTCGCCGGGTTACCGGATCCACAGCCTGCCAGCAAAGATGCCGTCATTGCCGCAGCCAGTCCTAAAGAAAAGATTTTTTTCAATTTCATGCAATACTTCCTCCTTTTTTAAAATAAAAAGGCGCAATGGATCATTTGTCCTTCATCCGTCACGCCCTTGTTGTTGATAAACACATTATATTACCGAAAATTTATTTTGTCAACATTGAATAGAAAAAAATTTTTTCCATTTTTTATTTTATGTATTTTTTATCCGGTTTACAAATATCCAAAAGATTCCTTCGTGATATTGTATACAGTATTGTAGTATTTCATTTGTTCTCAAAACAATTATGCTTATTTCACTTTGGCCTGCATCAGTTCTGCTTATTGCACTTCAGTCCGGCCGTTCTGTTCTAAGAGTGCACCGGCCAGATACGCCGCGCCCATCAATCCGGCACGGTTGCCCAGTTCCGCCTGGCGCAGTTCCACATTGCGGAAGCTGCTCATGATTCTCGCAGAAGCCTTCTGCTTCACCTCTTTCAGAATATAGGGCTGCGCCATGACACCGCCCCCTAAGACGATACAGGATGGGTTAAAAATATGAATAACAGAAATCAGCCCGTACACGATCTCATCGATCCAGCTGTTCACAATGTCTCTCACCTTCGGATCGTCCAGTCTGGCAAATATCTTTCTTCCATTGTCCAGGTCCCGGTTGTAGGCCATAGCCCTCCGCACCAGCGCTGTAGTGGAAGCGTATTTCTCGTAGCATCCGCAGAAAGGTTCCCCGTACACACTGTCCTCCGGATGGATCATAATACCGCCGAACTCTCCCGCCGAGCAGGCACTTCCCGTATAGATTCCCTTATTCATGACAATGGCGCCGCCGACTCCGGTCCCGTAGGTGATACAGAGAAAATCCTGAAAGTCTCTTCCCGCTCCAAACTGGCCTTCTCCGATGGCTGCCGCGTTGACGTCATTCTCTACAGCGACAGGCACATGAAACTCGCGTTCCATGATCTCCCGCACCTTCATCCCCGTATAACCGGGTATGTTTTCATTGGCGTAGCGGATATAGCCATCCGCAGAATTCACCTGGCCGGCAGTGCTGATCCCGATGGCCTCAAAGTCATCGTACTGACGGAGAATCTCCACAGCCCGCTCCATCACATACCTTCCGCCGTTCCTGGCATTGGTGGCATGCTCCTTCACCCCCACAATGTCCTGTCCGTTCCAGATTCCAGACTTGATGGAGGTGCCCCCGATATCCAGTGCCGCAATCCTCATAACAATCTCCTCCTGATAGAAAAAGGACAAAGAAACTAACTTTTCTGGCCTCTTTGTCCGTCATACCTAACTATTCTTTACTGTATCGCAGCCACAAAATGTCTTGTGATATCCCTCGGTCTCGTGATCGCGGTACCTACAACTGCCGCCAGCACACCGGTATCAAGAGCCGCCTTTAACTGCTCCGGCGTCCAGATTCCGCCTTCCGCGATAACCGGCTTGCCGCAGGTCTCAACGAGATGCTTCATCAAATCAAAATCAGGAAGCTTAGCTCCCTTTGTATAATCCGTATAGCCGTTCATCGTTGTGCCAACCAGATCAAGTCCGATCTGTGCGGCATGAAGACCTTCTTCATAACAGGAACAGTCTGCCATAAAAAGCTGATCCGGATATTTGGCGCGTACTTCTGCGAAGAACTCGTCCAGAGTCTTTCCATCCGGTCTGATGCGGTTGGTGCAGTCCGTGGCAATAATATCCACGCCGCACTCCACAAGCGCATCGACTTCCTTCATGGTCGGTGTGATATATACGTCACAGTCCCCGTAAACTTCCTTAATAATGCCGATTACCGGAAGATCTACCGTTTTCTTAATTTCCACAATATCTGCGACCGTGTTAGCTCTGATGCCGACCGCGCCGCCCTCTTTGGCCGCATATGCCATTCTGGACATAATGTAAGAACTGTACAGCGGTTCTTCCTTTAATGCCTGGCAGGATACGATCAGACCACCTCTGACCCGTTCCAGTACTGAATAATCCATATTAGATACCCCCTCTTGTATTTTTTACTGATTTTTGGGATTTTTAACTGTTTTAATCATAGCACGTATAAAAAATATTTTCAATACAAACATTAAATAAAAAAAAGTTTTTATTTTTATTGATTTCTGCCAGTAATGATGATATGATACACACAGATACTGTTGAATTATTATAATAATTGAAAAGGCAGGTATGTATTATGTCCAAGTATGATGTCAACAAATTCAAAAACGTTACTGTTGCGCTCAACACTCCGTTCGACAAAAACGGCGATGTTGATTTAGAGGCGACAAAGGCCGTTGTAAACTATTTCTGTAACAAAGGTATTAAGCAGATGTATGTCTGCGGCAGTACGGGCGAAGGCTTCCTTCTGGATACGGAAGAAAGAAAGGCCGTGACGGAGACTGTTGTAAAGGAAGCGGCAGGACGCATGAATATCATCGTCCATGTAGGCTGTCCTGATACGAGACATTCCGCCGAACTCGCCAAGCATGCGGAGGCTGTAGGCGCCGATGCTACATCCGCAGTTCCCTGTGTATATTACCACATGGGTGAGGAAAGTGTATACCAGCACTGGACAAAAATTACCGAGGCTGCCGATCTTCCTTTCTTCATTTATAATATCCCGCAGCTGACCGGATTCAATCTGTCCATGGGGCTGTTCGGCCGTATGCTGGAAAACGAGCGCGTTGCCGGCGTAAAATGCTCCTCCGACCCGGCACAGGATATCCTGCGCTTTAAGCTGGCCGGCGGCAAGGATTTCATCGTATTCAACGGACCGGACGAGCAGTTCATCGCAGGACGCCTGATGGGCGCTGATGCCGGTATCGGCGGTACATACGGTGCCATGCCTGAGTTATACTTAAAGATGGACGAACTGGTTAACCGCGGCGAATGGGAAAAGGCCAGAGAAGTGCAGAATCTGGTTACCCCGCTCATTTACCGTCTCTGCTCCTTCCCGTCCATGCACGGCGCAGTAAAGGGAATCATCTCCTTGGACGGCTGTCCGATGGGCGATCCAAGACTTCCATTCCTTCCGGTTGCACTGGATGATCCGAAGCTGGTAGAGCTCTACCACGATATCAGGAAAGCAGTCGAGGATACGAAAGATTTATAAAGACTTTAAAAATCAGTCTGAGAGGATGTACCTGCTTGCAGGCTGCATCCTCTCTTTTTATTTCCGAAGGCAGCGAGCCGGATGCCATGCCTGCATAAGTATTTGGCAGCTGCGGCGGAGTATTTAACTATTTAGGAGGAGGACATCATGAAAAAACACATTGTATGCTACGGAGATTCCAATACCCACGGGTACTGTGCTGCGAACGACGGCCGTTTTGATGAAAATGAGCGCTGGCCGCGTCTCCTGGAACAGAAGCTGGGAGAAGATTATCTCGTTCTCGAGGAAGGCCTGTCTGGCCGGACCACCTGTTTTAACGATCCGATCCACGAGGGCTTGTCCGGGCTGGATTATATTTACCCATGCCTCATGAGCCACGAACCCGTAGATTTGCTGATCATCATGCTGGGAACCAATGATACCAAGGAACGTTTCGGCGCATCCGCCGCCTGCATTGCGCTGGGCCTCAAGCGTCTCATCGCAAAGGCCATCGCCACCACCGACTGCTGGCGGGATAAGAAGCCCAATATCCTTGTGGTCGCTCCCAAGAACATCGAAAAAGAGTACGAGGCCACAGCGGTAGGTGCTACGATGGGCCGCGGCTGTGCGGAAAAATCAGAAGGTCTCGCCGAAGAATACAGAAAAATCGCAGAGTTGATGGGCTGCCACTATTTCGACGCCAATACCGTCGTAAAAGAAAACAATAAAATCGATTATATGCACCTTACAAAAGAGGGCCACGAGGCGCTTGCCACCGCACTGGCCGGTCTGGTGAGGTTACAGTTCACAGCCTGCTGAGAAAATATTAAGGGAATTTTCACATATTTTTCCACGCCTTTGCTCCGGGATTATGGTATACTAAAGAAAAATGTTCCTCGCATAAGGAGAATCATCAGAATGAAGAAAAGAACGCGCGCAGTCAGTCTTTCTTTAGCCCTTGCCATCGCCGTGTCTGCAGTGATCCCATGGACTTTTGCATCCACTTCCGATTCCGCTTCCGGATCCATTTCCGATTCCGGAAGTAATAGAACGGCCTCCTGGAAGGCGGCACAGGGAGACATGCTGTCCGTCAGCCAGAGCGGCCAGTCCCTGCAGACCTTCGCATTGGGGCCAGGACTTGTCAATTTATCCCCGGCTGACCAGTTTGCCACCTACCAATGGGGATTAAAGAATGACGGGGAATTTCAGCTCGTCGAGATAAAAGCAAAGTTCCAGGCCGCTGACAATATCTATTCCGGCGGCAAAGGCGGTTTCGGCCTTCCGGGCCTTGGTCCCGGCGACTTCGAGTCCACGGTTACCGATGCGGTAACGGGTGTCGATATCAATATCCGCCCGGCTTGGGATCTCTATGACCAGTCGGAAAACAAACGGTCCGTGGTTGTAGCCATCATCGACACAGGCGTCGATTATAACCATCAGGAGTTTTCGGGCGCCATGTGGACGAATCCCGGAGAAATTCCTGGTGATGGAATTGACAACGACGGAAACGGTTACGTGGACGATGTTCACGGCTGGAACTTCTATTCCGGCAACAGCCAGATCTTTGTAGGCGAAGAAGACAGCCACGGCACCCACGCCGCAGGCACCATCGCCGCGGTCCGCGGTTCCTACGGAATCGCCGGCATCACCGACAACAATTACGTAAAGATTATGTCCTTAAAGGCATTAGGCGGCAGTGACGGAACGGGTTCGCCCGACTCGGTCATCCAGGCGATTCGCTACGCGGAAGCCAACGGTGCCGCCATCTGTAACTTAAGCATGGGAACCTCCGCTTATAACGAGGCGCTGGCCCAGACCATGCAGAATTCGAAGATGCTGTTCATCGTGGCCTGCGGCAACGGCGGCATTGCCGGAAAGGGATACGACACCGACATTTACCCGGTCTATCCCGCGTCATTCCCATTTGACAACGTAATCTCCGTTGCCAACTTGTTATTCGACGGAAGCTTGAGCCGTGACTCCAACTACGGAGCCGCCAGCGTGGATATCGCGGCCCCCGGAACCTATATTGTCAGCACATTGCCGGGCAATAATTACGGTTTCATGAGCGGCACTTCCATGGCCGCCCCCATGGTGACCGGAGTCGCCGCCATGCTCTACTCCTACCGCCCCGAGATTTCACTGTCCGACGTGAAAAACATACTGCTGAACTCCAGCAGAAAGATGGACCAGTTAAGCGGGAAAATGGTGAGCGGCGGAATGCTGGATGCGTATGCAGCACTGAGTTACCAGTAATATTTAGGTGGGGAGTCAGTGATGGGAGATGTTGGATTTCAGTATTCAGTGAGAAAATTTGGATTTTAAGAACAATTATAGAAAGGACGTTCCTGTCAGGTATTTGGCGGGAGCGTCCTTTTATGTTGGGGCAGGTTGGATTTTATGTGGGGTGGTTTGGGGAGGTGTGGGGAGTTTCGCGTTGGGCTTTATGTGGTTTTCGCATTAGGTTTTATGTTCGATTTTATTTGAATTTCATGTTGCTTTTATGCTTTTTTCTACTATATTTTATAATGTATTTGATGAGACTTTCAAAAGGCCCATTTATAAACTACATGTTTTTATTGAACTTACTCCTCAATCTTCAGAAGATCGATAGCCTCATTGCCTGATTCGCCTGCTGTCTTAGCCGTCAGACGCATGTATAACAGCGGATATGGATTTCCCTGCTCGTCCAGCTCCGTCCTTTTGAAACATTCAAATCCCATGTGCTCATAAAACCCTTTCGCCAACGGATTCTGCTCATTTACACACAATTCGCGTATCCCCAGCTCTTCTATACCATAGGTAAGAAGCCGCCTGCCCAAACCAGATCCACGCAATTCCGGTTCGAGGAAAAGCATCTCCAGACGCTCTCCCGCTGTACCCATGAAGGCAATGGGTTCACACTCCGCATTTATAGCAATCACCAGAGTGGGAACTTCAAGAAGCGCGGCCGGGACATACTTCTCTATTTCCCCGATTTCCTGATCAGACAGGAAAAGATGGGTCTTCTTGACGGAGCGCCTCCATACTTCTGTCAGGCGATCGATCAATTCATCGCTTCGTACTTCCTGCAAAATTATTTCTGCCCGGTTTACCCCCTTTGGCAGCGTTTCCCGATTAATCTCCCGACTCTGTTGATTTTGGTTTCTCTGTATACAATTTCTTAGGGTTGATTCCCCCTGTTCTGATTGATTCTGCATAATCTGCTCCTGCCTTACCGTTAAAATAACCCGGGAAGCACAAGTCTTCCCGGGTATCACTTCCACTTCTTATTCGTTCACTTTCGTCTCTTCTACTCCATGGAACGCCATCTGAAATTCGGAATAAGATCAGACCACTTGTTGACGCCGATAATCGGCTTTGCAAATTCCGTAGCTTCCAGCGTATACTTCTTCTTATCAATGTCACGGAACACCTGCCAGATCTTACGGCGCTTCGTGGCCACAATGGTATCGCCCTGATTCATATCACACTCCCACAGACCAAATGCCAATCCACTGCGCACCTCCAGCGGTGCGTCCACCTGACGGCTTAAGATATAGGCGTCGATATATGGATTACTGTCTACCAGGTAATAAGAATAGGCAAATGCCGCCGCCTGGATCTGAGGAATGTCTCCTCTTGTCGGGCTCTTCGCCGTAAATCCTTCTTCTGTAAGGATAATATGGCGGACATCTCCGGTCGGTGAACGGAATGCAGCCTGTGACATGTAATCGGTAAGAACATTTAAATTAGCGAAGTTGATGACAGGGGAATTAAAGTCATTAGAAATCCATCCGGTCTGCGCATCGTCCCAGAATTCCGGTTCCGTCATAGGCGCCGGATATGGGTGGTAAGCCAGACCCCAGTCCATCTGCCCCTGAGCGTTGGCGATAGAATTAAATGTATCCATGATATTCTTTCCGCCGTATTTTAACTTGTTGTCGATCTCTGCATTCCAGTTATAATCAAGGGAGAAATAGACCCTGTCGTTTGCACTGGTGCTCTTGATTGCCGTATAGAACACACGGAATGCATCCTGATACGCCTGAACGTAGCTGTTTAAATCCCAGGCTCCAGTGTAATTCCACTGCTGGTTATTAATCTCATTACCGATAATCCAGTTGGATATCTTGCCCTGATCCGGATTCGAACCGTTGTACCGCTCTGCAAGGAATGAAGCGATAGCCTTAGTCTGTTCAAAACCGGCCTCTGTTGCCGCGTTAAATAAGTAATAAAATGCTTTTGAAGACTTCTTCGTACCGGGATAGATCAGATCCGGCGTGGCGTCATTCCAGCCATTTAGGATGATAGCCGTAACCGTCATACCTTTACCGGAAAGCGCACTGATGGTTCTGTCGTAATCTTCAATAACCCGCTTGTCGAAATGATACGTCTTACCGTCATACTGGTAGTCAATACCCTGACCTAAAATCTGATGAAAGGCAATATTCGTTCCCACATGTTTGACACCCAGATCAAATGCATCTGCCAGCATGTTAAGCTCGATATTAAGCCCTTTTTTTGTCAAAGGATCGTTAAATGCTGCGGTGTTCGGAGCTACCGCCTCCGGATTTGTGATATAGTGCGGATCGCTGACCTCGATGTATTTCGTCCCATCCCAGACCGCTACCACAAATCTGCTGTATAACCGGTCCTCCGCGGTACCTTCATTCAACGGGAACTGATACGTTACCTCCGTTCCAAATGAAGCGGCCCCTGCGTAATCAAGGCGTCCTTCCAGATTCTTCTGATACGGCTTCTGTTCCACCAGATAGAGAACTCCGTCCGTACCGGTCATGTCTCCGCTGCTGGTGACCTTGACCGTCACACTTTTCTTATCCGGATTGATCAGGCAGGAGGTGATCGATGATTCCACCTTGGGCCCCTGTGTCTCAGCGTTTTCAGCGGTCTCAGTGTCCGCGCTGGCGAATGAAGCAAACACTCCGGTAAAACACAGCAACACTGTAGCCAGAATGCCTGCCGCTCCTTTTCTTATCATCTTACTATCCATTCCTGTTTCCCTCCGTGATGTCTAACTTTATGTACTCTACCATGATACCCAATTGCCATACCATTTGCAATAAAGTTTTTATTACGGAATTCTAAATTTACTTACAATATTGGTACCATCTGGAACTTCAGGAGCCCCTCCATCGAACGCTGCTTTGTGGATATTATGGCTAATAAACGACAAAACTGTGGGCGGTAACAACCTCCATCCAGCATTTTGCTCTTAGACGGTTTGTAAAACGGTCTACCTGCTCCATACCTGGATAGAAAGACATCTGATACGCTTTCTTCCAGTCCTTGTAGGTCACTTCGTAAATAAACTCTTCCGGTAAATCCACAATAGGGGCTGGTGATTTTCTCCTGTTTTCTACAGCGGTTTTGGCAGCCTCACAGAGACGTTCTATAACGAGCTTCTGCGGAACGCAGAAGGTGGCACCGCCCACGCCGCGCTTGATCTCGGCAGTCGAAATCTGCGGTGCCAGTTCTCTGGCATCCCGGCAGACGGCTTCGTCACCAGAGAGAAAAAGAACTGGTATTCCGAGGGAGGAAGCGGTGTAGGTATTGAGCATAAACTCGCTCATATAGCGGCCATTGAGGCGAATGTACTGGCTGTTTCCTGTGGAGGTGTGGCTGATGGCAAACTCCGGATTGCCGGCGGCCGCATGGTACCCAAGAAAAAATACTCCGTCAAAGGTCTCGTCTAGGCCAAACATCATGTTATACGGATGTCCGCTCTTCCCCCGGATCAGCGTTACGTATTCCGGCATCGCGAGAGGGTTGATGTTGGAGGCGTCGCCATGGCCATCCTTTACGACAATAGCGGTCGCTCCGGCGGCATGAGCCGCCTCGCAGACTGCGACGACTTCGTTTGTCATCTCCTCTGCATACCTCTGGTAAACAGACTCGTTTTTATGAGTCTCATCGGTGAAACTTAGTCCGGCGCAGCCTTCGATGTCTGCGCTGATGAATATTTTCATAGTGTTTCTCCTGTTCCGGGCTTTCGCCCTATAAAAATAAATGCAAAAGTGCCCGGCGAAGAGCAAGCTCTCCATTGGCCTCCCGCTACTCCGCAGTGCATCTTCTTGCCCGCAAATTCGGCGGACAAGAAGCTCCGGGCTTTCGCCCTATAAAAATAAATGCAAAAGTGCCCAGCGAAGAGCAAGCTCTCCTCTGGGCACTTTCACATTTATTTTTGCACTGCTCAATGCTTGCGCATTATTTGCACTGCTCATTGCTTACGCATGATTACTCAATGATTGTAGCAACTTTTCCTGATCCAACGGTTCTGCCGCCTTCACGGATAGCGAAACGAAGACCCTGCTCCATAGCTACTGGATGAATCAGTTCTACAGTCATCTCTACGTTATCGCCAGGCATACACATTTCTACGCCTTCTGGAAGATCACATACGCCAGTTACGTCAGTTGTTCTGAAGTAGAACTGAGGTCTGTAGTTGTTGAAGAAAGGAGTATGACGTCCACCTTCATCTTTTGTTAAAACGTAAACCTGAGCTGTAAATTTCTTGTGGCACTTTACAGAACCTGGTTTAACAAGACACTGTCCTCTTTCGATTTCAGTTCTCTGAACACCACGAAGTAATGCACCGATGTTATCACCAGCCTGAGCCTCGTCTAACAGCTTACGGAACATCTCGATACCTGTAACAACTACCTTACGGGTCTCTTCATGGATACCAACGATTTCAACTTCGTCAGATACGTGTAATGTACCACGCTCTACTCTACCTGTAGCAACAGTACCACGGCCTGTGATGGAGAAAACGTCCTCTACTGGCATTAAGAAAGGCTTGTCTGTTTCACGAACTGGATCTGGAACCCACTCGTCAACAGCCTTCATTAATTCAAGAACCTTGTCGCCCCACTCGCTGGACGGATCCTCAAGAGCCTTTAAAGCGGAACCCTGGATGATTGGTGTATCATCGCCCGGGAATTCATATTCATTTAACAGTTCACGAATTTCCATGTCTACTAATTCAAGTAATTCTTCGTCGTCAACCATATCGCACTTGTTCATGAATACTACGATGTAAGGAACGCCTACCTGACGAGAAAGCAGGATGTGCTCTCTTGTCTGAGCCATAACACCATCAGTAGCAGCAACAACAAGGATAGCGCCGTCCATCTGAGCAGCACCAGTGATCATGTTCTTTACATAGTCAGCATGGCCTGGGCAGTCAACGTGAGCATAATGTCTCTTCTCTGTCTCATACTCAACGTGAGAAGTAGAAATAGTGATACCACGCTCTCTCTCTTCCGGAGCCTTATCGATATTCTCGAAAGCTACGGACTCACCGGTACCTAATCTTTCATGAAGAGTCTTTGTGATAGCAGCTGTTAAAGTTGTTTTACCATGGTCAACGTGGCCAATGGTACCGATGTTACAATGTGGTTTGTTTCTTTCAAATTTAGCTTTGCCCATTTTATAACGTCCTCCTTAATTTGTGCTCTTTTGAGCTTTAATTTTTATGTTAGGCTGTCTTTTATTATATGCTATTTATGCACTATTTTCAAGCCTATTTGATGGATTCCGGGCGGTTTTAGACCGCTCGGAGTCCAATTAGTACCCGGATTTTCTGGTCTGCTAAAGTCCCTTTTGGGAGCGACGGATTATTTACCGTTCTTCTCAGCAAGTACCTTCTCCTGTACAGATTTTGGAACTGGCTCGTACTTCTCGAAGAACATCGAGTAGTTACCACGTCCCTGTGTTTTGGAACGTAAATCTGTGGAGTATCCAAACATCTCTGCCAGCGGAACGAATGCGCGAACAATCTTACCGCCGCCTAAATCGTCCATACCTTCGATACGGCCACGACGGGAGTTGATATCACCGATAACATCACCCATGTAGTCTTCCGGCATGGTTACTTCAACCTTCATGATCGGCTCAAGTAAGATAGCTCCTGCTTTGTGCATCGCATCCTTGAACGCCATGGAACCGGCGATGTGGAATGCCATTTCACTGGAGTCTACCTCATGGTAGGAACCGTCATATACAGTCGCATGAACACCCAGTACCGGGAATCCGCCAAGAATACCGCACTTGGAAGCTTCCTTGATACCTTCACCTACCGGCTGAATATATTCCTTCGGAATAGCACCGCCGACAACGGTGGAGTCAAACTTAAACAGCTCTTCCGCATTGGCATCCATCGGCTCAAAGTGAACCTTACAGTGTCCGTACTGACCACGTCCGCCGGACTGCTTTGCATACTTGCTGTCTACATCAACAGCCTTAGTAAATGTCTCCTTGTAAGCAACCTGAGGAGCACCTACGTTGGCTTCTACGTTAAACTCACGCAGCAGACGGTCTACGATGATCTCCAGATGAAGCTCGCCCATACCGGAGATAATAACCTGACCGGTTTCCTGGTTTGTCTTCGCTCTGAAGGTCGGATCTTCTTCCGCAAGCTTTGCAAGCGCTTCGCCCATCTTGCCCTGACCTGCTTTGGTCTTCGGCTCGATTGCGATATCGATAACAGGCTCCGGGAATTCCATGGATTCCAGAATAACCGGGTGCTGCTCATCACAGATAGTATCACCAGTTGTTGTGGTCTTGAAACCTACAGCAGCAGCAATATCTCCTGCATAAACCTTATCTAACTCCTGTCTCTTATTGGCATGCATCTGAAGGATACGTCCAACACGCTCTTTTTTGCCTTTGGTGGCATTGAGAACGTAAGAACCGGAGTTCATGCTTCCGGAGTACACACGGAAGAATGCTAACTTACCCACGAATGGGTCTGTCATAATCTTAAATGCCAGCGCTGAGAATGGCTCGTCGTCGGAAGAATGTCTCTCAACTTCGTTGCCATCCATGTCGGTACCCTTGATAGACGGGATATCGATTGGTGAAGGCATATATTCTACAACTGCATCAAGAAGTTTCTGAACGCCTTTGTTTCTGTAAGCGGTACCGCAGCATACCGGAATCGCAGTACATTCACATGTCGCTTTTCTCAGTGCTTTCTTCAGTTCCTCTACAGTAGGCTCTTCTCCCTCTAAATACTGCATCATCAGATCATCATCAAGTTCGCAGATTTTCTCTACTAATTCGGTGTGGTAAAGCTCGGCATCGACTTGCATATCCTCAGGGATCTGAGTGATGGTAATGTCCTCACCCTTTTCGTCATTGTAGATATAAGCCTGCATCTCGAACAGATCGATAATACCTTTAAATTCATCTTCTGCGCCGATTGGCAGCTGAAGACAGATTGCGTTTTTGCCAAGTCTGGTTCTGATCTGTTCAACGGCACCGTAGAAGTCCGCACCCATGATATCCATCTTATTGATAAATGCCATACGTGGTACATTGTAGGTATCCGCCTGACGCCATACGTTCTCAGACTGCGGCTCAACTCCACCCTTTGCACAGAACACGCCTACGGCGCCATCCAGTACACGAAGGGAACGCTCAACCTCTACTGTAAAGTCAACGTGGCCTGGAGTATCAATAATATTGATACGGTGTTCCTGGGCACCCGGCTTTACCTTGCAGTGTTCCTGCTGGGTCCAGTGGCAGGTTGTAGCAGCTGAAGTGATTGTGATTCCTCTTTCCTGCTCCTGCTCCATCCAGTCCATGGTAGCAGTACCTTCATGAGTATCACCGATTTTATAGTTTACACCAGTATAATAGAGGATACGCTCTGTCAATGTTGTTTTACCAGCATCGATATGGGCCATAATACCAATATTTCTGGTTCTTTCCAATGGATATTCTCTTCCAGCCAAAGCTTTTTCCTCCTATTAGAATCTGTAATGAGCAAATGCCTTGTTTGCCTCTGCCATCTTGTGCATGTCTTCTTTCTTCTTTACAGAAGCACCAGTGTTGTTGGCAGCATCCATAATCTCATTAGCAAGTCTTTCTTCCTGGGTCTTCTCGCCTCTCTTACGGGAGTACAGAGTGATCCATCTGAGTGCTAATGCCTGTCTTCTCTCAGCCTTAACTTCGATCGGCACCTGATAGGTAGCACCACCGATACGTTTTGCCTTTACTTCCAGTACAGGCATGATGTTGTTCATCGCTTCTTCGAATACTTCGACAGCCGGTTTGCCCATCTTTTCTTCTACTCGGCCGAATGCGCCGTATACAATCTTCTGAGCAACGCCCTTTTTACCATCTAACATGATGTTGTTGATTAACTTGGTAACAACCTTGTTATTGTAAAGCGGGTCTGCTAATACGTCTCTCTTCTGAGTATGTCCTTTACGTGGCACGTTACTTCCCTCCTTAATATCGCCGCCCGAGCCTGCATGATGCAGGTTCCACAGCTTTTCATTAGATCTTAGGTACTCACAAACATTGAAGTTGCGTTCGCGCTCGGTTCTCTTATATATAATCCTGCAACCTACAGGTTCAATATCATCAATCCGGCACTAGAAATTCAATCATGTGGTTCTAATTATTATTTTTTGTCTTTTGGTCTCTTAGCACCGTATTTGGAACGAGCCTGCTTTCTGTTGGCTACGCCTGCGGTATCCAGTGTACCTCTAACGATATGATATCTGGTACCTGGTAAGTCTTTTACTCTTCCGCCACGGATTAAAACAACGCTATGCTCCTGTAAGTTGTGACCCTCACCTGGAATGTAGCTTGTTACTTCGATTCCGTTAGACAGACGTACTCTGGCGATCTTTCTGAGCGCTGAGTTAGGCTTCTTAGGTGTAGCAGTCTTAACTGCTGTGCAGACACCTCTCTTCTGAGGAGCGGAAACATCTGTAGCTCTCTTCTGTAAAGAGTTGTAACCCTTCTGCAGAGCCGGAGCTGTGGATTTCTTTACGGATGTCTGTCTTCCCTTTCTAACTAACTGGTTAAATGTTGGCATTCTTTTCACCTCCTGTGATATTGTCTGTGGTTGCTGTATTTCTTTCAGCCTGATTGCGTGCACAAAAACATGACGCGTTTATGCACGCCTAATTATTATATACACTTTGCATTTTTCTGTCAAGGAAATTCTTTAAAACATTCTAAAAAACGAAAAAAGGCAGCTCCGGCCGGCCCGGACTTTGCCTTTTTTCTCAATTTATACCATTCGTCCTATTGAACGAGTCTCGGTTTATCCATCTTTCCTTCCACTACAGTCTGCAATTCCCGGATGGCGGCGTAATTGTCGATAATCTTATCATAATTGTATACAGTCTGCTTCTTTACAATATCCATATCCTTCCGAAGTTCACAGATATCATCACGCACATCGGCCATCTCGTTCTTCAGACCATGTACCTCTCCATATAAAGTCAGTATGTCAGTACGGATCGGCTTTAATTTCAATTCTAACTTTTCTTCTAGCTTTTCTTCTAGCTTTTCTTCTAGCTTTTCTTCTAACTTTTCGTCCAGCTTCTGGTACAGCCGCGTCTCCAGTCCGTCAAGCATGACGGCAATCGCATCTAATGTTTCCTGATCTGCCATTCTATCCCTCCCCTTTCACTAATTGACAGGCAAGTTTTCGTCTTTTATCATAACATGAAAAACAGGCAAAGTCCATCGATATACAGTTATCATAGTACATGTTTATTCTGGAACTTCTGTCGAAATGACCGGACCTGGCAAGTCAGCGGAACCGCTGTTTCTTAAACTGTATTATAAGGATATCATATTTTCTGGAAAGACGCAATCTCTGTTTTGTCATTCTTATATGGATATGGCAGTCAGTTACTGTTCCCCGTCTCCTCATTCCCATCGTCTTTTCTCTGATGGCAGTTCATCCCGCAGCTGCCGCAGCATCCTCCGCAGCCGGATTTCCCCATTTTTTTATCCCGTCTTTTCTTCCAGATCACCGCGCCGACCGCTGCTATCAGAATGATTCCGATCATAAGATCTGCCATGAACTCCACCTCCTGTGAATGCAGTTAATTCATCAATTTTGTCTATTCTGCCTATTCCCCCTCCGAAGCATTCTTCTATGTGCCGGAAGGCTCCGCCTGGTTCGTGGACCGCAGAAATAAGAATCCCGGCGGGCCGGACGGCTGAGCATACGCCCAACCGGCTCCGTCCGCCGGGACTTATATTATTCTCAGACTGCTTTATACGTCCTCTTCATCAATATCATCGATGTCCAGAACTTCCTCAGCCTCTAAATACTCTTCTGTAACGGGAATCGCAAGATCGTCGCCAAGGATGATCTCATCTTCATTCATCTCTTCCCCGTCCGTGCTCAGCTTAACGATACGGTAACGCTTCATTCCAGTACCTGCCGGAATTGGTTTACCGATAATTACGTTCTCCTTTAAGCCGATTAAGTGGTCTACCTTGCCGTTGATCGCCGCCTCGGTCAGAACCTTGGTGGTCTCCTGGAAGGAAGCCGCTGATAAGAAGGAGTCTGTAGCCAGAGATGCCTTGGTGATACCCAGCATAACCTGCTTTCCATCCGCCGGCTCCTTGCCTTCTGCAAGAAGTGCCTCGTTCATATCGTTGTAATCAAGAACGTCCATGGAGGTACCCGGAAGCACATCGCTGTCTCCGCTCTCCTCGATCTTGATCTTCTTAAGCATCTGTCTGACGATCATCTCAACGTGCTTATCATTGATCTCAACACCCTGCAGACGGTAAACACGCTGAACTTCCTGGATCATGTAATCCTGTACCGCGCGGACACCCTTGATCTTTAAGATATCATGCGGGTTGATACTACCTTCTGTCAGCTCGTCGCCGGCCTCTAAATAGACGCCATCCTGGATCTTGATTCTGGAACCGTAAGGAATTAAATACGTCTTGGAGTTGCCGGTCTCATTATCTGTAATGATGATCTCACGTTTCTTCTTCGTATCCTTGATCGTGGCTACGCCGCCGAACTCCGCGATGATCGCAAGTCCCTTTGGCTTACGCGCCTCAAAAAGCTCCTCGACACGGGGAAGACCCTGTGTGATATCGCCGCCGGCAACACCGCCGGTATGGAACGTACGCATGGTCAGCTGTGTACCAGGCTCACCGATGGACTGAGCGGCAATAATACCGACTGCCTCACCAACCTGTACCGGCTGTCCGGTAGCCATGTTGGCACCGTAGCATTTCGCGCAGACACCCAGATGGGATTTGCAGGTAAGGACAGTACGGATCTTGACGGAATCGCGTCCCATCTTCTGTAATGTCTTCATAACCGCAGCCGCACGCTTCGGTGTACACATATGGTTTGCCTTCACAATTACTTCTCCGGTATCCGGATCGGTAATGGTCTCAGCAATATATCTGCCTGTCAGTCTCTCCTCGAGACCCTCGATCGTCTCCTGGCCATCCATGAAAGCCTTGATCTCCATGGCAGGAATTGTCTTTCCTTCGCAGCAGTCTACCTCGCGGATAATCATATCCTGGGAAACGTCTACAAGTCGTCTCGTCAGATACCCGGAGTCGGCTGTTCGCAGAGCCGTATCGGAAAGTCCTTTACGGGCACCGTGAGCGGAAATGAAGTACTCCAGTACGTCCAGACCTTCACGGAAGTTTGACTTAATAGGAAGTTCGATGGTATGACCGGTTGTATCGGCCATAAGTCCACGCATACCAGCCAGCTGTTTGATCTGTTTATCAGAACCTCGGGCTCCGGAGTCCGCCATCATGTAGATGTTGTTATACTTGTCAAGGCCGGTAAGCAGATCGTGAGTCAGCTGATCATCCGTCTCTTTCCAGGTATCGATAACTTCTTTATAACGCTCTTCCTCCGTGATCAGACCACGTCTGAAGTTCTTGGCAATCTGGTCAACGGTCGCCTGAGCGTCCGCAATCAGCTTCGGTTTGCTCTCCGGCACAGTCATATCGGAAATGGATACAGTCATGGCCGCTCTCGTCGAATACTTATAACCGATTGCCTTGATATCATCTAACGTCTCAGCAGTCTGAACTGCACCGTGAACGTTGATAACCTTTTCCAGAATCTGCTTTAACTGCTTCTTGCCGACGTGGAAATCCACCTCCATCAGAAGCTCGTTGCCCGGAATGCTTCTGTCTACAAAGCCCAGGTCCTGAGGAACGATCTCATTGAAAATGAAACGGCCCACCGTAGATTCTACGGAGCCGGTCTTCATGGTACCATCCGGCATTTTCTTTGTCACTCTCGCCTTGATTCTGGAGTGTAAGGTTACGGCTCCGTTCTCATAGGCAAGAATCGCTTCGTTTACATTATGGAATACCATGCCCTCGCCCTTGGCGCCAGGTCTTTCCTGGGTCAGGTAATAGATTCCGAGGACCATATCCTGAGACGGAACGGCCACAGGGCCACCGTCGGAAGGTTTCAGTAAGTTGTTCGGTGAGAGGAGTAAGAACCGGCACTCCGCCTGTGCTTCTACGGACAGAGGCAGATGAACGGCCATCTGGTCACCATCGAAGTCCGCGTTGAACGCGGTACAAACCAGCGGATGCAGCTTGATCGCCTTACCTTCCACCAGAATCGGCTCGAATGCCTGGATACCAAGTCTGTGCAGTGTAGGCGCACGGTTTAACATAACCGGATGCTCCTTGATTACGTCCTCCAGTACATCCCAAACCTCGGTCTGAAGTCTCTCCACCATCTTCTTGGCATTCTTAATATTGTGAGCGGTGCCGTTGGCAACCAGCTCCTTCATAACAAACGGCTTAAATAACTCGATCGCCATCTCTTTCGGAAGGCCGCACTGGTAAATCTTCAGCTCCGGTCCTACGACGATAACAGAACGTCCGGAATAGTCAACACGCTTTCCTAACAGGTTCTGACGGAAACGTCCCTGCTTACCCTTTAACATATCAGAAAGAGATTTAAGAGCACGGTTACCAGGTCCGGTAACAGGTCTGCCTCTACGGCCGTTATCGATCAGGGCGTCAACGGCTTCCTGCAGCATACGCTTCTCGTTGCGGACAATAATATCCGGCGCGCCCAGCTCTAAAAGACGGGCCAGACGGTTATTTCTATTGATAATTCTTCTGTATAAATCATTTAAATCGGAGGTGGCAAAACGTCCGCCATCCAGCTGTACCATCGGCCGGATATCCGGAGGGATAACCGGGATCGCGGTCATGATCATCCATTCCGGCTTGTTGCCGGAGTTACGGAATGCCTCTACGACTTCCAGTCTCTTGATGATTCTGGCACGCTTCTGGCCGGTGGCATCCTTCAGTCCCTTTCTTAACTCTTCGGAATCTTTCTCTAAATCGATCGCCTGTAAGAGTTCCAGGATTGCTTCTGCACCCATTCCTACACGGAATGCGCCGTAACCGTATTTGTCAACCTCTTCGCGGTATTCCTTCTCAGATAACACCTGCTTATACTGAAGTCCTGTATCCGCCGCATCCAGTACGATATAGGATGCGAAGTACAGTACTTTCTCAAGGGTTCTCGGTGAGATATCGAGAATCAGGCCCATACGGCTCGGGATTCCCTTAAAATACCAGATATGGGAAACCGGAGCTGCAAGCGCAATATGGCCCATACGCTCTCTACGAACGCTGGCCTTCGTGACTTCGACACCGCATCGGTCACAGATAACGCCTTTGTATCTGATCTTTTTGTATTTACCGCAATGACACTCCCAGTCCTTGCTCGGTCCGAAGATTCTCTCGCAAAAAAGACCGTCTTTTTCCGGCTTTAAGGTTCTGTAATTGATCGTCTCTGGCTTTTTAACTTCGCCATGGGACCAATCGAGAATCTTTTCCGGAGACGCTAACCCAATTTTGATAGCGTCGAACGTCATTGGGTGATAAGTTTCATTATTCTCAGGCATGAGCGGTTCTCCTTCCTAACATACACAACTATTCTTCGTCTGAATCGTCTAATTCGGCGTCATCGAAATCCTCGTAAGAATCGTCGATACCGTCTGCATCCTCTTCTTCATCAATACTAACCAGTTCATCATCCTGGAATTCCTGCTTCTGGAAACCGTAGTCAGCAAGAGGTTCCTCTTCCCTGAATTTTCTGTCACCTTCGATGATGGATCGTAAATCTGTCTCCTCGTAATCCATTGCCTCTGCAATCTGTACCTCGGTATTATCATCTCGCAGT
The DNA here is from genome assembly GCF_014288035.1 of Hungatella sp. L36. Taxonomy (NCBI): domain Bacteria; kingdom Bacillati; phylum Bacillota; class Clostridia; order Lachnospirales; family Lachnospiraceae; genus Hungatella; species Hungatella sp. L36. The sequence continues at coordinate 205,139 of NZ_JACOPC010000003.1, read as the reverse complement.
ACACGTACATCGAGAGCCAGTGACTGAAGCTCTTTAAGCAGTACCTTGAAGGATTCCGGAATACCCGGCTCAGGAATGTTCTCGCCCTTGATAATCGCTTCATACGTCTTCACACGGCCTACCACATCATCCGACTTCACCGTCATGATTTCCTGCAGTGTGTAGGATGCGCCGTACGCCTCGAGAGCCCAAACCTCCATCTCTCCGAAACGCTGACCGCCGAACTGGGCTTTACCACCCAGAGGCTGCTGTGTAACCAGGGAGTATGGTCCTGTAGAACGGGCATGAATCTTATCGTCAACCAGATGATGCAGCTTCAGATAATGCATGTGTCCGATCGTAACCGCACTGTCGAAATACTCACCGGTACGTCCGTCGCGGAGTCTTACTTTACCGTCACGGCTGAGCGGTACACCCTTCCACAGTTCTCTGTGATCCAGATGATCACCCAGATACTCAATTACATCGGGTTTCAAAATGTCATTATATTTATCCTGGAATTCTTCCCAGGTCATGTTGACGTAGTCATTGGCAACATCGAGGGTATCCATGATATCGATCTCGTTTGCGCCGTCGAATACAGGTGTTGCAATGTTAAATCCGAGGGCTCGGGCCGCAAGACTTAAGTGAATCTCCAGAACCTGCCCGATATTCATACGGGAAGGTACGCCCAGAGGGTTCAAAACGATATCCAGCGGACGGCCATTCGGCAGGAACGGCATATCCTCAACCGGAAGTACACGGGAAACAACACCCTTGTTACCATGACGGCCGGCCATCTTATCACCAACAGAGATCTTTCTCTTCTGGGCGATGTAGATACGGACTGTCTGGTTCACGCCTGGGGACAGCTCGTCACCATTCTCCCTGGTAAATACCTTGGCATCCACGATAATACCGTAGGCGCCGTGCGGTACCTTTAAGGAGGTGTCACGGACTTCTCTCGCCTTCTCACCGAAGATTGCACGAAGCAGTCTCTCCTCGGCTGTCAGCTCGGTCTCTCCCTTTGGAGTAACCTTTCCGACCAGGATATCTCCGGCACGGACTTCCGCACCGATTCGGATGATACCTCTCTCATCCAGATCCTTTAACGCATCTTCACCGACACCAGGAACGTCACGGGTGATCTCTTCCGGTCCCAGCTTGGTATCACGGGCTTCCGCCTCGTATTCCTCAATATGAACGGAGGTGTAAACATCCTCCTGAACGAGTCTTTCACTGAGCAGAACGGCATCCTCGTAATTGTAGCCTTCCCAGGTCATGAATCCGATGAGCGGGTTCTTGCCAAGAGCGATCTCACCATTCTGTGTGGACGGGCCGTCAGCGATGACCTCTCCCTTTTCCACATGATTATTCTTATATACAATCGGCTTCTGGTTGTAGCAGTTGCTCTGGTTGCTTCTCTTGAATTTGGTCAGATGGTAAACGTCTCTTCCGCCGTCAGCATCTCTCTTGATGATGATCTCGTTGGAAGCGGAACGCTCTACCACACCGGCATTTCTCGCCACAACGCAGACACCCGAGTCAACGGCTGCCTTGGCTTCCATACCGGTTCCAACTACAGGCGCTTCCGTTGTCAGCAGCGGCACGGCCTGACGCTGCATGTTGGATCCCATCAGCGCACGGTTGGCATCATCGTTCTCCAGGAAAGGAATCATGGCTGTCGCCACGGAGAATACCATCTTCGGGGAAACGTCCATCAAATCGATGCTCTTTCTCTGGAATTCGGATGTCTCCTCGCGGAAACGTCCGGAAATATTCTTATGAATAAAATGGCCTTCTTCATCCAGCGGTTCGTTCGCCTGTGCGACAACGAAGTTATCTTCTTCATCGGCAGTCAGATAAACGACCTCGTCGGTAACGATCGGATTGGCCGGTTCGCTCTTGTCTACAAGACGGTAAGGCGCTTCCACAAATCCATACTGGTTTACCCTCGCATACGTAGCCAGGGAGTTGATCAGACCGATGTTAGGACCTTCAGGGGTCTCGATCGGGCACATACGTCCGTAATGGGTGTAGTGTACGTCTCGAACCTCGAATCCAGCACGGTCTCTTGACAGACCGCCAGGTCCCAATGCGGATAAACGTCTCTTATGAGTCAGCTCAGCCAGCGGGTTGTTCTGATCCATGAACTGGGACAGCTGGGAACTTCCAAAGAATTCCTTTACAGCCGCAGTTACCGGTTTAATGTTGATTAAGGACTGGGGAGTAATACCCTCCATATCCTGTGTTGTCATTCTCTCACGAACCACACGTTCCATTCTGGAAAGACCGATCCGGTACTGGTTCTGCAGCAGCTCGCCGACCGCACGGATTCTACGGTTTCCTAAATGGTCGATATCGTCGGCATTACCTACCTGCTGCTCTAAATGCATGTTGTAGTTGATGGATGCCAGAATATCTTCTTTTGTGACATGCTTCGGAATGAGTTCGCCCAAACTTCTGTGAATCGCGCTCTTTAATACTTCTTCGTCTTCTGTGCCAACATCTTCCAGAATTTTTTCAAGTACCGGATAGAATACTAACTCCGTAACACCTGCGTCCTTCGGATCGAAGGATACGTAAGCGCCTAAATCTACCATTAAGTTGGATAAGACTTTCTGCTTGCGCTCCAGGCCTTCCACCCATACGTAAGGTACGGCTGCGTTCTGGATATCTACGGCAAGCTGCTTGTCTACAGTCGTGCCGGCAGTCGCCAGAATCTCGCCGGTTGTGGTATCCACCACATCCTCTGAAAGCACGTGGCCCACGATACGGTTCTTGAAATGAAGTTTCTTATTAAATTTATATCTTCCGACCTTTGCAAGATCATATCTTCTCGGGTCAAAGAACATACTGTTTAATAAACTTTCTGCACTATCAACAGATAAAGGTTCACCTGGGCGGATCTTCTTATATAACTCTAATAAGCCATCCTGGTAATTATCGGACGTATCCTTACCGAAGCTGGCTAAAAGCTTTGGCTCCTCGCCAAACAGCTCTAATATCTCGGCATTCGTTCCGAAACCAAGGGCACGGATCAGCACGGTAACCGGAACCTTTCTGGTTCTGTCTACACGTACGTAGAAAATGTCGTTGGAGTCTGTCTCATACTCCAGCCACGCGCCTCGGTTAGGAATTACTGTACAGGTATAGAGCTCCTTACCTACCTTGTCATGTCCGATACCATAATATATACCTGGGGAACGTACTAACTGGCTGACAATAACACGTTCGGCACCGTTAATGACGAAGGAACCGGTATCTGTCATAAGCGGAAGATCACCCATGAAGATCTCATGTTCATTAATCTCATCTTTATCTTTATTGCAAAGCCTTACCTTGACTTTTAAAGGAGCTGCGTAAGTTGCATCTCTTTCCTTGCATTCTTCTATGGTATACTTGATGTCGTCTTTACATAATGTAAAGTCAACAAATTCCAGACTCAAGTGACCCGCAAAGTCTGCGATCGGAGAGATATCTTCGAAGACTTCCTTCAATCCCTCATCAAGGAACCACTGATAGGAATTCTTCTGAATCTCGATCAGGTTAGGCATCTCAAGGACTTCTTTCTGTCTCGAGAAGCTCATTCTCAGGCTTTTACCGGCTGGGACCGGACGCATTCTGCTTTTTTCCATTGACGTTTCACCCCTGTTTTCTTTCTATTGGTTCTGTTTTTGGGCATAAATGTCCCTCAAGGCACATGATGCCACAATAGTGCACATTCCATAATATCATAGCCCTGTCAAGGTGTCAAGCATTTTTTGCTTGCACTTTCCATAATATAATGCTATACTATTACAGATAGACTTTATTTACAAAATGAACTATTGGAGGTATTCCCCGTGAGCACATTTTTAAACGTATTACTGGTGATTCTTCTCATCTTAGTGGTAGTACTGGCTGTTCTCTATTTTCTCGGAAGAAAGCTGGAAAAACGCCAGGTTGAACAGCAGCAGGCTCTGGAAGCGGCAGCACAGACCGTATCCATGCTGGTCATCGACAAGAAAAAGATGAAGCTGAAGGACGCCGGACTTCCAAAGATCGTTTACGAGCAGACGCCGAAGTACATGAGGCGTGCGAAGGTACCGATCGTAAAGGCCAAGATTGGTCCGAAGGTCATGACGCTGATCGCAGATGCGAAGGTATTCGATGTTCTTCCAGTCAAGACGGAGGCTAAGGTCGTAGTGAGCGGTATCTACATAACCGAGATCAAGAGCATTCGCGGCGGTGCGGTTCCGGTTGCACCGAAGAAGAAGAAATTTATGGACAGGTTCAAAAAAGGGAAAAAAGAAAAGAACGACAAAAAGTAAATTGGAGACCGCTTCATTGGCCTTGGGCTGATGGGGCGGTTTTTTTATTGTGGGAGTTACGCCCCAGTACTTGCGGAGAGGCGGAGCCTGGCGGGGGCTGTGTATTGGCTCCGCTAGTGGATATGAACGCAACGCGACATCATCTGTGAATAGATATGAATTGAAATTGGTAAATCTACAGTAATATTAAGGCAGCGGTTGCTTTCTAATTGGATTTAGAAAGCAAATTTTAGCTTTTTGCTTTTCTTACCCAGCCAGTACACAGCCCCATGCCAGCCGGGCGGTCCGGGGAATTGGGAGGGGCGGGGGAATGAACCGTTTCCTTTTCTGAGGTTCGCAGGAGCTAAAGCAGAACGGCGGGAAAAAGGGGTGGTGAAAGTTGGCCTCAAAGCCAACTTTCAAGTGAACACGGAGGCGAAGTCCTTCAGGACTTCGGCGGAGTTTTCGCGATCCGCCCCTTTTTCCCGCCGTTCTGCTTTAGCTCCTGCCACCGAAGAAACAAGAAACGGTTTGTTCCCCCGCCCCTCCCAATTCCCCGGACCGCCCGGCTGGCATGGGGCGTAACATATCACAAATGAATATTCGCAGTAGACTTTGAGTGAATATCCAAATTGATATTGCACTCCGATACATGCTGATAGTTGATGTCCAGAGAATAGGATACGCGGACCTTTAAGCTGTCCTCGTCCTCGGCGATGAGGATGTCGTTGGTGTTGATGCCGATCATCATCTCTCCGAAGGGTGTCGCATAACAGGAAAGATTTTTCCTGTCCTTTTCAAATGTCATGTGGACGCTGGAGCTTCCGCGTTTTATGATGTCAAGGCCCTCGGGACGGATCTTGATTGTGTTTTTGATAATATCGTTCTGGCCTTCCATTACCTCGTCGTACAGAATGTAATGGCTGCCGTTTTTCTGGAAATAATCACCGGCGGTGATCATCTCGACTTCATTGCTGTCACCGTCCGCCAACTGAATGCCGCTTATGGTAATCAGTACATCTCTTGTCATCTCAAAACTCCTCTATGTTTATCTGTCTCGTTTCCTTCACCTCTCCGGGAAGAATCGACGCCGCAAAGCTGGTGAATTTTTCTGCCAGATCGCTGACATAAAAGCGATACTGCTCCTGGCCGTCCTGGGGACCTCCGCATAATAGATCCGCATCCTCCAGAACCTGTTTCAGTTCCAGGGCCGTCTCATACGCCGGATTGACCAGTGTCACCTCGGGTCCCATCAGACGCCCTACCGTCGAACGCAGCAGCGGATAATGGGTGCAGCCCAGAACCAGAGTGTCTATATATTTGCCCTTCAGTTCGCTTAAGTAACGGGACGCAATCTCATCTGTTACGGAATCGTGAAGCAGCCCTTCCTCCACCAGCGGAACCAGGAGGGGACAGGACTTGCCGGTCACCTCGATGTCGGAGCGCATCCCCTTCATCACCTTTGTATAGACGCCGCTGCGGATCGTTCCTTCCGTGCCGATGATGCCGATCTTTCCATTTTTCGTGGCCTGGGTCGCCGTCCTGGCGCCGGCGTGAATTACGCCGATGATGGGAATATCCAGCTCCCCCTCCACCGCTTCCAGCGCATAGGCTGTCGCGGTGTTGCATGCGATAACGATGGCCTTTACATCCTGAGTCAGAAGAAAGCGGATAATCTGTCTCGTGAAACGGATTACCGTATTGCCGGACTTGTTGCCGTATGGAACTCTGGCGGTATCGCCGAAATAGACGATCCGTTCTGTCGGCATCTGTCTCATAATCTCCCGCGCAACGGTCAGACCACCGACGCCGGAGTCAAATACCCCTATGGGTGAATTCCTGTCTGCCATAGTGTCTCTCCTTAAGTTTTGATCCGTTTTCTAAAGCCGGCAGCGGTCAAATGCGTGCTCCGTCAGGCGGTCTACCAGCTGATCCTTGGTGACTCCTGCGGCTTCCCAGAGCATGGGATACATGCTGATGGCCGTGAAGCCCGGCAGTGTGTTGATCTCATTAAATACCACGGTTCCGTCATCCTTAACGAAGAAGTCCACGCGGGCGAGGCCGTAGCCGTCCACCGCCTGGAAAATGGCCTTTGCCGCTTCCCGTACCTGATTCACCGCGTCTCCCGGAAGGTCCGGATTCACAACCGTTCTGGAATCGGAATTGTAATATTTTGCGTCAAAATCGTAGAACTCCGCGGCCGCCAGGATCTCTCCGACTCCGGAGGCTTCCACCGGAATCAGTCCGCCGCCAAATACTGCACACTCGATCTCCCGGCCCTTGATCATCTCCTCCACAAGAATCTTGCGGTCGTGGTTTGCCGCCTCGCGAAGCGCTGCCTCCAGCTCCTCCCTGCCGTCCGCACGGGCCACGCCCTTCGACGAACCGGCATTCGACGGCTTTACGAATACGGGGTAGGAGAACTTCGCTTCCACTCTGCCGACTACGGAGGCCATATCGTTTAAGTCAGACCGCATGACGGGGACGTAGGCGGCCTGGCGCACGCCTAAATCGTCTACCACGATCTTTGTATACAATTTATCCATGGATACGGCAGATGCCAGCACGCCGCAGCCCACGTACGGGATTCTGGCCAGCTCCAGGAGTCCCTGAACGGTGCCATCCTCTCCATACAGCCCGTGAAGCACCGGAAATACCACATCCGCCTTCACAAACTCCACACGGTCTCCCTCGGTTAATATGACGCACTGCTTCGTGGCATCGGGAGATATGACGGCATTTACCGTCCCCTCTCTCCAGCTGCCGGACTCGATCGCCTCCACGGATTCCACTTTGATCCAATGGCCCTCTTCCGTGATTCCAATTAAAAGAAGGTCGTATTTCTCTCTATTCATATGATTGATGACGTTGACCACAGACATGCAGGATACCACATGCTCAGATGACTGACCGCCAAATAAGACAACCGCTGTTTTCCTGTTCATTTTACTTTCTCCTCATACTTTCCTTTTCCCGCGGGATTGCTGCTGCAGGAATTTCCTTTTTACAGTGTTTATATTATAGCACATATGGTTACAATTACAACAAATAGATAATTCCTGACTGTAAAATGGAGGTTCCTTATGAAATATAGACGTGATTTATTCCTGTGCTTAACCTGCCTTCTTCTGGCATTCTTATTCACCATGGCCGGCCAGCGCCAGAGCGACGAAGCCATGGCCGCCCGGATCGCCCCGGAAATTCTGCGTTTCCACGTTCTGGCCAACAGCGATTCCGACGAAGATCAGCAGCTGAAGCTGCGCGTGCGAACCCTGCTCCTCGATTCAATATATGAGAAACTGGGGGAAAATGCATCACTGGATGATACGAAAGAGTATGTCCTTGCCAATAAGGACAGCCTGGAGCAGGAGGCAGAAGATTACATGAAAGCGGAAGGATATGATTATCCTGCACATATGGAGGTAACAGAATGCTATTTCCCCTCAAAAACCTACGGCGACATGGTATTTCCCTGCGGCACCTACGACGCGGTGCGGGTGGAAATAGGCAAAGGAAAAGGACACAACTGGTGGTGTGTCCTCTATCCTCCGCTTTGTTTTGTTGATTCGACCTACGCGGTCGTTCCCGATTCTTCCCGGGAAATATTAAGAGAATCCCTCGATGCCGCGGACTATCAGGCGCTTCTTAAGAAGCAGCCGGAGGTCCATATCCGGATTCGTTCAAAATTCCTTGAGCTGCTGGAAAATTAGTACTGCTGAGCTTAAATGCGTCCCCCGCTCTGTAATCCTACTGTTGGGCATAAATGCATCCCCTGCTCTGTAATCCTACTGTGGAATGGACACATATCCCTGGACTGCCCAGTCATAGTCAAGCATAGCCTGAAGCAGCGCGGTGTCAGCCGATTTTCTCGCGCCTTCCGCCTGGTAAAACTGGGCCTCTGCGCCGAGATACTGCAGTCTGCTCAGCATCTTCAGGTCATACTGGCGTTCTGCGGCGCCCTTGGCCAGAAGAGCCTTCTGGTACGCCGTGTTGGCCGCGTCGTAGAGCACCTTTTTCTGCTGCATGACCGAATACAGCCGCTGCATTTCCACCGTCAGCTGCTGTTCCGACACGTCAATATTCTTCAGACGGTTGTCGATAGCGGCCGTGGACTTTGTGGATGACGCATGACGCTGTGATATCAGGGTCTGGTTATTGCCGATGGCCTTCAAAATATCGGCCGCCAGATCGATGTTGTCGATCTTCGACGGGTCCGCAGCGGGGACCGTACCGATCTCCGGTGTGGCGTCCACCTTCCAGCCCGTTAAAAGGCAGAGCTGGCTGCGCAGATTATTAGAGAGGTTACGCAGATTGTCAAGCTGGGACTGACTGGACAGCAGATCGCTCTGGGCCTGCAGTACGCCGGTGTCCGTCGCCATCCCTAGCCCTGCCTGAAGCTTCGCGGCTTCCAGCGCTTCCTTCTGAAGCTCTTCCACCTTTTCCAGGGTCTGCACCTGGGCGCGGAGATTGTCATACGTAATCATCAGGGTCTGTGTGCCCTTTAAAGCCGATCTCGCTCCCGTGTCAATCTGTTTTCTCGCCTTCTCCAGCTGTTTATCCGTTGCTTTCGTCGTGGCCGACGGGGCGTCCAGCATGGACTCCAGCCCCTTAATTGTCGTCTTCAGTTCCTGTAGGGCGGCATCCTTGCCCTCGAAATCCGGCATCGCTTCCAGCTGTTTCTTCTGTTCCTTCAGCGCCTTAACCGTATCTTTATAATCATTTTTCTCTATCGAATCTTTCAGATTTCTGACCGTCGAGGCCGTATCATCGTCCGAGAAATCCAGCTGATTATATGCGTAGCTGATCTCGGGATTGTACTCCCTGATCAGATTCTCCAGTTCGTCGTACTCCAGTTTATCGTCCTGAAGCCGCGCCGCCGTCTCCGCATCATAATCCGACAGCTTTGCCCAGGAAGAGAAACTTCCTCCGGCTAAAAGCGTACCGGCCAGAGCCATACACATTATCATTTTCCATTTTTTCATGCCTTTACTCCTTCCGGCTGTAAGCTATCCCATCCACCGGTTACATGCCTGCGCTGGCACTCGCCAGGCCATCGATGTTCCAGTCATACGATTCCACAGCCTGGAACAGCGCCATACTCGCGTCTTCCATGGCTACCTGAGCCTGGAGATACGCATACTGCTGGTTTAAGTAATCCAGTCGGCTGAGCGTACCGATCTGCATCTTCCTCTCGGCCGCTTCCATGTTCTTGGAAGCCACCTCTAAGGATACCGCTGCCTGCTGATAGGCGGTCTGGCTCTGAATCACATTCTTATATGCCGAATCCACGGACGATCCGATTCTCTGGATGTTATCGTCTATGGTCATCTGAAGGCTCTCTTTTTTCGAATTATTCGAAGAGTTGGCCAGTTTCTTTTTGTTGATGCGAAGCGTGTAGTTGTTCTCCAGGGCCCTGGCTTTGTCTGCCGCCGGATCCATGGACTGGATTCTGTTTAAATCCACGGCCGGGATCTCCCGGATCTCCGGGGAAGCGTCGTATCTCCAGCCCAGCATAACACAGAGCTTCTGGCGCGTATTCTCCAGATCGGACTCGGCGGTTAAGATCGCCGCATCCGCGTTCTGTAAATTCTCCTGGGCAGTCAGCACATCCATCTGCGTGGCCATGCCGTGATTCATCTTAAGCACCACGGAGTCATAGGTCGCGGCCAGCAGTTCCCTGTTCTTTTTCTTCAAGTCCAGGTCCCGGGCCTTCTGGTGGTAGGAGATCATATTAGTCTGAGCGTTGGATACAAGCGTGGCCTCTGTCTGATCATAGGTCATCTTGAAAATCTCGCTGTCCTCCACATTGTCATCGGCCTGCTGCTCCAGGCTTAAAGCCTGCGCTTCCGCCATGCTGTCCTGCATGATAGCCTGGGGACTGTCGTCCCCAGACATGCTGCTCCGGACCGCGTCGGCCGCATCCCGGTAATCCTGTGCGATTTCATCGCTTGTTTTATTCTTTTTCTCGTTATAATCACGCTGATTATTCTGTACCGTCACATTATATTCATGTATCAGCCCCGCCAGTTCGTCATACTCCATGACGTTATCGCGAAGCTTTGCCCACTCCTCGGCGCTTCTGGCGAATTCCGGGCTTCCGGCCCAGGCAGTCCCTGTCGGAGCCGCAGCCGCCAGAACTGCTGCCAGACAGCAGGCACTAATCTGTTTCCATTTTTTCATCAATTGGTCCTCCTAACCTTGTACCGGATGGATTTTATGTTACAGTCTGAATCATCTGCTCTTTTTTCGTATCCTTATCTTACCATATAACTGCAATAAGTTCAAAGACACATTATTCCAGTTTTCATATAACTTAGTCCGGCATTGGCTCCGTATCCACTTTTCCGCTCATGATCGAGTAGTAAACCGGCAGCATCAGGAGGGACAGAATGGTCGAAGCCGTCAGGCCGCCGACATTGACAAGGGCAAGCCCCTGCATCAGTTCTCCGTTGCTTCCGTATCCGATCGCCATCGGGATCATGGACACGATGGTCGTCAGAGTCGTCATGAGGATAGGACGAAGTCTCGTCGCGCCCGCCTCAATCATGGCCGTTCGCTTATCCATCGTGGAGCGGTACTGGTTGACCGTATCGACATAAAGAATACCGGCGTTCACAACCGTACCGATTAACATCAGGAAGCCCAGTAAGGAAGGCATGGTAATCATGACATCCGCGGCCGCCAGCAGACCGAAGGAACCGATCAGGCTGAACGGAATGGTCGTCATGACCATCAGTGAAAACTTCGGTGACTCGAACTGAGCCGCCATAACTACGAATACCAGGAAGATCGCGATGGCAATGGCCTTGAACAGGGCGCTGAATTCCTCATACATGGACTCGTCAACGCTGTTTTTCGCTCTTGTAACCGAGCTGTTCAAGTATTTGTTTACCACCTGTTCATTGATCTTCTTCAGAGCTTCCGTCTTTTCCTTGTCGGTAGACACCTCGTCGGTAAAGGAGCCCGTGATGGTCGCCTGGTACTGTTTATTCTTACGTGTGATTCCGGCCGGGCTGTCTTCATAAACGATATCAGCGATATCGGTAAGCGCCACGGAACCGCCTGTCTGCGTTGGAATCGTGATTCCCTTTACCTTATCCAGCGTATCATACTCGCCATCCGGATATTCGACCTTAACGTCCACGTTGTTGCCGTCCACGTCCATGGTCATCGCCTTCACACCGCTTAACATGTTGTTGAGCAGTCCTCCCACAGAGGCCGGAGCGACGCCGTCCGCAGCCGCTTCGATCGGATCCACATGGACCTTGATAACCGGAGCTGCGTTTTCCAGATCGGAATGCACCTTGATGAGGCCCGGATACTGTGTGAGCTCATCAACCAGATTGTCGGATGCCTCTTTCAAGTCATCTAACTGGGAGCTCTGTAAAATAACCTGTAAATCGTTGGAACTGCTGAAGGAGCTCATCATGGAGCTGGATTCCACGGTTATGTTGCAGTCCGGGATATCCCGCATCTCTTTCTTCCATTTATCCACGACCTGTTTTGTGGTGAGTTCTCTGTCATCCTTCAAATATGCGGTCAGAGAAGCGCTGCTTCCGCCCAGGGACAATCCGCTGCCGCCGTATGTAACCATATAGGACTTCCTGTCAGGCTCGGCTTTGACAATCGCCTCCACCTTGCTCAGAATCTTATCCACCTCTTCTATCTTGAGACCGGGGCGAACCTCTACCGTCACGGCCACGGTTCCCTGGTCCACATCAGGCATCAGGGCGAATCCCAGCCGGCCGGCGATCACAAAGGATACCACCAGAAGCAGTACGGAAACCACCATAACCGTCTTTTTCTTATTCAGCAGCTTTCCGATGATATTCCGGTAGCCCTCCTGCAGCCAGCGAACCATGCCGGAGGCCGGAGAATTCTTCTTCTCCACCGGACGGAACCGGCTGTAGCACAGCGGAACAATGGTCATAGCGGAGATCAGTGAGGCAGCCATACAGAATACGATGGTGAAACCGAGCGGTGCGAACATCTGTCCCGACATACCCTTTAAGAGTGCAAGCGGGATAAATACGACACAGGTGGTAACGGTTCCGCCGAAGATCGACTGGATAACCTTGCCGGTTCCTTCCAGCGCCGCCTCCATGTATTCCCGGAAGCCCTGCCCCTTGTGGGAGCGGAAACAGCTTTCCAGCACAACGATGGAGTTATCGACCATCATACCGACGCCGAGAACCAGGCTTCCCATGGTAACAACGTTCAGGGAAAATCCCATAACCGACATCAGGATCAGGGCCGCCAGGATCGATACCGGGATGGAGCTTCCGACGATCAGGGACGCCTTGATATCTCCGAAGAACAGGAAGATGATAACCATGGAAATGATAACCGCCATAACCATGGTGGTCGTCACGGAACTCAGTGCGGAGGTAATCTGCTCGCTGGTATCATTGACAACGATCATCTCCAGCTGCGGATGCTCTGCCTTCAGCGTCTCGATCGTGCGGTTTACCGACTTCGATACGTCTACCGCACTGCTCTTCTGCTGCTTGTTGATGGACAGGGACACGGTATCTTCTCCGTTATAACGGCCAATACTGGTATCCTTTCCGGTTGTCTCGGACACGTCTGCCACATCCTCTAAATAGATGGTCTTTCCGCTTCCGGCTACGATCGGAATTCTTTTTAAGCTCTCCACCGTATCGAATTTCACGGAGGTACTGACCGATAAATCCTGTTTGCCTACCCCTGTGCTTCCTGCCGGGTAGGTGAAATCCGCGCTCTTAATGGCCTGGCTGATGGAATTCATATTCAGATGATACTGATTCATCTTCTCAGGGATCAGGCGGACTCTGATATAGCCCTCCTGGCCGCCGCTTAAATCCACGCTGGCTACGGATGATATTTTCTCAAATTCCGGAACGATCTCATCGCTCACGTAATTGTATAAGTTATCCGCCGAGGGATCATTGACTGACAGTGTAATACTCGGCATGTCATTCATGTTAAATTCGAAGATGCTTGGCGAATCCACATCATCCGGCATGGTGATGCTGTCCATCTTCTTCTTCAAATCGGAATACGCTTTATCCATGTCCGTGCCGTATTCATACTCCATCATGACAATGGAGATATTTTCCTGGGACATGGACTGAATATTCTTAATGCCGGACAGGGTTCCAACCGATTCCTCGATGGGCTTTGTAATCAGCTCATTGACATCATCCGGGCTGGCTCCCGCGTATACGGCGGTTATCATCATCATCGGGAAATTCATCTCCGGTGTCAGCTCCATCTTGGAGGAGAACACGGAAGACAAACCGAAGACCAGAAGGCATAGAACGGCCAGGACGGTGGTGATGGGTCTCTTTAAAACACTTTTTGTAATTCCCATTCTTCCGCCCCCTTACTGATTCGCATCAGCCGGCTCTGTCTGACTGAAACTTTCGGTCTGAGCGTCTGGTGTCCCGTCTTCTGATGTCTGATTTTCGCTTAAGGTGACTTTGGATCCGTCATAAAACTCTGTTGTCCATGTAGTAACAACCAGATCGCCTGCGTTAATTCCATCTTTTACTTCGATGAAGCTGTTATCAGCAATTCCCACCGTAACCGCATTTTTGTGGAGAACACCGTCTCCGTATGTGTAAATATAGGGACTGCCGCCCTCATAGTAGACTGCGTCAACCGGCACAGTGAGCACATTTTCGGCCTTCTCGGAAATCACGCGAAGCTTTACGGAGGTTCCTGTAGCCAGCGCGCCTCCATCCGGAATGGATGCCTTTACTTTAAATAAGCCGCTCTGCGGATCAACCATGGAACTCACCTCCGTGATCGACGCCACGTGGTCTGTTCCATTTTTCTCAACTGTGACAGGATCTCCAGCCTTCAGACCCCCTACGATCCGTTCTGAAGCGTAGAAGGTAACCGCCTTGCCGTCGCCCGCTCCGGCGATGACACAGATCTGGCTCTGCTGGGAAACCATATCGTGAAGCTTTACATTATAGCTCTCCACACGGCCTGCGATCGGGGAGGTAACCTGGCTGCTCTCAAGCTGAAGGTTATACCCCAGTTTTGCACTCTCATACTGCAGTCTTGCCAGTTCTACATTATCGGCCAGCTTCTGGAAATCAGCTTCGGCCATATCCCCTGCCGCATGCAGCACGGAATAGCGGTCCAGATTGCTCTTCGCATCCTCATACGATACCCGGGCCGTCTCCATGGTAAGTCTTGCCGCTTCCACCTGCTTCGTGTCAATCTCGCATAACAGCTGGCCCGCCGTCACCTGATCGCCGGTCTGCACGTTGACGCTTATGATTTCTCCGGCTCCCTTCGGTGTTACATACACGATGCTGTCCGGTTCAATCGTACCGATCAGCTCTGTACTCACCTCGATCGAACGAAGTTCCGGATTCTCTGCGGCTACCACCGGCGGCACCTCCGCCACGACCTCCTCTTTCTTTCCTCCGGCAACATTGGTTACGATTAAGGTTGCCACAGCAGCCACCAACACTACGCTGACTGCGATTGTAATTACTTTCTTCTTACTCATGCTGAACTCCTCACTTCGTTACAAAGATTATTCTAGTTACTGTTTACAAATTCCATGTTGCAGTATTTCTAATTTTTCACGGAAAATTTTCTTAATATTTTCCTCACTCTCCATATGCCGGTTATACCAGCCTATGCTTTCCATCACACAGCCCATGATCATGGACACGAGAATTCCAAAGGAATCCATATCGATCTTGCGGAACTTCTCCTTGTCCGTCACCTCGTACAGTGCCTCTAAGATTTCGTTGCCCTTTTCTTCACTCACACCATTGCTTCCATGGATTTCCGCAAAAAGCTTGTCGAAGTCCTGGTAGAGAACGATACTCTGCATCATCTGGAACATCTTCCCCTTCTGTGCGAAGATAATCGCCTGATCCAGCAGTT
This sequence comes from Hungatella sp. L36, assembly GCF_014288035.1. NCBI lineage: Bacteria > Bacillati > Bacillota > Clostridia > Lachnospirales > Lachnospiraceae > Hungatella > Hungatella sp. L36. Next base: position 189,975 of record NZ_JACOPC010000003.1, on the reverse strand, counting down.
CCTCCGAGGCAATCCACAGGTTCCCGCCGTGTGTGACCACGGACTTCGTCCAGAAGAATTTCAGCTTATCCGCCGTGTCGCTGAATATGTATCTCACCAAATCCCGCTTATCTTCAAAATAGGTGTAAAAGCTTCCTCTGGATATTCCTGCATTCTGAATTATTTTATTGATGGAGACCTTTTCGAAAGGAACCCGGATGCATTCTTCCATGGCCGCGTCACGTATCGCTTTTTTCTTCTCCTCCGGCAACTTATTAAATCGTTCTGTCGGCATATTCTCACCCCTCTTTATTCGTTCTCACCCTTTTTCCGGCCAGCCATAATTTTAAACGCAAAAGGTGACAACCTGTCACTTATTATAATGACATGTTGTCACCTTGTCAATAAAGGTTATACTTTTTTTATAAATTTTATGCTCATTTATTTTTTGCTGTCAAGAAGCTCTTTCAGAGCTTCATCACTTTCCTCAATCCAGATGTCTTCTTCTTCCTCATTAAGCCCCAGAAACCGGGCCAGAGTACGGGGATCGTCGCTGCCGTTCCACTCTTCCACGTAATCGTCAATCGCCTCAAATTCGACTTCACCTGCCAAATACCGGTCCTTAAACGTCATCATATGTCTTTAGCCCTCCTGCTCCTTTATATTTCTGGAAACCGTGATTTCCTGGTTATCGATGTGCTCCCTCATGGCCTCCTTGGCTTCCTCCACACGGCGCAGCTTCACAGCCTTTAAGATCTTGTCGTGCTCGAGAAGGAGAATCTGACGCTTATCCTCGTCCTTGATGTATTCCAGGCGGTAACGGTACATCTGCTCCCTTAAATTATTGAGAATCTGTACAAGCCTGTCGTTACCGGTGCCTTTATAGATGACATCGTGATACGTCTCATCGGTCTCCGCGATCTTCATGGCATCTCCGCAGGCCACCGCAGCCTTAAATTCCTCCTGGGTCTGTTCCAGGGCATCTACCTCTTCCTCTGTCATCCTCTGACAGGCCAGTTCTATCGCCAGTTCCTCCAGAGAACGTCTCACCTCCAGGACATCCCGAAGACTCTTCTCAGAGATCTTCGCGACCTCGGCGCCCTTTCTCGGAATCATCAGCACCAGACCTTCCAGCTCCAGCTTTCTGATCGCCTCACGGATCGGTGTTCTGGAAACGCCCAGACGCTCCGCCAGCTGAATCTCCATTAAACGTTCGCCAGGAGCCAGTTCTCCTTTTAAGATAGCCTGGCGCAGCGTATTGAAAACCACATCGCGCAGCGGCAGATATTCATTCATGTTCACCTTCAGATCATTTCCCATGGGAAACCTCCTTTGTATTGTAAAAATTAGTCAGATATACAGATTTCGCCAGATTGGCCGACTTGCCGTAACGCATTTCCTCGTAGGCCTCTTCCGCCGCCTTCGGGCTTGTAAATATTCCAAAAACCGTGGGTCCGCTGCCGCTCATCAGGGCATTTACCGCTCCCAGTGATTTTAACCGGTCCTTGATCTCCGCAATCACAGGGTATTCCGGTATTGTGACCGTCTCCAGCACATTGCCCAGCAGGGAGGCGGCCCCGTATATGTCGCGTTTCCGGATAGCTGCTATCATGCCGTCAATGTCCGGATGGTCCGACGGACGCAGGGAAGCGGCATCCAGATGCTCATATACGAATTTAGTGGAGACGCTGATGCCCGGTTTGGCGATCAGAACCTGGCACTGGGGAATAGGCGGCAGGGGCGTTAAAATCTCACCGATTCCCTCCGAGAGCGCCGTCCCCCGCATCACGCAGTAGGGGACATCGGCCCCGATCTTCACGCCGCGCTCCATTAACGCTTCCATGGATAGCCCTAAGTTAAACATCTTGTTCACTCCGAACAGCACGGCCGCGGCGTCGCTGCTGCCCCCCGCCATCCCGGCAGATACCGGAATAAACTTCTTTAAATGAATGGTGACACCGTGGTTGATGTGGAACTCGTCCATCAAAAGCTTTGCCGCCTTGTACACCAGATTATTCTCGTTTACCGGAAGATAGTATAAATTGGTCTGGACAGTAATCCCCGGCGTCTCCTTTAAGTAAAGATCAATCTTATCATAAAGTCCGACCGTCTGCATAATCATACGGACCTCATGGTATCCATCCTCTCTCTTCTTAAGAACGTCGAGCCCCAGATTAATCTTCCCATAGGCCTTAAGTCCAAGATGTCTTATCATAGGCATAAATACCTCGCATTTTCTTAATCTCTTCAGATTGTACTTTTTCGTTATTTTGTATACAGTATTAAGTATAGTACGAAAGAGGAAAAAGCACAAGTCTTTTCTACGTTTTGTGGCCGCATAATTTTGTCAATATTTCACAAATATTTCTAATTATTCCGTTACAAAATGTATTTGACATTTATTTTCAGAAATGTATAATGTTTAATATCGAACGAGGGCGTTCCACTTAAGGAATGGCCCTCGTTTTTGTTGTCAACACCATAAAGGAGGATATGCGGTATGAAAAAGCTGGAAATCATCATCAGACCGGAAAAGCTGGAGAACTTAAAAGCGATTCTGGAAGGCTGCAGGGTCAACGGCATCATGATCAGCAATGTCATGGGCTACGGCAATCAGAAGGGGTATACGCAGATGTACCGGGGCACCAAATACAATGTGAACCTGCTTCCAAAGGTAAAGGTGGAAACCGTGATTCCAAAGGAACTGGCGGATCCCATCATCGATGCGGTCGTCGATGAGATCAACACGGGAAATTACGGTGACGGAAAGATCTTCGTCTACGACGTTCAGGACGCCATCCGGATCCGTACCGGAGAGCACGGACGCGAGGCTCTGTAGCACCCTGCTATCCCGTATCACCGGCCGTGCGGCCGCGGTTTGACCGTACCACTTTAAACTCCATACAGAATCCAATATATAAATTATCAAAGGGGATAATTGCTTACCGGCCGGTAAGCGGTTATCCCCTTCCTGCATCCATTCCCGGGATTCTGGCGGCGTTTACCAAAACAGTTCAGGAGGAATAAAATTATGGAAGAAACAACCTTATTGATGAATATTATGTGGACCATGCTCGGCGCTTTTCTCGTCTATTTCATGCAGGCAGGCTTTGCCATGGTCGAAACGGGCTTCACCAGGGCAAAAAACGCGGGAAACATCTGTATGAAGAATATGATGGACTTCGTTCTCGGCTCCCTCTTTTTCTTCATTCTCGGCTTCCCTCTCATGTTCGGAAAGAATATCGCCGGCATCATCGGCGGATCCGGTTTTCTAAATCCCTATTCCCTGGCGGATGCAAACGGGATGATCAACGGACTCCCCATCGGCGTATTCATGATATTCCATACGGTGTTCTGTGCCACTGCCGCGACCATCGTCTCCGGCGCCATGGCGGAACGGACGAAATTCTCTTCGTACCTCGTCTATTCGGCAGCGATCAGTATCTTCATCTATCCGGTGACCGGCCATTGGATCTGGGGCGGCGGATGGCTGGCCGAGATAGGCTTTCACGATTTTGCCGGTTCCACGGCCGTACACATGGTTGGCGGCGTATGTGCATTTGTCGGAGCAAAAATCGTCGGTCCCCGGCTTGGGAAATACAACAGTGACGGGACACCGAACGCAATTCCCGGCCATAACATTCCCCTGGGCTTCCTGGGCGTGTTCATCCTCTGGTTCTGCTGGTTCGGATTCAACTGCGGTTCCACCACCGCCGCCTCCACCTCCCTGGGAGATATCGCCATAACTACGAATCTGGCGGCTGCCGCCTCCACTCTCGTTACCCTTTTATTCACCTGGGCCCGTTACGGCAAGCCCGATGTCTCCATGACTCTGAACGGAGCGCTGGCCGGTCTCGTGGCCATCACCGCCGGCTGCGATGTCGTCACTCCCTATGAGGCCATCATCATCGGCGTCATCGCCGGATTTGTCGTCGTACTGGCCATCGAGTTCATCGACAAGGTGGTCCGTGTGGATGATCCGGTAGGCGCCATAGGCGTACATGGCTGCTGCGGTCTGGTGGGAACTCTGCTGACCGGTGTATTCGGCGAAGGATGCAGCTTCGTCACACAGCTGACCGGAGTCGTATCCGTGCTTGTGTACGCGGCGGTGCTGGCATTCCTTATCTTCACCGTGATCCGCCTGACCATCGGCCTGCGGGTATCCGATCAGGAACAGCTGGACGGACTGGATATGCATGAGCACGGCATGACCGCATACTCCGGATTCCGGATCGATAAATAATAATGCTTTCCCTCATATTATCTATATACTTCATAACCCCCGCCGGCAGTACACCGCCGGCGGGGGTTATGACTGTGAACTTAAGTCCTGGGACTCACCTTATAAGTACGCTTCCATCTCTTCTTCCATGTTCTTTAAATATTCTGCATACTCCTTGAATTCCTGAGCCGCCTTCTCTTCCAGCTTCTGGCTGCCTTTATAGCAGATGCGGTGTTCCATGCTCGCCCACAAGTCCATGGACATGGTCCGAAGCTGTATCTCCACGGGATAATACTCCATGCCGTCCGTGTGATAGACGGGGACGCCGAACACGATGTGATAGCTTCTGTAGCCGTTAGGCTTGGGATTGCTGATGTAGTCACACTCCTTGATCACTACGATATCGGTCTGTTTCTTAAGCAAAGACACCACAGCGTAAATATCACGCACAAAATAGCAGATTACGCGGATTCCCGAAATATCAGTCAGGCAGTCCCTGGCGGATTCCACGTCGCTCTCGTAGCCTCTGCGGATCAGTTTCTGTTCTATGCTTTCTTTCTTTTTAACTCTGTCCTGCACATGGTGAATGGGATAATTCTGGTATTTGCGCCGGTAATCGTCATTCAACACTTCGACGCGGACGCGAATGTTCTTCAGCGCGTCCTCATAAGGCTGGATAAACACAACATACTCCTCTTCCGTCATATGCCACCTCCCGGATTTTTCAAAACCAACCATACTGGGGATTATTATACCTCATTTTTGTGTCCATCCCATGTCCAAATTCTAAAAAAAGCGTTGTGCTTTCTGAACTTTTTCTGATCAGAATCACAACGCTTTCTTCTATATAATATAGCCGGTCTTATCAACGATTACCGTTCTGTCGGCTCTTCTTTCTTAACTTCATCCTCTTTTACCGTTCCCACTGCCTTTAAGGCCTCTTCCTCATCGGCAAAGATCGGTCTCATATCGCCGTCTTCACGATCTTCCTTTGGCATATACTTCTGAAGGATCGGAGATAAGATATAGGAGTTGATAAAAGCAAGAAGCGGGAATCCAAAGAGCACGCCAAACATCATGATCTGCGGAATCATCACCATCGCCACAACCACAGCCACATCGATGACGATGATCGCGATTGTCTGGAATAAATGACGGATGGACATGAAAAACGCATTGAAAAACGTTCTCTTAATGGTATTATAAAATCTGGACTGAAGCGGGAATATGTAGGTTATAATCGCCAGATAAATAATGGACATCGCAAGGAAAATCGTTACCATGACTGTCTTAAACTGCTGGGACATGTTAAACCCGCCCCTTGTAAAGAACAGCATGTCAAAGCCCAGAATAAGGCCCACAGCCAGCATGATCAGCCAGATAATAGTCGCCTGCTTGAAGTTCTCCTTAAAGGACTTAAAAAAGGACCGGATCGTGTATCCGTCATCATTCCTCGCAAGCTTCAGCGTTACGTAATATACAGCGGTCGTCGACGCCCCGATTGTAAAAATGGGAATACTGCACACGAACCACAGAACGTTCAGTATGATCAGATCTCCAAACTTCCCGATAAAACGCCAGACAGGATTATCATAATTAAAAAAACCAGACAGCATAAGTCGTACCCCTTCTCTTTCCTTTGAGTGTGTCCGGTGGAAATGAGTATACAGACACGCTCTAGTAGCATTACAAAGTATTATAGCGAATCCTGTCCCAAAAAGCAAACATTCTTCTTTATTTCATGAAAATTTCACAATTATTATGCCGGGGTTGTGGTATAATGTGGTATACAATGAGCAATCGCCTGGGCCTTCGGCCCGCCGCTCAACCGGAACCGGTGGAATCCGGGCCGACTAATTCACGAAAGAGGTTTGACTATCCATGACACCTTATGAAAATGTTACTTTTAAAGAACGGCTGCATGAGGAAGCCGCCAAGCTTAAAGAGATGTCTTTCAGAGACAAATTCTGGTATATCTGGGAATACTATAAGTTTCCTATCATCGGGGTTGTGATTGCGGTTTTTCTGGTGGGTTCCATCGGAGGCGCCATGTACAACAACCGGTTCGACACCGCGCTGAGCTGTGCCGTCCTGAACAGCCGCTATGACAGTGAGGCGCTGACCGTGGACCAGTATTTCAACGAGGGCTTCCGCGCCTTTATCGGACTCGACGAAAATACGAAGATCGATGTGGACTATTCCATGTCCCCTTCTTTTGATGAATCGGCCATGAACGAATACTCCTACGCGGAGCTGGCAAAGCTGACCGCCATGATCTCCAGCAAGGGGCTGGACGTCATGATCGGACGCCCGGATGTCATTGACCATTACGGAGAGATGGACGGATTTCTCAATCTGGAAGAAGCCCTCCCGGCGGATTTATACGAGCAGGTAAAGGATTACCTCTATCCGGTCACCAATGCTGAGACCGGCCAGGAAGCGTTCTGCGGCATCCGCATCGGAGATACCTCCTTTGGCGAGAAGACAGGCCTGATCCTGGAAGATCCGGTCCTCACCATTATGAGCAACTCGCCTCATACAGATACAGCAATCCAGCTGATTCGCTATATCTTTGAGCAGTAAGACGAAAGCCAAGTGATTCGGCCAGGCGTATGGAGGCCGTATTTCCTTCCTCAATGACCGCGCAGATACAGCCGGTCAGCCGGCCGGTACCATAATTTAAGATTTCCCTGCACGCCTCCTTCGCATAGCCGGAGCGCCGCCAGGGAGTGAAGATGTGATATCCCAGTTCCAGCGGGGTATCCTCTTTTTTTTGCGGCGGAGAAGCTTCTGCCTGCTGGGACTCTGTTTGTTGTATTTCTGCCTGCCGGAACTCTGTTTGTTGTATTTCCACATTCAGGAATTCTGCGGTTGGCTGAAAAAGCCCGGCCTTTCCGATCACGGTCATACTCTCCTTTTCCACCACCGCCCAGATTCCGTATTCAAAGAACCGGTACTGGCTGTCGATATATGCGGTCAGTTTCTCTCTTCTGTGAAAAATCTCATCACCGGGTCCCACATCTTCCTGAATCATGTGCGCGGCATCCTCCGCCGTGAATTCCCGGATCACCAGCCGCTCCGTCTCTGCGATGATCCAGGGCATATGAAGCCTTCTTCTCACCACCCGCTCCAGAAACTCCTCATCGGCATCCTCCGCGCATTCCACAACGTATTCCGCAGGGGCAAGGCTCTGGCCGCTTCTGTTTTTATCCCATAAACCAATGATGGCCCCGCCAGCCGCATACGCGGCCGACAGGACCTCCTGTTCACTGGAAATGGTGACAGTATACGGCGTACCACTGATGAATACGGTTCGTTTCTCTGTCATACAATCATCCTCTGTCTTAATCTGTACTTCTTATTAGTACTTCCTAATTAGCATTTCTCCGGTTCCGGATACTCTGTGCCGAAGGTCTCCACTGTCATGGATTTGATCTTCTGCTCTTTCATCGGGCGGTCGTTGTAATCTGTGCGCACATCGGCAATCTTATTCACAATGTCCATGCCCTCGGTAATCTTGCCGAATGCCGCGTAGGAACCGTCCAGATGTGGGGAAACCTTGTGCATAATAAAGAACTGGGAACCTGCGGAGTTCGGGTTCATGGCTCTGGCCATGGACAGCACGCCCTCGGTGTGCTTAAACGCATTGGTAAATCCATTCTGGCTGAACTCACCCTTAATGGAATATCCCGGGCCTCCCATTCCGTTTCCGTCCGGGCAGCCGCCCTGGATCATAAAGCCGTTAATGACTCTGTGGAAAATCAGTCCGTCATAAAAACCTTTTTTTACCAGACTTATAAAATTATTTACTGTGTTCGGAGCAATCTCAGGATAGAGCTCGGCCTTCATGACATCGCCATTTTCCATGGTTATTGTTACAACCGGATTATTCATATTATTACTTCCTTTCTCTGTACCATGCATTCTGTACAACCTGAAAGTATTTTACCAAATCTGCCCCGGCTTTTCAAGACGGAAGACAGTATTTCGATTCTTTTCGGCGCAGTACAGGCCGTGCCAGGCTTTTGTTCACATTTTGTTTAAATTTCATTCAAAAACCTTTTACATAAATAACATGATTTCTTCATGATTCGTGGATATACTTTAATTGTAAACAAATAAATAGCTTATAAGATTTTTTTCATAATACTCGAGCTGATAATTTATTATCAGCTCTCCTCCCTTTTTCAAACAAAATAAACGATTCAGCCCTCTAGTGTTACAATTGGAGGGCTGAATTATTAAAAACAAGTCTGACTTCAGTGACGGATATATATCCCACTGACAAAAGCTCAGGACTATTTGGCAATAAGATAAAAAGTGGTAAATTTATTGTATCATTTTAAGTGATATATAAGTTCGAAATGTGGATTGAAATAAACAAATATAGAGCCTCTCCGCTGCGGAGAGGCTCTTTTCGGCTGCTGCCATATCAGTTTTTTCCGGTCTGTATTTCCCCCTCTTTTCCCTTGGGAAAGGTTACTTCCTTCATCAAAAAGATTAAAGCCGCAATATTGGGCAGCGCCATCAGGCCATTCCAGATATCGGACAGCTCCCACACCGTTTCCAGTCTGGCCACACAGCCTAAGAACACCGCGCCCAGATAGAGGAACGTATACGCCTTTCCCCGCAGAATCCGAGAGAGAAGCAGGAAATGGCCGTGCTCCTTCAGCCGTTCGGCCAGATAGCCCGACGCCTGCCGTCCCAGATAGTACCAGGCGATAATGGTGGCAAATGCGAACAGCATCATCGCTGCCGACACGAGGTACTCTCCCAGGCCGCCCAGCCGTTTGGAAAAACAGTAGGCCGTAAGGGCCGCTCCATCGTATCCGGAGCCTGCCGCGTCTCCGCCGGTCATACAGAGGATGACAAGAGCCGTCATGGTGCAGATCAAAATGGTATCGAAGAACACTTCGAACATGGCCCACATGCCCTGCTGCTCCGGCGTCGTCTCCTCAGCCGCTCCATGCAGAACAGCCATGCTGCCCAGTCCGGCCTCATTGGAGAACACGCCTCTGGACATGCCATACTGAAGGCTCTTGGAGATTCCATATCCCGCAGCCCCGGATACAGCCGCTCCAGGCTTCAGCGCATCGTGAAAAATCGAAGCGAAAATAGCGGGGATCTGGTCGTAGCACGACATGATGACCACCATGGAAAACAGCATGTAAATCCCGGCTGAAATGGGAACCAGCCGTTCGGAAACCATGGCGATCCTGCCGATTCCGCCAAAAATCACGAGAAAGACGATGCCGGTCAGGATTACTCCCACCACCTCCGGGCGGCTTCCAAACGTATATTGGAAGGTTTCCGCAATGGAATTGGACTGCACCATACTCCCCATGCCCAGAGACACCATGACACAGAAGAAGCTGTACAGCATTCCCAGCCACGGCATATGCATTCCGCGCTCCAGGTAAACCATGGGACCGCAGATCCATTTGCCCTTCTTATCCCGGTAACGGTAGCGGATACCAAGCATGGTCTCCGCATAGCCTGTCATCATGCCGATGGCGGCGGACACCCACATCCAAAAGAGTGCTCCCGGCCCCCCTGCGGTGAGCGCGGTCGCCACTCCCACGATATTTCCGGTACCGATGGTAGCCGCCAGTGCCGTACAGGCCGTCTGAAACTTTGTCACGGCACCTTCCTCTTCCAGTTCCTCTTCCCGTATGCTTCCGATGGTCATCTTCCACCAGTACGGCAGCCTTCTGATCTGGAAAAAACCGGACTTCACCGTATAAATAATGCCGATCCCCAGAAACAGGACCAGCAGCCATGGCCCCCAGACAAGCTCATGAATTCTATGTATCATCGATGCCGCTCCAATTTGCTTTTATTAAGACTTATTCGGAGAGACAACGTTCTATGCATGGTACAGGCTGTCGGTTACATCGGACAGCAGTACCTCACAATTTGTCCCGTAAAAAATATCATCCCGGCCGCTCATCATCCGGCAGAATTCCTCGAATTTCCCCCAGGTGTCATGGTAGTCAAACTCGTAGCTGTGCCCCCAGATATAGTATATCTGCGGCGTATCTGGCTGTAATTTCAGGAACGCCTCTCCCAGCTCTGTCATCCGGTCAAACTCGATATGATAAACGGACGGCTGAAACCGGTGCAGGTCCTGCTGCACATCAAAGCGGCAGCAGGAGGTGATGGTCCTGGCATATTTCATGGCCGTGTGATTCCTTATGACTGACGCCACCCGCTCGTCGTTGTTGATCCCGCCGCCAGGGTAGGCCATCCCCACAACCGCCTTTCCGGTAAGACGCTCCAGGTTTATCCGGTCCTCCTCCACCTGACGGATGATCTCCGGCTCTTCCAGCTCCGTCAAATGCGGATGGGTCAGTGTATGCACAGCCACCTCGTGATTCCTGTAAAGCTCACCGACCTCCTCCGGCCGGATCTTATTGTGATTTACCCACATATTTTCCCGCCACAGGGTACCGGGTTTTCCCAGCAGTTCGGAATTAATGTTGAAGGTCGCCTTTAACCCGTAGCGGTCAAACAGCTCCACCAGCCGCCGGTCCTGCGTCACGCCATCATCGTAGCTGAAGGTCAGTGCCTTCATTTTTCCATGAAACATGGTCTCACACCCCTTTCTCTTATATCGTCTCCGCTGCTTCCTGCTCTGTATCTAATACAGTATGGATTCGCTCAAAAGTAATATTATCACAATACTGCAGAGTGAGCACCTGTTTCCCGCGATTTCTTCCGCTTCCCAGGCAGAGATCACGGAATATAAGAATAAAAAATAAACAGGAATAAAATTTCCATTAAAAATCACACTATATATTACACCATGCGAGGCGGGATGTGGTATAATGTGCGTATAGGGCAGGGCGGCCGGAACGTCTGCGTTTCGGCTTCTCTGCCCGGGATCGTCAGTCCCTTTGATTCGCTCACCGGTTATCACTGGCTGTCCCCCAAAATACTCCATCAAGAGGTGATCAAATGCCCGGATTTACCACCCATTATCTACTCGGCGTCAAAGCATACAATGATCTTCCGAACAACCAGTTAAGAAGAATTATCTCCAAGTACCGCTGGCTTTATCAGTTAGGGCTGCAGGGTCCCGATATGTTTTTCTATAACATTCCGATCCTGCGCCACCGCGACTACCGAAACGTAGGTTCCTACATGCACGAGAACCACGTGAGCACCTTTTTCGCCGTATGCTTAAACCATCTGGCCACCATCGAGTCGAAGCAGCAGCGCGAGCAGGCCATCTCCTACTTAAGCGGCTATTTCTGTCACTACGTTGCGGATTCCATCTGCCATCCCTACGTGTATGGGCGGATCGAATACGACATTAAGAATTCCGGCAATTATTACCATGGCCTTCACGCCACGCTGGAGAATGACATCGACGCCCTTCTTCTTATGAAATACAAAAAGAAAAAGCCGTCCCAGTTTAACCAGGCGGCCACGATCTGTTTAAACGGACTGGAAACGCAGTTTATCTCCGGTTTCCTCTCGTCCTGCATCAATGAAGCCTACTATCCGATCAACTACCGGAACAATTTCCGCGTAACGCCCCGGATGGTATCCCGCTCCATTCTGGCCATGCGCATCGGATGCCGCACACTGGCCGATCCCAGGAGCCGCAAAAGAAACAGCATCGCCGTGGTGGAAAATCTGCTTTTGAAGAATCCCATCGCTTCCAAAAAGCTGGTAACCGACATACCGCCGGATCCGGTCAGAGCCATGAACTTAGATCACGAGACCTGGTGTAATCCATGGGATAAACGTCTGGCTTCCCAGGCATCGTTCCCGGATCTCTTCCACCAGTCCATGCGGAAATGCAGCGACGTATTCTACTTATTTAATGAAGAGCTGATATCAACCACCCCGCTCTCTCATCAGGACCATGGAGCGCTGTTAAAGGAACTGGGCAACTACTCCTACCACAGCGGCCTGGCAGTATCTTAGAGCGCGTTTGAAAATTGCTTTCCGTCAGCTGTGCGTCACACTTTGTGAGAGATTTGACCCCGATGAAGGAGGCGTAGTGGGCTACGCTGACTGAATTGGGGGCAAATATGCCGCGAAGTGGGGCGGGCAGATGGCGGGAATGAATTTTCAAACACGCTCTGGGATTCTCAGAATGTTAAAAGGTGCAGACGCGAATAGGGAATTCGCTGCTGCACCTTTTGTTTCTCGTATCTGCGCGGTCTCGGTAAATCGATTATTCCTGGCTTTCCTCACCGCTGTCTTCCACTTCTTCGCCCATGTCCTCTTCTGCAGACGTCGGCTCCATAACCTTCGCGCCTTCTACCGGCACAATAGCCTCGTTGGAACCGGCCGGGATCGTCATATTCACCAGCCATACGGACTTATCCGTCATCATGCCGTCCGGCATAACAATAAGATTAAGCGTATAGTCCTGGAAGAATCCGCCATAGGAATCCTCGGTAGAGGTCTCAATGGAGAAGTCCTGTACTGCTGCCTCATCGTTGATCGTTCTCACAACCGCATTCGCAAAGGCCACGGCCTCCTCCGGGGTGGCTCCCGCGTTCATCATCAGCGTTAAATCGATGGTCTTCTTATCCGGATCCACGCTGTAATTGACGCTCACCGCCTTCGGGTAATCCTCGTTATTTAAGTACTCCTCATCCAGATCATCTCCGATCTGTCCCCAGTCCAGCCCAATCCCTTCCTGAGTTTCAAATACCGGCTCCGCAGGCCCTCCTGTCACAATATTGCTTTTGGTACAGCCAGCCAGCAGCATCGCCGTAATTCCACATATAATTAACACTTTTTTCTTCATGATCAATTTCAGTCCTCCTTTTTTCTGCACGAGGCTATTATATCGGATGCGGCTTCATTTTTGTAGTGGTTTTGGAAAAAAGTCAGAAAATCTTCACAATTAATTCTTGCATTTTCTGGATAACCATGGTATCATGTTCAATATCAAATTTATTTTTACTTTTTTGAACATTTAGGAGGTACTATCATGGACCAGAATGAAAAAAAATACTTGATGAAGAAGCTGGACTGGGTTACGACCATCGTCCCGTTCGTCTGTGTTCTTATACTCTGTCTTTTATTTATGGTGTTCCCGCAGAAATCGACTGATACGCTTTCGTCGATCCGTTTCTTCCTCGGCAATGAATTCGGCAGCTACTACTTACTGATCGGACTCGGCGTCTTTCTCTGCTCACTCTACATGGCATTTTCCAGATACGGAAAGATTAAGCTGGGAAATATAGAGAAGCCGCAGTACTCCAATTTCAAATGGGGAACCATGATGTTTACGGCAGGCCTTGCGGCCGACATTCTCTTCTACTCGCTCTGCGAGTGGGTGCTCTATGCCAATGAACCGCACATTGCAGACATGGGGACATTTCAGGACTGGGCCTCCACCTACCCCCTCTTCCATTGGGGTCCGATTCCCTGGAGTTTTTATATGGTGCTGGCCGTGGCTTTCGGCTTCATGCTTCACGTCAGGAAGCGCACCAAGCAGAAGTATTCTGAGGCCTGCCGCCCGATCCTCGGAAAACACGTGGATGGGATCGGGGGAAAAGTCATCGACCTGATTGCCGTATTCGCGCTGCTGGCAGGAACGGCTACCACATTTTCCCTGGCCACTCCGCTGCTCTCCATGGCGATCAGCCGCGTGACCGGGATCCCGGAATCTAACATGCTGACAATTGTTATCCTTATCATCATCTGTGTCGTCTACACCATCACCGTTTATTTCGGTATGAAGGGCATCGCCAAGCTGGCGGCCTCCTGTACCTGGCTCTTCTTCGGCCTGCTGCTCTACGTGCTGATCGGCGGCGGAGAGGCCCGCTATACCATTGAGACGGGAGTTACGGCTATCGGCAACATGGTGCAGAATTTCATCGGCATGTCCACATGGACCGACGCGCTGCGCACCTCGTCTTTCCCGCAGAACTGGACCATCTTCTACTGGGCTTACTGGATGGTGTGGTGCGTAGCCACCCCGTTCTTTATCGGTACCATCAGCAAGGGACGCACCATCCGCCAGACGGTGCTCGGCGGATACTGCTTCGGACTGTCGGGAACATTTACCTCCTTTATCATACTCGGCAACTACAGCCTGGCGCTGCAGACGAAGGGACATCTGGATGTCATGGGCATCTACGCAGCCACCGGGGATTTATATCAGACTATCATGGCCATCTTCGAGACGCTTCCGCTGGCGAAGCTGGGGCTTATCCTGCTGGCTGTAACCATGATCGCCTTTTATGCCACCTCCTTCGATGCCCTTACCATGGTAGCTTCGTCCTATTCCTACAAGGAACTGCCGTCCGACGCCCAGCCTGATAAGCACGTGAAGCTGTTCTGGGCCATACTGCTGATGCTGTTCCCCATTGCCCTCATTTTCTCAGAGAACTCGATGGCAAATCTGCAGACCGTATCCATCATCGCGGCATTCCCCATCGGAATCATTATTCTGTTGATACTCTTCAGCTTCTTTAAGGATGCGAGGGAATATTTAGACCGCTGCGAAGGCGGAGAGACACCTGGAGATGAAATCGAAAAAGAAAAGACCAGGGCGAATTAATCGTCCTGGTCCAGATCATTGAATATATCGGAATCAAAGAATTCGCGGATGGTCATTCCAAAACCATCGGCGATTTTTTTAATGTTGCAGATTCCGGGGTTCTTGCTCTTTCCATTCATAATACTCTTAAAGGTTGATGGCGGCATCCCTGCCTGAAAGGTCAGAGAATATCCCGTCAGACGCTTCTGCCTGCATAGCTGCTCAATCCTCTTACTGGTTGCTTCACATATCGTCATGACCGAATCCCTCCTTTTTTCTTTAGTGTAACTAAAAAAATTGTAGAATTCGGTCGATATAATGTCCGATTGGAAATATTTTCCAGCAATCTATACGCTTAGTAGACATTAAGTAATCAATCCATGATTTTTATTTTCATGCTGGAGTGAGAGGGTATCTGTTCCTCTTTCGGCGGCGGGGTCATATAATCCCCGTAGACCCAGGTCAAAACCTCATGCCATCCCTTGGGCGCCATGAGCAAGGTGTCCTCGAACGGCAGATCCACCGTCTCCTCGCACCACTCCTTCTGAAGCGTCACATACAGGTAATCCGGCTGGTAGTTGCTGTAATAGCGCAGGGGGCTCTTTCCTTTTCTGTCCTTCACCGCTGCCATATGCTGCAGCTTTCTGATGACGCTCATGGGAATCAGCCTGCCCACGGTGGACAGTATCCACACGCAGATTCTTCCCATCACGCCATACTTTCCGAAGTCCAGCTTATAGCGGTGTCCCATGGCCAGTCCGTAAATCGCCGTGTGCAGAAACAGAGTCCAGGTGGATGCCGCCTTGTTGGCGGGAAGCTCGTCAATTGTAAATAAATCCACCCAAAGGTGATTCAGCTTGCCTCCGTAATACTGCATCTCCTCCGTATCCTCATGCATCTGGCTCTTCTCATAGATAATCCTGGCCGTAAAATCGAAAAATGCCTTCCCGTCCCGCAGATCCTTCGGCTCCACCAACGTCATTCCCTCCGGCAGTTCTCTTTTAACCACCTTCAAAAATGCGTCGTAATTCGGCCTGGTGAACGCCACGTCCGCATCATCATCCCACGGAATGAAGCCCTTATGGCGCACCGCACCCAAGAGAGTTCCCGCATCCAGAACATACTTTATCCTGTATTTCCGGCAAATCCGGTCAATTTCCTTCAAAATAGCCAGGTTTGCCTCATGGACTTTTTTAAGATCGTAATTCTCCATTTGGTTTCCTTCTCCCCATGCTCAGTACTGCATTGTGCAAATACCAGTGAATGCAGCACTGAAACGTCTTAATATGAATCCCCACGTCCGGGCTTCTTTCGTTTAGCTGTTTTTCTTTACTGCTTCTATAATGGTCTCGGCCATATAATCAATCATCGCATCCGTCATTCCCGGATAGACTCCGATCCAGAACGTATCGGCCATAATCCGGTCGGTGTTCTTTAACTCTCCGACGATCCGGTATCCGGTCTTTTCCGCACGCATCTCGTCGAAGCACGGATGCTTTGTCAAATTGCCCGCAAACAGCATCCTCGTCTGCACACCGTGCGACTCTACATACTGCACGATTCCGTTCCGGTCCACGCCTTCCCGGCAGGTAATAAGAAAACCGAACCAGCTTGGCTTTGAATTCGGGCACGGCTCCGGAAGGATCAGCTGCTCTTCCACCGCTGAAAGCGCGGCACGAAGCCGGTCAAAATTATGGCGGCGGCGTTCCACAAAGGTCGGGAACTTCTTGAGCTGGGCACATCCAATGGCAGCCTGCATGTCTGTCGCCTTTAAGTTGTACCCAAAGTGTGAGTAAACGTACTTATGATCGTACCCCAATGGAAGCTCGCCAAACTGCCGGTCGAAACGGTGACCGCACATGTTGTCTCTTCCCGATGGGCAGACGCAGTCACGGCCCCAGTCACGGAAGGACCGGATGATCTTGTTCAGCATCGGGTTATTCGTGTAAACGGCGCCTCCCTCTCCCATCGTCATATGGTGAGGCGGGTAGAAGCTGGAGGTACCGATATCTCCAATGGTGCCTGACAGCCGCTCCTGTCCGTCTATGGTGTATCTCGTTCCAAGTGCGTCGCAGTTGTCTTCCACCAGCCACAGATTATGGCGGTCACAGAATGCTTTCACCGCCGCCAGATCGAAGGAATTCCCGAGGGTATGGGCAATCATTACGGCTTTGGTCTTCTCGGAGCAGGCCTCCTCCAGCATCGTCACATCGATATTATACTGCGGAATCGTCACATCCACGAATACCGGCACAGCGCCGTACTGGATGAGCGGCGTCACCGTGGTCGGAAAACCGGCGGCCACTGTAATAACCTCATCACCGCGCTTCACCCGGCGTTCGCCAAGAAGCGGAGACGTCAGTGTCATAAAGGCCACAAGGTTCGCGGAAGAACCGGAATTCACCAGAGAACAGTACTTCACACCCAGATATCCGGCCAGCTCCTTTTCAAATTCATCCGTATACCGGCCGGAAGTCAGCCAGAACTCCAGGGAACTGTCTACCAGATTCACCATCTCATTTCTGTCATACACGCGGGACGCGTAGGGAATCCTGTCTCCCGCCTTAAATGGCTCCTTTTTATTATGGTAGGTATCGCAGTAAGCTCCCACCATGTCCAGGATCTGCTGTCTCGCTTCCTGTTCTGTCTTATTTTCAAACATGGTATCTTTCCTCTCTAAAAAATTCTTTTATCTGCCTGTCCATCACAGCCAGCATATCTTCACCTGCCAGATAGTCCTTTGTCCACTCCACCGTTTTCTCCACGGCCTCTTTCACGCCGTAGCGGGGGCTCCAGCCAAAGGTTTTTTTAATCTTGGAGCAGTCCAGCTTCAGGAAATTGGCCTCATGAGGGCCTCCGTCATACCGGTTCACCCACGTGATGCCGCCGCCCCAGGCAGCCGTAAATAAATCCGCCAGTTCACCGGTGGTCACGCAGTCCCTGTCGTCCGGGCCCACATTATAGTATCCCTGAAAGTTCAGATCTTCATACTGTTTCATGGCGATCGCCATATAAATCGCCAGCGGCTCCAGCACCAGCTGGTATGGCCGCGTGGAATATGGATTTCTGACTACGATCTCTCTGCCGGCCGTCGCCGCGCGGATACAGTCGGGAATGATCCTGTCGTTGGCAAAATCACCTCCGCCGATGACATTCCCCGCCCGGGATGTAGACACCGCCGTATGGCCGTCCGCAAAAAATGACTTCGCGTAGCTGTGTGTCACCAGCTCGGAACAGGATTTGCTGTTGGAGTAGGGGTCAAATCCATCTAAGGGATCGCATTCCCGGTAGCCGTATTCCCATTCTCTGTTTTCATATACCTTGTCCGTGGTCACATTTAAAAATGACTTCACACACGGATTCTTCCGGATACACTCCAGCACGTGAACCGTGCCCATCACATTCGTCTCGTACGTATATACGGGATCTTTATAGGAATCCCGCACGATGGGCTGTGCCGCCAGATGAAACACCAGCTCCGGCTGTGTTCTCTCAAACACCTCCATCAGATGGGGCAGATCCCGGATATCCCCGATCACCGAATCCATGGTGTTATGAAGCCCTGCGACGTAAAAGAGGCTGGGGTCTGTCG
Source organism: Hungatella sp. L36 (assembly GCF_014288035.1). NCBI lineage: Bacteria > Bacillati > Bacillota > Clostridia > Lachnospirales > Lachnospiraceae > Hungatella > Hungatella sp. L36. The sequence continues at coordinate 171,669 of NZ_JACOPC010000003.1, read as the reverse complement.
GCGGCTCCAAAGAGTATCCCGTCACCGCTGCCCCTGCTTCCTCAAGCATCCGGACGAGCCAGGAGCCCTTAAAACCGGTGTGTCCTGTGACCAGTACTTTTTTTCCTTTATAAAATGTGCAGAATTCCTGCCACATTTCCTTTGTCCATTCTGTCATATGAATTCCATTCTCCTGTATCAGTTTTCCCAGATCTTCCAGGGTGCCGCGCCTGTCTGCCATAAGGCCTCCAGTTTCTGCATCTCACGCTGCGTATCCATGCACTGCCAGAACCCGGTGTGATGGAAACTCATCAGCTGTCCCTCTGCGGCCAGACGCTGCAGCGGTTCTTTCTCAAATACGGTGGTGTCATCCTCCAGATAGGAGAATATGTCCGGATTCAGGACCATGAAACCGCCGTTGATGAGGCTGGCATCCTTCTCATCCTTCTCGCGGAAGGAACGTACCGCGTTGTCGTCGCTGATGTCCAGAACTCCCTTCATCTGTGCGATGTTCACCGTCGTCATGGTGGCCGTCTTTCCATGCTCCTGATGGAACTTCACGAGGGCATTCAAATCCACGGTGCACACGCCGTCGCCGTACGTCATCATAAATGGCTCATCGCCGATATACGGCTGAATCCGCTTGATTCTTCCGCCTGTCATCGTGTTTAAGCCCGTGTCTACCAGAGTTACCTTCCATGGTTCAGAATAGTTATTATGAACCTCCATCTTATTATTGGCAAGATCGAAGGTCACATCCGATGTGTGAAGGAAGTAGTCCGCAAAAAACTCCTTCACCACATACTGTTTATATCCAAGGCAGATCACAAAATCATGAAAACCAAATTCGGAATAGTATTTCATAATATGCCATAAAATCGGCCTGCCCCCGATCTCGATCATGGGCTTCGGCTTTAAATGGCTTTCTTCGCTGATTCTGGTTCCTAATCCACCGGCCAGCAGTACTACTTTCATCTGTATATCCTCCTTGTTATGAGCACTTAGCGGACGTCTTTTGGCCGCTTCCGTGCGATACATGTCATCTCCACTTAGTTATTCATTGCTATTGCTCATATCGTAACAGTTCAGACGGCTCATCTTCTTGACCGGAAAAGCCGGTCAAGAAGCATCGGATATTCATCCGATGTAAAAATTAGTGCCAATACGGTCTTATAAGCAAGCTTAACGCCCGCCTTTGCACTGATTTTACGCCGTCTGAACTGTTACTCATATTCCTCATATGCTCTGCGGTAATAATGCATGAGAAGCTTCACAACCGGCTTAGGCCACATCTTTGCAAACATCTCCGCTTCCTCCCGCGCCCGGCTGTTGTCCTTAATACAGGCCTTCGTTGTGGCCTCCTCGTGGACCCGGTAATACATTAACGGCCGTTCTATGCAGATAAAGCGGCCGCCTCGCTCCGCCAGCTTCCACAGCGTGTCCCAGTCCAACGCGAACTGGTACGGCGAATCAAAGAGCGGTTCTCCCAGAAGTTCCTTGTTGTACGTACATGCCGGACAGCAGATGGAGTTTCCGAACAGCAGCACGCTCCTCTTGACAGCCCGCAGGTGGCTGAGCAGACGGAGCCGCAGCGGCAGCCGCAGAAAACGCTTGATGAACTCTACTTTTTCAAACTTTACAAGCGTATCCTTCTTCACCACCGTATACCCGCCGGTAAACAGCGTCATATCGGGATACCGCTTCCAGGACTCCAGAAGCAGCTTTACATAATCCTTCTGATACATATCGTCCTGATGTGCAATGGTCACGAAACGGGAATCTGCCATGTGGTACGCAAAATTCCAGTCATCCATGATCCTGCTCTTTCCTTCGCGCACATGAACGGGAATGCCGTACTTGTCCGCCATATCCATAATATAGGGGCTGGGTGTGGAAGTACAGAGAATAATATCCGTCGGCACGCTCTGCCCCTTCAGGGAACGGATACACGCCTCTAAATATGGAGAATCGCGGTATGCGCAGACTGCAAATGTATGTGGCTTCATTATATTTTACTCTTTCTATGCGTGGTTTTCTGCCTCACTAAGTGTTCCTAGTATACCATAAACATCCTCAAACAATCTACCCTATTCATTATTTTGAAAGAATTTCTAAATCCTGCCACGACTCGTCTCATCCATTACATTTGCATGGACCGTCGCCTCCATTGTTTTCCGGTTCTTTTTCGGCTTCAAAGCGCTTCCTTCACCAAAAGCCGGATGACGGCTGTCCCGTTCCGAGGTTAGAATCGTCATGTCCTTCGGAATGGGCCACCGGATTCCAATGGTTTCATCATTCCACGGAATGCCGCTCTCATCCTCCGGATGGTAATAATCGGACAGCTTATAAGAAAAAACAGCAGTATCTGAAAGCACCAGAAAGCCATGTGCAAAGCCTTCCGGTACATACAGCATGTTCTTCTTTACTGCGGAAAGTACGGTACCAAACCACTGGCCATACGTCCTGGATCCGTCTCTGATATCGACCACTGCGTCAAACACCTCTCCGCTCACGACACAGACCAGCTTTCCCTGTTGATAGTTTTTTTGAAAATGCATCCCTCTGAGCGTCCCCTTCGCAGACATGGATAAATTGTCCTGCACAAATACCATGTCCAGCCCCGCATCCCGGAAGCTGCCTGCATGGTATGCCTCAAGGTTATATCCTCTCTCATCCGAGAACACCTGAGGCTCCACGAGATAAAGCCCTTCTATGTTCCCGCACTGCTCAAACTTAAAACCGCCCATTCCTTTTCCTCCTGATTTTTACATAGCCAGGCTTATACTCAGCTAACCCTTTATGTGGCTAACCATTTACTCTGCTAACTGGAGTATACAGGGTGACGTCAGGTCACGGTCAAGCACTATTTTTTACTTTCGTTCACGGCCCTGCCGGCCTCTGAATTGTAATCTGTTTTTTCTATGGCTGCGGCCAGAACCAGTTTCTTCATTGACGAATATCTCTTTTTAGTATAAGCTATGGAAAGGAATCTTATTTATCACCATTTACCAATAAAGGAGCATGTACCAATGAGCATTCGACTGATTGCCTCCGATATGGATGGCACCCTTCTTGACCCATATACTAATATTTCTCAGGCCAACATCGACGCGATTCACCGTCTGTCCGACTATGGCGTGGAATTTTTAATCTGCAGCGGCCGTGACCACCACGACGCAAAAGGAATGATGGACAGCTGCGGCATTACCTGTGGCTATATCTGTTTGAGCGGGGCCGTCATTTATGACCAGGCCGGAACACAAATGGCGAATCTTCCACTGAACAAACAGAATTTAAAGGATATCAGCCACGTTTTCGGAGAGTTCGGGGCTGCTATGGATGTTCTGACCTCTCATGGCCGCTACTCCACTGCCGATCCGGAGAGAAAAATCCTGGAGCTTTACGACTTTTTAAATGGCCGTGCCCCATTTTCGGGAGAAATTCCCGACGAAATCCGGGCTGCCGCCAAAGAGCGCATGGACACCATGACCTTCGTCCGGGACTTGGGTGAAATTCCCGCAGATGCGGATATCTACAAAATCTGTGGGAACGACTTGGACTGCGATCTGGTAATCCGCATGAAAGAGGCATTTACCAACTACCCGGATTTAGCTGCCGCCTCCTCATTTCCCAATAATATCGAACTGACCAACACTGCCGCACAGAAGGGCAACGCATTGAAGACCTACGCTGCGGCAAAGGGAATCTCCCTGAATGACGTCATGGTTCTCGGCGACAGCGACAATGACATCTCCATGTTTACTCCGGAATTCGGCTGGACCGTGGCTATGGACAATTCCATGGACTGTATCCGTAAAAGGGCCAAATATGTAACGAAATCCAACGCCGAAGACGGCGTGGCATGGGCTATTCGGAAGTATGTGTTTGGGGAAGAGGAAGGGAATTTATAGAGAAACTTGAAAATTATTCTCTGCGGCTGTCATTTATGGCGTTAATTCCAGCCTTACCATTCTGTTTCAGCTGTTCGCAGGAGCGTTGGCAGAATTATTTGATAAAAAGACTGCGGTGATATATATCGGACAGGGATTTGGAACGTGTGCGGGCGGACTGTCTCAAGAATATTACCCCAGTTCTTTTATACGGCGCTGAATCTCTCCAGCCATACGAAATGACACGTCACAAAACGCACCGTTTTTCATTTGCACTTTTCTTTCCCCCGGTAAATAAATCTCCATATTTTTAATATTAATAATTGCGGATCGGCTGCAATAGCAAAAATAACGGTTCAGACGAGTTTTTATTTCTTTTAAAGTTCCTGACAGCCGCCTTACTCCATTCCAGGTGTATATGACAATCGTATGGGAATTATGACCACAGGTAATAAACAGTATATCATCTTGATTCATAAGGATAGAATCCGGACCGTCTTTTATGACCAGCGCTCTGTTTCCGGCCTGTAAATGCCTGTAATAATTGGCATGAGCAGCCTCCAGACAGGAACAGATTTTCTTCTCAAATTGGTCTGGTTCATCCTTCAAGATAAAATCCATAGCCTCTACCTTAAGTTTAAATGTCAACGGCGCCATCTCATCATGAGTTGTAATAAACACAATATATCCCCGTGGATCATGCTTTCGTATTTTTACTGCAAGTTCCAGACCATTCATGTCTGCATTCAAATCAATGTCAATAAAATAAAGTCCCACACACTCTGATTTTTCCAGGAATGCAAGCAAGACTAAGGGATCTTTCGTCCAGCAAAACAGTTCCATATCCATATTGTGTATCATGAGATACTTTTCAATCCTATTCTTCCAGCAATCTAACTGAACCTGGTCATCCTCACACAGATAAATATTTATCATAACCTCTCTCCTTAATTACAGCGTGTTATCATCAGTCTCTGCGAAAACCATGGTTTTTCATAAACAGTATCCCATACAACATTCGAATATCCGGTCAAAAGCTTTTCGGCATTAAACAACCCTATTCCACGATTTTCCCCTTTTCCTGAAATCCCTTGCTGATTAAGCTCGTAAATACTCACAGTAAGCGGCTTTGAAGTATTTTGTATGATAACCTTCAGTACATCGTCTGTATATACCATACAAAATCTAAGACCTTTTTCATCCGTTTCCAGTGCGGCTTCAATCGCATTATCTAAAAAAATCCCCAATACTCTTGCCAGGTCCAGGGAATCTATAAAAAGCTCCCCGACAGGTTCTTTCACTTCAATATCTGTATGAATTCCAAGTTCCATACTATAAATTAATTTTGATGAAACCAGGCTCTTCAGCTCCGTATTCTCAATCCTGCTTAACGACTCCAGTTTTGTATCTGATGCTGCAAGTCCGTGCCTGGCAGACAAAATTTTGTTAAAATAATATTCCTTCAGACCCGGCAGATCGCCTTCTTTTATGAACAGCTCTAACGTTGTGAGGATATTTAAGTAATCGTGTTTAAACCTGCGCATGGCTCCATAAGATTCTTCTATTTTTTTAGTGTAAAGCTGTAAATTTTCAAATTGAGCCAATTGACTTTTCTTTTGCTGAATTTGCAATGCTTTTTCATAAATTTCGAGCAGCAAAAAAACTGTGAGCAAAAACAGCGAAAGAAATATAATTCCGCTTAAAGCAATGACACCATAGCTATATCCCAGAGCCCCACCGTATGAGATATTCAAAATAAAAAGTGATGTAAGCACGACCAGATAGGCAAACAATCCTGACATCAATCTGCGTTCGTGAAGCAATTCATTTTCTTTCAGCCTTAAATGCAGAAAATTTCCCAATAGCTTTGTTGTTACACCACAGAAGATACAGTAAAAAACCGAAAATCCAATCGCCAGTTTCTCATGAGAAAACCAATTTTCTGTACTCACGTGAAAAACTGAATTAAACGCCCATTGGAACAAATAGTTGAAGGCTACCGCATATAAATATCCGGTAAGCGAACAGATGAGACACAAAAGATCACCGTGGGTAAAAACGGTAAGTAACAGCATAATACCCGTTATGCTTACAAGAGATATCATCTGTCCAATATATTGTTCTAAAAAACATGAGACCAGCAAAATATATGCAAATATTATGATTTTTTGTCCCAAAAGCAATTTATTTGGTAATAAAAACATGCAGGCAATATAGCAGCACAGGCTTCCGCAAATCAAATAAAATGAATATACCAACATAATATGCCACCTCCCTTTTTTTTATTTTATTCCCTCGCCATGAAAAAGTAAAGATGATAAGTTATCTGATATTTTATTAATTTTCACTGTTTTTAGATCCAATTTACGTTCATGCAGAATTTTGCAACGTTTACTGCAAAAACTTTTTTTAAACTAAATTTTTTCTATACTGTTACTTAAGAGGTGATACCAATGAATATTTCCGAATTATTATCAGCAATTTGTCAAAGGCTGAATCATATCAATCAAAAAACACCAGAAGAAAACGTCATTATAGAATATGGCATGACACTCTTTCTGGAAAATGTATCAAAGCTATTATTAATCTTGGCGATTGGTTTTTTGATTGGAGAAGGTAAGGAGTCTTTTATTATCCTGTTTACATTCTGTATGTTTCGTTTGCAGGCAGGTGGAAGGCATGCCAAAAATAATATCGGTTGTACATTAAGCATGCTTTTTATACGGATAGTAATTATGCGACAGCGATTGACAGCGTTACCACCACTGCATATGCAAAGGACTATAAGGACTAGGTTATATGAACAAAAAAATCATAATAAACAATTTGGGATTTATATTCATATTTGCTGCAATGATTATTGGAGAAAGAATTAAGACCCATGCTTCCTGGTTTAATATAGTAAAGTCTCAATTCGGAACATATGTTTTAATTATTTTGATTGCAATAGTTGTTGAGTCTTTAATAATAATTTTTAGAGATTAGTGCAGAGACGAGCCAAACCTTTAATTCCGGTAAAACTCACCATACAACAGTAACTTTAGCCTGGAGTAAGGCGTAAATGAAGTTCCCGCATTATTTTTTATGGATGGTTCGAAGTTTTATCATGCCTCCGGAAGTACAATGGCTGATAACCTGGATGAACTTTTTATTCAGTATAAGTCTCTTTTAAAAGCAAATAAATCGTAAATCTTAAAATTACACTAAATTCTCTGGAAGCTGCACGAACGCTTCCGGGAAATTTTTTGTTAAAAAACCGCCATATATGTGCTATACTCTTATCATAGCAATCTGATTCGTGAAAATATTATCAGTCAAATTCCCACGCGGGAATGAAAGAATGTACCAATCAGGAGGACCGCATCATGAAGCATCTGACCGAACAACAGATCGCAGCCATGGCGCCGAACGCGAGTGCTGTGGCCAATGCAAAGAAGATTGTAAAGAGCGGCGGATTTACACACCTGGCCCGCTCCGCCGACGACACCTTTTACATGGGAGACTGCAGGGGAAGCGGAAGTTCCGTTTACAGCGTATCCGTCGATTTCATAGATGAAGCAGCGCCTGTCTGCCGCTGCAGCTGTCCCAGCCGTCAGTTTCCCTGTAAACATGGCCTGGCTCTGATGCTTAAGCTTTTGGAAGATGAGCCGTGGGAAACTTGTGAGATTCCGCAGACCATCCTCGACAAACGCGCCAGGAAAGAGGCCCGCGAGGAGAAAAAAGAAGAGAAAGGCCGCACGGACGGTGAGGCAAAGAAGTCCACGAAAGCTTCAAAACCAGCGAGTCTTGCAGCCCGCACAAAGAAACTGAAAAAACAGCTGGACGGCCTCGCCATGGCGGAATCCATGGTAAATGAACTTCTGGACGCCGGACTTGCCACATTAAAAGGCAGTTCCTTAAAGACGTATCAGGATCTGGCAAAGCAGCTGGGTGACTACTATCTGCCCGGCCCGGAACGCCTGATCCGCACGCTCATTCTGCAAATGCAGGATTTGGAAAAGGCAGGCGTGGAAAACGGCATTCGGGAAAGAGGTATCGCTGAATCCGCCGGAACGCTGGTACGGCTGCGCGCATTGATCCGGAAATCCAGAGCATGGCTGACCGAGAAGCTGGAACAGGGAAATGTGGAAGACGAGAACAGCGTCCTTTACGAGGAACTTGGCGGAATCTGGACACTTGACCGTTTAAATGAACTGGGCTTAAAGAAGGAGAACGCTCGTCTCCTGCAGCTTTCCTTCCAGGAATCCTGCGACATGGCCCGAAAAGAACTGGTAGACCAGGGCTGGTGGATCGACTTAGACAGCGGAGAGCTCTCCGTCACCTGTCATTACCGCCCGCTGAAGGCATTAAAATATGTAAAGGAAGAAGACTCAGTATCCGACATGGTGCGGGTTCCCTGCCTCTCCTACTATCCGGGTACGGGAAACCGCCGGATTCGCTGGGACCGTCAGGAATTCGAACCGGTCACCAGTACCGTTATGAGTGAAGTCCGGGCCCATGCTTGTGCATCCGTCAAAGAAGCGGTTAAGGCTGCCAAAAATGAACTGAAAAATACACTCTCCTCCGGACGGTACGGCTGTCTGCTTTCTTATGCTCTGATTGGTCATAGTACCGAAGAAGTTACTGATGAGACCACCTTGGGACTGATGGACCACGACAATACTACCATCCGGCTGGCGGACCGCCCCGGCGACCAGCCAGGTGTGTTCAGACTTACCCAGCTTCCCGATCCCGGGTTTTTAGAAAATCAGGTACTTTTCGGTGTCTTATGGTACAGCACAGAACTTCATGCCATTTGTCTGCACCCGTATGCGGTCATCACAGATCAGACTGTCGTACGTCTGCTTTATTAATATGGGGAGGAACAATTATGGAACTTCAGACATTATATGATCTTCAGGAACGGCTGGAAGCCGCGGCGGCGGCAGGCGTCCGGCTTGCCGGAGAAGACTTTCGATTGAAAAGAGCCGTAGACAGCATCGCCCCTCTGGCCGACGCATCTCCGGTAATTAAAAAGCTTTATCTGATGGCCGCCCAGACCATCGCCCCGGACTGCAAAGACAGGGCGGGGACCCTGCTCGATACGCTGGCGCTCTCCGAAGCCATTCTCTGCACGCAGGCCGGGTGCGGCGTTCCCGGCACGCTCGTTCCTTTGGAGCTGGCCGTGCGGCCATTCTCCCCCTGCCAGCCCTTCCGGGCAGTAAAACCTCTTCTGGAGGCCCTCACAGGCACAGGAGGCGGGAGATATGCCGTCATTTCAGAAGCGCTTCAAAACACACCGGAGCTTTTTGACGATTACCGTGTACAGGCCGCCATGGTTCCCGCCCTGTCTGACCGCTACAACGAGATTGCGGCTCTGGCGGAGGACTGGCTCTCCCATCAGGGTGAAAGCTTCCTCCCTCTCTTGAAACAGGGTTTTGAAGAGTGCAGTGACGGAGGCCGGGTACGCCGTCTTCGTGTCATCGAGGCGATCTCCGGAGAGAAGGAAAATGATTTCTACATAAGCCTGCTGGATTGGGCAAAAAAGGATTTGAGGGAGGAGGCTGTATCCGCACTCCGTTTCGACAAGAGGAATTCCGGCCTGCTTCTCGACCTTTTAAAGACAGAAAAAGGCAGCAGCCTCGAGGTGACCCGACAGGTTCTGGTTCTTATGGATACCGCAGAGTCAGAACAGTATTTAGAAACACTTCTGGACAGCACTCCCTGGGAGGCCATGAAATATTTAAATTTTTCACGCTCCGACCACCTTTCGGCCCGCCTTGGAGCATTGGCCCATACCTTCTTTGATGAGCTTGACCTCGGTTTCGAAAATAAGGCGAAGGAGCACTTAGAGCTTCTCCTCGAGGCCCTGACCGGCAAAGCGGACTCTTCCGTCCTGGCTCTGTATGAACGTGCAGCCGCAGCCGATTGGAATAAGAAGAGCTATTATGGAAGATTCCCGGAGCTTTTATCGAGATCCATCGCCCGCAGCCTCGATGAGCGGCTCATAACCTGCGCCCGCACGCTGGCCGAAACACACGGAAAAGCCTGGTATCCCGCTTCGCTGACAGCAGATCTGCTGACCATGCCTGCAAAAACGGTTTACGACCAGTATCGGGAACGTTTCCCTAAGACCAGTATTCTTGGCATCGGGAAAGAGGAGAAAAGCCGTGCCACCACTGCTCTGATGACAGTGTTCGGTCAGATCAATTACGTGGAACGCTCCGGGCGCCACGAGTATTTCATTCCCCTGAGAGAAGGCGGCGGACGGCAGCGTCTCATAAAGCTTCAGCGGCCGCTGAAAGAAAACTTAGATCCCCGATGGTTTGAATTCTTTACCGGCAGTATGGTTCCAGTCCGGGAGGGCATAAGCTGCGTTGCCGAAAATGGAACGCCGCAAAAGCTGGACAGCGATCATCTGCTTGCCAAGATGGCTGCTCCCGAGGTTCGGCCTCTTCTCGGAACCCATCTCTATAAAAAGGCTCTTATTGTGTCCGATAACCGTTTCCTCTACAAGCTGCTTCTCCAGTGTGGCTGGACCGACTTTAAAGGACTGGTGCCCCGCTACGTTGAAAAAAATGGGGATTCGGGCATCAACTTCTGGCGTATCAGACAGATGATCGACCTGCTTCCCATGACGGAAGAAGAAAAACAGCAGGAATTTCGGGAAATCGACAATTTTATATGCACGTATCCCATGAAGAGCCCCATACGTAAAAACTGGGATTCCAGCAGTATGATGAGAAAAATGATTGATGAGGCAGCCGGTATTATATAGCACCTGGGAGGTAAATGATGGTAACAGAAAAGAACAGACAAAACAACGATAATGTACAGCGTATGCCTGCCGAGGAAATGTATCAGAGAGAAATCGATGCCCTGATCGCCTCGGAAAAAGATCCGGTGCCATCCGGATGGCGTATGAGTCCCCGCTCCGTACTCACCTACATCACAGGGGGCCGGGCCGGCGGAGTGGAAATCACACCGAAATATATCGGAAATAAACGCCTGGTGGAAATCGCCATCGCCACACTCGTCACCGACCGCGCCCTGCTTTTAATCGGCGAACCGGGAACGGCCAAATCATGGCTGTCGGAACATTTAACGGCCGCCATTAACGGAGATTCCACGAAGGTAGTACAGGGAACCGCAGGCACTACAGAGGAGCACATCCGGTATTCCTGGAACTACGCCATGCTGATCGCCCAGGGGCCCTCCGACGAGGCGCTGATCAAAAGCCCGGTCTACCGCGCCATGGAAACGGGAAGTATCGCCAGAATTGAGGAGATTTCCCGCTGTGCCTCCGAGGTTTCTGACGCGCTGATCTCCATTTTGTCCGAAAAACGAATTTCAGTGCCGGAGCTGGCCTACGAGCTGCCGGCAAAAAAAGGCTTCTCCATTATCGCAACGGCCAATACCCGTGACAAGGGCGTCAACGAGATGTCCGCAGCCCTGAAACGGCGTTTCAACATCGTGGTCCTTCCGACGCCCTCAGACTTAACCTCTGAAATGGAAATCGTAAAAACCAGGGTGGATCAGATGGCGGCCAATCTGGAATTAAACGCCAGACTCCCGGAAGCAGACGTGGTGGAAAAGGTCTGCACCATTTTCCGTGAACTGCGGAGCGGGATGACGCTGGATGGAAAACAGAAACTAAAGCCGGCCTCCGGAGTACTCTCCACGGCTGAGGCCATCTCCCTTCTTGCCGGCAGTATGGCTCTGGCGGGAAGCTTCGGAAACGGAATGATTACCGACTACGATCTGGCGGCCGCTCTGCAGGGCGCCATCGTAAAGGACGAGGACAAGGACAGCATGGTCTTTAAGGAGTATCTGGAAAACATCATGAAAAAACGTGGCAGCCAGTGGCTTGGCCTTTACAAAGAGTGTAAGGAGTTGAACAAATAGATGGAGCATCCGGTTTGTTTTGGAATCCGTCATCTTTCGCCCGCCGGCGCATACCATTTGAGACGGCTCCTGGACGAAAGGGAACCGGAACTGATATTAGTGGAGGGCCCCTCCGATTTTACCGCTCTCCTTGGCGACATTGCAGGGGCGGAGACAAAACCGCCGATCGCGGTCATGGCCTACACAAAAGAGTCGCCCATCCGCACGATCCTGTACCCGTTCGCAGAATATTCACCGGAGTATCAGGCGGTGCTCTGGGCGAAGGACCATAGCGTCCCCTGCCGTTTCATCGATCTGCCTTCAGGCGTATTTCTGGGCATTCAGAGACCGGTGACGGAGACCACTCTTTCCGATGATTCAGAGAATCAGGGCTCCGGCGACGTATACCGGCTGCTGGATTCCCAGTGCGGAGAAGGCGGTCATGAGGCATTCTGGGAATATACCATGGAGCACAGCCAGACTCCGGAGGAATATATGGCCGGGGCGGCGGTATTCGGTGAAGAGCTGCGCAGCCTGACCGCGGGAAATGACAGCGACTGGCCCGAAATCCTCGTCCGCGAGGCCTACATGCGCCGCCAGATTGCCCGGGCTGCCGCAGAAGGCTTCGCGCCGGAACGCACGGTGGTGGTCACCGGAGCGTACCATACGGCAGGCCTTTTAAGCGACGCCCCTGCCATGACCGACAAAGAGCGGGGAGAGCTTCCGGCCGTGGAGTGCAGCGTGACGCTGATGCCCTACTCCTATTACCGCCTCTCCTCCCGATCCGGATACGGCGCCGGTAACAAGGCCCCCTTCTATTACGGAATGGTCTGGCGCTCTTTCCTGGAACAGGACCGGGAACTGGCGCTCTATACGTACCTGACCTCCATTTCCACCTACCAGAGAGAGCATGGCTTCATGGTCTCGTCCGCTGAAGTCATCGAGGCGGTCGAACTTTCCAAATCTCTGGCCGCTTTAGGCGGACACAGTCTGCCTGCCCTCTGCGATCTGCGCGACGCTGCCGTAACCTGCATGGGGCATGGACATTTTTCTGAAATCGCCCTCGCCGCCGCAGCCACGGAGATCGGGACTGTGACAGGCTCCCTTCCCCAGGGGGTGAGCCGCACCAGCCTTCAGGATGATTTTTACCGGAATCTGCGGGATTTAAAGCTGGAGAAATACCGGTCCGAGGTGGCGGAAAGCATATCCCTGGACCTTCGCGAAAATCTAAATGTAAAATCCGAAGCGGCCGCATTCCGCGACTTGAACCGTTCTTTTTTTCTGCACCGTTTAAGGGTGTTAAATGTCGGCTTCGGTACGCTGCAGCCGCTCAGGCAGGAGGACGCCACATGGGCGGAGGCCTGGACACTAAAATGGACGCCGGAGGTCGAGATCGAGCTGGTTGAAGCCACGCTGAAGGGGGACACGGTCACCGGGGCCGCCTCCTTTTCCATGAGAGAGCGGGCCAGGGAAGCCACGGAAATCAGCGCCGCCGCAAAGCTTCTGGAGGAATCTTACCTCTGCGGTATGCCTGAGATGGTCGCTTATATCACGGATATTCTGCAGCACCTGGCCGCGGACTCTTCTGCTCTGACCGATCTTGCGGCTTCGGCGGAAAGCATCTCCGTAGTCATGCGTTTTGGAGATATCCGGCGGCTCGATTCATCCCCGCTGGTTCCCGTTCTGGAACAGATTTTCCTGCGTGCCTGCCTGCTGCTGGTCTCTGCCTGTTTCTGCGACGATCCCGCCGCGGAACAGATTGTAAGGAGTGTGGATCGGTTAAATTCCGTCTGCCTTCACCATGATTTTCTGGATGAGGAGCGTTTCGTCCGCCTGATGGAGGAGATCGCCTCGCGGGATGATATAAACACCAGAATCTCCGGTTTCTGCACGGCTGTTCTTCTGGAACGCGGCCGCATGCAGGATGAGGAGCTGGGACGGGAAGTCCAGAGACGGCTTTCAAAGGGAATTCCGGCCGAACTGGGCGCCGGATGGTTTGCAGGGCTGTCGAAAAAGAACCGATACGCGCTTATCGCCCGGCTCAGCCTGTGGAAGGAACTAAGCAGCTACTTAGATACGCTGGATGAGGAAGAGTTCAAACGGGCGCTCCTTTTTCTCCGGCGGGCATTTTCTGATTTTACTCCAGGCGAAAAAGCCGATGTGGCAGAGAATCTGGGGGAAATCTGGCAGGTGAACAAGGATCAGGTCTCTGAAACCGTGACCCGCGCCTTAAAGACGGAAGAACTGGAAATGATAGATTCGCTCGATGATTTTGACTTTGACGGAATATGACCGGCTTTTTCGGTCAGGAAGATGAGCCGTCTGAACGGTTACATGGGAGGTGACATATATGGAACTGGAAGATAGAATCAAACGGTGGCGGTTAATTCTGGGTGAAGAGAGTGAGGCCGGATTTTCCGCTATGGGCGACACCTCCTTAAGCGGGGAACAGGATTTGATGGATCAGGCGCTTGCCGCCATCTATGACAATACCTCCTCCGGCGGAGGCTTCGGCGCCCGCGGCGCAGGCAAAGGCCCTTCGGCCCCCGTTGTCTCCAAATGGCTGGGCGATGTGAGATCGCTTTTCGACAAGGAACTGGTATCGATCATCCAGGCAGATGCCATGGAACGCTGCGGCTTAAAACAGCTGATGTTCGAGCCGGAGCTCCTGGAAAAGCTGGAACCGGACTTAAATCTGGCTTCCATGATGCTGACCCTGAAGGATCAGATACCAAAACGCTCCAAGGAGCAGGTCCGTTCCTTTATTGAACGGATCGTGGAAGAGATTAACCGCCTGCTGGCAGACGATATCCGCAGAGCCGTTACCGCCGCGGTTGACCGGAGGCGCCACAGCCCGATCCCATCAGCCGCTGCCCTCGACTATAAGGAAACAATCCGCCGGAATTTGAAGAACTATAATCCCGATTTAAAGAAGCTGGTCCCGGAACGCTTTTACTTTTATGACAGGACATCCAAAAATATGTCCAACCGCTACACAGTGATCCTGGATGTGGATCAGAGCGGCTCCATGGGAGAATCGGTGATCTACTCCTCCGTGATCAGCTGCATTCTGGCCAGTCTCCGGTCCTTAAAAACGCATATCGTGGCCTTCGACACGAATGTGGTGGACTTAACAGAAAAATGCGATGATCCGGTGGATCTTCTGTTTGGCTTCCAGCTGGGCGGCGGCACCGACATCGAGAAATCGGTGGCCTACTGCCAACAGCTGATTGATACCCCAAAGAAAACCCTGTTCTTCCTCATCAGCGATCTGATGGAAAGCGGAAGCCGCGCCGGCCTTCTGCGCCGTCTAGGCGAAATGAAGGATTCCGGGGTGTCCGTCATCTGCCTTCTCGCCATTGCCGACGGCGGCCGTCCCTACTACGATGAACAGATTGCCGGACGGATCGCCTCCATGGGAATCCCCTGCTTTGCGTGCAATCCGCAGAAGGTTCCCCAGCTTTTGGAACGGGCTCTGAAGGGACAGGATCTCAACGTATTTCAGAAAGACCTGGAGCGGGCCGGCAAATAGCCGGCCCTGCATTAGGAACACACTCTAAAGCTCTTTTATGATCTTCACATCTGACTTTATTGTGTGAAGGACCGCTTCCATGTTAACGAAACGATCCATTTTTTTTGATATGTCTGAGAAATTCGATACCATGGCCGCAATGCTGTCTGCAATATTGTCATCCTGAATAATCTCTACCCTTCTGAGCTGCTTTCCTATGTATTCCAAATCCCCCATCATCTGGTCCTGCCTCTTTGCCAATCCTCTCATCTCTTCATAAAGATAATTTAACTTTTCATCTGTTTCCAGAGTGGTAAAACATACTTTTTCAGTCATTTTGAGGAGCTCCTTTCGCACGAAACGTTTGATAAAAACGCCGTTATTGGATATTTTTCCTATAATGGCACTTATGTTTATCAACGTACGGAAAATTAACAGGAATTTCCGGAAAATTTCAAAAAAATACAGACCTGGCGGAATCAGATCTGATAAAAAAAAGCACCTATAAGAAAATACGCTTCTCATAAGTGCCATTATAGGAACCATCGATATTTATTCATAAATATAATTATACTATAGATGATTCTGAATCGCAAATATATTTACGGTGGCGGAAAGGTAAAACCGCTAACTTCCCCCCGGTTAAATTCAGCCAGCCGCTCCACTGCACCGTTAAGCGCCCTCTGCATCTCTGCCGTCTTCCTGACTCCCGGCTCATACCAGATATTTTTCACATTCAGCTGCTTTTCCTTCCGGTCGTATGGTGCTTCGATACGTCCGATCAGGCGGTCACCGTAGAGAATCGGGAGCACGTAATGGCCGTATTTCCGTTTCTCCACCGGAGTATAAATCTCCCATTTATAATCGAAGTCGAAGATCATGCGAATCAAATTCCGATCCCACAGCAGGTTATCGAGCGGCGCCAGAAACTCGCACCTTTTCTTCCAGTTCTTCCCTGCTCCGCACGCTTCCGCCAGTTCCAGATCCTCGCTAGCCATATAAAAAGTTTCCGGAATTCCTTCTACCGAAACGGGAACGATGACATGCTCTTTCAGCAGGCTTTCGAAAATAGTCCGGCGGCCGGCAGCGTTTAAGTTTGTAATATTCAGCCATGCATCTGACGGGCGGTTCCATAAGAGACCGACGGAACGGATTCTCCGCAGAACGCGCCATTTCTGGTGGTCCTGTTCATTCGGCAGCGGATCCTTCCGGTTTAAGATTTCCTCCGGGACACAGCGGCTGATCAAGTCGTAATATTTTACCGTACCCTTTTTGTGATGAACAGCCAGATCACCGGTAAAATACAGATGTTCCAGCGCCGCCCGGGAAAGCTTCGTATCGCTCCAGTACCAGTGCACCTTCCCCGGCATGTCCAAATCGGCGGAGCAGACCGCTCCCCGCTCCGCAATGATCCCTTTCACCTGCTCACTCACCGTCTCGATATCGGCATGGCTCCGTTCCCACTGCCGATGCTGGTCGCGGTAGCATTCAAAATAGGGCCAGTCCTCCGTGGCAAAGATGGAGAGGTTTTTATCGAAGTAATCAATCAGCACCCGGTCCTGGTACAGAAGCTCATAAAGCATCTGCTTCGTAAATCCCTTTACCCGGGACAACAGGACCAGCTCCGGACTCCTTCCGCATACGTTTACCGGATCGAATTGTATACAGCCCTCCTGTTTTACAAACTCCAGGACTCCCCGTTTTCCTTCAAACCGGTATCCGCCCAAAAGGCCATGTCTCCGCAGCAAAAAACGCCGCGCCTGCTCCCTGGTTAAATGAACCGTTTCCATTCTGACCTCCCCATCTGCACGCCCTAGTTCACTCCAAGATACCCTTCAATCAGCCGAAGCGTCTGCTCCAGCCCTTCCACATGCGTCCGCTCCGTGCCATGCGACGCATGAACCCCCTGTCCGATCAGCGCGCCGCGGATATTGTGACCGCCGCGCAGAGCCGCTCCCACGTCAGAGCCATAGTGCGGGAAAATGTCCACGGCGTACCCGATCTCCCGCTCCTTTGCGATCTCGATCAGACGGCTTGTCATCTTGTAATCGTATGGCCCGGAAGAATCCAGTGCGCAGATGGATACCCGGTATTCATCCCCAGCCAGATCATCACCCAGCGCTCCCATATCAACTGCGATAAATTCCTCGATATCTTCCGGAATCCAGCTTGCGCCGAAACCGACTTCCTCATAATTGCTGATTACGATCTTAAGTGTGCGCTCCGGCTTCACACCGGATTCCCCCAGCTCCTTCAATACTCCCATCAGCACAGCCACAGAGGCCTTATCATCGAGATGGCGTGACTTGATAAACCCGTTTTCCGTATATACAAACATCGGATCAAAGCTGATATAATCACCGGCGGAGATATCCAGCGCTTTGACATCGTCTTCACTCTTCACTCTCTCATCCAGACGTACTTCCATATTCTTTGGTTTTCGTTCCAGGGTTTTGGCATCATCATACGTATGAACCGACGGTTCCTTTGTAAGAATCGTACCGGTATATACCTTTCCGGTTCTGGTATGCACCTTACAGTACATTCCTTCAATACTCTCCATCATAAAGCCGCCCACCGGAACGATGCGCAGCATTCCCTCGGAGCTGATGGAACGGACCATAGCTCCCAGCGTGTCCACATGGGCGGAAAGCCCCAGAACCAAATCCGTATTCCCGGGAACCTCAATGATGAGACCGCCTTTCCTGCTGTAATGGGACAGGAACCCAAAACCGGCCGCCTCCTTCTCCACCAAAGCCATCACTTCATCCGTAAATCCACTGGGACTCGGCGTATTGACCAGTTTTTCCAGAAATGCCACTACATAGTTCATCGTATCCACTTTTTTACATGTCATCTTTACTTTCCCCGCTTTTCTCTATTTTCGCAGAACTGCTCAAACACTTATATCTATTCTTATTCCTTATCGTCCGGGAAATTCTTCGTCTCACCCACAATATAGATCGGCCTGTCCTTCAATTCTGCAAACAGAATCGCAATGTAATTCCCGATAATCCCGACAATGAGGAAGAGAATCGCAAACATGAAGCAGATCAGCACAATGGTTGTCGCGTAGCCGCTGGGTGTTCCAACCTCCGCCCAGCTCCAGATCGTGTAGATCATCATAATAATTCCCAGGACTCCCGCAAATCCGCCGGCGTAAATGCCCAGCTTCAGCGGCAGATTGGAAAAGCACATGATCGTGTTCATGGAAAATGTGATCAGCTTCTTGATGCTGTACTTGCTTTCCCCTGCCACACGGTTTCTGGCCTCGTATTCAATGGTTGTTCGTCTGAATCCGATATTCTGCACATAGCCGCGAAGAAAACGAACCTTTTCACGGTAATTTGTCTTAAGCACCTTTGCCGCCTTCTTCGATACAGCGAAGAAATCGGAGGCGTTCGGTTCAAATTTCACATCGGAGAGAATATTAATCAGCCGGTAAAACGCCGCTCCGGCAAAGTTCTTAAACCAGCCGGCGGATTCATTTTTCGTACGGACCATATTGATGACATCGTACCCCTCGTCCAGCTTTGCAATGATTCCAGGCAGGCATTCCGGCGGATGCTGAAGGTCCGCGTCCATACAGACGATTCCGTCCCCGCTGCTGTAGTCCATGCCCGCGATCATAGCGGCCTCGTGGCCGAAATTGCGGGAAAAATCCACCACCTTCACCTTCTCATCCCCAGCCGCCAGTTCCTTTAGAATCTCAATGCTGCCATCCTGGCTCCCGTCATTGACGAAAATAAGTTCATAATCCCAGCTTAAGCTTTTCAGTACCTTCGACGTCTCCGCGTAAAACTGGCGCAGCGCCAGTTCCTCATTATAGCAGGATACGACGACCGATAATTTTTTCTCCACAGTTTATACTCCTTTAAGTCAGTGTGTTTGCTGCCATGCACCAAGATCAGTGATTGGCTCATACTCCAGTTCCACTTCGGACGGCAGATCGTAATACTCGTCCATCCAATATATCATATACTTAAAATTCTCATCGTAAACCATCTCACAGCTGCACAGACGGTCGGGATTCTGATAAAGAGTTAATTTCTTTATCTCCTCTCCTCCGCGGATTCGCGCCGCGGCATCCCGGATGACGCCATCGTTATACATGAGCACTTCATAGTTGATGCTGTACCCCCGGTAAATATTCTTAAGGTTGGGAATGCTGACGGCCGCCACGAAGGCGAGCCCGGCCAGCCCCCATACCACACTCTTCCGTTCCAGCAGGATCAGGCAGAATAAGTACCCAAACAGTGTATAGGACAGATAGATAAACGGAAGGAGCACCCGCTGGGGAAGCTCCGGCACCACCACAAGGCAGGCCAGTGTCAGAATCGCCGCCAGGAATATCATTCCCATCAAAATCTGGTCTCTGTCATATAAAATACGGATCACCTGTACCGCAGTCACGATCAGATAGAGAAACAGAACCCATATCATCGCCTGAGAATGGCCGCCAGCCCCCAGGACATGGCGGTTCAGCTTCAGGAACAGGTACACGGTGATGGCCGCGGAAAATGCCAGATAAACGATATTTAAAACAGGCAGCTTCATCTTCTTCCAGATCATATAGGCTCCAAGCCCCATCAGAGCCATTAAGAGCACTGCCAGGTAATTCTGATTATCGGAAGAAAAGAACAGGTTCATTAAATTTCTTAAGTTGGTCATTACCTTTTGGATAAACGGCAGATTGGAAAACTCACTGTTGTTGTCCATACGCATCTTTACCGCCGGTGAGGTCAGAATCGGAAGCGCCCCGGCCACAGCCGCTGCCAGCGTTCCGAAATCGTAAGCGCGGACGCGGTATTTCTTCAAAGTCTTCCAGGCAATCACCATGCAGATATATCCGATCACGGCCACCAGCCACTCTTCCTGAGAAAATGCTGCGAAGAATGCCAGCACGATGCAGACTGCCTTTTTCCAGGTCTCCGGTTCTTCCCCAATTGTCTCATAGTAAAGAACTGCCAGTACCAGAAATGTAACCGTAGGTACCACATACAGAAAGCTGGCCGCATACCAGTACGTTCCCAGACGCTGAATCAGAATTCCGATGGTTCCATAGAGCAGGCAGATAAAAGCAGCCAGAAACACCGGGCGCCATCCATCCGGCTTTATATGGCGCATTACCACGTAATGGACCAGAATCAGAATCGCCAGAACACTGGTCGCCATAAAGGCCTGGACCGCAGCCAGTCCGCCTATCATATTTAAAAAGCTGAACAGGAATAAATAGAACAGCCTTCCATTCGAATAGAAGTAGTGTTTCCCCATAAAGGTAAGCAGCTGGGATAACGTATAATTGGAACCAATCACATCCGGTACCGTATTTCCATAGCTGAGCGATAAATATCCGAAGTCGTCATAATACACGAATACCTTGCCGAACTGCATGATCAGAAACACGTAAAACGCCAGAAATACCAGCCCGATTCCTATTTTAACTTCTTTCTTCATTTCCTACTCCAACCTTTCCGCCTATTCCACATTCTTCTTTATATAACATTTGTCAAATTCTGTCAATGCTGCCCGGCTGGTTTCCGTATATTCTCCGTCGATCTCCACCCGCGCCAGCATATTTCCCTCCTCATAACAGATGGGAATCAGCTTGCCATATTCAATGAGCGTGCGAACGAGGCTGTAACACCGTTGTTCCTCTTCCATATATCCGGCCTCTGTGTAGACGTAATCCGTCTTCGCATAGTCCATAAACTCCACGAAATTATCCATGGTTTTCACCAGAACCACATTTCCCCAGGAACCGGTGATATCATCGTACGACTGGGCATTGCAGGGGAATCCCAGCACTCCGGGATGGTCTCCCACCGCAATCAGACGGTTTTCGGGGTCTTCCGCAAGAATATCCCAGATCTGCCCGTTTCCTTTTTCCACCATTTCCTGGTGCTTCGCCTCCTGGTGGTCGTAGTACCCGTGATGATTCCAGGAAACCGGCGAAAATCCTACGACCCAGCTCCAGTTTGTCAGGGAGGACACCACCGCACAGAAACACATGACAGGAACCAGTATACCGCATAGCCCGTTTCTCACCGCCTTATCCGAGATCCGGACCACAAGCCGCATCACGTAAAGCGCAGCCAGGACATACAGCAGCATAAAGTAATTTCCGTCCACCTGGACCAGCATATAGAGACTGACTACGCAGACGATCAAAAAGGGGATAAACACAACGTTCAGCCAGGACGAAAGCAGCCTTTCATTATCATTTTCCACATTTTTTCTGTAAAACAAACTGAATATCCACAAAAGAAGCACGATAAACAGCAGAAATCCACCCCAGGCCAGAATCACATGGTCCATATCCACGCCCAACGGCCGAAGCAGGAAGCCGAAGGCCCGCTCGATAAAATTCACAAGCTGTTCGCCAAAAGGCAGCTCCGCCCCGCTGTTAGGAATTTTATTGACATTGAAGGGATACTTCATCTCCAGCCCAAGCTTCGTAAGAATGGAGGAGAACACCGAGGTCACCGGAAGCCCTGTGATGATTACCGTTCTGGCCCAGATTCCGGCGAGCGCCAGAATCGACAGCAGAAAAAGCCCCAGAGCGCCGCCTTGTCCAGCATTCCCTTTCCCACCGGCCTGTCCAGCCTTTCTTTTCCCGCCCCACAACGGAAGCAGGCGTTTCCACAACAGAAACAGCACGCTCATACCGAGAATAGCGGTAGAAAATACGAGGGCCGTCGGCTTCAGTGTCCATGTCAGAAAGAAGGAGGCGAATCCGTATGCCAGATATCTCCACTCCCTTCTTCCCTCCTTCAAATACTTGAGAAGATAATAGATCATGATTTCCTGGAAGAGAAGCGTGGCAATATCCGTCTTTGTAGTGATGGCCATATTCATGATTCCAGGCACTCCGGCTAAAAGAGCGGCAAATACGGTCGAGTGGCCTTTTCCCATATAGAAACGGGCAATCTGGTACGCCATAAATATGACGCCCGCCGTCAGCCACAAATTAAAAGCAAGAAGGAAACTGTATGAGGGCAGATTTGCGAGGGGAAGCGTCATCACTTCCCAGCCCTTGGAATAGGTGTAGACGATTCCGATGGTCCCCATATTTTCGTAAATTCCGTTTCCATTGTCCAGCACGTACCGGGAGCGGACACCGTACCAGAGGCTGTCAAAATCCAGAGCGGTATTCATGCGCCCGGCCTGAATGCAGAACATGGTCACGATAAACGCAAAGCAGAGCGCCATGAGCCAAATTCCGCTCTCACTCTCCCGCCCGGACCTCCGGCTATATCCCCAGCTATTTTTCCAGCTATTTTTCCAGTTATTTCCCCGGCCATTTCCAGCCGGTTCTTCCACATTTTTCTTACCGCACCGCGCACACCGCCAGAACACCAGAAGAATTCCGCTGGCTGCCACAAATACCTGCAGATACCCGATGGCGCCGATTCCCACGGCCGACATCAGGCAGAAGACCAGGATCACAAGAAGAGAGCCGCACAGGAAATGTACCGCTGCGCCGTCGGACGCCTTAAGCCTCAGGACCCTTCTGCAAAAAAATTCTCCCAATACAGTCAAGTAGGCCAGATAGACGCCTGCCGTCACCACCGGGAGAAATACCATATGCCCCCAGAAAAAGACGGACAGAACTGCCACGGTCCCGACCGCCTTTAAAATCCGGCTTCTTATGAGTCCATACAGGACAGTAAAAACGCAGAAGAGCGCAGTCACTTCTGCCATCATATCGTAATAGTCTTTCTGCTGCCTGTGCCAGGACAGGATTCCCTTTACGAACAACTGGTCCGCGGAATACGCGATCGCCCCCAGGGCGCACACCCACAGAAGTAAAACCAGCCCTCTGCTCTGCAGAGAGCTGCCGCCCCGCCTCCCGCGGGGAGATTTATGAGTCCGTTCCATCAGTTTCTCCACCTCAGTTACTAATTTATTTATTTGGCCTAAAGACACCCCAGCCGTTGTCTTTTAAGATCGTCAGCGCCTCCCTGACCTGCGCCCCGCTTTCCGGGCGGGTCGTCCGGTATTCAAACCCGGCCCTCAGTTCATCATCCGTCATCTCTTCGAAGTTCAGCGCCATCTGCGCCCGTATCTCAAAGGTTTCTTTCCGATTCGGAGCCTTTTTCAGTTCATGGTATGTCGTATACGCATTACCGGCCAGAAACAGCAGGCAGAAAGAAACAACCGCTGCAGAGAACAGCCGGTATTTTCCGCGCACCATTTTTTTCATCACCATCTCGTTCCGGCACAGCGCAAAGGTCAGTATAATTCCAAATATCCCCGCCTGAAACTGCAGGGCGTATCTCGAGCTGGCGCCATAGTCATCAACCAGAAAAATCCACCGTGACAGAAGAATCAGCACATGGTTGAGCCCTCCCGATACAATCAGTATGAGCGGCACCATTGACTTTTCATACAGCAGGTACCGGAAATTTAAATACAGCGCGTATAAGTAAGCCGCTATCACAAGGAATCCCAGGATCGCAAACGGGACGATATTGCCCTTAAATGCGGCAATTGCCTCCTCGATTCCAACGACCATGGAGGAAAAGGAGATCAGGATAAACCGGACAAAAAAGCCCGGAGTCTGCGCAAGCTGTGTGAACAGCCCCACCTCGGCCGCCGCGGCATGATCCTCCACCGTAAGCGAATTACTCCACATATAAAGGAGCAGAGCCGCCAGTGTACACAGAGCATAGAGAAGATACGTTTTCTCAAGCCGCTTCGTTTTCCGGTAATCCAGAATCGCCATGAAGCCATATGCCATCATGACCACCACAGAATAGACAGCGCAGTACGGACCGGCCGTCAGGATAGTTATGGCAAACGGAAGGATCACGAGAAGCTTTCTGTCTCCCGGCTTCTCGTCCCCGGTCCACAGCCTGTCCATGACGAGGTAGTGGTAATAGAATCCGGCGAAGGCCAGGAAATGGGCCCAGCCGCTTCCATTGATCAGCATCTCCCATTTATTCAGGCTGAACATCAGCGCCATCAGGATAGTAAACCAGACGGCCCCCACCTTCCTTAACAGGCAGTATTTTCCCAGGACAAATCCGGAAAGTCCCAGCGCAAGAACGCCGAGCACCCGGTCAAACATGGTGTTGAATCCAAAAAACGCCACATTGATGATGCGGGACAGATAATTTACCGGAATTCTGGTGAGAACATCCGGCACAAAGAATTTCTCCGGGTTCCACACATCCGGAAGATAACTGTTCACCAGTCTGATATAATCGGAATAGATCACATCGGAAGCCGCAATATGGATATACCACATGCCGAACAGGATTCCGGCCAGGGGAAGGATGGATAAATAGTATCTGCGTTTCATAAAGTTCCTTTCCAGGTAATTCATTCTAATGCAATGCTGTACTAGTCTGCCGCAAAGTTCACAATCATGGAGAAACGTTTCTCCCCTCTCTGTTCTCCCGCGTCCTTTAAGTAAAAATTATTATCAAACCGGAGGCAGGCGATCTGATTCGGTTCCGCCTCAATCTCCAGCTTCATGGTATTCTGATTGATGACCAGATCCTTGACCCGTTCCCCATTCAGGGAAATCTTCGAGATCTCCGATCCCGTCAGTTCTCCCGGATAATAGATCTCCAATTTGATCACTCCGCTGGTTCCTGTCATAACCCTGACTTCGGCGCTCTCGTCCATCCAGCCATCCCGGTAATATCCGTAGACCGCCTCGCATTTTAAATTACGGACAAAGTCGGTGACATCCTGGAACTCGTTGTGGGCCGGATCTTCCTTCAGCACCAGCATATTATTGGTGATCAGGCCAATATCATGGATGGAATCGATGAAATGAACTTCCGTTCCTTCCGCCTTCCTGTCGCGGTCAAACTCCTTGAAGAAGGTCCTCGCCGTGAAATCGCTCATCTGGTATGAATTACCTATGATATAGATCTTCCGGCCAAAGATATCATCCCCGTATTTTCCATACGTCTCTTCCGCCAGCGAATTATACCGCTGCTGGTCGGCCCAGAAATAGAGGTTGGGATACTGTCCCCGGTAGTAATTCTCCACGGGAAACATGATGATAATATAGACCAGAAACAGGCCGCCGCAGAGAACCGCGCTCTGGCGTCCCGCTTTTTTATCGGCTGCCTTTCTCGCTTCCCGTTTGATATCAACGACCTTGCCGTGTTCCGGCTTTGCCGTTATCATCCCATATAAATAGGCGGCCAGCAGATAGGCGGCTGTCATGGACACATAGATCCATCTCGTCTCCACACGGATTGTGACACTGGATGCGCCGATACAGAGGGCGATAAATATCAGGAACAGGCTGATATCACGGAGATACTTAAGGCGGCCTTCCTTATCCCGGATCACACGGATGACTGCCAGTATCACAAGCACCAGCAGCACCAGGTCCGCGGCAATAATCTGCACATGGATCCATGACGGCGACTCGGTCCAGCTGGCGCCGCTTAGATGGCCCGGTCCGGCATTGATGCCGAAAATATACAGGACCTGGTCGATCGCATAGCGTATGGAGGTCATCACGCTGAACGTCTCGGCGACGTTGGTCCCTCCCGTGCCTGCAGGCGCCACACCTCCGGTCGTCAGCACACGGATCGCCATGACCACTGCAAACACTCCAGCAGGAAGAAACCAGAACGCCTTCTTTTTTCCCTTTTTATAAAGAATCGCCAGATAAATGAGGGGAAGCAGCGCCAGATAGCGCTCATGGATAAAGCAGACTGCAAAATAGAGCACGCACGACTGGATTAAGTACTTCTTTCCATCCCCCTTCTCATCCACGTAACGAAGCAGACAGTAAAGAATCCCCAGCGCCGCCCACAGAGCCAGACTCTCCATCAGTCCGTACACCTGGCTGATCTGGTAGTAGGACATTCTGGATAAGAGGTACAGAAACCCGCATCCGAGTCCCATCAGATAGCTTCTCGACAGCCGCTTTCCAAAACGGTATACCGAATAGGCGATACAGCCGTTTAAGATGATGTTCAGAGGCACAAACCATCCGATATGATTACCAATCACCGCCAGCTCCAGCCATGCAGCCAGATAATACAGGAAACGGAACCTCGTACTCCCCATGGGAAATATAAACTGCCCAAAGGTCTGCTCTCCGTAACAGGACCACAGATAGAGGTCATCCATATAAAGCCCCTTTATTTCAATTCCTCTGTTTATGAAGAAGGCAAACGCCATAAGAAGTCCCGCGGCAATGATCTCATCCTTCCATTTACCGATTCCATCCATAAAGTGCTTTTCTGTCATAGCAGTCTCCAATCTGTCCCGAATTTAGAAAAAGCGTTCTTCCAGCATCAGGCACAGGGCGTGATAAACAGGAAGATGCAGCTCCTGAATCTTAAATGTCTCCGTCTCAGGCACGACGACAGAAACATCGGCCTCTCTCTTCAGCGCTCCGCCGTCTTTTCCAGTGAGTCCGATGGTCTTCATGCCCAGGGCCTTTGCAACGGTCATGGCATACATCACGTTCTTCGCATTACCGGAGGTCGAAATACCGATCAGCACATCGCCAGGCCTTCCGTATCCGTACGTCTGCTGGGCGAAGATCAGATCCCCGTCCACGTCATTCAAATAGGCGGTAGAAAGTCCTGCGTGGCCGGTTAAGGCAATGGCCGGAAGGCCGCCCTGCAGCTTCTTCGCCAGCTCCGCTCCCCGGACCTCATCAGCGTTTCTTAAGCATTCGGCAAAAGAATCGGATACCTCTCTGCGTTTCACGAATCCCTTCATCAGTTCACCGACAATGTGTTCCGCGTCGGCACAGCTTCCGCCGTTACCGGCAATCAGCAGCTTCCCTCCCTGTTCATAGCAGGCTTCCAGCAGTTCATACGCTTTCCGCACATCATCTTTTACCGCATCAAGTACCGGATACCGCTCCACCAGTTCCTCTAAATACTTCATAGGTTCCATCTTATCGTTCCTCCTTTTTAAGGGCATTTTGTTATGGGCATTTTGTTATGGGCACTTTGTTATGGGCGTTTTGTCGTAGTTTCTCCGATTATCCAGTCCACCGCAGACGGCAGATCCGGGGAGTAGTGTTCGAATGCGTTCTTCTGCTCCTCCTCCGTCATGTCTGCCACAGTCTCTGCGCCGTATCCGGTCCCCACAAGCACGGATTTCACGCCGTAGTTATGGCCTGCTTCCACATCCAGCAGCTTATCGCCGATCATATAGGAATTGGCCTTATCCACCTGATAGAACTGCTCTGCCATGAGAAACATTCCGGTCTCCGGTTTGCGGCAATGGCATGCCACCCGGTATTTTCCAATACCGTGAACCGGGTGATGGGGGCAGTAGAAAAAATGGTCGATACAGGCGCCCTGCTCTTTTAACTGCTCATTCATAAAGTCATGGAGCACGGTTACGTCTTCTTCCTCATAATACCCTCTTGCGACTCCCGCCTGATTCGTCACCACAACGACGGCAAATCCATACTCCTGCAGACGCCGGATGGCCTCTCCCACACCGGGAAGAAGTCTTAAATCCTCCGGCCTGTGTAAATACTCCACCTCTTCGTTAATAGTTCCATCCCGGTCTAAAAAAATAACTCTGTCCATGTATCGTCTTCCTGTGATATATTTTTAATTCAATTATATAGCTTTCTGATTTACAGATTAAATGTGTAGTCTCCGTTAGGCATGTGCACCTTCACACTGTCGTAATTCCATCGTTCCTCATCCGTCACCCATGCCTGGGCGCCTCTGAGTTCGAAATTCCAGTCCGTCAGCTGACCTCCCGCCGCTTCCAGCCTGGCCGCCACTTTATGGCGCACATTGTAGGGACAGTATACCAGCAGATATCCGCCTCCGCCCGCGCCCAGCAGCTTCCCGCCAAGAGCCCCCGCCTTCAGCGCCTCATCATAGAGTTCGTTGATCTGCGGAGTGGTGATCTTGCTGCTCATGCGCTTCTTGCTCTGCCATCCGTAGTCCAGCAGCTTGCCGAAGCTGTATAAGTTCCCCTTTAAGAGCTCGTCCTTTAAGGCATAAGCCAGCGCCTTCACCTCACACATGGCGTCGAACGCGTCCTTCTTCTCGTAGTTCTTCACCTGATCCTTGATGATATTGGCGGACACATGGATATTTCCCGTATAGCACAGCAGTAAATTATACTGCAGCTCGTGGATGATTTCCTTCTTAATGCGCAGCGGATTCACCACCACATTGTTGCGTCCATGGAATTCAATGAAGTTAAATCCGCCGAAGGTAGCCGCGTACTGATCCTGATAGCCGCCGTCAATCTTTAAGTCTTCCCGTTCCACCTGGTATGCCAGATCAGCCAGGGCATAACCGTCTAAATAAACGCCCTTCCACTTCGCCATGGCAATCAGCAGCGCCACCATAACCGTGGAAGACGTTCCAAGACCTGATCCTGGAGGTGCGTCGCACTGCAGGTATACCTCGCATCCCTGCTTGATGTCCATGGCCTTTAACGCCGCCGTCACGAGATCCAGACGGCCGTCGTAAACGTAGTTTTCCTTTGTATTGTATTTCACCGTCATATCGAAGTCCAGCGAATGGACGATTATCTGATCGTCATTCCTGGGAACGATGGAACAATACGCATACTTGTTGATCGTGCTTCCAATGATCGCTCCGCCCTGCTCCACGCAGAACGGCGCCACATCTGTGCCTCCGCCGCCAAAACTGACCCGAAGCGGCGCTCTTCCTCTGATTATCATACAGTTACTGCCCCTTTCTCCACATCATCTATGAAACGGTAATAGTCCTCCGGAATTCCGATATCAATGAAATATCCGTCGTTTACAATTCCGCCGAGAGCCTTCTCCCCGCCGGAAAGCCATTTTGGAATCATATCATGCTCTAAGGAAACCTTTCCCTCCGGTATCTCGTCCAGCAGGGCGCGTTTCATGTAATAAACCCCGCCGTTAATCGTCCCCGGACTGGCACCTTCCGTCTTTTCATCAAACGCAGTCAGACGGTCTCCTTCCAGGACAGCCCGTCCATACCGCGACACATCGGGTACCTCACGGAGTACAAGCGCCATGTCCAGATTCTTCTCCTGGCTCATCTTCACCAGACGGTCATACTGAATCTGATAAAAGGTATCCGCATTTAAGACGAAAAAACGCTCATCCGTCACCAGACGGCCGGCATTCTTAATGGCACCTGCAGTGCCTAACAGAGTCTCCTCATACGCATAGGAAACCTTGATTCCCAGACGTTCTCCGTCACCAAAATATTCTTCCACCATAGAGCCTTTATATCCAACAGCGAAAACAATTTCCGTGATTCCATGATTCTTCAGCTCCCGCACCACATACTCCATAAACGGCTTATCCCCAATGAGCGCCATGGGCTTCGGTCGGTCAGCCACCACGGAACGAAGCCTGGTTCCCAGTCCACCTGCCAGTAATACTGCCTGCATCGTATGATTTCCTCCTGCTATATAAAAATATCTGTAACAGCTACAAAACTGCATAATAATCCATTTTGCATCACATTATACCATAGATTGCGGGGAACAATCCACCATCTTAAGGATTTTGAAATAAAAATATATAAAAAAAGCAGGCATATCAGAGCGTTCCTTACGATCTGATATGCCTTCATAGATTAATCTGTAACATCATCTAACCATTTATATAATTTAAAACATAACTTATCATTTTCGTTTACAAAGCTGTTCATATCATCTTCGAAATTCTCATACCCGTTTCTCTCATGATATAAATGATATCCTTCTTTTGTCGAACACAATGTTATAAAAGAAATTCCAACCTGTTCACGAAGTTTTAAAATTCTTTGTTCACAATCATTCAAAAGGATATCGCCCAAATAAATTTTTTTATCTCCTGCATCAGCAACCTTTTTCCCTTGAAAATTAGTATGTATTGCAAGATAATTGATATTGACCGTTCCTCCCATAGGTTTATAAAAGATTTCTTTACCGACGCTTTCCGCTAAATCAACTCTGCCAACTTCTATATTGTAGTATCCTATTATAAAATCTTTTTGATCAGACAGCATAACATAAGTAATGCCCTGATTTTCATTCAGAGCATCACCACTTATCAAAAACCTGTTTATTACTGAATTCCCACAATCAAATTTACCTGCTAACTCACTAAATTCTTTTGTATATTTTACAATATTCATCTTATAATTTTTTATCTATAATTGTACTTTTTAGTTCACCAGTATTTTTATCCACCGAAAAAGAAAAATCATGGGAATTTATGAACTCTGTGATTTTCTTATTCTCCTCAGATACAAGCGTTCTTGGAAGAATATTTTTCGCAACATATGGGAATGTTGGTTTGATCGCGCAAGCATTCATTTCACTCTCCTCCTTTTCTATACTCATATTATATCACCTCAATCACCAGATTACAACAATTGAGTGTAATATACTAATTATTTCACCTGTATTTATATCTCTCAGTCTACCACATGCTCAATTGGAAATCAATTATTTTCTATTATATTATGCACCATGTTATAAAATAGTAATCAAAATAGTTCTGCTTTTCAGTTCTCAATTTTTCCCTAACCTATATATTAATGGATTGAAAAGACTGTGAAACTACAGTTTTTCTGATATAATTCTTTGGTAGGCTGGCCGTCGCATTGGCGACCTGGTACAATCAGCAAAGGATACGATACCATTGATTTGGCAAAAGGAGGTCGTCTTTATGAAATATAAACCACTGCCTGTCGGAATTGACCGCTTTGATGAATTAATTCTCGGTGGCTACTACTACGTAGATAAAACCTGGTTCATAAAGGAACTGCTCGATCTGAAGGGGGAGGTAAATTTATTTACCCGTCCCCGCGGATTCGGCAAAACCCTGAATATAAGCATGCTCCAGTACTATTTTGAAAATACAGGTAAAAATGAATGCCTTACCAGTCATAAACCTCTCCTTAAAATCAGGGAAACAGCCCCTCCTATGAACTGGCCTTCGGCTGTCTCGTGAAGAAATCGCCAGAGAATACAAACGCCATATATCGATTCTTGACAGCGGAAAATTAGAGCTGGAAAGGGATAAATATATGAGAATAGCAAAAGAAGAAGGCAGTGAACAGGAATACGCTACCTCAATCCGTTTTCTCTCTGAATGTCTGACGAAATGTTATGATGCAAAAACCGTTATCCTCATTGATGAATACGATGCACCCCTGGAAAACTCCTGGTTCGCGGGTTTTTATGACCAGATGATAAGTTTTATCCGTTCCGTTTTTGAATCAGCACTCAAGACAAATCCATGCCCGGAATTTGCAGTGATGACCGGTTGTTTAAGGGTCTCAAAAGAATCCATTTTTACAGGTCTGAACAATCTGGAAATTCATTCCATTCTGTCTGATGCCTACGGAGAACATTTTGGTTTCCTGCAGGAGGAAGCCGATCAGATGCTCCAGGATTATCACAGAACGGAAAAGCTCTGTCAATAAACCCGGCAGCATTTCCATCCCCTTATTGGAAAAATACCAGTTCCAATGCCATAGTAAAGGACCTTTTTGAGAGGGCGGACTTCCAGGTAAAAGCTGAAATCGAAAATCTTATAGCCGGCGGCATCATAGAAAAACCGGTTCATGAAGACATCACATACGGAGATATCTATGATTCTGAGGATAATCTCTGGAATTTTCTGTTCTTTACCGGTTACCTGAAACAGACTTCTGTCAGGATGGAAGAGGATATCCAATATGTCCGCCTGGCCATTCCCAACAGAGAGGTATGATATATCTATAACAGCACAGTTATGAACTGGTTTCGTGATCTGATACGCTCTTTATCAGGCACTTTTAAGCGGTGAGGCGGAAAGCTTCCAGAAGGAGTTGTCGGAGCTGTTAATAAACTCCATCAGCTATATGGATGGAGGCGAAGCATTCTACCACGGTTTTTTTCTGGGAATTTTAGAGAATTTGAAGGAATACATTGTAACATCTAACAGAGAGGCCGGACTTGGACGATACGACATTGCGATACGCAGTCTCAATGTATCGAAGTCCCCCATTATTCTGGAGCTGAAGGTGTCCGATACCTACAAAGGTATGGAGACCGCCTGTGACGCCGCTCTGAAACAGATCGAAGTAAACCACTACAACGACTGGCTGCCAGAGGAAGGCTACACAGAAGTTCTTAACTATGGAATCGCATTTTTCAAAAAACAGTGCCGCGTAAAATCAGTCCGCAAAACGCTTGTCTGACTGTAAAGCGCTTGTCTGACCGAAAAAAAGGCCAGTGGCTCTTAAATAACAGGAGTCACTGGCTTTTTATAATATTTTATACTTCACATCTTCTTACGCATATACTTACGCTATATCTTTTCCATTCCTCTAAAGTCTTCCTTCACCACACTCCACGCCGCATCCACGCTATAATACTTGCGAATATAATCCTGCGTTTTCCGGCTCAGTTCACGGAGACTCTCCGGGTCCTGGTAGAGGCGGACCGTCTCTTCGGCAAATTCTTCCGGGGCGTCCTTGATGCACATGACCGATTCAGCCTCCGCGATTCCTTCCGCGCCGATCGATGTTGTCACGACAGGCGCGCCGTTATAAAGAGCCTCGATGACCTTTCCTTTGACTCCGGCGCCGTAGCGCAGGGGAACTACCACGATCCGGCAGGTGCGGTACAGCTCGGAGAGTTCTTCTTCAGAGACGAAGCCCTTCACGATGATACCGTTTCCCGGCTGCTCCAGGGCCTGGATTTCCTCTGTCACCTTCGATCCGACGATGTAGAAGGGAATCTCCAGTTTTTCACGGATCTTAGGGAATATCTCTCGTGCGAACCAGAGAACCGCATCCGCATTCGGCGGATGGGCGAAGCCGCCTACAAACAGCAGCCCTTCCCTCTTCTCAAAGTCATCCGGGACCGACTCTAAGAACTTCTCGAATACATAGGCCACGATTGCCTTTACCCGGATTGTGGGATCGATCATATGAATCGCGTCGCGCTCCACATAGGACGGATAATACGATACCGCCGCCTTCCGCATGATGCGGAATTCGATGGCTTTCCAGTATTCCGACGCATCCCGCTTCTTTTCGTCTCCGGTCAGCTGGTATTCACGGCCCTCTCTCAGGAAATGGAGATCATGGCCGTAGTAAATCATCTTGATATTGGTGTGTTCCTCCATAAAGTCCACGTATTTTTCCGCAATATGAGGCCTGTTTAAATAGGCGGCTGTGATGTCATCCCCATGCTCCTTCAGCCAGTCCCAGATTTTCACCTGATAGTCGCGTCCATAGAGGATTTCTATCCCCATCTGCATCAGTACGGTGGAATACGGCTCCTCGTGAAGGAAATTGTCGCCTAAAAATTTTACCACATAGCCCTTTTCCAGGAACATCTTTAAATACTGGAAGGTGGTCTTAGACCCCGCGTCCCTGTCATACGTAGGAACGTAGTGATCGATCACCAGGATAATATCCTTTCCCTGGCTCCGCTCGCGTGCCCGGAATGGGTCTGGATTACCGTTGTTTACACATTGCTTCCTGAATTCATCCGCCCATTTTTCCTTTAACTTCACGGAATTTTCCACCTGGTACCGCTTAAGGCCGCTGCCACTCACATCGGTTCCATTGGAAATGCCTTCAAAATGGATTACCTTCGAAAGCGGCTGATATACCACCCGGTAACCAGCCTTTCTCACCTCGAAAGCAAGGTCGGAATCTTCACAGTACGCAGGCGCAAACCGGTCGTCGAAACCGCCGATCTGTTTCCACAGATTGTTGGATAAGAGAATTGCGGCTCCTGAAATATAGTCCACATCTTTTACGTAATTATATTCCGGCTTGTCCGGATCGTCCAGACGGCCGTAATTCCAGCCGGAGCCGTCGCTCCAGATGATTCCGCCCGCCTCCTGAAGCCGCCCATCCGGATAAACCAGTTTGGAACCCACCATACCAATCGACGGATCGCACTCGATTAAGTCCACCAGGCTCTTAAGCCATCCCGGTGTGACCTGGGTGTCGTTATTCAAGAACATCACGTATTTTCCGCGGGCCGCCTTCGCCGCCTGATTGCAGTTGCGTAAGAATCCCTGATTCGTCTCATTTCTGCAGATGGTCACGTGTTCCACAAATTTCGACAGCTCCATAGTGGCATCCGTCGAGACATCATCCGCGATAATCACCTCATACGATACATCCGTGGTGTGTTCCAAAATGGAGGCCAGGCAGACATACGTATAATCAATCTGATTGTATACCGGAATGACGATAGATACCATCGGCTCGTTCTCTTCTTTAAACCTGAGTTTTCCATGAATCCGGTACCCCTCGCCGATCTTCATGTCTCCCTCAATGAGATTCCGCCCCTCGGGAGTGGTGTATAAATGAAAGGACTCCACCGGATGGCGGAATGTATTCTTCACATAGCCCAGGATCTTTCGTTTTCTGGTTCCCTTGGGAAACTTCTGGTTGAATTTCTCTCCCAGCTTTCTCTTCACCTTGAAAATGATGGCTTCATGGCGGTTTAAGACTGCAATCGTCTGGGCCATGTTCTCGTTATCCTGGCGGAGATTACCGATCATCACTTCCAGATTCGTCACATGATTGTCCGTCAGACGCTTCAGCTCGATCTGCTTGCGGATGGACAAATCCTTTTCCTCAATCTCCAGATGGAGCTGTTTTACCCATTCCCGCTGCTTTTCTACCGCCCGTTTTACCTCGTTCATGTCTTCCGGAATTATCTGGACATCGTGCATGTAATTCGTCAGATAGATCTTCTGGTTCTCTCCGTGAACATACTCCTGGAAATGGTGTTCCATCTCTCCGTAAACCGGGATCATTTCTGGGCGAATACCGAAATTCACCATAAACTCCGGCAGAGTCGTCTCTCCCAGAAGGCTTCTGTACTGCTCATAAAAATAATACAGCATACGGTAACGGATAAAGCGCACCGGAATCGGGAAAAAGAACACCCATTCATAGTCGAGACAGCACGGGCCGTCTTCGGTCACCATGATGTTCTCGAACAGGCAGTCCACATTGGAGGCAGCAAATGCCTCGTCCTGTTCCACTGTTGATTCACCCGCCGATATCCCGGCTGCTCCGGCCTCTGTTTCTCCATCGGAATTCGTATACCGTCCAAACACAGCAGTAAACTCATCCGTCAGCTCAAACGGTCTTAAGAAACCTTCCCGGACCTCCAGGACCAGTTCCATGGCTTTCTTCAGTTCCTCCACCGGGACACGTTCCTCTTTTATTTTGCGGCCCAGGATCTCGGCCATGGTCTCCCCCTTCAGAAATGGGAAACGTGCAGTACGTCCCTCCTGATCCAGTGTCACCAGGGCCACGCCCAGAGGACTCTGATCGGTCAGACGGTCATATTTTTCCTTCATCGACCGGATATGGGAGACTGCCTGCTCGTTTAAAGCCGTTTTCTCCACATACTGTTTCCCGTCCTCTTCCACGATACAGGTCCGTATCTGAAACTCTTCCCGGCGGGTCCTGTTGTATTTAATGTACTTAGTCTTCTTCATAGCTGCTCCATATGGCTAAAAATGAGTTTGCAAACGCTTCAAACAGTCCGGCTTCACATATTTCGTCGAAAAATTTTCCCGGATCAAACCGGATATACTCCGGATAATCGTAAGCGAGGACCGCGTGAGCCAGCTCTCCCTTCGCCGGAAGATGCTCATCCGAATAGATGGTCACGGGCAGACGGTAATCCGGCATGGGATAATAGTATTCGAGTTTGCCGCATTTTCCGTCAGAGGCGCTGCACAGAAGCTCCGTCAGCTCCGTCTTAAGCAGGCAGGTCTCATCCGGTTTCACGCCCGACTTATATTTGAGGCCAAGACGGTTATCCACCGCTACCATCAGGGTTCCACCCGGCTTCAGCAGAGATTTAGCCCTGTTAATCTGCGCTTCATACGGCATTTTCAGGGATCCGGCCATCACCACGTAATCGAATGCGCCGCCCTCATACGTATCAAGGCTGCCCTTCACATACTGAATATTCCCGCAGGCGCCATGGCGGAGGCGGTTCGCTTCCAGATCCTCCAGATCTTCGTCCAGAACGGTCACGTTCTTCACCCGTCTGCTGTAAAGGCCGGTTAAAGCCCCGCAGCCGGATCCGACCTCCAGCAGAGAGGCTTCCGGTTTGAAATCAAACCATTCCAGTACATTTTCCCGGGTATCCGATAACGCATAAAAGTAAGCGGGCTCCGGCTCTTCCTTAATCGCCAGCTTCGTGTCGCCGTGATACTTCACCAGAAGATCTTTTATTTCGGAACTGATGCTCCCCATATCATTTTCCTCCTCCCCGTTTCAGGGCCACCTTCACTTCCGATTCCATATCGTAGACGCCCACTGTGTTCTTATTGGAAATTACCGTTATATTTGCAATATCATACAGGCGGTGATATACCACGTGCTCCCCATTTTCAAATCCGGTACAGCTCATGGAAAGCAGATATTCGCCTCCCTGAAGCGACATCTTCTGACTGAATTCCACCTCGTATTCGTCGCCACTCTTCACCGGCTTCACATCCGCCGATTCATACATGGTATTGGTTCCCGTCAAATCGGCTCCCCGTTTATCCTTGATCGTATACGTAAAAATCGGAGTATCCAGACTGGTATTAAAATGGATCCGCTCTTTAATCGTAAACATCTCGCCCTTTAAAAGCAGGTTCGTCAAATTGCCCCGCTCGTCAAAAAGGCCGAAATCCACGATCTCCGCCCGTCCGTCGCCATACTCCGTCTTTGCGGGATTGATCGTCAGTTTGTCCTTCATGAGGCCGCTGTGGGCTTCCGCCTTCCGCCTCTGTCCGGCGGCGCTGTCTCCCGAGAAATCACTCATCTCCTCCGAATTCAGTTCCACCAGCTCGTCTTCCAGCTGATCCATCTGATTTGCCAGAATCTTCTTATATAAATCAACCATCTTCCCCGGTTCTCCCTGGGCGATAAATGCACCTTTGTTCAGCACCACGACGCGGTCGCAGTACTTAATAATGGCGCCCATATCGTGGGTAACCATCAGAATGGTGGTGCCGTTCTTCCTGATCTCTTCCATACGCCGGTAGCACTTGGCCTGAAAGAAGACGTCGCCTACCGACAGCGCCTCGTCGACGATCAGAATCTCCGGCTCCACATTAATCGCAAGCGCAAAAGCCAGCCGCACAAACATACCGCTGGAATACGTCTTAACGGGCTGATAGACGAAATCTCCGATATCGGCAAACTCCAGAATATCCTGAAGCTTCGCCTCCATCTCCTTTCTGGAAAAGCCCATCATGGTGCCGTTCATAAAGATATTTTCAATGCCGGTGTAATCCATGTTGAATCCGGCTCCCAGCTCCAGTAAGGCGGAAATCACTCCGTCCACCTCCACCTCGCCGGTCGTCGGGGTCAGAACCCCGGTAATAATCTTTAAGATGGTGGACTTACCAGAACCATTTGTTCCGATGATTCCCACCGTCTCGCCTTTATTTACATCAAAGGAAATTCCGTTTAACGCGTAGAAATCTCTGTGATAATTTTTATGGGTAATGCTCATCGCCTCTTTTAAACGGTCGATGGGCTTTTCGTATAGCCGGTAAATCTTTGTAACATCCTTTACCGAAATCGCACTATTTTTTAATTTCACGAATCTTAGTCCTCCATTTCGGGCCTCTTACAGTACATCGGAAAAATGCGGCCGCAGCTTTTTAAATACCTTCAGTCCGATCAGCATCAAAATGATGGTCACCGCCCAGAAGTAGATTCCCAGTGTCGGCCGCATCCAGAATCCGTCCCCGGTCAGCATGCTGTCGCGGTAACCGGCCACGATGTAGTAGAATGGATTAATTTTTAACAGTGGTGTGAGCCACGCAGGCGCATTGGGCAGTATCTCCGGCGCCCACATAATGGGTACCATCCACATCCCAAACTGCAGCATAATTCCTATAATCTGCGCCATGTCTTTGAAAAACACATTGATAGCGCTGGTGAAATACGTCACAGCCAGCGAGAGCATGGAACATGCAAACGTATAATAAATAATCTGTAACCAGCTGAACCTGGGCGGTATGCGGTATGCCAGGAAGACAACAATCATGATAATGGCGAAAATTCCATGTACCATCATACAGGACAGCATCTTGATGACTGGCAGTATCTCCACACGGAATACCACCTTCTTGACCAAATAGCTGTACTCCTGCAAACAATTAGTTCCCGAGTTTAACACCTCGCTGAAGTAAAACCATGGCATAATGCCTGGAATCAACCACAGCACGTAAGGGTAGTCCACTGGCGGCACACTCTTGAATCCCAGCTGGAATACGCAAAAATAGACGATCACAGTCGCAAGCGGCTGCAAAAACATCCACACGATACCGAAATAGGAACCTACAAACCGCTTCTTAAAGTCCGCCTTTGCCAGGTCCAGAATCAATTTTCTCTTGTGTACAATCTCTTTACATAAGGAAACCAGATAATCCATGGTCCGCTCCTCTCCGGTTAAAATTTAAATGTATCCCGAATACCGCTCCACTTCTGGTCCTTATCGGAAATGATCAGTTCCATACCTTCCTCGATCGGCCAGTCGATGCCGATCTCCGGATCGCTCCAGAGAATTCCGCCCTCGTCGCCCGGATGGTAGAAATCCGTACATTTGTAAGCAAATTCCGCCTCATCGGACAGAACCAGGAAGCCGTGGGCAAAGCCCTCCGGGATATAAAACTGCTTTTTATTCTCTGCAGTCAGTTCAACGCCAAACCATTTCCCGTACGTCTCGGAATCAGAACGAAGATCCACCGCCACGTCAAAGACGCTTCCTCGCACTGCACGCACCAGCTTTCCCTGTGGAAACTGCTTCTGGAAATGAAGGCCGCGAAGCACACCCTTCACAGACATGGACTGGTTGTCCTGCACAAATACCATGTTAAGTCCTGCTTCCTTAAAATCATTCTGGTTATAAGTCTCCATAAAATATCCCCTGGAATCCGGAAATACAGACGGTTCAATCACATAAAGCCCTTTAATATCACACGGTGTTACTTTTATCTTTCCCATATTTTCATGCTCCTTTACATCACTTTGTCATTTCTTGTCTTGTAGCATTCTATCACAACTCAGCTTAAATTTCCACTAGATGGAGGATTTTACCTTAGAATTCGTGCATCTTCCCATCTTGACAGATGATATTTACTCTGCTACAATGTAAACACAAAAAGGGGCTGCCATAGCAAACGGCTCACCTTGGTTAACAGTTACTATCAAAAAGCAACCACGGCTTTGGAGAGAGGCGGTTGCTTTTTGATATTAGTCTTTCTTGTCTTCTTTGTCAGTATGTCTGATACTCACGACTGTTACTACAATACTGAACACAGTCACGATGATACCGACAATCCCAACAACAATCCCTAACATCATCTGTCCTTTCGTTCTTATTTTTTTCCACTTTATATTTTAGAATCCTTGACACAATCATTCTACTCTGCTACAATGTAATTACAAAAAGGTGCTGCCATAGCAAACGGTTCACCTTGGTTAATAGTTACTATCAAAAAAGCAACTACTACTTTGGGAAGTGGAGCGGTTGCTTTTTTGATGTCAATTTATTCTGTCTTTTTTGTCATCATGTCTGATACTCACCACTGTTACTACAATACTGATCACAGTCACGATGATACCGACAATCCCGACAACAATACCTAACATCATCTGTCCCTTTCGTTCTTATTTTCCACATATGTATCACCTCCGGAAATACGGGAAGCTCTCAAAATGTACTCATTTTGGCGAAAGGTGAACCGCTTACCGTTTTGGCAGCACCCTTCTTTTATGTTATCACATTCTTAAATTTTCTACAACTTATAAATGTAAAATATATTTTATTACTTTTTAGTCATATTAATATTTTTTGCTTATATTAGGCTGTCTGTACTATATTCTTCGCAATATACCTGCTAAATTTAATTTTTTATTTTAGAATCCTTGACACAATCA
Source organism: Hungatella sp. L36 (assembly GCF_014288035.1). Lineage (NCBI taxonomy): Bacteria > Bacillati > Bacillota > Clostridia > Lachnospirales > Lachnospiraceae > Hungatella > Hungatella sp. L36. Next base: position 131,539 of record NZ_JACOPC010000003.1, on the reverse strand, counting down.
TTCTACTCTGCTACAATGTAATTACGAAAAAGGTGCTGCCATAGCAAACGGTTCACCTTGATTAATAGTTACTATCAAAAAAGCAACTACTACTTTGGGAAGTCGAGCGGTTGCTTTTTTGATGTCAATTTATTCTGTCTTTTTTGTCATCATGTCGGATACTCACGACTGTTACTACAATACTGATTACAGTCACGATGATACCGACAATCCCGACAACAATACCCAACATCATCTGTCCCTTTCGTTCTTATTTTCCACATATGTATCACCTCCGAAAATACGGGAAGTTCTCAAAATGTACTCATTTCGGCGAAAGGTGAACCGCTTACCGTTTTGGCAGCACCCAACTTTATATTAACATATATAGCAATGTTTTACAACAACAAATAGTATTATATACTCTTTATTTACTTACTTCCTTATTATCCCGATACTTTCCCCCAATATTCCCGATTCATCGTTATTTTCATAATCACCCACCTCGGAAGCTTCCTATACCGTTTCCCCATCAGATATCCCAGATACTTAAATCCGCTTTTTACAATCACTCCGGGGATCAGCCATGGCTTTTTCTGTTCTACGAGCCATTTACACGTCTTCTTCACCAAACGGATTCCCTCGCTCTCTGAGCGGATCCCGTCAAATACTTCCGGGTGGTCTGTCTGGGAAACTGCAAGATCAAAATTGCGTTTTAGCTGAGCGCTGCACCCATAATTATGAGAATGAATCACCCTGGCCTCTGCAACATAGGCAATCGCCTGCCCCCGATAGAGAACTGCATTTCCTGCGTAAATCATATCCTCATTAAAGATCGTCTGGTTCGTGAATCCGCCTGCCTCAAGAAAAAGCTTTCTGTTATAGGCACAGCAGACATTGGAAGCAAAAAATGTCTTAATTCCCAGTTCCTCTAAATCGCCTTTCGTCTTCACATAGCTTTCCGCCGGATAGTTAAAGGACCTGGTATATTTTTCCGCCGGAGCGCAGTCACGGTTTGGCAGCTGTCTCGCATAGGCCGCCGCCACGTATTCTCCTGACGGCCCTTTCTGACTCAGTCCCTTTACCAACGCTCCGATTAACTCCCTGTCTGCGGGGATCGCATCGTCCGTCATAAATACCATGATATCGGCTTCCGAATATGAAGCTCCCTGGTTTCTCGTTCCGCCATGATCAAACTCATTTTTTGTCACGTGGTGTACTTCCAGATTTGGGACAGTCTCATAAATATCTTCTTTCCAGAAAGACTGTTCCGTATTCATAATAATAATGCGCCGGATCGGATAGTTTTGCTTTCCCAGCCGCTCTAAAAGCGTTTCAAATACCGCATCCGGTTTATATACCGGAATAATGACATCCACCGTTCGGTTTTTTTCAATCGTTTCTACTGCCATAGTCCAGCCTTTCTGTTATTTATTTCTGCTATCTATCATCTGTCTGCTATCTACCATCTGTTTGCTATCTATCATCTGTCTGCTATCTACCATCTGTCTGCTATCTATCATCTGTCTGCTATCTATCATCTGTCTGCTGTCTCCCATCATCTGATACACGTCACAGAGCAGATTCTCACAAGCGCATAGATGCTGACAAAACACTCCAGATAATATATCCCCTTCGAATAATCCCTCTTAATAGTCAGATTATCTCCATAAATCATCAGCAGAATCAGCGGAAGAATCGGCAGGAAATACCGCCCCTGGATTCCCGCGATATAGGTGAAGCCCTTTGGCGTCCAGCCCAGAAGCATGGAGGTCAGAACCAGACAGAAGCTCAGTAATGTAAGAACCGCGATCCACACCTTCTGACCGGGCTTAAACGGAGTGTGATCCCCGGCTCTCCTGACAGAGCTTACAATCAAGATTCCCCACAACAGGTACAGGCAAAAATACGGAACCGTCAGATTGGGATCCAGATTTCCCAGATACCCGCCCAGCATGGTGGCCTGATAGTAGTCTAACTGTGTCACCAGTGTCTCATAATAGATCAGGAACGCCTGGTACGGCTCCTTTAAAATATCCTGGATCGTATATCCGGCCGATCCGCCTTCCCAGCTGATTATATTTTCCGTATCCTGAATCCAGGCGGACAGTACCACATTGTTGATTAAGAAGATAGCCAGCGCCATCACTCCAATGACCGCAGCTACCGAGATCCAGTACCGTTTCTTCTCGCCGAATTTTGATGCAGGAATCAAAAGGCAGATCCCCGCCAACGGCAGATATACAATTTTGCACGGTTCTAAAAGGACAAGAAGAAGTCCAAGAATCACCGTATCACGGATTCCGATCTGTTTCTTCTCGTAGGCCAGATAAAAGCACCATGCGAAAAACAGGAGAGACAGGCCGATAAGCGACGTATCGTACGATAAGGAGGCCGCCAGATGGAGGGTCATGGGGAGAAGACTCACGGCCATGAACATTTCTTTCTTAAACGGCATAATGCGGACAGCCAGCCATGCCATACCGGCAAATGCCAGCAGGTTGAACAGACGCCCCATATAGATGAGCGGAATATATCCCAGATGCAGTACTCTTGCAAAGGAAATGCCCAGCGCCTGCGGTAAGTAGACCACCGGCGTCGTATTCACCGGCGCCTCGAAACGGACCGTCGTGCCGCTGCCTGCATCCTTCGTAAACAGTTCCCTAAGCATCAGCGCGTAGGAATCACGTCCCACGCTGGCATACGGTTCCTCCCGTCCGTCCTGCTCCCGCACCAGCACGTTGCCGCCCCGGGCAATGTATTCCTTCTCCTTATCCGACGCCGACGAAAGGAATGCCTCGTCCGCCACTGCCTGTTTCCCCATAATCTGGTTTGACAGCCGGTATGCGCTGACGAAATGGCGCGGTTCGTCCGGAGCCGAAAACGGCGGCAGAATCATCATGTAAAAGAGTCCCAGGCAGATGACCGTAGCCGGAAACAACCAGCCAGGTTTCTTTCCGTATATCCAGAGTATTCCGGCAAGAACTGCCAGAAACACGATCCCCAGCCGCAAAACCCAGATATAAAAAAGACGCACAGACTCGTATTCCGGAGAAGGAATGGCGTCAATCACATTGTGATACGGCTTTACGAAGACGATGAGAAGAAAAAGGATTGCGGCCGCCGCCATCCACAGACCGCTCTGTCCCGCAATCTTTTTTGCAGTTTGAAGATTTCTCTTCTTTCCGACTTTAACAGTATCTGCGTTCATCGCGCGTTTCTCCCTTCTTATCCGGATAGGTTTCCACGCCCTTTCTGTTCCCATCTTCTTTTCTGTCTCCATCTTCCTTTCTGTCTGCATCTTCTTTTCTGTCGAGCGCCATCTGCTGGATCAGCTCTGTCACCCTGCTTTCCAGCTGTGAGATCTTGAGCGACAGAAAGAACACCTTCACAAGCAGAATAAAGATCACAAACATGAAGATGAAATTAGAGGTAGAATACGTTCCGACGAAATCAGACAGAATGTCGGCTAATCCCGGGAATATGCTGAACACAACCATCATCAGGGCGAACATCACCCAGAATATGGAGTCTTCAATCTTTACCTTGGACTGACGGATCTTTCTCAGCACAAAAAATGTCAGCAGTATGGAAACTATTATCAGTACCCACCGAAGTATAACGGTCATCGTACATTCTCCCTTCTCTTATCCTCAGGCGCGTTTCCTGAAATTCTGCACCAGCAGGATGGAAAACATCATTTTCCCCATGTAACGAGCGGCGCTCACAGGCTTTAAGTAACTCTCTCCGAGGATTCTCTCATCCATCGTCACCTGAATCTCCGCCACCCGCGCGCCCTGCTTCAGCAGATAGGAAATCGTATCCGGCTCCGGGCCATAGTTTAAGCCTTCTGCAAACTCACGGATCATGCGCTCATTAAACATACGCATTCCAGAGGTCGGGTCCGCGACTGAAACTCCGGTTGTCAGCCGGATCGCCGCCGACAGCAGCCTGCTTCCCAGCATGCGCATGGAATTCGGCTTCTTCTCCGTGACGAAACGGGAACCGATCACAATATCGTATCCCTCATCCATTTTTTCCCGCATTGCCTCAATATATTCCGGTCTGTGCTGTCCGTCGCCGTCAAACTGGATCGCGTAGCGGTATCCTTTACGGTACGCATACTTGAGTCCTGTCTGAAATGCCCCGGCCAGCCCCAGATTTACAGGCAGATCGATCAGATGAAATCCGCAGCGCCGGCAGACAGCCGCCGTCTCATCCGCAGAGCCGTCATTGACGATCACGTAATCGAAGATGGGATATTCCTCCTGAAGCCCCGTCACGACACGCTCAATATTGAGCGCCTCGTTATACGCAGGTATGATCACCAGCACCTTGTCCATGGTCAACACCCTCCCTGTTGTTTCTTCGCTCTGTGAAATACATAGAATGCCTGACCCATGAAGCACATCATGAGCACCAGCATTTCCAGCATATAGGAAAATGCCCCTCCGTTGATTCCGCCGATCTTAACCAGAAGAAACGACAGAACCACGGACAGGAGGCACACAGGAACGTATCCAAAGAAGATCCTGCGCTGGCATTTCATAATAACAAGCACATAATAAAACAGATTCATAACCGCAAAGAACCCGCCTCCCAGAATAATATACAGAAGTCCGGACTTATATGGCGCCAGCTCCACATTGGAGATCGCCCCCAGCACCGGCACGCCGATCGCCCAGGCGCCGGCCAGTGCGATGACTGTCAGAACCAGTATAATGGCCACCAGCCTCTTTAAATCCCGGGTAAATTCGACGAACTTCTTTTCCTCCCACTGGTAGGACATCTTCGTTAAAAACGGCCGGATCACGAAGTTGGCCGCCAGATTGATGACAGAGGTCGGCATAAAGACAGCCACGAAAATGGCGGTGTCCATCGAGGTCATCTGTGCATCCACCGCATATTTCGCCATAGCAAAGATCAGGCCGTCGAGGAAGACCGACAGAAACAGAAGAAAGGATTCCCGGATCAGAGCCAGGGATTTTCCTGCCGCCCGCGAAAGGTTCACGCCGGGCACCAGCTTCATGGTGTTCCAGTCGAACAACAGAATCCCGGCCGCCTGGGCCAGTACTGCGATTACACAGGAAAATACCAGATCCTGTGTCGCATAAAGCGCGCCCAGAAACAGGATTACCGACAGAATCGTCCGGTATGCCATGGCTTTCCCGGTCAGATAGAGACGTCCTTCCCGCTGGAATTCCGATTCATAGACATCGGCAAAGCCATCCAGAACCTTATAAATTACCATCAGAAAAACCACCACCGTCTTCTGGCGTGAATATCCATCCGGTACGATAAACGAATTAACGAAAATATAGATTATACCGAATATAACGGCCGCCACACACGTATAAAGCCTGACACGCCGGTACTCTCCAAAGGTGTAGGCCTGATTTACATCGGTGCTCTGAAACGGACGCATACCAAAATAGGCCACCAGAAACATCTGCTGACCAAATGCGCTGAACGCAAATCCGAAGATACCGCCCTGCTCCGGGCCGATTAAATGATTGACCAGAGCAGTCAGAATCATGCTGGAGCCGGCATAAATCAGGCTCCCGATCATGTTCCAGGCAATATTCTGCCGTTCTACCTCGGCAGTTCCTGTACGGAGACTGCCAAACATCCTTTGTCTGAGCCATTTCATATCTTCTTCATTCCTCTGTCTGTGACCGTTTCTCCCGACAGTACCGCTCCGTCGCCCAGGTCGAGAATGTAGGGATAATGAGTCTTCCTCTTCTCCACCGGAGGCATCTGCATATAGTCCCCGTACATATAGGTGAGAATGTCATGCTCTGTTCTTGGAAATACCAGCTTGAAGCCCTCAAAATCCAGCTTCATGCCCGGCGAAAACGCCGCCTTTTCCACTATATTCCAGAATGGGTTCGTATCCGGATAAAAGGCCATGCGCTTCGTATCTTTCCCCTCATAGCGGCGGCAGATCTTCTCACAGCGGGCCGCCAGTCCCCGCTTCGAGATGCGGAGCCCCTTCAGCACGTTATGCACCGCAATACAGATGGCGGTGATCACCCTGGCCTTCCAGCCGGTCTGGGCCAGATACGGCCGGGGAATCGACCGCAGAATTAAAAGTTTACTGAAAAACCAGGCCTCCCATGCCTGAAGCTTCATGAGAAACCCGGAATCCGGTATATCGTCATATACATACATATCTAAAAATACTCCGAGAGGGCTGTCCACATCCCTCATGGGAGAATCCACGAATCTGGTGCCGCGGCGGCAGATCCTCGTCGTCATCAGCGGGTAGTTCTCACTGGTCCGCCAGTTCAGGACGTAATACTTATCACCGAGTTCTTCTTCCACCAGCTTTAAAAGGCACTCAAAATCCTTCCTTGGCATGGCAACGTCAATGTCGTCATCCCACGGAATAAACCCCTTATGCCGAATCGCTCCAATCGCCGTTCCCGCCATGCCGAAGCAGAGAAGCCCGTGGCTGTCACAGAGATCCATGACATCCTTCAGTATCTCCAATTCCATCCGCTGTACACGGGAAAGGATCTCCGGTTCATAAAAACCTGCCATCCGTCTGCCTCCAATTTCTAACAATGTTCCGTTTTATTCTACAATATTGGGGCGGAAAAGTAAAGCCTCTCAATTAACTGGATAAATGGCACAACTGACAGGCCGATGGAGTCGAGGCACAGCCTCCCAAAGCGGTCTCACGGAGTTCAGAGGGAAGCTTTTTGCCCACAGAGTACATGGTGGCCAGCATCTCATCGAAGGGGATCAGCTGCCTGATTCCGCTTAAGGAAATCTCTGCGGCGATCAGGGCATTGGCCACACCGGAAGCGTTGCGGTTCTGGCAGGGATATTCTACAAGGCCGCCTACGGGGTCGCAGACGAGGCCAAGCATGTTCATGAGAACCGTGGAGGCGGCGTAGAGGCACTGCTCCGGGGTTCCCTCCATCAGCTCAACCGCAGCTGACGCGGCCATGGCGGAGGCGATTCCGACCTCGGCCTGACAGCCCCCTACGGCTCCCGCCACCGTGGCGTTGCGCATGGCCAGGTAGCCGACTGCTCCAGCGTTGTAAAGGGCGTCAATAAGCCGCTCGTCAGTGAGGCCGTACTCTTCCTGAAGGGCCAGCAGAAGTCCTGGGACGATGCCGGAGGAGCCGGCCGTGGGAGCCGCTACGATCAGTCCCATGGAGGAATTTACCTCCAGGACAGCCATGGCGTGGGTGATCGCCCGGCTCATGACTGTGCCGCACACGGCTTGTCCATGTTCCCGGCGTACGGCCAGCTTCCGGGCCTCTCCGCCGATCAGGCCGCCCATGGATTTCCCTGGCTTTTCAATCGGCTCTGTGGCGGATGAGCGCATGATCTCCAGGACACGCCTCATACGGCCATCCGCCTCCTCAGATGTCGTCTCTCCCTGGTCACATTCTCTCTCCCGCATAATCGTTGATATCGGACAATGATTTTCACTGCATAAATCCAGAAGCTCTCTGGCATTTTTAAAATCCATCATTTTTCTTCTCCTCACCTGTGCCGCCTGCTTCAGATACACGGCGGCGCCATTCCTATGACTGTACGATCATCACATCATGAACGTGGCTGTTTTCTCTTAAGGTCTCAGTTATATTTTCGGGCAGGCGGTTGTCAGACTCCACAATAGTGTAGGCCGTATGTCCCTTCGCCTCTCGGAATATTCTCATAAAGGCAATATTGACGCTGCAGTCGCTCAATACTTTTGTGATATGGGCGGCGACACCCGGCTTGTCCTGATGGACGACGATGACGGCGCTGTACTCGCCGGAGAAATCCACCTTCACCTGGTTGATGCGCACGATCCGCACCTTTCCGCCTCCCAGAGACTCCCCGCGCACGGTCATGACCTGGCCAGCCTCATTCTCCATGCGGATATCCACGGTGTTTGGGTAAATATCGGTTTCCGTATCATTTACAATGAATTGAAACTCAAGCCCCCGCTCGTCAGCGATACGGAATGATTCCCGGATCCTGGTATCATCCGTGGAAAATCCCATAATTCCGCCTAAGAGAGCCCGGTCCGTACCGTGGCCTTTGTAGGTTTTGGCAAATGACCCGTAAAGGGTAAATTCTACCTTCTTAAGCGGCCCATTGATCATCTTCTGGGCGAGATAGGCAATGACAGCGGTTCCCGCCGTGTGTGAACTGGATGGGCCGATCATATTAGGCCCCAATACATCAAAAACACTGATAAACGACATGATAACCTCCCTGCACCGTTTCCTGTTTTTTCATTTCACGGTTGACATCTTTATGGTCTCATTATATCATGGCATTATGTATGAATCCAATTCATATATTTTATGTACTTATTGAATATTTTTAATAGATTATATTCCGGAATCATCCTTGGAAAGGGGCGTAAATCAAATGGAACTGCGTCAGTTGAGCACATTTATCCGGGCGGCACAGCTTCAGAGCTTTTCAAAGGCAGCCGGGAGCCTGGGGTATTCTCAGTCCGCTGTCACGGTACAGATCCGGCTGCTGGAGGAGGAGCTGGGCACCAGACTATTCGACCGGATCGGAAGAAAGGTCACACTCACACCGCAGGGAAGCCAGTTTTTGACCAGCGCTTACGATATCCTCTATGAGGTCAATCGGGCGAAGCTGTCCGTCAGCGATGAAACGGAACTCAAAAATCCCCTCCATATCGGCACCATTGAGTCCCTCTGTTTTTCGAAATTTCCTTCTATCCTGCGCTATTTCAGGGAACATCACCCGAAGGTAGCGATACGGATCACCACCGCGCCGCCGGAAGAATTGATCGAAATGATGGAACACAACCAGTTGGATCTTATCTATATTCTGGACGAGCCCCGCTATGACAGCAACTGGTATAAGGCCATGGAACAGAAGGAAGAGGTGGTCTTCCTCTCCTCGCCCTCCTTTCCTTTAGCCGGAAAGAAAGGGATTAAACTGGAGGAGCTGCTTCATGAGCCCTTCTTCCTGACGGAGAAGAATGCCAATTACAGGCGCGCATTTGACCGCTATCTGGCAACGAAGAATATACTGCTGACCCCATTTCTGGAGATCAGCAATACCGAATTTATCATTAAAATGATCGAGGAGAACAAGGGTCTCTCCTTCCTTCCACGCTTCGCCGTTATGGAAAGCGCCGCAAAGGGGCAGACCTGTGTCCTCGATGTCACCGATTTCCACGCCTCCATGTACCGCCAGATCTTCTACCACAAGGATAAATGGAAGACGCGGGAAATGGATGAATTTATACGGCTGGCCATGATGGAATGAAAACGAAGAGTCCGGCTCGCCGGACTCTTGCGCCGGAGCGCGGTTGCTTCAGCAACCAAATTTCCTTAGCGCGGAGTGCGCATCCCCCGGAGGGTTTTCATTCCATAGGACGAACTTTCCTATGGAAAAAAAAGCAGCATCAGAATCTGCCTTAAACAAATTCTGATGCTGCACTTCTTTCATCTTTTACAGTCCAAAGCCCGGTCCGACTTCCTGTCTTTCCTTCTCTGCGGCTTCTTCTGCTGCCTTCTGCTCGGCTGCGGCCTGTGCCGCTGCCTGCTCTTCTGCCTGACGGCGTGCAGCTTCTTCCTGCTGTGCCGCTGCGGCCTGATTCTTCATATCCTCGCTTACCAGCGGATCGGTCGGATCCCATGTCTGTTCAACCGGTATCGGAGTTACGGTTGGTTTATAGTATGGGCCTACACTTACCGGATCCTCGAAGATCTCGATCGTGGTGCCGATCGGGCAGTTGTCATATACCCACTTGGCATTCTCCGCGGTCAGACGGATACAGCCAAGGGAACGCACCACGCCCAGTCCGTTATAACCGACGGACTGCATCGTGTAGATGTCGGGTTTGTCGTAACAGACCGAGTGGATCAAAAATCCCTGTCCAGCGGTAATTCTGGTCGCATACTGGGTATAGGTATCATTTACCATAAGGCGCCAGCGGTACTTCTCCGGTGTATGGAAGGTTCCCAGCGGGGTGTCATCTCCCACGGAACACAGCATGGATTTCACCGGAATAATGTATCCGTTATCGCCATCCTTTGCATAAGGAATCAGTGTGTTTAACTGTTTGTTGACCTTAATTACATAGGAACTCTGGATTCCTATAATCGGGTCTAAATCCTGAACCAGTTTTCCCTGTTCATCGAAGTAAAACTTCAGTCCGTCTATGTACTGCCAGCCAGTTAAGAAAGAGTTGTCTCTGACATAGTAGCGCACTCCGTCATGATCGACCCAGCCGGTAAACACACCGCCAGGAACATCCGTGTAGCGTGTTACGCCGTTGTCATCATAGAATCCAAATGGAAGATTCGTTCTGACAGACGGTGTCCCGTCGCTCTCGTTATGATTCACTTCTGTCAGGTAAGCCTCCAGGCTCGTCAAGGGTTTCCCCTCTCCTACGGTTCCGGCCGGACTTCCTGTCATGGCCAGGCCAAGTTTTTCTTTGCCTGAAACAGTTGCCCGGTACCAGACATCCAATACCTGTCCTGCGTATCCTGAAAGCTTCATCTGAATCGCTTCAATCTGATTCCCGGTATTCTCTCCGCCTGCCACAGCGCCGTCAGAAACCCAGCCCTGCCAGCCGCCGTCGTGTAAGTATACGCGGTAGGAGATACTCCCGTCCACACCGGTGAGCCATACCTTAAGGCCCTCCACCGGCGATGCTGAATCTGATGCCGACTGCTTGTCCATGGCTTCATTCTTCCACTGACCATCGGTAAATACCTGATATACAACATGTGGAGACGGTGGATTTTGTACCTCATCGTCGGCAAATGCCGTCATGCATCCTAACACCATGAAAGCGGCAAGCGCTACGGCACCCGCCACCTTTTTCAATGCCTGTAACATATCCTTATCCTCCTGATACATCCGTTTTTTCCCGAAAGAAACGGGCTTTCCATACTCTAAAAAGCAGATAGTATCATTATACTATAGCGATTTTTAAAAGTAAAGCATCCGGAAAAATCGTAATTTTATAAGAAAATCGTAAGAATTCTTAATATCTTAAGATGCATTCAGCCCACTCCCAGTGTTTCCGCATTGTAATCATCTCCCGCCTGTGATAAAATGAAGCTGAATTTTGAAGTGCCCGCGACGGGCGCAGATTGGAGGAACGCGATGCAGGCAATCATCCTGGCCGCAGGTATGGGAAAGAGACTGAAGGAATATACCGCGGAAAATACAAAATGTATGGTAAAGGTGAATGGAACCACTTTAATTGAACGCGCGCTGCGCATTCTCGATAAAAAACAGCTTTCCAGAATTGTCATTGTGGTAGGCTATGAAGGCCGGAAGCTCATGGACTATATCGGCACGCTGGCCATACAGACTCCCATCTGCTTTATCAACAATGAGGTCTATGACAAAACGAACAATATCTACTCCCTGGCTCTGGCCAAACAGTATCTCGTATCCGAGGATACGCTGCTCTTTGAATCCGATATCATTTTTGAGGAAGCCCTGGTAGATATTCTGATGGAAGACTCCAGAGAGACCCTGGCTCTGGTGGACAAGTTCGCCAGCTGGATGGACGGAACCTGCATGGTGCTGGATGACGACGATTCCATCAAAGATTTTATCCCGGGTAAATACTTAAAGTTCGAAGACAAGGGCGGTTACTATAAGACCGTCAATATCTATAAATTCAGTCAGCATTTTTCCGCCAACACCTACGTTCCCTTCCTGGAAGCGTATGCGAAGGCCATGGGCAACAACGAATACTACGAATCCGTCATCAAACTCATCGCCCTTCTGGAGACAAAGGAGATCAAGGCTAAAAGGCTGAACGGTGAGGTCTGGTATGAGATCGACGACATTCAGGATCTGGATATTGCGGAAAGCCTTTTTGCCGGCACCATCCAGAAGCGGTATGATGCCATTGCCTCCCGCTACGGCGGCCACTGGCGTTATCCGAAGCTGCTGGACTTCTGCTATCTCGTCAATCCCTATTTTCCGCCTCAGAAGATGCTCGACGAGATGAAATCCAATTTTGAGATCCTGATCTCGGAATATCCCTCCGGCATGCGGATCAACAGCCTGCTGGCCTCCAGAAACTTCGGCGTACGGCCGGAGCACATCGTGATCGGCAATGGTGCTGCAGAACTGATTAAGGTACTCATGGAACACACGGAAGGTCCTGTAGGCTTTATCCGCCCGACCTTTGAAGAATATCCCAATCGCTATGACAGCGCATTATCGGTTGTCTACACACCGGATAATGAAGATTTCTCCTACACGGCGGAAGATTTAATCCGGTATTACGGCAGTCCCGGCCACACGGTCGGTACGCTGGTTCTCATTAACCCTGATAATCCCAGCGGCAATTACATCGACTGCGAAGGCCTTAAAAAGCTGATTGACTGGGCCAGGACAAGTTCCATACGCCTCGTTATCGATGAAAGCTTTTCTGACTTTGCAGAGCTTTCAGGAGACACGCAGGCCCTGGACTTATCCCTGATTAATGAGGAGGTGCTGCAGTCCTACAGCGGTCTTTTCGTCGTAAAGAGCATCTCCAAATCCTATGGAGTTCCCGGAATCCGCCTCGGTGTTCTGGCAAGTTCCGACGAGGCCGCGATCGCATTGTTAAAGAAAGAGGCGCCGATCTGGAACATCAACTCCTTTGGCGAATTCTTTATGCAGAACAGCGAAAAGTATAAAAAAGACTACCGGGAATCCTTAAAAAAACTGGCTGCAGACCGAAGCGGGCTGATAAAGGAGTTAAGCTCTGTTTCATTTCTCCGGCCGATCCCTTCTCAGGCGAACTATGTGATGTGTGAGGTCATGGAAGGCCGTACCAGCAGGGAGATTGCCTGCAAACTGTTGAAACACGATATTTTCATCAAGGATCTGACCTCAAAGCTGCATAACGGAAGACAGTATGTGCGGATCGCAGTCAGAAATGGAGAAGATAACCTCAGACTTATCGCGGCGCTTAAGGCGATGGCAGACAGTGCAGAAGCCTTGTAATTTGCAAGGAATAAAACGGCCGGCGGCATATGAACTCAATGGTTCCATGCCGCCGGCCGTTTTATGCAGGGAATCTTCTTCCCGGGCTGGAGTTCCGGCAGGTAAGATACTGCTCTCTTTCATAACGTCGAATACAAATAATTAATTCATTTATTATCCTCACTTTTTCGAAAGAAAATATCATAAGCCAGAGAACACAAATGTAAATAAAAGACAAATGCAGTGAAGACGTACGTGCTGATAAAATGCATGAATCCAAGCGTATGATAAAAAAGCTTTACCGCAATAACAAAAAATATAATTACTATGATATTAAGAAGTCTGCTAAGCTTAACCGGCATTCTGCTTTGCATTTTTATCTTTATAAAAGACAGGATTGAAATTACGATTGGAGTAAAAATATACAGGTAATAGAAAGGCATAGCGGGAAAAGCATACCGTTTGTATGCTCTGAGCATCATATCTGTAAGAATCGTTAATACAACTGGAGCTATGTTTACAACCGTGTAAAAAATTATGAAACAGTTTTTATTTCTTTTCATCGTTTTCCCCCTTACTGCTGAGTACTCAATTGGTATCGCGGCTGCATGCAATGTTCCTTTCTTATAGGCCGGTTCTTAAGATGGCGGTGCCACTGCCGTCCGTTCCCGTTTCTCAACGAAATCAGCTTTCTCAGACATGGCCTCACCTCCACTTTCGCTGATATATACAGTTTACCATAGACATCTGGAAATGTCATGAATTCTTTAGAAAGACCATTGCACTCCGCCCGGCTTTCCCCTATACTGTAAGGGCGCCTCCCACACCGCACTTCCATTCCGCCTCACAGAAGGCGGAGCATACATCAGAAAAGGGGATTAGAATGAATTTTAAAATAACAGAAAAGATAGAAGAAAAGGACAGATCGGAAATCTTTCAGGGACTGCTGGAATATAATCTGGCCAGAATCGAGGACAGAAATCCAAAGGAACTGGGCATCTATCTGGAAGATGAGCAGGGCAGGAAACTGGCGGGGCTGATTGGAGAGACCCATGGCAACTGGCTTATGGTTAAGTTTTTATGGGTGGAGGAATCCTTGAGAGGCCGGCATATCGGCAGCCGGATTCTGGAGGAAGCAGAAATAGAAGCCAGGAAAAGGGGCTGCAAAAACGCCTTTCTGGATACGTTCAGCTTCCAGGCGCCGGATTTTTATAAAAAACACGGTTATCGTGAAGTATTTGCGCTGGAAGAATATCCACTCACGGGAAAACGGTATTATCTTACCAAAACTCTTTAAAATGGAGGCGGCAGTTTCCTGCGGCCTCCACTCTGAATTTGTATCACGTTCTGTATCATTCCGCCGCGATTCTATTTATATTCCCAGCACCTCTCCGGCCTTTTTCATCGCCGATTCAATCACCTTATCCATATCGTAATACTTGTATTCGCCCAGCCGGCCGCCGAAGATCACGCTCTTTTCGCCATCTGCCAGGGACGCATATTTCTGGAACAGCTCCTGATTTTTCTCATCGTTGACCGGATAGTACGGTTCCATGCCCTCACTCCAGGTCACCGGATACTCCCGGGTGATCACCGATTTAGGCTGGGTTCCGAATTCAAAATGCTTATGCTCGATAATCCGCGTATACGGAGTCTCCCTGTCTGTGTAGTTTACCACAGCGACACCCTGATAATTATCGGTGTCCACCGTCTCGCTCTCAAAACGTAGGCTTCTGTACTCCAGCTTTCCGTAACGGTATCCGAAGTAAGCGTCGATGGTCCCCGTATAGACGACTGTCTCGCCCAGACCGTCATACCACTCCTTATTCTCCAGGTAATCCACTCCCGTCTCGATGTCGCATCCCTCGAACAGCTTGTCTATAATTACATTATAGCCGCCTACCGGAATTCCCTGAAACAGGTCATTAAAATAATTATTGTCATACGTAAAACGCACCGGAATCCGTTTGATGATAAAGGACGGTAAGTCCTTGCAGTCACGGCCCCACTGTTTCTCCGTATAGCCCTTGATCAGCTTCTGGTATAAATCCATGCCCACCAGACTGATGGCCTGTTCTTCCAGATTCTTCGGTTCTCCCTTTACGGAAGCCTTCTGTTCCTCAATCTTCTTTTTCGCCTCCGCCGGAGTGGATACGCCCCACATCCTGCTGAAGGTATTCATATTGAAGGGCATATTGTACATTTCACCCTTATAATTTGCCACCGGGCTGTTGGTATAGCGGTTGAACTCTGCCAGTTCATTCACAAATTTCCAGACCTCCCGGTTGCTGGTATGGAAAATGTGCGCGCCGTAACGATGAACATGGATGCCTTCCACGTCCTCACAGTAAATATTGCCGCCGATATGATCCCGCTTTTCCACCACCAGACACTTCTTGCCCTTTTTTCCCGCCAGATATGCGAAGACTCCGGAATAGAGTCCGCTGCCTACCAGGACGTAATCATACTTTTTCATGTTTTGTGTTCTCCTGTTCTGTAATCATCTGCCCATCATTGTACTATATCTGCCCGGAAATGTAAACAACGGCCGCCGGAGCAGAGTCCTTTCAGTTCCCTGCCCCGGCGGCCGTATCGTGTCACCGTATCTTATGTATCTCATATGTCTTCCGGCTTACGCATGCCGGATATCCGTAAATTCCGAAATCTCCCGGTTAATCGTGCACAGATCGTCCACCGTCATATCATGGATATCTTCATGACCGGTAATCCGCGCGTATGTTTTCAGTTCCTCAAAGCTGCATTTTAAAAAGTTGCCGACACGTGCAGACGCGGCACAGACATTAAACCTTTTTCTCAGTTCCGGGTCCTGCGTGGCCGCTCCCACCGGACAGTTTCCGCTTCCGCAGATCCGGTACTGCTGACATGCCGCCGCAATCAGGCCCGCAGACGCTACCGCCACGGCATCCGCGCCCATGGCAATGGCCTTTGCAAAATCGGAAGAGACCCGCAGTCCGCCTGTGATCACCAGATCAATGTCGGCTCCTGCCTCATCTAAATACTTTCTCGCCCGCGACAGGGCGAAGACCGTGGGAACGCTGGTGGAATCCCGTACAAGCTTCGGACTGGCTCCCGTGGCGCCTCCTCTGCCGTCTATGGTGATAAAATCAGGTTCTGCGAACACACAGTACTCCAAATCCTTTTCAATTCTTCCCGCCGCGATCTTGATCCCGATGGGCCGTCCGTCAGACGCAAGGCGCAGCTGGGTTACCAGGTCCCTCAAATCCTCTTTGCTGCGGATATCTTCAAATTTGGAAGGGCTGATCACGTCCTTGCCCAGCGGCTTATTACGGATCGCAGCAATCTCGGGTGTTACCTTTTCTCCCGGCAGATGGCCGCCCATCCCGGGCTTCGTCCCCTGGCCAATCTTGATTTCGATGGCATCCGCCTCCTGGAGATTCTCAGGCGTCACGCTGTATTTATTGGGTACGTACTCAAAGATATACTTGTAAGCCGCGGCCTTCTCCTCCGGCAGTATTCCGCCCTCACCGCTGCACATGGCAGTCCTGGCCATGGCGCTTCCCTCTGCCAGCGCCACCTTCATCTCCTTCGACATCGCTCCGAAGGACATATGGGATATGTAGACCGGTCCGTCCAGCACCATGGGCTTTTTCGCGCGCTTGCCGATCACCGTGGTGATATTCACCGGATCGTGCTCCATCAAAGGCGGCGGATTCAGCTGCGCACCCAGAATCAGGATATCATCCCAATTTGGCATGGCCATCTTTGTGCCCATGGCATCGATAATCGTCTTCCCGCTCACCGCCATCTCATGGATCTCTTTCATATAGCGGCAGGTGCTGTCCTGTCTCGCATACTTTGGATCGTATTCCAGGCCCTTTGGCCGATTTTCACCGGTATCCACAGATTCCGCGGATACTGCCTCCTCCTTCGTCAATGCAGCTTCCTCCTCTGCTTCCTTTAACGGGGCAAACACGGAGGCCGGCTGCCTGCACACCGGACATTCTTTCAGATCTTCAAAAGGTTTCCCTTCTTTTTCCTCATCATAAACAAATCCGCACACACCACACTGAAATCTCGCCATATTCTGTCTCCTTTCTTTCCCCGCTTTTCTTATGCAGGATTTTTTATAGTCCCAGTTTACCACCATTTTTGTGCAACAACAATACCTATTTGTCCTTTTTTTAACCGTAGATTGTGAAATATTTATTTTAATTGACAATCAATTCATGACATGATATGCTATTTTCATAAGTTAATAATAATTACTATTATTTAGGTATCACCATGAAACAGATGGGAGAAAGAGAGGTAAGAACAGTGAGTACATATGTAATTACCGGCGGAACAACCGGAATCGGAGCAGCGGTACGAAAGACATTACTGGACCAGGGCCATGAGGTATTTAACATTGATTATAAGGGCGGAGACTACCTGGCCGATCTGTCCACGAAGGAGGGACGCCAGGGTGCCATCGAGGCGGTCTTTGAAAAGTATCCCGACGGAATTGACGTTCTGATCTGTAATGCAGGTGTCGGTCCGACCGCGCCGCCCAAGATGATATTTGCCCTGAACTTCTTTGCCAGCATTCAATTGGCAGAAGGCTTAAGACCATTACTTAAGAAGAAACACGGCAACTGTGTCATCACCTCCTCCAACTCCATCACCAACATGACAGTGCGTATGGACTGGGTTGATATGCTCTCCAACGTCATGGATGAAGACAGAATTCTGGAACTGGCGGACGATATCCCCAGGAATCAGACACCGTCCTGCTACAGTTCCTCCAAACACGCACTCGCCCGCTGGGTCCGCCGGATTTCTCCTTCCTGGGCCGTAGACGGACTGAGAATCAACTCTGTAGCCCCAGGCAACACGACAACACCGATGACCCCGGGTATGACAGACGCCCAGATGGAAGCCGCCTTATTAATCCCGATACCGACACGCTACGGGCGCAGGGAATTCCTGGACGCCCAGGAGATTGCCAATGGAATTGTGTTCCTGGCTTCTCCGCTGGCAAGCGGCATCAACGGAGTCATTCTGTTCGTTGACGGCGGCATTGACGCCCTGCTTCGTTCAGAGCAGATTTAAATAAGGAGGAAAAAGTGATGACAATCTTAGAGCAGTATATTGAATGCATGAAAAAGGGCGACGAAGTGGCACTGGCCGATCTGTTTAATGAGTATGGTGTTCTTCACGATTCGTCCGTTATAAAGGCCGGCATGGACACCATCCACCTGGAAGGAAGGATGGCCGTGGAGATGATGTTCCACCACAAATTCGGATTCAACGGGGGACCATTTCCCATTCACAGTGTCAAATACGTGGGGGATAATACCGTATGGTACTTTATTACCTACCACGATCACGTCGTACCGGTTACCGCCTTCTTATCCGAGACGGATGAGAACGGCAAAATAAAACGGCTGAACATCTATCCGCTATAGATCAGCAAACCCATTTGGAGACCGCGGCACCTTTCTCGGAAGGCTGCCGCGGTCTCTGCGTTTCTGCCTTGCGCGAAAATAAAAAAGTTTGAATAAACTGAAACATTTTCTGACAGACTGCGTACTGATAGGTGAGATACATAAAAAGGAGGATATCATGAATGACTACGAAATCATCCAAAAGCTAAAGCACAGGGAGGAGGACGGCCTCCGGGACTTAATGAAGCAGTATTCCGGCTATGTAGCGGCTATTGTCTGCAACATTTCCCAGGGGAGCCTGAGCGTGGAGGATGTGGAGGAACTGTCCGCCGACGTATTTCTGTCCGTCTGGAACCATGCGGCCGGCCTCATGGAGGACAGGCCGCTGCGCCCCTATCTGGCGCAGGCCGCCCGCAATACGGCGATCAGCAGACTGCGAAAGCACGGAGAAGCTGCCCTGCCCTTTGACGATGACATCATCACATTGCAGGCCGGGGAAAATCCCGATGAACTGGCCATCAAGCGGGAGCAGACACAGATTATCAATTCGGCAGTGGAGGCCTTCGGCGAGCCGGACAGGGAAATCTTTATCCGTTTTTACTTTCTGGGTGAGCGCATCGAGGCCATCGGCAGACGGCTGGCCATGAACCAGTCGACAATCCGCACAAAGCTGCACCGGTGCCGCAAACGGATAAAAGGGATCTTTGAAGAAAGGGGATATCAATATGAATAAAAAGATAAAAATCAGTGATTTATGTTCCCGGATGAACCCGCAATATATGGAAGACCTGGAAGTGACCAATATGACAGACTTACACCCCTCGGAGCAGCGCATAGAAGATATTGTATTTCAAAAGCTGCATCCGGAACAGAAAACGGCCGCACCGGCCGGGAAAAGAGTAAATATGAAAAAGAAAACATGGAAAATTGCGGCGATCGCCGCTGTCTTCTGCCTGTTTGCAACGACTGCGTTTGCCATGGCAGGAGGATTCGAGTATTTCCGCTCCATCTACGGAGACACGGTTGACAATGCCAGACAGGATATTCTGACACCTGAAATCACCGTCACGGACGGCACCCGGCAAATGGCGCTGGACAGCATGCTGACAGACGGCTACAAGATCAACCTCATTGTATCGCTGAAGACCGTATCCGGCAAGGCCGACAAAGACATCGAAAAAACAGATCCTTTCAATCTGTTCCAGGTAGAGCTTCAGCCTCCCGTCTCCGGTTCTGAGCAGGAGGAACAAACCATGACCTTTACCTGCACGGAACTGACGGAATTTTCATCGAAAAGCCAGCATTTTTACCACATTCAGCTGGATTCCCTGACCGACTGTACCGGTTGGAATATGAAAGTCTCCCTGTCCGAAAGTCTGGGAAACCTGACCCTGGAATCGGATATCAAAGGCTCGGCGGCCGCTGCAGAGCTTACCATCAATCAGGCCATCGACAGCAGTCTGACGATTGAAACGCTCCAGATCTCCCCCTTAGGCTTCCTGGTTATCGGAAGTGAAGGCGCTGCCTCCGGCGGACTTCCCACGCCTTCCATCAGCCTTACCTTTAAGGACGGATCACAGGAAGACCTGATCACGCCCATGTCCTTCGACTCCGGCGAAGGCGGTACGATAACCGGAGGCGGCGGCGTTGTCATCGGAGAAGATCCTATGACCGGACCGCTTGTCACCACCACATACGGGCAGAGGAATCCCAGCGGAAAGCTTGCAATAGCCGGTGAATTCGGACGGATTATCCTGGTATCTGAGATACAGTCCATTTCAGTCAACGGTACAGAGTATCCGTTAAATTAAGGTAACAGGAGTACTCCCTTAGCACGGAGTGCGCATCCTCCCGGAGGGTTTTTATTTCATAGGCTAAACTTTCCTATGAAACAAAAAAGGCTGCTGCAAAATGACCGATCACTCAGTCGTTCTGCAGCAGCCTCTGCTATATCTCTTCCTTTTTAATAAAACAGACGGTTCACCGCACTAAAGATACCTCTGATTGAGGCTCTGGTGATGTTGGAGCTGATGCCCACGCCGTATGTGGCGCGTCCGGTCTTCACATCCAGCAGGTGGATATAGGAAGCCGCCTGTGCTCCTGAACCGGAAGTAAGTGCGTGCTCGTTGTAATCCAGTACCCGGATTTCAATTCCCAGCTCTTTCTCAAGTCCCTTC
This sequence comes from Hungatella sp. L36, assembly GCF_014288035.1. Classification (NCBI taxonomy): domain Bacteria; kingdom Bacillati; phylum Bacillota; class Clostridia; order Lachnospirales; family Lachnospiraceae; genus Hungatella; species Hungatella sp. L36. The sequence continues at coordinate 111,039 of NZ_JACOPC010000003.1, read as the reverse complement.
TGTACCGCATCGATAGGACCGTTTCCGACGCCTTCAAAGACCTTCTCCACACCGTGGTCGGTATAACGGACCTTGGCCAGTGTTGAGAACTCGGTATCGTCCTCGGCCTCTGTAATCTGGCACTTACGGAAATGGATCGGTTCCTTGCGCTCGCTGTAGTTTCTCTTGAACTCATCCATGATCTGCTCAGGCGCAACCTCACCCTGCTTCTCGGAAATCGCCTGAATGACATCGGCAAATTCCTTGTGCATTCCCTTCGGAAGCCTGAAACCATAGAATGTATCCATGACGAACGCCACGCCGCCCTTGCCGGACTGGCTGTTGATGCGCACGATTGGTTCGTACTGTCTGCCGATATCCGCCGGGTCGATCGGAAGGTACGGAACCTCCCAGTGCTCCTGGTTTCTCTCGTGCATGGCCTGCATGCCCTTGTTGATGGCATCCTGATGGGAACCGGAGAACGCGGTAAAGACGAGCTTTCCTGCGTACGGATGTCTCGGTTCGACCTCCATCTTGGTGCACCGCTCACATACGTCCACGATCTCGCGGACATTCTCCAGATTTAACTCCGGATTGATGCCCTGGGAGAACATATTATATGCCACGGTCAGAATATCCACGTTGCCGGTCCGTTCGCCGTTGCCGAGCAGAGTTCCCTCCACCCTGTCAGCGCCTGCCAGGAGCGCAAGCTCCGTGGCCGCGATACCGGTGCCGCGGTCGTTATGGGGATGAACACTTAATATGATGCTGTCACGGTTCTTGAAGTGACGGTCCATCCACTCAATCTGATCTGCGTAAACGTTAGGAGTCGTCATCTCCACGGTCGAAGGAAGATTGATAATGATCTTCTTCTCGGGAGTCGCTCCCCATGTATCCTGTACTGCCGTACAGATATCAAGTGCGAAATCAAGTTCCGTTCCGGTAAAGCTTTCCGGTGAATATTCGAGGATCACTTCCCCGTCAAACCCGTCCATGTACTTCTTTACCATCTCTGTGCCTTCTACGGCAATGTCCTTGATCTCCTCTTTGCTCTTGTGAAATACCACATCCCTCTGCAGAGTGGAGGTGGAGTTATAAATATGTACAATCGCCTTCTTAATTCCCTGAATAGCCTCAAATGTCCTCTTAATCAGATGCTCACGGCACTGAACCAGAACCTGGACTACCACATCATCAGGAATCAGTTTCCTTTCTACGAGCTGTCTTAAGAAATCAAACTCAATCTGGGAAGCGGCCGGAAATCCGATCTCAATCTCCTTAAAACCAAGCTTCACAAGAAGGTTGAACATCTCAATCTTCTCTTCCACAACCATGGGCTCAATGAGCGCCTGGTTCCCATCTCTTAAGTCAACGCTGCACCAGATCGGTGCTTTTTCAATCTCTTTGTACGGCCATTGTCTCTCCGGATAATTGATTACTGGTACCCGCTTATATCTCTGATAGTTTAACATGTCTTTCTCCTCCAAATTTAAAATTTTATTCGATTCATTCCCTTTTATCTTCATCCAGGGCTTTGGAGTCGATAAATCACGCTATACTTCTTGACAATGAACAACGTGGTTTTTACAGGTCTAACCCCATCTTCATCATTCCTTTACTATAAGAATCACCCTCCCGGAATTTGCCGAGGTAAAGTGTTATACTATTATAGCACGTTCAGAATTGAGTTACAACAAAAATCTTCGTTAAGTTTAATTGCTCAGCTGCAGAAGCTTCTGCTTTAACTCGCCTTCCATACGGGCCAGTTCCGTCTCCGCCTCTCTCCTCTTCTGGCGGCCTTCCGTCTGTATACGGACCACTTCGTCCAGCGTGGTGATCAGGGATTCATTGGTAATCTTAAGGGTCTCCATATCCACGATTCCGCGTTCCGACTCCTTGGCCGTCTCGATGGTAGCCGTCTTTAAGACCTCGGCGTTCTTTCTCAGCAGCTCGTTCGTCATGTCGGTGACTTCCCTCTGGGCTCTGGCTGCCTGTTCGGAATGATTGATTCCGATAGCCAGAACCATCTGGCTCTTCCAGAGCGGGATAGTATTGACGATGGTCGACTGGATCTTCTCCGACATCAGTGTATCATTATTCTGCACCAGACGGATCTGAGGAGCCATCTGAATGGAGATCATACGGGTCAGCTCCAGATCATGGATCTTCTTCTCAAACCGGTTGCAGAGAGACGCCATATCGTTGACCGCCTGCGCATCCTCCGGAAGGCCGGTCTTATGAGCCTTGTCCATGAGAGCCGGCAGCTCGCTTCCGCGAACCTCATTCAGTTTCTTCTTGCCCGCCAGAATGTACATGCTCAGTTCCTTAAAGTAAGTCGTGTTTAAGTCGTACATCTTGTCCAGCAGCGCAATATCCTTTAAAAGCTGAATCTGATGGTTCTCCAGAATCTTGCAGATCTGATTCACATTGATCTCAGCCTTGTTGTACTTTGCCTTCATGCTTTCCAGCTTGTTGGAGCTCTTCTTAAAGAAGCCGAAGAAGCCCTTATCCTCGTCCTCCGCCTCGAAGCTTTTAAGCTCCGTCACCACACTGCTTAACATCTGGCCGATCTCGCCCAAATCCTTTGTCTTAACGTTATCCAGCGCCGCCTCAGAGAAATCAGCGATCTTTTTCTGGGCTCCCGCTCCGTACTGAAGCACGAGGTTGGAATCCGTCAGATCAATTCTCGCCGCGAAACTGTCGATCATCTTTCGCTCCTCCGGTGTCAGCTCTGCCTCGGGAATGGACTCTGTCAAGCTCTCTTCCTTCAGCTCCGCAGGCACCGCCTGGCTGCTCTCCGCCGGAAGCTCCGATGTGCTGAATGGGTCCAGGGTCAGCACTGGTGCCTCGTTTATCATCGTTTCGATGTCTTTACTCATGATTCTTCCCTCCTGTTAAGTCGCTTTTACTAAAATCGCTTTCTGCGAATCCATCCTTTTTCAGCATCGTCTGAAGTACGGAGGCGTCAGTGCTGATATCAATCGCCGCGTCCTGGTATAAATCATCCAGAAGGCGCTCAAACGCCGTATTGATCGTATCCAAAGTCTCCTCAATCTCATGCTTCGCCGAGACGATATTGTCGCCCTCTATCTCAATTCTGTCGAAATCGCGGTACGCGGTTACCAGCTTCACCGTGGTTGGGAGATAATACTCCATAAAACGCTCCATCTCCTCCATCTGGTCCGGCTGGCGCTCCACTGTCTCGAAGATTCTTCTAATGACATTCTCCAGCCTGGAGATCTTCCCGGATATCGCCTCTCCCGGAATCGCATCGTTGGCTTCCCGCAGAATTCTTAAATACTCATGGCCCTGGGCCATCATCTCTCTTAAGCCCTCCGGAAGCTGTTTTTCATCTTCCTCTGCCTTTTTCTTTCCTTCGGGAGCCGCTGCACTCTTCTTCTGCTTCTTTTCCGATTCAGCCAGAAGAGCCATCTCCTTCTCCCTCTGTTTTAAGGACTGCTGGGCGCTTAAATACTGTTTGTACGTCTCTTCGTTTAACATCAGACAGGTCTTCTGCTCATCGATATGGGCCTCCGGCAGAATCCCCTTTTCAATCATCTTCTGTAAATCACGGACAACGAATCTCCTTGACTTCCCAATGCTGCGCGCCAGCTCCTCGATATCGCAGAACAGCCTGCTGCCCGCCTGCTTCAAATAGAGTCCGGCCCGTTTTAAACGGCCTCTCGTTGAGATGCCGGTCCCCAGCATGGTGCCGAAGACACAGCCCAGCACCAGAAGAAGTCCTGACGATCCCAGAATAGCCCCCCAAAATGGTTTTACCACGAGGGCGAGAATCCATGTCACGAGAAACAGGATTCCAACCACGCCCAGCCCGATTCCGCCGAACACGGTAAACAGAATCCCGGAAATGCGCCCTGGCTGATTCAGTCTTATGGCAACCGGGCTGGGAGCCATTTTTCTGACGCGGTATGCCCTCTGGTCTTCTCCCGCCGTCTCGCTGGTCTGAAAGGCGCGGTACCCCGGACTTTCCGCGCGTGTGGAGGTTCTCTCCGTGGTGTAGCGGCGGCTCTCATAGCCTGTCCGCCTTCTTTCCCTGGTACGGCCGCTGCCGGCCGCCGATCCCGCCCAGCTGCCGCGGTCTCTTCCCGCATCTCTTCCTGCCGCATCTCTTCCTGCGTTTCTTCCCGCATCTCTTCCTGCGTCCGCAGCTGCAGCCGTATCATAAGCGCCTGCGTTTGTATCCGGCCCTGTGCCCTGTCCTTTGTCCGGTCCCTTTCGTCCGTTGCTGCCGGTATCCATCCTTCGGGCTGCGTCCATCCCTTTGAGCATCTGGCTTCTGGCCTCATCGAGCGCGAAATTCACCGTGTCCGAAATCGTTCTGTTCAATTGTTTAAAATCCATGGAATCTATGGCATCCTGCACAGAATCCCTGATTTGATCTCCTAAATTTGAAAAGTCTTTATTATCCATAAACAATGGCCTTTCTCCATATGCATTCAACATGTGTATCCTTCATAGCACTACTTATCATATCATGAATTGAGCCCGTTTACAATTTAAAATCGGGCCACTTCCCGGAAAAACAGAAAGCCCGCGGCCAGGAAGAGAGGAACAAACTTTTTCTTCCTCTCCCCCCGGGCCGCGGACCTCCGGGGCACCGCCCCTCCGGTCACATGCGCTTACAGGATGTGCCCCTGCTGCTTCATCACTTCGATTACCTGATCCACGTGCTTCTCACACGTCTCCAAATCGGCCGCCTCGACCATGACACGGACTACCGGCTCCGTGCCGGACTGGCGGAGCAGGATTCTTCCGCTGTCTCCAAGAGCTTCCGTCACCCTGGAAACTTCTGCCTTCACCACGGCGTCGTCCTGAGCCGCTGCTTTATCCTTCACGCGGACATTTTTAAGCACCTGCGGATAAATCTCAATCTCAGAAGCCAGCTTCGCCAGGCTCTCCTTCTTCTCCAGCATGACTTCCATCACCTTTAAGGACGTTAAGATTCCGTCGCCCGTGGTGGCATGCTTGCTGAATATGATATGGCCGGACTGCTCGCCGCCCAGACAGTTACCATAAGTTACCATGTTCTCGTAAACGTACTTGTCACCGACCGCCGTCTTTTCATAGCCGATTCCCTCGCGGTCCAGCGCCTTGTATAAGCCGAAATTGGACATAATGGTGGTAACCACCTTGTTATTCTTTAACGCGCCCTGCTCCTTCATGTACTTGCCGCAGACGAACATGATCACATCGCCATCCACGACATTTCCGTTCTCATCTACCGCGATACAGCGGTCCGCATCGCCGTCGTAGGCAAATCCCACATCGGCTCCGATCTCCTTCACGAACTCCTGCAGCACCTCGATATGGGTAGAACCACATTTTGTATTGATATTCAGGCCGTCGGGACTGTTGCTGATCACATGAGTCTCCGCTCCCAGAGCGTCGAACACGTTCTTGGCAATGGCAGAAGCGCTGCCGTTGGCACAGTCTAACGCCACCTTCTTATTCTTAAAAGAACGGGTAGCAATGGAAATTAAGTATCCAATATAGCGGTTTCTGCCGGCAGCAAAATCAACGGTTCTTCCAATCTTATCCCGTTTAGCCAGCGGAACCTCAGGAGTCTCCCCATCCAGATATTTCTCAATCTCAACGATTACGCTCTCTTCCAGCTTCTCTCCGTTTCCGTTAATTACCTTAATTCCATTGTCATAATAAGGATTATGGCTCGCTGAGATCATGATGCCGCAGTCAAAATCCTCTGTGCGGACCACATAAGACACACTGGGAGTTGTCGTTACGTGAAGCAGATAGGCATCCGCTCCGGATGCGGTTAATCCCGCCACCAGGGAATACTCGAACATGTAGCTACTTCTTCTCGTGTCTTTTCCGATGACGATCCGGCATACATCGCTCTTCTTCCTCTGTCCGTAGTACCAGCCCAGAAACCGCCCTACCTTAAAAGCATCTTCTACTGTCAGCGTTACGTTGGCTTCCCCTCGGAAACCGTCAGTTCCAAAATACTTGCCCATATTTTTATCTCCTCTTTTCAATACTGGCTTACTGCTAACTGATTTTCCAGAATCAGAATGTACTATAGCACACATGTTCCCATTTTTCAATTAAGTTTCTCTTATTTCGATCCACGTCTGAACTGTTATAATTTTACAGACCGCCGCTGAGACTATTCTTCCGCGACCTCATATGCGTACAGAATCGTTCTGGCGTCGTTAAATTCATAACTGCAGGTGATGAAGGACCAGAGCTGCTCCAGCGGTTTCTCCGGGATCTGTGCAAAATCACAGCCCTTCGTCATCTCTTCCACATACGCCTGGAAACTCTCCTCCGTGGCAAACTTCGTCTTCCGTCTCATGCCGGTCGGTTCCGTATAAAGCACAGACATGGGGCGTAAATGGTATTCGCGCTCCGGAGTATAGACGGTGATATCCTGATGTTCCTTGAAATATTCCTCGTCCTTATACTTTACGATGTCTTTGAACATGCTTCCATTCTTCATATTGTGCCCATAAATTATATTATGCCTGCCGGAAAAATCAGGTTCACTCTCATAATCAAGATATATGGCACCGGCCACACTTTTTTTGCCCTCAAAGTCCGTATTTAAGTAAGTTTCATTATTTCCGGTCTGAACGATAGGGTAATCAATCTCAGTCCCTTCGACTTTAAGCCATCCCACGATGTCCGGATTGATCTTTCGCAGCTCGTCAAACTGGATCGGCGACACGTAAGGCGCCTCTGTCTCTTCCGTCTCGGCCTCGGTTGAAACCTCGGTCGGTGCTTCTGTCTCTCTGGCCAGTTCCGCAAGACTCTCATACTCCCGCTCAGCCGCAGCACGCACCTGGTAATCCACATAAGTTTTTATTCCCGCTACCGCCGCCAGCACCACGGCCAGCAGTAGGAGGACCGATGCAATACGTTTTTTCTTCATACTGTCACTTTCCTTCGGTTTTATGTATTTTTTTCTACAGTATATATGATTTCCGGTGAAATCTCAATCTTTTTTCCGTCCCCGCCCTTCATATTTATAACAGTTCAGCCTTCGCTTCCGGCTGCCGCTGCCCGGCTGCCGGAAGCGAAGGCTGAACTGTTGCTCATATTTAAAATGTTTCACAAGCAGTACTGGACATTTTTCCTTTTATTCTTTATACTAATATTAGAAAATGGGAGTGTGAGATACTCATGAATAACAAGAATGAAATCATATATGTAAATATGTTGGGGGAATTCTCCATAACGATAGGCAGCCAGACGATCATGGACCGGAACAACCAGTCCAAGAAGCCCTGGAGCCTGTTAGAGTATTTAATTACCTTCCGCGACCGCAACATCCCGGTTGAGGAGCTGATCGATTTATTCTGGAAGGATGAGGCCAGCAATAACCCGGCCGGCGCTTTGAAGACCCTGATGTTCCGTGTCAGGAAGCTTTTAGAGTCATTGGGAGTTCCGCCTCAGGACTTAATTACTCAGAACAGGAAGGCCTACGGCTGGACCAAAGAACTGACTACCATCACCGACACCGACCGTTTTGAGGACTTATGCCTTCGTTCCGAGGCGACAGATATAAACAGCGAGGAATGCCTCTCCCTCTGTCTGGAGGCGGTAGCCCTCTATAAGGGTAATTTTCTTCCAAAATCTGAGTGGGAATCCTGGGTCGTACCGATCCATACGTATTACCATACCCTCTATCAGAATCTGATTCACCGCACGCTGCTGCTGCTCGATGAGCAGAAGGATTATCCGACGATCATCGACGTCTGCCAGCAGGCCATCGCGATCGACCAGTATGAGGAGGATGCCCATTACTATCTGATCTACGCCCTTTACCAGAGCGGCAATCAGTATATGGCCATGGAACACTATCAGCATGTCAACGACATGTTTTACAATGAGTTCGCCATCACTCCGTCCGCGCGGTTTAAAGAGCTGTATAAGCTGATCAGCGACAAGAAGCACGGCATCACCATGGATTTAAGCACGATCCAGGAGACGCTGATGGAAGGAGCCAAGGAAAAAGGCGCATTCTGCTGTGAACCTTCCGTATTCCGGGATGTCTATCAGCTGGAGACCCGCGCCATCGAGCGTACCGGCGACTCCATCTTCTTATGCCTGATCACCATCAGCAACTTAAAGGGAGAATTATTAAAGCCCTCCGTACAGACGAGGGCCATGGATGAACTGGGTGAGTCCATCCGCACCTCTCTCCGCCGGGGCGACATCTACAGCCGGTACAGCGTCAGCCAGTACCTTATGCTGCTTCCGACAGCCACCTATGAAAACGGAGAGATGGTATTAAAGCGGATTATCCAGAATTTCAAAAAAGCGTATTCCAGAAAAGACTTATCCATTACGTATTCACTTCAGAGCATTATACCAAGCTAATACTAAATCCTCAGGGCCGGAAACGATTATATACGTGTCCGGCCTGAATTCCGCCCCGGTACTGGGCCATCTCGCTGACTGTCACCAGCTGATATCCCCGGTTCACCAGTTCCGGAATAATCACCTCCGCGGCATCCGCCGAAGTGCTGTAAATATCATGCATCAGCACAATATCCCCATCCTTTACCTGATTCAGTACAACATTGATCGTGTTCTGCGCGTTTCTCGTCTTCCAGTCCAGCGTATCGATGTCCCACATGATGGCCGCCATTCCCATGGAGCCCAGTGTGTCCAGTGATGCCTGATTGTAAAAGCCTCCCGGCGGTCTTACCAGAGTCGGAGTCACGCCGCATGCCTCGGCGATCTTCTGATTCGTCAGCCCTACCTGGGAACGGATTCCCGCGTCCCCCACCTTTGTCAGGTACTTGTGTTCATATGTATGGTTTGCCACCTCGCATCCCAGGGTGTTCATGCGCTGAACCACCGCCTGCGTTCCGGGGACACGGTTGCCCACCATGAAAAAGGTGGCCCGGCCTCCATTCGCTTCCAGGCTGTTTAAGATCCTCGTGGTCACAGGCGTGCTTGGCCCGTCGTCAAAGGTAAGGGCCACCATGGGCTTCGTAGGATCGATTCCCTCCGGTTTTATCTCCGGCGGAGCGGCCCCCTTGATCACAGCCGCGGCCCTTAAGCCTTCCACACGGATACCGGAGCCTTCCGCTCCCGCCGCCGCGCCGTTCATGGCCCATTCGGTCCATGCGCCATTTTCCCACACGGAATAATAGATATCGTAATACTCGGCCAGTCTGTCGGTAAACTTCATGGCGACGGCCTCAATCGGAAGCTGTTCCGGAGCCGCTCCGATCTCCACATCATTCTCTCCCCAGTCAAGCCAGCCCTTGCCGATGATATTCACCTGATAGGCGAGCGTTCCCTTCAGGACCTCCGGCTGTCCGGAGACCGTCATGCGGATGGCGCTGGCAAAGCTTCCCGTCTGAACCTTCAGCGGGTCGTTGTCGGCCTTAACCTCACTCCAGCCCACGCTGTCCTGATAGGCGCTGTAGTTCACCACCAGAGGCGTCAAATCCTCCGGATTCACCTTTGGGATGATTCCCGGTCCGATCTCTTCTTCTGCCGCAGCCTCGTCCGCACAGGAACAGAAGGGCTGTCCGCCGGCCACCAGCACGGCTGCCAGAACAAACGCCCCGATTCTTCTCAGAATCTTCCATTTAATACTCTTCATTTTTCCCACCTCCGCAAGCATCTGTCAATTTTGATATATTAAGTATAGCATAGATTCCGGGCAAATAACTCCTGAATTCCTTAAATCTTTCCTACAATACCAATTGATATCCCCTTACAATTCAATTCTTTTAAAGAATTTTACCATTTTACACTATTCAATTGTTTAAAAATCATTTATGATAAAAGGGAGTTTGAAAAAGGAAAATACCACCAGATAAGACATCAGAATCTATATTTTACAGGAGGAATCTTATGATACAGGAAGATTTTATCACACTGACACTGGAGAAACAGAAAAATATTGCTCTCATCGCCCATGACAATGAAAAGCATTCCCTCATCGAGTGGTGCAAGGAACATAAAGACATCTTAAGCCAGCACACCTTATGCGGAACCGGCACCACAGCGCGTATGATCACGGACCAGACGGGCCTGTCGGTGAAGGGCTACAACAGCGGTCCTTTAGGCGGTGACCAGCAGATCGGCGCAAAAATCGTGGAAGGAAGAATCGACCTGGTCATCTTCTTCTCCGACCCATTGACCGCACAGCCCCACGACCCCGATGTGAAGGCCCTGCTCCGTATCGCTCAGGTTTATGATATTCCCATCGCCAATACCAGGGCGACCGCGGATTTTATTATCACCTCACCGCTGATGGGCGCAACCTATGAGCATCAGGTGATTAATTTCAACAAAAATGTTGCAGACCGTGCGAACACGCTGTAACGGTTCCACCGAAAAAATGGTATGGTGCCGTCCTGATATCACAGTTTCAGGGCAGACCATACCATTTTGTTATTTTTCGCATTCTTCCCCGTCATACAGTCGAATTTCAAAAATACAGGCCAGAGGGCTTCCGTACGTCGACTCCACTCTGATACTGACGCTGTCACACCGTATTTCGTCTTCTAAACCAATGATCTGAAGCCGTTGTCCCATGGATTCCCTGCTAAGCCTTTTAACGGAATTTCCGTTCAGTAAAAATTCCACGGTATAATTCCGGATCAGCTCCGACGGTGGATTCATCTCCTGTCTTCCCAGAACCGCACGGTTAATTGAAGGCGTGATCTCCCTGCTTAAATTGGAATCCAGTGTCAATCTGATCTGTTTCACCAGTATTGGCCGTTCTGCCGTGAGCGTGATGACCGGCTTTCCTTCCATAGGTGCTCTCCAGCAATTGGAAGCCCCGCCTTCACTTCTTGCGGTTCCATTTACCACATTCTCCGGCGGACAGCCTTCTGTCTGATCCGAAGCGCTCACCTTCATCGTTCTGGCCAGATCTTTGGGGTCCGTGTTCCTCACACCAGGCAGATAGCAGTCCTGCTTTAACAGTTCCTGCTGCAGTTCATCTATAAACTCCAGAACACCGGATGGAGTGCAGCCCCTTTTCAAAGCTATCGCTGCCGCCACTCCCGCCGCCTGGCCTGCTACAGCGCAGGTAGCCATCACCCTGGTCGACGAAAATGCCACATGGGTACAGCTGATGGCCCTTCCGCCCAGAAACAGATTCTTTATGTTCCTGGAATAAAGGCATCTGTATGGAATCGGATAGATTCCGTTTACCTTGTTCCAGACCGTTGGATTATCCTCTTCATTTAAAAAGCCCTCGACAGTATGGATATCCATGGGCCACCCGCCGTATGCAACGGTATCGGGAAAATCCTGTTCCCCCAGGCAGTCATGCTCTGTCAGCACGTAATCACCGATGAGGCGGCGGCTCTCCCGCTTTCCCGGAAGGAAGCCAACCCATTCCAGTTCCATACATTCCGCGCCGTGGCTGCCGCCGTTTTTTATGTGGTCCCACACACCGTAGACAGCCTTTAACAGCTCATCGCGGAGCAGTTCTGCATCTTCAATTGTACGTTTCACACCGCCTCCCAGCTCGATCCACCAGTATCCGGAGGTCACATCGGAGTGATCCCTGAATTTCAGCTGTTCCTCTGTATAGGTGTTCGCCCAGAATGGCTTGACAAATGGGACGGGATGGCCCATATCACGTGTGGAGAACATCAGGGAATTTCCCATAGTACAGTGATCCCCCTTCTCCGGCGCCAGTTCCTCACCGTACTGCCCCTTTGCTTCCCTTCCAATCCGGTACTCTGCTCCGGCCTTCGCTCCGAGAACACCGTCACCCGTTCCGTCCAGAAACATATTCGCTTTTATATAAAACTTCTTTTCGGTCGTCAGCTGCTCCGCACAGATGGCCGTAATTTTCTCCCCGTCACAGACCACCTCCGTCATCTGTGTATTCAGATAGAGCTCCAGCTTCTCCTGATAATGGACTTTTTCCCACAGAACCGCATCGAAGATCGGGTAGATCATCTCCGGATTCCGCCGTTTGTTTTCCAAAAGGATTTCTTCTAAAATGCCGGTTTCCCTGGCATCAGGGCGGCTCATATGGTGGTCCGCCCCGCAGATATGCATGCGCATCTCCGAGCTGGCATTTCCGCCCAGTACCGGCCGGTTATGTACGAGTGCGGTTCGTATCCCGCCTCTGGCCGCCGCTATAGCGGCGCAGATTCCACCGAGTCCGCCCCCAACGACTACGAAATCATACTGTTTTTCAAGCATCTGTTTCAAGGCTTCCCCTCCTCATCATTTCCGCGCGGTCACGGTCTCACTCCAAGCTCCAACAGTCGTTCCTGTACCTGTGCCGCCTTCAGCTCCCTGGGCAGTTTTTTATTTTTCACACAGAGCGCTGCTGCGATTCCCACAGCCTGCCCCATATTGGCACAGATTGGCATAACGCGGTAATTGGAATGCGCCATATGTGTGCCTGATATATCACGCCCTGCCAGATACAGACCGTCCACCTTCTTCGGAACAAAGCAGCCATAGGGAATGGTGTAGCCCTTTTTCTGCTTAAACGTCTTCTGGCTTCCTGTTTCATCCAGGCCGTTCCCCGTCAAATTGTGAACGTCAAAGTTAAAGCTCGCCCTTGCCACCACCCAATCGTCAAATACTCTGGCCTCCAGAATATCCTGCTCCGTGATGGTGCTTTCGCCTTCAAAATGCCGCGTCTCCCGGATTCCGATCAGCGAGGCGGAGCTGATCAAATAGCAGTTTTCAAACCCCGGAACGACCTTCCTCAAAAATTCGACGATACGGTCCATCTGCTCCCTGCAAACGAATGTGGCCCTGGTCAAATCCTCTGCCTTCGTTCCGTCAATTCCGGTACAGTTTGTCATGTTGCAGGTGACTACACCCGGAAGAGTGGTTTTGTAGAGCAGTACGTGGCCGGCCGGCTCCGGCAGATACTGACGGCCCAGTGTCTGTAAATCCCCGGCGGGAATCTGGAACGTCTCTTCAAAGCCACCGGGAAATACTCCCCGTTCCACATCAACTCCCGCTACCTTAAACATAATTGAGGCGGGCTGCATCTTTCCATCCGTCTCGCGGCCTTTAAAGCAGGGAACTCCTGCCTTCGCTGCTGCATCACCGTCTCCGGTGGCATCAATCACGATATCTGCAAGAATTGCCTGACGGCCCGATTTGCTCTCCACAATAACGCCTTTCATTGTATTACCTTCCATGACCACATCACTGACAAAGGTGTATAGGAGCAATTTGGCTCCGGCTTCCACAAGCATTTCCAGAAGCACAGTCTTAAGCCTCTCGGGATTGATGATCTGCCTGGCTCCGCCGTTGAAAAGATGGCCTTCCCGCTCCATACACTCCGCAGAACGGTCCAGAATTTCCTCATAAATACCGCCCTCTGTATTGCCCGTCCAGTGACTCATCAGTCCTGCGGTGGCAATTCCGCCCACGTCCCCTGTCTGTTCAATCAGTATAGTGCGGGCGCCTTCTCTGGCTGCAGTTATGGCCGCCGCCACTCCGGCCGGTCCTGCCCCCAGCACCAGCACCTGTGTTTCCCAGGCGACCGGTATCTCTCTCTTCGGTTCTTCTATGTAGTTCATGGATACCTCCTATCCCTTAACGGCCCCTGCCACCAGCCCCTTTACCAGGAATTTCTGACCCAGAACAAACACCAGAAACGCCGGTATCAGGGCGGAGGAAGCCGCCGCCATTACCAGATTATATTCTGTTACGCTTTCTTCAATAAAGTTCGTTAATGCGATCGGAATTGTATACAGTCTCCAGTCGCTTAAAAATACCAGCGGCTCCAGATAGCTGTTCCAGTTCCATAAAAATACCACCATGGCGAGTGACGCCATACTCGGCTTTGCGATCGGCACCATGATCCGCGCCCATATTACATACTCATTTGCCCCGTCTACCCGTGCGGACTCCCGGAGTTCATCCGGAATCTGCATAAAGTACTGACGCATCAGGAAGGTTCCCGTGATCGTAATGAGTCCGGGAAGAATCAGGGTCAGATGCGTGCCCGTCAGCCCCATTTTGTTAAAAAGCACAAATTTGGGGATCAGCGTCACCTGACTCGGAATCATCATCGTCGCTAAATACAGGAGAAACAACACGTTGCTTCCGCGGAATTTAATTTTTGCAAACGCATATCCGGCCAGAGTGCTTGTGATGACAGAACCCGTCAGGTTGATGACAGCGATTTTGATCGAGTTGAAATACGCCAGCCCGAAATGGTAATCCCGCGCAGCAACTCCTCCTATGTTCCATACTTTTTTATAGTTATCCGGATAAAAATACTCTGGTATCCATTTGATCGGCAGCTTCATAACATCCAGCGGCAGCTTCATGGAAGCGGACACCATCCAGATAAACGGGGTGACCATGGATAGCGCCACCAGTCCAATCAACACGGTGAAAAAGATTTTCACAGCGGTCCGTTTCATTTTATCCCGGTTAAACTGTACCTGTTTTTCCATATTTCCGCCTCCCCTCTTAATAACTTACCCATTTCTTCTGCCCCTTCCACTGTATGATGGTGATTGCAAACAGAATAAGGAATAGAATCCATGACATAGCCGCCGCATACCCCATTTTATAAAAGGTAAACGCAGACGTGTAAATATAGTATACGAGCACATTCGTAGCCGTTCCCGGGCCGCCTCTCGTCATGATCTGAATGGGTGCGAATACCTGGAAAGACGTGACGAACGTCGTAATTACCAGGAAAAATGTGGTTGGAGACAGAAACGGTACCGTCAGTTTAAAAAACTTGGTAACCTCCCCCGCACCGTCTATATCGGCCGCCTCGTAGACATCTTTTGGAAGCCCCTGGATCGCGGAGGTATAAATCATGTTGGCATAACCTACACCCGACCATATGGTCATGATGATTAACGCGGGCAGCGCCCACTTCGGGTCTCCCAGCCACTGCGGCGGATTTTCCACTCCAAAGAATTTAACCAGCTGAGTAAACGGTCCCCATGGAGAATACATCATCACCCATACAATGGCGACCGCCACAATATTGGATATATAAGGCATAAACAGGGCCAGTCGTATTGGAAGCTTGCCGACACAGTACTTGTCGATCACAACAGCCAGTATTAATGCCAGGAAAATGGTCAGCGGAACGACTGTAACCGCAAAGATGATCGTATTGATCAGAGAACTGATAAACCACTCATCCTTCCACATATCGATAAAGTTCTGAATTCCAACAAATGTCCAGTTTCCCAGGCCCTGCGTGTAATCCCAGTCCGTAAAGCTGATCACCAGTGAAAACACCATGGGAATCAGCGTAAACAACAGAACACCGATAATATTGGGAAGGATAAAGGAATATCCCACCAGGTCTGTTTTTAACTGTCTGCTCATCTTTCTTTTCACGGTTTCCTTCCTCCTTTCCTTCACTTTCTCTGATTTTTTGCGCAGAATGGCCGGAAACCGACTTTCCAGTACTGGCCTCCGGCCGCTTTCAGAAATCTGCGAAGTCCGCCTCTACTTCAAGAGGGCATCCGCGCGTTCCTTGGCCTTTGCCATTCCTTCTTCTACAGTCTGCTGTCCGATAAAGATCTTCTCAAGCTCTTCCGTTGCAACCTTCTTCACTTCAGCGATGTGGTTTGTAATGGAGGGAACCGCGTAATTATCGGCCGGTGTTATTAAAATCTTCATGGCGGAATCTAAGTCAATGTGATCTTCGGCTCCATTTAAAAATGCTTTTGCTACCTCTTCAGGATTATACGTATTGGCTGCGGGTACTCTTCCGCCTTCCACGACCGGAATCATGCCTTCCGTTGCGTACCATTTCGCAAATTCCCATGCCGCATCGATATTCTCCGATTTCGGATTGATGCATAAATGATCGCCGTAACCGCCCTGGGTATAGTTTCTCTGTCCTTTTTCCACCACTGGATACGGTGCAAATGCCGTGGTAAAATCATGAGGATACGTGGCAGTGTCTTTAATGCTCCGGACCATCCACGGGCCGACTGTCATAGCCGATTTTCCGGTAAGGAACATTCCCTCCTGAGAAAGCTTCTGTGTCACGGAATCCGTATGGGTCGGGGATGTCTTATCGACATTCATCATGCTGTTGATTAAATCCACTGATTTAACAACGACCGGATCGGTAAAGCTGGTTTCCGTCTCGCTTAAATACATCGGATCCCCGCCGTTCGTCTGTGCTACCAGATAGCCAAACACATATGACAGGTCCTGCTGGGAATTCCAGAACATTCCATACACTTTATCCTGGCCCTCTCCATGAGTCAGCTTTCTGGCCGTCTCTGCAAATTCTTCATATGTCCAATCAGTCGGAATCTCGATGCCGGCCTCATCAAACATGTCTTTATTGATAACGATTCCATACTGGTCCAGTTTCGTCGGGATGGAGTAAGGCTTGCCGTCCACAAAGTAAGCTTCCGCCATATTGCCGAAATACTGTTTCAAATCAAATCCGTCTCTTGCCATCAGATCGGTGAGATCCAGCGCCATATTGCCGCCTGCCCTTTTGGCCAGAACGTCTGTGGCATAGGTCATATAGAGGTCCACGCCAGTGCCGGACAGTAAGTTTGTCTCCAGCTTCAGGTTTCCGGTGTCGTCATTCACAAACCGCTCGTACTCCACCTGGATTCCCTTGTCTTTATACAGCTCATTGAAATTATCACAGGCCGCCTGAGGACCTGCCTCGGCAGGAACTCCGCCCCACATTCTCAGAGTGACTGTCTCTTTCTCGCTGTTTCCCGCAGCCTCCGTTTTCTCTCCTTCTGTCTTCTGTTCCTGCGACCCGGATGCAGCTGTAGCCTCCGGCTTCTGGGAACCGGAGCAGCCCGATAATACGGACAGTGCCATTGCTGTAGTTAAAACCAACGCCCATACTTTTTTCATATTTCTCACGATTACTTCCTCCTTGTTTATTATCATACTCTGGCCGGCCTTTTGTTTCTGTCTATACTATAACAAAAAAGGCAGGCTGGAACCATATTCCTGCCTGCTGTCTTTCTACCTATTTCTGCCATCCGGCAAATCTAAGATGCGTATCTTCTCCCGCATTCTCTTATATCCTGCTATTTTTCTTTCATATTCTGCTCCATCAGGGATCTGCGGAACTCATTCGGCGACTGTCCCGTCCTTTTTTTATACTGGGCGCTGAAATAATTGGGGTTGGAAATACCGATTCGCTCTGCGATCTCATTGATTCTCAAATCCGTATTCTGCAAAAGCTCCCTCGCCTTCTCCATCCGTACCATGCCGACATATTCCATGAAGCTGATTCCCGTCTCCTCTTTAAATACGTGGGAAAACCGGCTCTCGCTCATTCCGGCTACCTCCCCAATCCTGACAATGGACAGTTCCTCCGACAGATGGTCACAGACATAGCTCTTGACCAGGGCGATCTCCCGTCTGCACGGCTTCCCTGTCATACTCTCATATTCCTTCCGATAGAGTGTGAGCAGTTCACGCGCCGCGCACTCAATATCTCCATAACACGCATAGCCGCCGATGGCATCTTCCAGATTCGCCCCGTTTTCATCTCTGATGCTCTCTACGTCAATCCCATACCTTGACAGTCCCAGGTTCAGCTTTTTATACGCCTTCATCAGTCGTCTTCGGATATCCTCCGGACGCCAGCAGCCCTTGTCCTCGAAAAACAGCAGCAGTTTTTCCATGTAATCTTCCATTCCATGGAAATCCCCATTTAAGAGCAGCTGCTCCAGCGGGGCGGTCCGGTACTCCTCCGGAAGTACCATATCTTCATATTCCCGTACTGGTCCGGCAGCCAGTTCTCCTGTCTGCCGGAAAAACCGCTCTCCCAGAAGCTTTTTGTTCCGCTCAGCCGCTGCTTTCAGCTTCTCGATGCCGCACAGTTCTCCGCTCACGGCGCCGCTGATTCCTATCCCGTAATACTGCTTAATATATTTTACAAGCGTGCCGAATTTAAGCTCCAGGATCTCAAAAAATTCCTTCCACCCCTGGGCCTCTCCCTGGTTTATCACCACCAGAAAATCCTGGTCCGGATCCAGAAACACCTCGGCCCGGCCGCCCCGGCCTAAAATTTCGGTGATAATATTTTCCATGGAGAACAGGAAGAGATCATTTTCCAGGAAATCTCCTCTTTTTCTAACAATCTCAAGACTGTCCGGCTGTATTGTCACAGCACAGTATGGCCTGCGGAAATCGATCTTTAAGTGAATATCATCGAAGCCCTTCTGCACACCGCCGAGAAAGCCGTCTTTCTTCGTTAATGCCTGCCTGACAAGATTATTTTTGATGGCATCTAGGTTCTTATAAACCACCTCGCTCGTATCGCTCCTCGGCTTCATCTCCTCCTCGTCCAGGTCCATACTGGCTTCATCCATAATCTTAAGCAGTTCATCTACATGAATTGTCAGTTTAAAAATGTAATCATAAGCCCCCAGCTTCATTGCTTTTCTGACATTTTCAAAATCATTGTAATTGCTCAGAACGATAAACCGTATTCTTGGATAGTCCGCCGCACATTTGGCGATCAGGTCAAATCCATCCATAGGCTGCATTTTCAAATCTGTCAAAATGATATGCGGCTCATACTGCCGGATCTTTTTAAGCGCCTCTTCTCCATCTGAGGCATCTGCGACAATCGTATATCCATACTGTTCCCAGGATGTCATGGACTTTATGCCGATTCTCACCAGTACCTCATCATCCACAATCATGACCTTTTTCATCGTCTTCCCCCTCTATGACCGGCAGTGTAAATGTTACCGATGTTCCATGTGTCGCCACGCGCTCCAGTGTCAGTCCGTACTGCTCTCCAAAGGTGATGCGGATACAGGAGTCCACATTGGTCAGGCCAATCCCCGTCAGGCGGTCTCCCTTTCCAGCAGTCTGGCGAAACGTCTCAAACTGTTCAATCACCTCGTCTGATATTCCGATGCCGTCATCCTCCACGAACAGATAGAGGATCTGATCCTCCGTGTATCCGTATATCCGGATGGTGATCTGCTCCCGCTGTTTGTCATACCCGTGAATCAGCGCGTTTTCCACCACAGGCTGAAGAATAAACTTCATCATTCGAAGCTTTTTCATCTCATCCGGAATATCAATGTCAAGACTGCAATAGTCCTGATACCGGTAATTGTGAATGTATACAAAGTTACGGATATTGTCCAGCTCGTCCTCCAGTGTCACCAGGCGGTCATCCCGGCTCATGCTGTAATTCAGCACGCTGGCCAGGGCGTCGATGCTTTCCACGATATTATGAGCGCCGCGTATCATAGCCATCCAACGGATTGTCGTCAGGGTATTAAACAGAAAATGCGGATTCAGCTGCGCCCTCAGCGATTCATAGCGGTACTGCTCTTTGATCTTGTTTTCCTCCTGCAGGCGGGCGAACAGCTGCTTGATGTTGCCATCCAGACGGCAGAATGCCTGGTTTAAATGGCCGATCTCATCCTTCCGCTCCGTATCAATCCCGGAAATCTCGCTCTCGATCGTATAGTCTCCCATCTTCTTCGTCAGAACCACGATGGGCCTCACCAGAAGCCGCACCGCGGCGTAAGAGATTGCTGTTATCAGCACCAGCATGACTAAAATTACGGCATTGATCCGCTTCGTCACCATGCTGACCTCACTCAGCACTTCCTGATACCCGGTAAAATGAAAGACCTTCATCTGCTGCCCATTAAATACCCAGGGCCTCGGTATTGTATAAAAATTCAGCAGATACTCTGCTCCATTGGCGCTGCATCGTAAATTCCCGCTTTTTTTACCGGCGGTCTGTTGGTACAGCGCATCTAAGGCGCTCTCACCAATCTTTCTCTCCTTGTCATTGTTCAGCAGAATCTGGCCGTCATCCACACATACGTAAGCGACATCATCCTCATAGGCATAGGTCATCATCATCTCGCTGAACCGGGACTGTTCCATACTGAGTATCAGTGTGCCTGCCCGGTCCCCTGTCGTTCCGTCTTCCATAAGAGATCTTGCAAGTGATATGTACGTCTCTCCCTTATCCTTTTCCTCCGCAATATACGGCGGACTGAACATGGACCACGTCACATGGCCCCACTGGTTCATACTCTCGGCAACCCAGTCCTGCTTCAGAAGGAATTCATAATTTCTATAGTTTAGGCTCCAGTTGGAATAGACACGCCCATAGTTGTCAAACAGAATGACCTTTACATCCTCCATGCCGGCTCTTCCTCTGTAAATGCTGAGCTGATCCAGAAGCTGGTTGAAATAAACTACATTTTCGAATTCCGTTCTGTTTTCATCCCCTATGCGTTCGATCAGTTCCTTATCGAATACGAAGACATCAGAAAGAGAGGCCAGTTCCTCCAGCCCCTCTGTAATATTGCGCTCTCCTCTCGATATATCCTGAATAATCCTTTCGCTCAGTTTTTCCTGAATAAAGTTCTCCATGTTGATCCGTATATAGAGACATACGCCTGCGAACGGGATCACCACGCAGATCACAATCAGCAAAAACATCTTAACCGAAAACTTTGATATTCCTCCAAACAGTCTTTTCATCCCCGCTACCACTAGTGCCTCCCGGTGTAAATACGCCTTGTACCGTGCCTGATATCTGCATCAGGTGTGCGTCTGCGAAGCGACGGCGTAGTGGTACCTACAGCTAGCTTCGCAGGCGTGCAACTGGCGTAGAAAGCAGGTGCTATGCATGGCGTATTTACGCCGGGAGGCACTAGCTTCCAAACACCTTCCGGCACAGTTCAAAATACTCCTGACACAGCGGATACCCGGCCAGTTCCCTGATCCGTTCCGCCACTCCGTTATAATACCAGGCGTGCTCCGACTTCCTCTTTTCATTGAACCTGTCCCAGATTGCTTCGCCAAATACCATATAATCTCTGGCCGTGCACCGCAGGTTGCTTAACTTGTCCCCCAGAATCAGGATCTTGCTCTCCCTCGGCGCCGTATCCAGATGATCAAGGGTCGCCGCCTTGCGTTCCTTCCAGGACTTCGTCTTGTCCTCCGTCTCCGCCATCACGAGTGCCGCCACCCGCGGACCAAATAAAGCCTCCAGCTGCTGCTCCGATACTCCCGCATCCTCCACTACATCATGGAGAAGCGCCGCACAAATCAGTTCTTCGTCCTCCGACATCATGGAAACGATCACTGCCGTCTCCAGTGGATGGACGATATAAGGAACTCTGGTTCCTTTCCTGAAGGCCCCCTCATGGGCCTTCATCGCAAATGCTACGGCCTCGTCAACCATATGGCATCTCCTTCTAAGCTCTTTCTTAATATATTACCACAATTTATTACGATTTAACAGATCATCTTGTAAGAAACGCTTTTTTCTGTTATGCTAGGAAACGTAAAAAACACAAGGAGGAACCTTAATCAATATGAGTCCATATACCAACAATTCCAGGCAGAACCGAGGGAGAGGAGGCTCCAACCGGCACGATTCCGGACGGAGTGACTTTATGACGGTCCTCCTGTTTTATGTGCTTCCATTTATTGTCGTCAATTCCATTATCTTTATTCTCGTCACCGCGGCTCCGAAGGGCGATCTGACCATCGGGGAGGCCACCAATTTTACGACAACGACCATGGAATTAAAGATAAAATCACTGCTTCCCATCAAGGAGATGACTGTGACGCTGGACGGCAACGCGGTGGAGCTCACCAAAACTGCCTCCAAGACCTACACGGCGACACTCGGCTCCAACGGAACCGTAAAAGTGAGTTTAACAGCCTTTAACGGCATGAAAAATATATTTTCCGAACAGGTCAATGTCCTGGATGACACTCCGCCTAGCATAAAGGATTCCATCATCGAGGACGGCGTTCTTTCCTTCCGTCTGGAGGATACCCAGTCCGGAGTGAATTATGACACCATATACGCTTACGATGATGACACGCCGGAGATTCTTCCGCTCTCGATCGACCGCAGTACCGGACTTATTACGTTCGATATGCAGAAGGAGAATCTGACCATCTGTGTGAAGGACTTAATCGGCAACGAAGCCCGTGTAACGATCACACCGGAGGGCGAGAATCTGGACCCGGAGGAAGCGGCTGCCGAGGCCAGCCAGGAAGCGGCCCAGGCCAGTGATGCGGCTGCCGGTGACAGCGCTGAGAACGACGCCAATCTGGAAACAGCAGAATAACAACATAACTGCCATTAAAAAACCCGGGAGAGCATTTCAGCTGAATCCATCAGCTGAAATGCTCTCCCGGGTTTTTGACTCCCCCCTCAGTTCTCATACAGTTTTAATGCTCACACTCCTCCACGACTTTAAATCCTACCAGCTTAATCGTCCGCGGTCCATGGCCGAGAATAATTCTCCCGATATCCTCCAGTTCCTCCAGATAAAGACTGATCGTAGCCGTTGAGTTTTTTCCCACGCCGTCGCAGATTTCGCGGATAGTGGGAGAATACAGATTTTCAGAAACAAAGTACACGATAAATTGATAAATTCTCTCCTGCAAGTCATAATCCCATCGTAAGCCTCTCAATTTTTCTCCTCCTGAATTTAAAAACCTTATTTTATCATACCATATTTTGGTAATTTCCAAAAATGGTAATTTTTTCCAGAGTCGGTTTTTGTCGGAATTTTGGACCGCCGGACGAATTCTGCGGTTTTGATAGGTCGAAAAATCGCCCGAAAGGCTCATTTTTACGTTATTATTTGCACTTTTGGTAAAAATACAGTATATTATAGAAAAAAACTATGGGAGGTGTCCTATGACGATTCAGCAGCTGAAATACATCATAAAGATCGTGGAATGCGGGTCGATCACGGAGGCGGCGAGGCAGCTGTACATATCGCAGCCCAGCCTTTCCGCGGCTTTAAAAGAACTGGAATCAGAATTTGGAATTGAACTTTTCTACCGGACAGCGAAGGGGATATCCCTGACGGCCGAAGGCACGGAATTTTTATCGTATGCGCGCCAGGTCATTGAGCAGACGCAGCTTTTAGAGCAGCGCTATACGAACGGAAAGCCGGCGAAGCGGCTCTGCTCCGTATCCACGCAGCACTATGCGTTTGCGGTCAACGCCTTTGTCAACTTAATTTCCCGGATCGATACGGATGAGTATGAGTTTACGTTAAGGGAAACACGGACGTACGAGATCATAGAAGATGTGGCAAATTTCCGGAGTGAGGTGGGGATCCTCTACTTCAGCCAGTTTAATGAAAAGGTGCTGAAAAAGCTGCTGAAGGAGCATCATCTGGCCTTTGTACCCCTGTTCGAGGCGGCTCCCCACGTGTTTATCAGTTCCGCCCATCCGCTCGCCAAACGGGAGGCAGTCACTCTCGATGACTTAGAGGACTATCCGTTTCTTGCATTTGAACAGGGAACCTATAATTCCTTTTATTTCTCAGAGGAGATCTTAAGCACCGCTCCGCATAAGAAGACCATTCACGTCAGCGACAGGGCGACTCTGTTTAACCTGTTGATCGGTCTGAACGGCTACACAATCTGCAGCGGAATACTAAACAGCAATCTAAATGGTGACAACATCGTGTCCGTACCGCTTCAAACGGATGAATGGATGCGGGTGGGCTATATTTGCAGCGATAAATTCCCTTTAAGCCCAATTTCACTTTCCTATATCAGCGAACTGAAGAAGCTGATTCTGGAAGAAGGATTCACCATTCTGCCGGAGGCCGGCCGGTAAGATTACTTACGCGGCCAGCAGGCGGTAGACAGCCTCGTGAATCTTCGCCGCAACGTAAGGATTGTTCATGGTATAAAGGTGAATGCCGTCGACACCCCGCGCTATCAGATCCACGATCTGATCCACCGCGTAGGCAATTCCGGCATCACGCATGGCCTCGGGATTATGCTCATACCGTTCCATAATTGCGGTAAATTTCGAAGGCAGGCTTACGCCGCAGAGGGATACCATACGCTCGATCTGCTTTTTGTTGGTAACCGGCATGATCCCCGCCTCCACCGGAACATGAATTCCCGCCAGCGAAGCGCGTTCCCGGAACCGGTAGAAACAGTCATTGTCAAAGAAGAGCTGTGTGATCAAATGGTCGGCGCCTGCGTCCACCTTGGTCTTTAAGCTGCGGATATCGGTCAGGATGTTTTCCGATTCCGTATGACCTTCCGGATAGCAGGCCGCCAGCACATTGAACTCCTTGAATTCATCGTTTTCTTTTATAAAGGAGATCAGGTCACTGGCATGCCCGAAGTCGCCGTCCGGGCGGCCGCCCTCGGGGATATCTCCGCGCAGAGCGAGAATATTGTCGATTCCCGCTCTCTTAAATCCGCCCAGCAGGCTGATTACATCGTCTCTCTTCAGGCCGATGCATGGCAAATGCGCCACACTCTCGATCCCGTATTCATTCTTGATCCTGGAGGCGATCTCCGTCGTCGCCTTACAGTTTTCACTGCCGCCCGCCCCGTATGTAACGCTGATAAAATCCGGATTCAGTTTTCTTAAACTGTCCAGTGTCTCGTATATCGTCTCGACCGGATTGGTTCTCTTCGGAGGAAAGACCTCGAAGGACAGCACCGGTTTCTTAGCAAATATATCTGTTGTTTTCATTTTTCTATCTCCCTGCCGGTTCGGCCATATACAAAGGGCAGCTGCCCCTTTCGCCTTTGGCGGCTCTGATTTTATGACCATAATCATAGCATAGATCGACAGCATAGGGAAATATAGATTTTATATTGTATTATATAGGTATTTCCTATGGGATATCCGGACCGAAGCGCTTGACATACTTCAGGCTTTCTAAGTATTCCTCATCCCCTTTGAGGTGCTCAATGATAACTGGCATATCCGGATTGACGTGTTCTGCCAGCCTGATATAATTCCTTAAATCCAGCGTCCCGTCTCCGCAGGCCGTCTCCTTTAACTGGAAGGTAAATTCCTCCCGCAGGGATACGTCCTTAATATGGCAGCTTTTTATCCGGTCTCCCAGCATCGCAAAGCACTGCTCCATAAATTCATGATTGTTAAAATACTTATCCGGGCTTGTGATCCAGTTTGCCAGATCCATATGCACGGCAAACCGCTCCCGGTTCACCTCCTCCAGCAGCCGCAGATACTGCTCCGGACCGGCTGGTACCATCCAGGGCATCGGTTCCAGCGTATAATACGTCCGCTCCGGCATCGCCTCATCGATAATATTCTGAATGGATCGCACCGTCTTCTTCCAGTGCGCCTCTGTAAAATTCTCCTTGTAAGCCCCATCCCACCGGCTTCCCGCGCTACCGGCTATATTGACGCAGCATGACGCGCCAATCCGGTCTGCCAGCTGAAGCTGCCGGACACAGCGGGTGAAAGCCTCACTCCGCACATCTTCATCCGGTGACAGCGGATTGGACCATGCCCCTACCTCAGCGATTATAAGCCCTTCCTGCTCTGCGGCTTCGGCATACGCACCGACAACCGCCTCTCCCGCCATATAATCCACAGGAAATACAACACAGCCGCAGCCGATGGCTTTCATATTGGCCGCCCACTCCTTTGGAGTCTCATGTTTCAGCGGCGACGCTAATCCCAGCCTCATATTCTATTCTCACTTTCTGTTCTGTCTGACTTCTCCCGCAGAATTCCCCTCTATCAGAGGCTCCGGCCTTCCGCAGGTTGTCTTCATATAATAGCACCCGCCGCTCTTCGCGGCTTCCATGATTCCATTTATGGCTTCCAACACGTGGCAGACCAGGTCCATTCCGGCTCTTGCAGGCCTGTTTTCGTTTATGGCCATCGCTAAATCCAGCGCCCCTGCTCCTCTTATATACTCCGCAGTTTCGGGATAAAGCCGTCTCAGTTCCTCTTCATCCGGGAAGCTGCGGTTTAACGGCTCTGCTGCGGCCGTACGGTCCGCCAGCACCGTCTCTTTCCTGGTGACCTCCGGCATTCCCGACGACATATTGGGATCCGGTGCAGACAGCGTCCCCTCTGTTCCATATATTTCAAACATCGGCAGAGCAGCTTTCCAGATATCAAAGCTGATGGTCAGATTGGCAATCAGCCCGCCGGAAAGCTTTAAAAGGGCCGTATAATAAGTGGGAGTCTCAACGGTAAGCTCTTCGCCCGCCAAAGGCTGGCTGTAGATCTTCCGCTTCTCGAATCCGGTTGCCGCCATGGCTCTGATCTCCGCAATAGGTCCAAACAAGGCCACGACAGCAGTTAAATAGTATGGTCCCATATCGTAAAGCGGCCCGGCCCCTTCCTGGTAAAACTGTGCCGGCGCCGGATGCCACATTTCCACTCCGCAGGACATCATCGCCGCGTTTAAATAGAGCGGCCGTCCTATGGCTCCCCGCTCCAGAAGCAGTCTGGTCCGCTGCAGCCCCGGTCCTAAAAACGTATCCGGAGCACCGCCGATCCGCACTCCCCGCTCCTCTGCCAGCTCCGTCAGCTCCCTCGCCTGTTCCCAGGTAAAGGCAAATGGCTTCTCGCAGAATAAATTCTTACCCGCCATCAGAATCCGGCGGTTTAATTCATAATGGAACTTAGGCGGCGTCAGATTGATAATCATGGAAACGTCCTTATTTTCAAGTAAATGGTCCGGATCGGACCACGTTTCTATCCCGAACTCTCTGGCACACGCCTCAGCCTTCCCGGTATCCACGTCCGCACACGCCACGATTTCCAGTGGCCGGTACAGCTCCTGTATGTTCTTTATGTAGGTGCTGCTGATCACACCGCAGCCTAATATACCTGTTTTTACTCTATCCATGAGTTCTATTTTCTCTTTCCCCCACGCTTAAGAAATAGCGAGGGCTATATTAGGCGAATTTACACCAGGCACTCTAGTGTCGCCGGACTTAAATGCGTACTGCATAGTGCCTGATATCTGCGTCAGGTGTGCGTCCACGAAGCGACGGCGTAGTGGACCCTACGACTAGCTTCGTGGGCGTGCTCCTGGCGTAGATAGCGGGTGCTATGCAGTACGTATTTAGGTCCGGCGGCACTAGTACAGCTTTGCACTAGTGCTGTTTCTAACGATCAATTCCGCCCCCGATATCCGGATCACCCGGTACGGGCGTTCCGGATTCTCAATTCTCCACAGGATCGTCTCCGCAGCGCTCATCCCAAGCTCCTCCCGGTTCACACTCACCGTCGTCAAATCCGCGGCCAGCGATTCGCTCAGATTATCAAAACCGGCCACAGCCACCATCTCCGGCACCTTTACCCCCGCTGCGCGGAAATACCGCATCAGCGAAATGGCCAGCACGTCATTAAAACACACCACCGCCGTAGGGAAATTCTTCAGATGCGAAAGCCGCTCCTCTGCCTCAATCTTCTGGACGATCTCCTGGAATTCTCCGATAAAACAGTCCTCCGATCCCACGTTTAAACCCGCGGCGGCCAGCCCCCGGCGGTAGCCCTGCCACCGCTCCTTATTCGTCAGCTGGCCGTTTATGGCTCCGGCATAACCGATTCTCGTATGTCCCAGATCTGCCAGATGGCCGATCAGCACCCTCATGGGCTCTTCATTTACGCCCATGATAACATCGGAGTAAAGCCCTTCCGCCCACGCGTCTTCTACCGTATCCACAGCCACCACCGGAAGTCCGCACTCCCTGATCCGGCGGATATGGTGTTTCTTAAAATTCCCCAGCTGTATGATTCCGCTGGCCGTCCTGGGATTAAAGTTAATCGGGAACTCAAAATCCGTATCCTCCGACAGATCCAGAAAACACAGATTCAGATTATAGCCGCGTTTCGTCAGAGTCCTGACCATTCCGCTGATGACAGGCGCCCAGTAAGAGTCCGTTGTACAGTTTAAGTTTGAAAAAAGGCAAATCTGTTTTAAATCCGACATCGTCACATTTCCCTCCTGTTCCGAAGGGACTTCTGCCTCCTGCATCTGTCTCTCAGAAATATGACGGTATCCAAGCTGTTTTGCCGTGCTCAAAATCAGGTTCCGCGTCTCCTCGCTGACTCCCGAGGCATAATTTAACGCCTTGGAAACAGTCAGTCTGGATATTTTCAAATAATCTGCTATGTCTTGCTGTGTTGTCCTCATCTTCGTACCCCCTGGGTTCTGACAATCTCTTTTATCGTTACGGTTCACGCTGTGCACAGTAACCTTTTATCACAAATGAACACCGTTGCCGGCTATTACGTCTCTGTACCAGTATCCGGAATCCTTGATAGTCCTCACCTGTGTCTTGTAATCGACATGAACGATTCCAAAACGCTCAGAGTAACCCTTTGACCATTCATAATTATCCATCAGGGACCACAAAAAATATCCCTCAACAGGAGTCCCTTCCTCCGCCGTTTTCTTTAAGCAGCGCAGATACCGCTGCAGAAAATCGATCCGGTTCGGATCATGGACCTTTCCATCCAGCGAAACACTGTCGTGAGCCGCCATTCCATTTTCTGATATATAAAACGGCTTCTGATATCTTTCATATAAAAACCTGGGACCCCAGTACAGACTCTCTGGTGTCACCGGCCATCCGATGGATGTGCGGGCGTATCCCGGCTCACGCGGAACATAGCGGTATCCGCCGTTTCCATCCGCGCGTACCGCGCTCCCGTTATAGATATTCTGACAGTAAAAATCGATCGGCTCAGAGATCACTTCCATGTCCTTTGCCCCGATCTCCGGCATGATATCCCGGTACAGGCGAACCCCTTCCTCGGGGTATTTCCCGAAGAGAACAGGATCGCTCCACCAGGGAATATTCCACATAAAATTATCCGGATCCGGACATATATCGAAAGTTGCCATTCTCGCAGCCTCCACATCCTCCGGTTTCTGCGTATCCGGATAATGGGCGCTGCACGTCGGCGCATACCCAATTTTAGCATGCGGAGCCACTTTCCTCAATACTTTTGTGGCTTTTCCATGGGCAAGAAGCACATGATGAGCCATCTCCAGAACGGCTCTCCGGGACATGATATTTCCCGGGGCATGCTCGCCGGTCACGTGGCCCAGACCGATAAAACACTGCGGTTCATTAAATGTAATATAGTGTTTCACTTTATCGCCCAGATACTCCGCCACGATCCGCGCATACTCTGCAAAATAATCGGTGATCGCAGGGTTCTGCCAACCGCCGATCCGGTAAAGCCCGTATGGCAGATCCCAGTGGAACAGCGTCACATACGGCTCAATCCCATTCTCAACGAGTTCATCCACCAGGTTCTTATAAAAGCGGAGGCCTTCCTCATTCACCGCCCCGTATCCCTGCGGCAGAATCCTGCTCCAGGCCACGGAGAAGCGATAGGCCTTTAACCCAAGCGCCTTCATAATCGCCACGTCCTCCACATAGCGGTGATAATGGTCCGCCGCCACATCTCCCGTGTGCCCGGAAAATGTCTTTCCCGGCATGCGGGCAAATTCATCCCATACGGTTAAACCTCTGCCGCCTTCCGTCACAGCCCCCTCTACCTGATAGGAAGCCGTTGCCGCTCCCCACACAAATCCATCCTTAAATCCCATCCTGTCACTCCTTTCTTCCAGCCTGGTGCAGCATAGCGTTTCCACGGTAATCCACATAGATTTCCCTGTTATCCGCAAGCACTTCCCCTACCGCCAGACGATATATGCCTTCGGCCGACTCCGCCGCCTCAATCTGGCCGTTCTCCGCCCCCATGGCCGTCTTCATGCGCCCCGGGTGAACGGAAAAAACGCGGGTCGGTATGCCCAGCGCAGCCGCCGTCTGCTTCAGTATAAAGCCATACTGTGCAATTGCCGTCTTGCTCATACAGTAGGCCGCGTACTTCGGCCCCACTCCGTCAATCGAGACCACCTCAGACGAAATATTAATCACGGTTCCTCCTCCGCTCTCCGCCAACAGGCCGAAAAAGCGGCTGCAAATATAGACAGGACCTATGGTATTTACTTTAAAGGTCTTCTCCAGATCCTCATAGCGGTCCGTCAGAATGGTTCCCTCCCTGTTTAAGAGCACTCCGGCCACATTGATCAAGATATCCAGACGGTCCGTGTATTCCCCGACTGTTGCTCTCGCCGCCTCAATACTGTCTTTATCCGAAACGTCCAGTAAGACGGGAATCAGCCGGGGATCGCCCTTCAGTTCTTCCAGCTCCATCAAATCTTCTGTCTGCAGCACACCTGCGAAAACCCGGTGTCCCTCGCTTAAAAATTTTCTGCATAACGCGGCGCCCAGTCCCATAAGCGCCCCCGATACCAATACATCCATCGCTTCTGCCTCCATCCGCGTACAAACGGGCCGCCGCACTGATTCAGTGCAGCAGCCCCGTTTTTCACCAGAGCGTATTTAAACATTGCTCTACTGCGTGTTCTGCAATTCCTTTTCCATTCTCCCCTGCAGATCCGCCAGCAGCGGCTCCGGGTCCTTATCTTCATAAAGGCACTTATCACGGACGGAGATCAGTTCCTGGCCCATGACGCTTCGAATGCTGCACAGCGCCGGAGTATTGGAGTGCTCGTTAAAGACCATATTCTTGATAACTGAATAGCGTTCGTCATTCTCCTTTACCAGAGTCAGCTCATCGATAACGTCTTTCCTGGTAGGTGTGCTGTACCATGTCTTGTTGTTGTCATCCGCAATATATGCGTTGGCAATGTAATCGACAAACTGGGCAGCCGCCTCGATACTCTTCGCCCCCTTGGGCACGCAGTACGTATTGACGCCCAAAACGGAACCGCCGTACAGCTCCGGATGGCTGTCACTTACTACCATCGGCACTACCGTATAGTCCATATCCGGCACATACTGCTTGATCGCGTTGTTAAACCAGTTTCCATTCATCGTCATGGCCACTTTTCCTGTAAAGAACGCGTGATCCGGTGAGAATGCGCCTCCAAAACCGGAAGCGAAGGATTTAATCTTCTCCGGGTTATATTTTTCTGCATACTTTCTCTGCCAGTTCATCATCTCGACAAGGTCCGGATCGGTCAGGTTGATCTTTCCATCCTCATAAATCTGAGCGCCAAAGTACCATGCCTGATTGTAAACGTCGGTCTCCGCACCGTCGATCCATGGGATAAAGCCCATTGTCGTATAGTCGTCGCCTTCCTTCACCGTCATCTTATCCGCCCACTCATCCAGTTCCGATATGCTCTTCGGCGGATTGCTCACGTCCAGGCCGGCCGCAGCCGCTTTCTCATTATTGATGAAAAGCATCTGCGTGTCCGTCTCCATCGGCATGATGTACCATGCTCCATCGATATCCATCAGGCTCTGAACGCTGGGCTGGTAATCGTCTCTGGATCGGCCAAGCTTCTCCATAGCCGCGGACACGTCCTCGAAGGCCCCCTGGGCCGCCATGGGATAGGTCAGAAGGTTTGGTGCACAGATGACATCCGGTACATTGCCGGAGGCGATGGCCGCCATCAGCTTTCCGTTGGTAATTCCCGCATCCGGCGGCACATACGTAGCTTCTACTTTTATGCCCGGATTGTTCTTTTCAAATTCCTCGATACGCCACAGATCCCAGGTCTCCGAATCTCCACCCCACGGATACCAGTATTTGATTACAACCTCCCCTTCCGCCGGCGTCTGCGCTGCTTCCGATTTGCTCTCCTCCGCCTGTGCTCCGGCCTCCTTTGTGGTCTCGCTCTGTGCGGTATCGCTCTTTGGGGTTTCATTCTTTGTGGCCGCCGTGCCGCTACATCCGGCCAGATTGCACGCCACTGCCGCTGTAAGAACCAGTGCTGCTCCTCTTTTTCTCATGAAATGCTCCTCCTTTTAATTTTTATGATTTATTTCAGCCTTCCGGCTCATATTTTAAATTGAACAGGATTCCATACTTCTCCATGGACTCCGGAAGCAGATACTCGCCCCCCGGATATTTTCCATGGTGTCTGACCGGGCAGCCCCTGTCTTCGAAAAATGCGACGGCTTCCTCCAGATTATCGACCATAAAGCCCACGTGATGGAACACCACGTCCTTATCCCCCAGCGCTTCCTTCCAGGAGCTGTCGCATTCATCCGGTTCCATGATCTCCAGGAACAGCTGGCCCATGTCAAATCCACATAGCCTGGCCTGCGTGCCGGAAGCGATTCCCCGGAATTTCGTCTGCGCCACCTCCACCGGCGGCATCGAATTGATCTCAGGCATGGGGACTCCGAACACTTCCGCGTACAGAGCCGCCGTCTTTTCAATATCCCTGGCGACTAGCCCTACCTGACAGCAGGTCTTTGGATTAATGATTCCTTTTCTCTTCTCCATCTCGTATCTCCTTCTCTTAAAAGCTTTCCAGAAGCTCAAAAATCAGTTTCAGATCTTTTCTTGCATCAATATAGGCGTACATTCCCGAACCATTTCCGTAATTGCCCTTTTGCATCAGCGGAAATCCTTTTTCACCAAGAGTCTTTATCTTGCCCTCGGCATCTTTTACCTGGAAGGCGATGTGATGAAGTCCCTCCCCCTTTTCATTGAGAATATCCCGCCAAGCGCTGGGCTTCTCATCCGGTTCAATAAGCTCAATCTGGACCGTTGGCGTATCGAAAAACATCATCTTGCAGGAGGCCGTGGAACGTTCCCCGTAAACTTCCGCCTTTACGATCTCATCGGGGCCGGAATCCGCGACCTCCGGCCTCTCGATTCCAAAGAAATCTGCAAAGGCCTGCCCTGTCTTCTCCACATCATTGACTACCAGTCCAATCTGACACACTACATTTGTTTCTATTACGCTTCCCATTTTTCTTCCTCTCTTCCTTCTTAATTAAATATGTTAAGACTCTTCTTTGCCAAAACCGGTTACCTTCAGCATGACAAAGGTCAAAATCATCGCAGCCACCAGCATGATCCAGGCCATCGCGGATGCATACCCCATCTTCATAAACTTAAACGCATTGTTATACAGATAATATCCGAAGAAGGTCGTCGAATCATTGGGACCTCCGTTCGTCATAACGAAGGATTCCGTGAACTGCTGCAGCAGCTTGATCATATAAGTGACCACATTGTACACGATAATCGGCTTCATAAAAGGAATGGTAATATACCGGAACTTATGTAAGATATTGCCTCCATCGATCTCCACCGCCTCATAAAGGCTCGTCGGTACATCCTGCAAACCGGCCAGGAATATAATGATCAGGTTGCCGGAGCACCATAAGTTCATCAGAATCATGCCCGGCTTCGCCCACCGCGGACTGGCCAGCCAGCCCGGTCCGTCAATCCCGATCAGTGCCAGCCCCTGGTTTACCGCCCCATTGTCCTTAAGGAGCCAGATCCACAGAATGCAAAGCACAACCATCGGCACCAGCGTCGGCATGAAGAATAATGTCCTGATAAAAGAAACGCCCCTCAGTCTCCGGTCATTTACAATTGCCGAAATGATAAATGTTACGATAATAATTACGGGAAGGCCTACCAGCATCATATACCCTGTATTCATAAGAGACTTGATAAACAGAGGGTCGCTGGTAAACAGCGTCTTATAATTATCTAAGC
Organism: Hungatella sp. L36; assembly: GCF_014288035.1. Classification (NCBI taxonomy): domain Bacteria; kingdom Bacillati; phylum Bacillota; class Clostridia; order Lachnospirales; family Lachnospiraceae; genus Hungatella; species Hungatella sp. L36. The sequence goes on along the minus strand of NZ_JACOPC010000003.1, from coordinate 77,804 downwards.
CTACGAATCTGGGGGCCTTAAGTGCGGAATAGTTCGTAAACGAATACCGCAAAGAATTGATGATCGGATATAAAGTAAAGCATAAAAATCCCACGATCCACGGGCTGATAAACGCCAGGCCCGTCAGAAGACTCCGTCTGTCCGCCTTCGATCTGCTCCTTGTTTTTTTCCTGTTCATATCTTACTCCTCTCTGCGTGTCACCTCTCACGCATCAAATCCGGTATTACCCCTTGATACCGGAAAATGAAATTCCCTCGATAAAGTATTTCTGAAGGATAAAGAAGATCGCCAGCATCGGCAGTGTCATCGACACTCCAACTGCAATAACCAGAGGCCACCTCGGGTCGTTCGTGCTCATCAGCTGTTGAATTCCAATGGACAGGGTATACAGCTTGTTATCCGTCAAAAATACCAGCGGTCCGATAAAGTCATTCCAGCAGTTCATAAAGGTAAAGATCGCCACCGTCGTCAGCGCCGGTTTCGCCAGCGGGATAATAATCCGGTAAAAAATAGTAAATTCGCTTGCCCCGTCTATCTTGGCGGATTCCGAGATATCATACGGTACCCCGACCAGAAACTGCCGCAGCAGAAAGATAAAAAAGGCATTACCAAAGAACGACGGAACGATCAGCGGAAGAAAGGTTCCGATCCAGCCCAGCTTCTGAAACATCAGGAATAACGGAATCATGGTTACCTGGAACGGCAGAACCATCGTCATCAGCACCAGATAGAACACCGCGTTTCTTCCTTTCCATTTGATTCTGGAAAATCCATAGGCCACAAGAGAGTTGGAGAACAGTCCGCCGATCACGTTGAATACAATGATAAACAGCGTATTTCCCAGATACTTGAGAAATGGAAATCCGGTAAATCCCTGGATATAGTTCCCTATCGTCCATGTTTCAGGCAGCCACTTCGGCGGTGTCCGGAATAAATCCTGACTCGTCTTAAAAGAACTCAGAATCAGCCAGATAAACGGAACGATAAACGCCAGCGCCAGAATCGCTATAATCAGGTACTCGGCCGCCACCTCAATCGTGCTTCGCTTGATCCGCCTGTCCTTCTCCTTTGCCTTTAATTTTTCCATAAGCCCCTCCTCTTACTTCATTGCATGATACGGTCATTTTTTGTATGCATACATTTTATTTCCTTTGTTAGTTACATGGTACTATACTTTTATGCAATATGCAATATTAATTTTCCATTTTCGGTGCTTTATTATGTTATTTTACCTTTTTCACAAACACAAGCGCTTTATTTTGCACACATGTCACAAGTTTGTAAGCTTATATATGCTTACATTTTGTAAGGTAGCTGTGGTATGATATTTTTCACATAAAAAACGTGGAGACAGCGGCTTCTATAGACCGCTGTCTCCACGTTATGAATGCGTATTGTACCATTCGATTTTTTTATTCTATCTTCTATCTTCGTCCTTAGTCACGCCTATGTTAAGTTGTATATACATTGGGCTACGATTGAAATCCATATCATTTTACAGGATTATATCAATTTTTTCCTTATGCCAGAATTTTTCTCTGATATAATTTTATTGGGCCGTTTATCTGCCGGGTGACTTCCATCTCCGAAAGGAGGTGGTTCTATATGATGTCTTCTTATGAAGAATTTATGATAATCATAAATGCAGTAATGCTTATCATTGCTATTCTCGTTTACATAGATAGAAAAAATGGTACAAAAAAATAGTCACCCTCCCTCCAAAGGTAAGTGACTATTTTTTAATAGCAACTAATCGCATGGAAGCCACTCTGTGGAGTGGACCGCCTTTTGTACCCTCATTATAAGCCCAACGATTAGTCGCGTCAAATAAATTTTTATTATATCGTCACAACAATTTTAATGAATTTTAAAGACCAATCCCTGGTCATACTTGACTATCTTTTTACCGGTTTCAAACGCTCCTGGTCGACTCTCCCTCCACCAGTTCCCCCTTAAACACCCGTTTCTGATGGCCCGCCTTCCCGCGGATTACATCAAACAGAATCTTTATAGTGCTTTCGGCCATCTCCTCCACCGGCTGTCTTATGGTTGTCAGCGTCGGATTGTAGTAATGAGCGATATCGAGCCCATCGAAACCGGCCACGGAATAATCTTCCGGGATCTTCCCGCCGCACTCGGTAATCGCCTTGCAGGCTCCTATGGCGATGCTGTCCGATATTGCGTAGACCGCCGTAAAATCCACTTTTTTCTCCCTCAGAATCCGGCTCATAGACATGAATCCGTAATCCATGGTATAGCAGTCCCTGCCTACCCCGGAGAACACACAGAGCTCCTCATCAGGCTCGATCCCATTGTCCACCAGGGCCTTTTTATATCCTTCAAGCCGCAGTCTTCCGATACTCTCATCATCCTGTGTCGCCGCCAGAATCAGGATTCTTTTATGCCCAAGTTTACATAAATAATCCGTCATCTTGTAGCTTTCCGCAAAATCGTCCACGGAAACCCAGGAATAGGAGGAAGATTCCTCCAGAGAATCCGTCATTCCGATGGTGCTCAGCACGAAGGGAACCGTCAGCTGCTCCAGCTTCTCCCTGCTGTGTGAGAAAAATCCGCCCAGGAACACGATTCCCCTCGGCTTCTTTTCCTTGATCAGTTCCAGCGCCACGTCTACCTCATCCTCGCAGGCGTCAACGCGCTGCATAATAAATAAGTATTTCTTCTTCTGGATTTCCTCCTCGAAAATGCGGATCATCTTGCTGAAGAATGGATTGCTGATTCCCTTGATCAAAACCGCAATGGCCTTCGAATCCGTGCGTTTTAAATTCCGGGCGCTGTTATTAGGAATATAATTATGTTCCTTAATCGCCTGCATAATCATGTTCTTCGTCTCCGGATTGATATCCGGGTGATTATTAATAGCACGTGATACCGTACTTACGCCAACCCCGCAGATTCTGGCTATGTCCTTAATATTGATAGAATCCATAAGAAATACTCATCCCCTGTCATACCCTGCCGTAAAGCTTTGCCATCTTCCGGCACTTTACCGCGATCTCGTCAGTTATCTCCCCGGAAAGCATGCGCCATCTCCAGTTCTCCCCCAGAGTGGAAGGCGTGTTAATCCTCGCTTCCCCTCCAAGCCCTAAATAGTCCTGAACCGGTATTACTGCAAGCTTCGCCACACTCGACAGTGCAAGGCGTACGAAATCCCAGTGAATCTCGTCCACGGGTGTGTGTGCATTGTTCATGTAGTCCACGGAAAGCTGTCTGTCGGCCTCGTCCATCTCCTCATACCAGCCACGGATGGTGTTGTTATCGTGAGTCCCCGTATAAACAACACAATTAGTCGTATAGTTATGCGGCAGATAATCGCTTTCCTCTCTGGAATCGAACGCGAATTCCAGAACCTTCATTCCTGGAAATCCCGTATCTTTTACTAATTTTAACACAGATGGCGTTAAAAATCCAAGATCTTCCGCAATAATATCGAGTTTACCAAACTTTTCCTGCATTTTCTGGAAAACCTCAATTCCGGGTCCCTTTTCCCAGGTTCCATGGATGGCCGTTTCACTCCCGGCCGGTATGGAATAGTATTCATCGAAGCCCCGGAAATGATCCACACGCACCACGTCATACAAGCGGAAGCTGTATTCCATACGCCTCATCCACCACTGATATCCGGTTTTACCATGGTACTCCCACTGGTACAGCGGATTCCCCCAGAGTTGTCCTGTGGCTGAAAATCCATCAGGAGGGCATCCCGCTACCGCCACCGGCTCCCTGTTCTCATCGAACTGAAACAGCTCCGGATGGTACCACGTATCCGCGCTGTCCAAAGCCACATAGATGGGAATATCCCCAATGATACGGATTCCCTTTTCATTCGCGTAAGATTTCAGCGCGCTCCACTGTTCTTCAAACTTCATCTGAAGGAAGGCGTAAAATCCCGCTTCATCCGCCAGTTCATACTGGAGCTGCTCCATGGCTTCCCGCTTCTGAAGGCGGATATCCTCATCCCATTCCGTCCAGCTCTTTCCCTTATAATGGTTCTTAACGGCCATATAAAAGCTGTATTCCACAGTCTCCGACCAGAGCTTCTCCCTGGCTTCGGCCGCTGTGTGTCCGTCCTTCAACCAGCGCTCATACGCCCTGCGAAGCAGTGGAAAACGGTTAAAATAGATCTTTCCGTAATCAATATCCCTCGGATTATCTCCGAAATCCGCGGCGTCACATTCCTCTTCTGTAAGGAGACCTTCCTCCACCAGCCTGTCGAGATCGATGAAATAGGGATTGCCTGCAAAAGCCGAAAATGACTGGTAGGGCGAGTCTCCGTAGCTGGTCGGTCCCAATGGCAGAATCTGCCAGTAATGCTGCCCCGCCTCTTTCAGTGTATCAATAAATTCATATGCCTCTTTAGAAAATGCTCCGATTCCGTACTTTGACGGCAGACTGGCAACCGGAAGCAACATACCACATTCCCGCATCGTGTGTCTCCTTTATCCTTATCCTTTTACTGCGCCGGCAGCCACACCCTTGATGATGTATTTCTGACAGCTTAAATAGAAAATAATAATTGGTACAATTGCCAGAACCAGCATGGCCATCATGGCTCCCATGTCTATGGAACCGTAGCCGCCCTTTAAGTTCTGAATAACCATGGGTATTGTACCCTTTTCCTGTGGAAGAATCAAGCTCGGAAGCAGATAATCGTTCCAAATCCACATGGCATTTAAAATCGCTACGGTAACAGCGGTTGGCCGGAGCATCGGAAATACCACATTAAAGTAAGTCTGAATGGGAGAACATCCGTCGATCATGGCCGCTTCTTCGATCTCCAGCGGAATCGCCTTTACGAAACCGCAGAACAGGAACACCGCCTGCCCCGCCCCGAATCCCAGGTACAGCAGAACGAGTCCATACATGGAGTTTAAATATAAGTCATTGGCCGTTTTGGACATGGTAAACATGACCATCTGGAACGGCACGATCATGGCAAACACGAAAACATAGTAGAGAATACTGTTAAATTTCGATTTTACTCTCGTAATGTACCACGCGGTCATGGAGGTGAACAGCACAATTACCGCCACAGAACACACCGTAATAAACAGAGACCGTCCGAACGCCGGAAAAAATCCGGTCTTCCTTACGCCTTCAAAATAGTTTGTAAGGCCCACATACGTTCCCACTTTGGGAAACTGGAACGGCGCGTCGCTGATGTAGAGCTTGCTCTTAAAGGAGTTCACCAGTACCAGGAAAATGGGAAACAGAAATGCGAGTGAAAGTACGCCGAAAAACGCCGTCATCACAGCGCCAGTCGATTTGCTGACTTCCATCTGCTGATTTTCCACTTTTTTAGCTTTCCCGCTCATCAGTTTTCCACCTCCTTACGCCTTGTCAGATACAGCTGTGTCAGAGAGATAATCGCCACCATCAGGAAGAAGACAACCGCCTTCGCCTGACCGACGCCTTCCCATCCGACTCTGCCGTAAAACGTGCTGTAGATATCCAGCGCCAGCATGCTGGTCTGTCTGCCCGGTCCTCCCGCAGTAAGAGCCAGGTTCTGGTCAAACAGCTTAAAGGAATTGGTCAGGGTTAAGAAGAGACAGATCGTAAGAGATGGCATAACCATCGGGATAATGATACGCCGCAGCGTCTGTGTCTTCGTAGCTCCGTCAATCTTTGCCGCTTCGATCAGGTCCGGAGAAACGTTCTGAAGACCCGCGATATAGATAATCATCATATATCCGATGAGCTGCCAGTTCATCAGGATAACCAGACCCCAGAAGCCGTATTTTGCATCGAAGGACAGCGTGACTCCGAACTTCGCCAGAATACCGTTTAATAACAGCTGCCAGATATAGCCCAGAACGATACCGCCGATTAAGTTAGGCATGAAGAACACGGTTCTGAATAAATTCGTCCCCTTGATTCCCCTTGTCAGAGCATACGCCATCAAAAATCCAAACACATTAATTGTAACAACGGACACTATGGTAAATTTCACAGTGAATACCAATGCGTTTAAAAAGTTCTGGTCCAGAAATATCTTTTTATAGTTGCTTATGCCTACCCACGTCGCATCCTTTACCGTGGTAAATTCCGTAAATGAAAGATAAATACCCATGATAAACGGATACAGGAATGCAATGATAAATGCAATCAGCGTCGGCAGCACAAAAATCGGAAAATACCGTTTGATGGATTTTTGCATGGCGCACCCTCCTTGAACATTCATACTGATTCTTAGCTATTGACGATCACCCGGACGCATCGCGCACGAGTCACCGTGATAAGTAAAGAAATGGGTGAGGAAGTTCCCTTACGCTCACCCATCTCATGTCTGTTGCCTTAGTCTTATTTGGTCATCGCTTTTTCATTAGCCCAGTCGGCCTTCATGTCGTCCACTACGGCCTGCCATTCTTTTCCGCCCTGAGCGTACTGTAACAGGGATGCGCCAAAGTTATCCTTAAAGGTCTGGCTCGGGAATGATGTGAAGTTCCAGGATACGGAGTATAAATCGGTATTGCTCATGTATCTGTCAACTTCTTTTGCCAGCGGGTCGGTTGGCTTCTCGTCTGCTGCGAAAGTATCAAACGGAGCGATAAAGCCTAACTTATTTGTCACATAGTCTTTTCCTGTATCAGAGCTGAAGAGCCATGTTAAGAAGTCAAGAGATGCCTGCTGATCTTCTTCCTTGGCCTGGCTGTTGATGGAGAAGAAGTTCTCTGTACCGATACATAAGCCCTGTTTCTCTTCGCCTGCTACGCCTGTATAGATCGGAAGGAACTTAACATCTTCTTCCTTCACGGTATTACCTTCTACGCCTGCTACCTGGCTCCAGCCCCAGTTACCGTTCTGAACCATGGCAACCTTGCCCAGTGCGAACTCAGCCATGGAGTCCTCTACGGTCTTGGCGCCTACCATCTTCGGATCTGTGCAGGAATTATTTAAATATAAGTCGAAAATGTTCTTGAAATTATCGGAATACTTGAAGTCGATGGCGTCTTTATCGCTTACATTGTCATCTTTGTATTCGTAATAAATCGGAAGGTTTGCAAGATGGGTCTGCCATCTCCAGTCTTCACCAGGTGCGAAGGATGTGGAAGCGAATACGCCTTCAATGCCCAGATCAGCCTTTCTTGCCTGCATATCCTCGGCAACTGCCTTCAGTGTATCGAAATTCTTGATTTCGTCCATGGATTTTGCTTTTGCGCCGTCCAGTGCGAAATACTTCTGCATAACCGCATCGTTATAAATAATGCCGTAGCCTTCTACTACATACGGGATACCGTATACGCCGTCGCCGTCTGTCACTGCCATGCTCTTATCAACCAGATGGCTGTAAATATCGGAATCCTTTAAATCACGGCAGTACTTAGCCCATGACTTATATCCGATCGGTCCATTGATCTGGAACAGTGTCGGCGGTTCTTTCTTCGCTACTTCGGATTTTAATGTCTGCTCATACGTTCCGGCCGCTGCTGTCTGAACCTTCATCGGTACACCGGTCTCAGCCGTGTACTTCTCAGCCAGCTCTACCCATACATCCGCAACCTCAGGCTTAAAGTTTAAGTAATAGATCTGTCCCTTCGCATCGGATGCTGCTGCAGTAGTGTCCTCCGCCTTTGCTGCCTCGGTGGTCTCGCCAGCCGGAGCCGCTGTGGTCTCTGCCGGTTTCGTCTCCGCCGGTTTGGAAGAGCATCCAGCCAGTGTTCCAGCCGCCATAGCGGCTGCCAGTGAAAGTGCTGCCAGTTTTCTTAGTTTCATAATATATATCCTCCTTCCGTATCTGCGTTCTCTGCCGCAGGTACTTACCATATTATGTGTTACGTTACGTTTGGAACTGTTTCCGGGAACCTTCTCGGTAACGGTATCGGTAACGTTTCCAATAACCTTGGTTTCACTATAGCACAGTGTACGAGGAGATGCAAGAGTTTTTTTATTTCCCTTTCAATTTTTGTCACTATACCACAATATTATTTTATAATTTTATGCATATGTTACAATTATTATTCCTTTTATTTAAAAATGCGGAGGGGATTCTTGGTAAAAGCGTCGAATTGTATGGTTGGGGAGACGTTGAGAAAAAGCTTGAAGTTAAGAGTTGTTTTGTGTCCCATTTCTGTCGAGGCCGGTGTGGCTTGTTCCTGTGCGGGTTAATGGTCAGACAGAACGCAAGCACCGGCAGCCAGACTGGGGATTTCGTTCTGAAGAGGAAAATTCTGCCGTGAGGAGGATACTCATTTCACGAAGAGCAAACTCAATTCACAGGGAGCAAAAGCTCCCCAAAGAGGCACGACTCTTCGAAGGAGCTTTTATAGTGAAACCATACCACTGTTTCATCTCATTTTTAATAACAAACACGATTCCTGATTCTACACCACGTCAACATCATCATCATGATACATATATTCCGCCACCGCAAACACCACAGCCGCTTCGTATACATCGAGTGTTTTCTCCCATTCCACCTCATGTCCTGTCAAAGAGGCGATCTGGGTAATGCGCCCGATCCATCCATTCTGATCTTCCAGAACTATCTCCCGTTTCCGGTTCTGCCGTACCATCACATCACCTGCCATCAGGGGAATCACCGCCTTCACGGCCAGCGGCGCACGAAACAGGACTGCCGCTCCATATCCCTTACCGCTTCCGCTGCTCTCCGCCCTCTCCTCATATTGAAAGGAGATTGAAACTTCCTGCTTCATCTGCGGCTTTGTCCTGTTTTCTATGAGACAGCCGCCCTTTTCCTTTCTCACACGATAAAGGACATTACCGTCTGTCCCACATATTTCACGGGCCGGACCGTCCTTGGGCCATCCCTCTATGGTTCCCGCCATACTTCCATCTTCTCCGTAAATTCTGGAATTTCCCACACATTCTTTAATCCTGATTTTCATCCTATCATACCTCCTGCTGCTGTAATAATGGTCTGACAGACACCTGCCAGTACCATGACATAAATGGGATTGATATCAAACCGGCGAAGTACAAACAGTGCCGCCGCAAAGATCAGTACCGCGTCCACCTTCAGGCCGGATATGACCGCCGGAAGAGAAAATCCGGCCTCCCCCCAGAAAGAGGTGATGATGATGCTCATTCCTGCAGTCGCAATCATTGCCACCACAGCCGGCCTTAAGGTATTCAGAATCCCCTGAAGCATCGTGAGTTTCTTATACTTCGTATAGACGTATGCCAGAGCCGACACCAGAATACAGGACGGCAGTATGCACCCGGCGGTTGCTATAACCGCTCCCGGAAGTCCGGCGATACGAAGCCCCACAAAGGTAGCAGAATTGACTGCGATCGGTCCCGGTGTCATCTGGGAGATTGTAACCAGATCATTAAATTCGCCCGCCGTCAGCCAGTGGTGCAGCGTGACCACCTGATTCTGAATCAGCGGCATTGCCGCGTAGCCTCCGCCAAAGCTGAATGCACCAATCTGCAGAAAACTTAAAAACAGCTGAATGTAACTCATTGTACCGCCCCCTTCTTCATTGCGCTCCAGGTTCTGACTGCTCCAAATACGATACAGCCGATCACCACGTATACCACATTGACGTTCAGGAAAAATGTAAGAATGAAGGCCGCTGCCATAATAAGTACGGATACCCTGTTTTTTTCCACCAGAATTCCATGCCCCATCTCGATTACCACGGCAATAATGACTGCCGCGACGCCTGCCTGCATTCCCGTCAGCATGGAGTGGACCCAGATATTATCACGGAATGCGATATAAAACATCGAGACCAGGGACAGGATCACGAACGGCGGAAGAATCGTTCCCAGGATGGACACCAGCATCCCTGGTATGCCTGCCAGCTTATAGCCGACTACGATGGAACCGTTGACCGCGATGGCTCCGGGTGCAGACTGTGCAATGGCAATCAGATCCAGCATTTCCTTTTCGTCAATCCAGTGATATTCATCGGCAAATTTCTTTTTCATCAGAGTCACGATCACGTAGCCGCCTCCAAATGTAAAAGTTCCAAGCGATATCATGGATATAAACAGCTTCAATAAAATTCCTTTTTCTCGTTTCATATTTTGCTTCCCTCCTCTTATCAACAGTATATTTCCACTTGATTAATAAGTAAAATAGTATTATTATATCAAATATATAACGTATTTCTTATGTATCACATGTTTGCTCGATCGAAAGGAGGTATTTTTATGACGCTCCGCCATATGAAAATCTTTGTATCAGTCTACCAGAACAATGGAATTACCAGGGCTTCCGAAGAGCTCCACCTGGCCCAGCCGTCCGTCAGCCTGGCTATCCGTGAGCTGGAGGATTACTACGGAATACGCCTGTTTGACCGGATCTCCCGAAGGCTCTACGTCACAGAACAGGGAAGGATGTTCTACGATTACGCGCTCCACATCGTCTCCCTGTTCGATGAGATGGAGCTGGGAATCCGTAACTGGGAACACATGGGTACGCTTCGCATCGGTTCCAGCATCACCATTGGCAACTTCCTTCTCCCCGGCCTTGTAAAGAAGTTTACGACCACACACCCGAAGATGAATGTAAATGTATCGGTTCATAACTCTTCTTATATTGAAGACTGTATTTTGAACAACAGGATCGATTTTGCACTGATCGAAGGAATTCCGGAATCTCCTCAAATTGTAAGGGACCCCTTTATGAACGACCGTCTCTGCCTGATCTGCGGCAAAGCTCATCCTCTTGCATCGAGAGACGCGGTTCCATTGGCGGAACTGGAGCAGCACAATTTTATCTTAAGAGAACCGGGAAGCGGAGGACGCGAGATATTGGAGAGTCTCTTAACCGGCTTTCAGATTCATTTGAATGCCGCCTGGGAGAGCGTCAGCACGCAAGCCATTGTCAAGGCGGTGGCCGAGGGGCTTGGCATCTCCATTCTCCCCTATCTCCTGGTCGCCGATGACATCAGAAACGGTGTTATCCTGGAAAAAAGAGTGGAAGGTATCTCGCTCTCCCGTAAATTCTCTATCATTTACCATAAACATAAGTATTTAACGCCGTCTGCCAGGGAGTTCATCCGGATGTGCCACACCGACGAGATAATTCAAGAATTCGACCTGTAATGTTAAGAGAAAAGAAATAGTAAACTCTTGAATTTAGTGTAAAATGAAGGTACGACAGAATAAGGAGGAGATTTATTATGAGAAAACATTTTGCACAGACAGCAGTTATTCTGGCCGCGGTTTCGGCCATTGGCCTTACGGCCTGCACACAGGGCAGCGCTTCCGCTCCCATTCCAGACACAATTAAAGTAGAAAATGTAAAAGATAATGTAATCACCGTACAGAGTACGGAGGAGGTAAAGGTCGTCCCCGACATGGCGGAGCTGGTCTTCTCGGTGACCACTCAGGCGGCAGACGCGAAGGCGTGCCAGGAACAGAACAGCAAAGATTTGGATCATGTAATCAGCTTTTTAAAGGGTACCGGCATTGCGGAAACTTCAATTCAGACCTCCAACTATGGGCTTGATCCGATTTACGACTGGAATTCGGGAAGAACGATCACAGGCTACGAGATGAATACCACCATTACCGTGTCCGATATTCCGATCGATCAGGCAGGAACCCTGATATCTTCCAGCGTTGAAGCCGGAATTAACAGCATCAGCCAGGTCACCTACCTTTCCAGCAAGTATGACGAGACGTACCAGCAGGCGCTTAAGAATGCCATCGCCTCTGCCAAAGTCAAGGCAGAAGCCATTGCGGAAGCTGGCGGCTGCACACTGGGGCCGGTCGTCCATGTGGAAGAATATAACGACAACCAGATCGCCCGCTACTCCACCTATAAGAACGCAGCCACTGAGGATATGGCCGCAGGCGCGGCATCCATGAGCGTCGAACCGGGACAGTTAAGCGTCGAAGCGCGGGTGACGGTGGAGTTTGAAATCCAGTAAGGGAAATGACTTCTAATTGTATTTCATGGCACAAAAACAGGCTTGTCCGCCCGGAAGACTTCTTTCAGTCAACCAGACAGGCAAGCCTGTTTCTTCTATATCCATCTCTGTTATCTATATTTATATCTTTTCCTGTCTCAAATCCCCTTTTATCTCATAACCTTCTTCATCAGCATCTCACTGAACAGCGAATTCACCCATGCAAACCAGGGCCTCGTATAAATCATCTCATCGTCCTTATGAATGCTCTCATGAATATATCCCGTGCCCGCATCATTCTCCACCAGCATAGAAATCAAGCGGTCAATTTCTGCGTTGTCATCCGTTGTAAGGGCCTGAATAATCAGAGCCATCGGCCATACGTGGCCCGGTTTCGTGTGGGGGCTTCCGATTCCGGTGAGTCTGGTTCCTTCAAAGTAGTACGGATTTTCACTGCTGAGCGCCAGTCTCCTGGTATTCTGATATACCGGATCGGATGCATCACAGTATCCAAAATACGGCATAGACAAAAGCCCCGGGATTCCTGCATCATCCATTAAAAGTGTATTTCCCAATCCGTCCGCCTCGTAAGCGTAGACACGCCCATATTTTCCGTGCTCCACGATTCCGTACCGCTCAATTCCGCCCCGAATCTCCTGGCTAAGAAGCTTTGCCCGGCCGGCCAGCGCATGATCCTGCCATACCGTCTCTGCAATCTCAGACATCTGTTCCAGAGCCACAGCCGCATACATGTTGGATGGAATCAGATATCCATAAGTACAGGCATCATCACTGGGCCGGAATCCGGACCAGGTCATGCCTGTATAGGCAACCGGCGTTCCCAGTCCGGAGCGTTTTAAAGTCTCTGTCTCTTTATCCGTATCCCGTTCAAACCGGTAATGGGATTTTACCTCATGGTTCTGTTCTGTCGCCCACTGGTCTGTGACCTTCTCACAGGCGCCTTTCAAAGCAGGATCCAGATGGTCCGTACGCGCGGTTGTCTTCCACAGTTCAAAGGCCAGCGCAATCGGAAAGCAGAGAGAATCCACCTCATATTTCCGTTCCCATGTCCAGTCTGTCTGGCCTGACCGGTCCGGCGCATAGTGACGTCCGTTGGCGGTGACGTTAAATGCATTGGCATAAGGATCTTTATTCATATAATAGACCTGTTTCTGAAGGACCCGTCTGATCAGATCATAGATTTCCTCATGCCGGGCCGCAGCTGGTAAGTAGTGATGCACCTGCGCCGCTGAATCTCTCAGCCACATGGCCTCAATATCGCCGGTTATGACAAACAGGCTGCCGTCTTCCAGTTCTTTTACCGCCTCGTCGATCGTATTCAAATAACACCGTTCAAACATGTCCGCAAGCTTGCCTTCGGGCAGTCGTTTTTTCAGTTCTGCCGCCTCCGCTGCCAATATGGCCTGGTACCGTTCTACCATCTTAAGTCCTCCACCTTTAAGTTAAGTTTTAAAGGAGTCTTTCCTGTCAGTTCGACACTGCGGCCGTCCGGCTGGCTCCCTCCGCAGGTGACAACCGCCGCACTTCCGTCAAATACAAACTCTCCCTCCTCATTTACCACCATAAATACTTTGGCAGAAAGGATAAACGCAGCCGCCGCAGACTCTCCGGCTTTCAAATGAATCCGCTTAAAGTCCGCCAGGGATCCCCCAGGCGCCGCCAGTTCCGAATCCGTAATCCGGACGTAAACTTGAGCCACCTCGTCGCATTCAAACATCGAATGGTTCGTAATTTCCACAGAGAGCTTGACCTGTCCCGTTTCGATCTGCTCCGCCTTCAAATTGCTGTATTCAAAATCGCCGTAGCTCAAGCCATATCCGAACGGATACAGCGCCTCATGCTCCATGTAGCGGTATGTCCTGCCCTTCATGCTGTAGTCTGTGAAATCCGGCAGTTCCTCCGTTGTCCGGTAAAACGTGACCGGCAGTCTGCCCGAAGGCACCGCTTCTCCCATCAACAGCCTTGCCGCCGCCAGACCGCCCATCTGTCCGGGATACCATACATGCAGAATCGCACTGCAGTGTTCATCAGCATCGCTTATCGCCATGGCACTGCCTGTAGACAGGAGCAGAATCACCGGAGTTCCCGTCTCACAGACCGCCTTTAAGAGTCTCATCTGGGACTCAGGAAGATTTAAATCCACCTTGTCCGCACCGGCATAGCTGTTGTTGGCGTCGCCTTCTTCCCCCTCCAGTGTGCCGTTTAAGCCCAGGCATAAGAATACCACGTCGCTCCGCATTGCCATGGAAACAGCCTCTTTGATCCTGTCATCCGCCTCAGCGAGATTTTCCACATTGTCGCGGTAGAGATGAGCGCCTTCCGAGCAGAAAATCCTGGTATCTTTCCCCAGTACGGCCCGTATTCCTTCCAGAAGCGTGTATTTCTCCGTTGCTGTGCCGTTGTAATTGCCTTTCAGAATCTCCTCGCTGTCGCTGTTGGGTCCGATTACTGCCACAGTCTTAAGCTTCGTCTTATCGAGAGGGAGAATTCCGTCATTCTTTAAAAGCACCATGGATTCCTCCGCCGCTTTCAGGGCCAGACTGTGATGTTCGGCACAGTCATTTACCTCATACGGTATCTCATCGAATTCCGTATGCTGATCAAACATTCCCAGCCTCATCCTCGTCATCATTAAGTGGGTGACTGCTCTGTCGATATCGTCCTCAGACACCAGCCCCTGGTTATAGGCACTCATCACATGAAGATAGACGGCGCCGCAGTTTAAATCACAGCCGCTCTTAAGCGCCAGAGCCGCCGATTCCTGGGGCGTGTCCGTCAGCCCGTGATGCATATGGAAATCTTTGATCGCCCCGCAGTCTGAAACGTAATAACCGTCGAAGCCCCATTTTTCCCTCAGAATCTCTGTGATCAGATGATGGCTCCCACAGGCCGCCTCGCCGTTCAAACGGTTGTAGCCTCCCATCACGCCTTCGACTCCGGCCTCCTTTACACACCGCTCAAACGCCGGAAAATACGTCTCCGCCAGATCCTTTTTACTCACCACACTGTTAAAGGAATGACGTCCCTTTTCCGGTCCCGAATGGGCGGCAAAATGCTTCACGCAGGCAGCCGCCTTCAGCCTTTTTCCATTTCCCTGAAGCCCTTTAATGTAAGCGGTTCCCATGCGTCCTGTCAGGCACGGGTCCTCCCCGTACGTCTCATGTCCCCGCCCCCATCTCGGATCACGGAAAATATTGATATTGGGAGACCAGAAGGTGATTCCCTTATAGAGTCCCCTGTCCTCGTTCTTCACCGCCTCGTGATATTTTGCCCGCCCCTCGAGAGCAGTCACATCGCCGATTTGCTCCAATAGCGCCTCATCAAACATTGCCGCCAATCCGATGGCCTGCGGAAATACCGTAGCCGCTCCGGCTCTGGCCACTCCGTGCAGCGCCTCGTTCCACCAGTTATAGCTGGGAATCCCCAGACGTTTTACCGCCGGGGCATCGTAACGAAGCTGCGATACCTTTTCCTCCAGCGTCATCTGTGACACCAGATTCCGCACCCTCTCTTCATCTGTCCTGCTCTCATCCAAATATACCGATTCCATCTCGTACTCCTGTGACCTATTCTTCGATTTCGAAAATAGCCTCTGTCTCCACCGGAATATTACCCGGCAGCACGTTCATGCCTACTGCAGATCTGGTAGGCGCTCCCGCTTCCTCGCCAAATAAATCCACCAGAAGCTGGGAACCTCCGTTTGCAACGTATGGCTGCTCATAAAAATCATCATCGCTTGCCACATAAACCAGGATCTTCACAACCTGTTTTACCTTGTTTAAATCGCCGATGCGGTCCTGTAAAACAGCCAGAACATTTAACATGGAATTCCTGGAGAATACGTATGCCTCTTCCTTTGTAAATTCCTTGCCAACCTTGCCAGCCACCTGACCGTCGATTACCGGGCCGCAGCCGGAGATATAAACGAGATTGCCTGCAAACATTCTGGAGGATGAGTAAACGCCTCCTTTTGCAGGTGCCTTCGGCAGTTCCAGACCTAATTCTTTTAACTTTGCATATACATCACTCATGATTCATTCCCTCATTCTTCTGATTTTTCATTATACTATAATTTCATATATCATTCTGCCGTGCGGCGGTTTGTATGGAAAAGTGTGTTGCAGGCTTGCTTGTATAAGCACTTTTCCATACAAACTGGCATAGGGCGGAACGCCCCGGCTTCTTGTTTTCGTGTTTTTCGAAAACAAGAAGATGCACGGCTGAGTCATTACCTATAATTTTATAACACTGCCGCAGTTTCTTTTCAATATCCTATCGTTTGAAACGGCAACCGTTCCATCTACCATAATCATCTGAAATCCGCTGCACAGCTGTTTCGGATTTTCGTAAACCGCGTAATCCCTTACTTTTGCAGGGTCAAACACGTTAAGATCCGCATGGTAACCTTCTTTTATCATACCCCGGCCATCGAGGGAAAGCCTCTTCGCAGGCAGAAGCGTCATCTTTTTAACTGCTTCCTCCATTGTCAGAACGCCGCGTTCTCTGACGTATTCCCGGATAATTTTCGGGAAGGAACCGTAAAGTCTGGGATGCGGACAGTCGCTCACGCCGTACAGGGAATCCGAAATTACCATGGAGTATGGAAGCCGGGCTACCGTATCCACATCCTCCTGGGACATGGAGAGAACGATGATTCCCACCTTTCCCTGTTCCTCTGCCAGCAGGTCGCTGCAGAAATCAGCCGGCTCTTCGTATCCGGCCTGGGATGCGGCTTCCCGGAAATTCTTTCCTGTGAACCTGCGGTTCGCCTCCTTCGTAACGGAGCTAAGAAGAATACGCTCCCAGCCTATGGCGGTCACCATGTTGTCCCAGCCTGTATGCTCCCGGTAGATCTCCCGCCTCAGTTCTTCCTTTCCGCTTTCTGTCTTAAGCTTCTTTAAGGTCAGCTCCACGCTGTCTTCCATCACGGAAGGAGGCAGAAGGCTGATCAGCGTGGTGGAACCGCCGCAGTAGGGATAGAAATCCACAGTCACATCCTGGCCGGCCGCTCTGGCCGCGTCAATCAGTTCGATCGCCTGATAGATCTCTTTGCCCCAGTTTTTCACTCCGGTTGCCTTGAAATGGCTGATATTCAAGGGGACCCCGGCTTCCTTTGTGACCTCGATAATCTCCTTCACAGAAGAGACCAGGTTATCCCCCTCACCTCGAATGTGACAGGACAAAGGGCGTCCGAACGGTGCGGCTGCGCTAATCAGCTCCTGCATCTCGGCCCGGGCGGAATAGCATTCCGGCTGGTACATAATGCCCATGGAAAGGCCCGCAGCCCCAGCCTCAAGCCCTTCACGGATATAGGCTTTCGCCTGGTCCATCTCCTGTCTGGTAAACGGACCTTTCCCATATCCCTTGATCGCCGCCTTCAACGTCCCGGTCGCAAGCAAGCTGCCCACATGAAGCGGAAGCTCCCGTTTCCCCAGTTCCTCCAGATAATCGCCAAACCGTTCGATGGCCATCTCCTCAGGCGCAATACCGAGACACGGCTCGATAAAATCATAAATATCCCGGCGGTACTGTTTCGGTGCCGGAATCGGCGCCAGACCACAGTTTCCTCCAATGACCGTCGTAAGGCCCTGAGCCATCTCCAGTCTGCCGAATTCTGGATTATACAGGGCATCGATATCACAGTGTCTGTGGGTATCGATAAAGCCCGGCGTCACGACAAGCCCCGACGCGTCCATGACTTCCGCTGCGGCCGCTTCCGCTCCGCTTGCCTCCGCCCTGGTCATTTCCATCCCGTACGCTTCCGCGCTCTCTGTCACCGCCTCGATGAATCCATCCTTTATAAGCACATCTTTCCGGAAAGGCGTACCGCCGCTTCCATCATAGACCAGTCCATTTTTTATCAGTGTTCTCATACCAGCATTCCTCTCGCGGCCACCACTTCCTGACGCAGCGTCTCCCCGTCATAGAGATAAACTTTATTCTGCATATTGATGGCGGTGCAGACGTGAATCGGAATCAGTTCCACCTTGTCGCCGACCTTCAGTCCGGTGTCTCCCTTTTTGCTGGTAATAATTCCGTGTTCCTCATTCATACGGCGAAGCTGAAGATCATCATTTCCGGCAACCAGTGCGTATCCGGGGTAATAATAGGGAGCCGTATCGAGAAGAATATCCATGGGAAATGTCTTCGTGCCGCCGTCGATCACCGCATACTCCCTGCATGGCGTACTGACCACTGTGGCGTAGATCCGGACAGCAATGTCCTCCGGCTCAGCCGCCCCCTCCTTGCACAGCATGTGGTCCTTAAAAATATAGGTGCCCGGGCGAATCTCATCCACCTTTCCCGTCTTCGCAACCTCCACGCCCGTAGGTGTGGAGCCTGCGCTGATCTCGGCAATGGGAACGCCGGCCTTCCTGATCTCTTCCGCTATAGCCTCCATCATATCGCCTTCCTCGGCTCCCGCGATGACCTTATCCTCGGTGGGCTCATCGTGATAAACCAGACTCTTAAAGGTATAAATACCAGTCAGATTCAAATTGGAAAGCTGATGGACTTCCTTCGCCAGCTCGGCGGCCTTTGTTCTCTGGACGCCGGTCCTCTTCGCTCCGGTGTCCACTTCCAGCCGGACCTCCAGGGTAATGCCGGCGGCCTTTGCCGCCTCATTAAGCGGCACCGCGCATTCCATGCTGTCCACCGCCAGAATCAGGCGTTTTAAACGCCCGGCCAGTGCGATGGCTCTTTTTATCCGGAAATTACCCACCATGGGGTAAGCGATAAAAATGTCCTCCGCTCCCCCATCTGCCATGACCTCCGCCTCGGAGACCTTCGCACAGGTGATGCCGGCGGCCCCGTGAGCCAGCTGCATTCTGGTAAAAAGCGGCATCTTGTGCGTCTTGATATGCGGTCTCAGCCTGCATCCGGCCGCATCGGCTTCCGCCTGCATCCGGATCACATTCTCCTCCGTCCTGGCCATATCAATGACAATGCAGGGTGTCTCCAACTGATCCAGTAATTCTTTCTGCATACGTTCTTCCTCCCTTTAAAAACTGTCTGCCACACTCCTGATGTGAAGTGCAGCCGCCACTTCCTCCGCCGTTACCTGGTTCGGGAATTCCTTTTTATCCACAGTTATATCCACGCCTTCTTCCGATGTTATATCGAAGAAATTGTCTTCCAATACCACATCATACTCATCCAGGCTCAGTTCCGCATAACTCACATACGTATCAGCTTCTGCGTGAATACAGAATCCATCCGCCTTCTCTGTCACAGAAACCCGGTACTCCGGAGTCTTGAAATCAAAGTATTTCGGCTTCACGAACAGCGTGGTTCCGCGGCTTACTATACAGCCATCCTCGATCAGACTGTATTCCGCCACCGCCCTCTTTTTCATCCCGGCCTCTGCCAGGAAGGGGGCGAAGTCCATGGGAAGCACGTTCTTCACTTCGAAGGCCGCCGCCGTGATTTCTGTTTCCGTCTCATACAGTGTATGGAAATCCCGGTCGATGAGGCGGACCCTTAATACGGCCTTCCTCTCCTCAAAGGATTCATTATGAATGTAATAGTCAATCTCTGTACTCAGTTCTTCCTTCTCACAGGCAGTAGCCATGAAACGGGCATAGAACCGTTTTGCTCCGTAATGCAGCGCTTTCCAGCGGCCATAGTAATCGATGCTGGCCCAGGAAGCCACCGGCCAGCAGTCATTAAGCTGCCAGTAGATGGAACCCATGCACCGGCCCCAGTTCCTTCTCCAGTGCTCCACGCCGTACTGAATCGCCTTCAGCTGGAGAATCTGGGAAATATAGGCAATACTCTCCATATCCTTCGGATACTTATAGTAGCCGGAAATATAGGAGAAGATCTTGGTATTTGCAAGGCCGTTCTTCTGATGAGATTCCATGACCTCGCTGAAGATGTTCTGGTCCTCCGGAAGGCTGAAACTATCCAGTGTCTTCTTTCCGGGGAATGACTGGAAGCCAAACTCCGAGCAGAACCGGAAATAAAAATCCCGGTACTCCGTAAATGGTTTGTTTGAATGCCATACTTCCCAGTAATGGTTGTCTCCCCGGTTGAAATCATTGGGATCATCGAATGAACCGCCTGACGATGGAGAAGACAGCCAGTAATACGTCTGGTCATCCACCTGTTTTACCAGACGGGGCAGAAGCATCTCAAAAATCTTCGTGTAATCCGCCTTGTATTTCGGTCTGTGTCCCTCCAGACGGCCCCAGTCACGCCAGCCCCATTCCATCTCGTTATTGCCGCACCATAGGCCGAGGCATGCATGGTGGCGGATTCGTTTCACATTATCGGCCGTCTCAGCCAGAATATTAGCTTCAAATTCATCGTTTAAATCATAGACATTGCAGGCGAACATTAAGTCCTGCCAGACCAGAATTCCGTAACGGTCACAGGCGTCATATACGTAATCCTCCGGATAGTAACCGCCTCCCCAGATCCGGATGCAGTTAAAATTAGCCCTGGCGCAGTCACGGATCAGCCGCTCACTGCGTTCCTCACTCAAATGGCCGAGGAGATTGTCTTCCGGTATGTAGTTGGCACCCATGGCAAATATCTTCTGGCCATTGACCACAAAGGCAAACTGGTTCCCCCACTCATCCGCATCGGTGCAGACCGTAACGGTCCTTAAACCAATCGTTCTCTCCCACACATCGAGAACAGAATCCGACATCCTTAACTCCACACGGACCGTGTACAGCGGCTGCGCGCCGTATCCGTTCGGCCACCACAGCTGCGGGGCTTCGATAAGGGCTTCGATGGTTTCATTTATGCCGACCTCTTTTTCCACGGTAAGTACGGTTCCGTCCGGTGCTGTGATTTTACATGCAAGCATACCGCTTCCAGCCGTGTCACTTTCGCTGAGCTTCCTTACACTGCTTTCAACCGACAGCTTCACCCCGCCGGCTCCGTGTTCCTGGCGGATTCTCACATCATCGAGACGGGCGATGGAAAAGCCGGACAGATAGACACTTCTGAAGATTCCGGCATCGGGAAGCTGAGGGCCCCAATCCCATCCAAACATATAATGGGCCTTTCTGAGCGCTCCGTTTCCTTTCATGCAGCCGGTAGAAGCATAAAAGATATCTCCCTCCCGGTCCGCCTTTTCGATAAAGGCGGTGGGGGAATGGAACGCAACAGCCAGCCGGTTTACAGCCTTTAACTTTCCCTTTACATCAATTCTCCAGGTGCGGTGCATATCATTTACCGCGAGGAGCAGTTCATCGTTCAAATAAATGTCTGCGATTGTATCAAGTCCCTCGAACACAAGGCACTGTTCTTCTTCCCGGAAAAAGCTTTCCGGCACTTCAAACTCTCTTTCATATCGGTAATCGCTGCGGGAAAGCTCCCGTGTCTCATACTCATTCGTCCGCCAATAGGGATCTTCGATGAGACCGCCATCCATCATATCGGTCAAAACAGTTCCCGGTACAGATCCCTTATGCCATTCCTTCGATTCCATATCGCACCAGTTCCAGGTGCCATTCAGTGTAATTCGATGTTCCATAATCTGCTCCTGTTAGCCTTTGATACCGGACGTAGCAATACCTTCTACGAAGTTCCTCTGGAAGAACAGGAAGAAGATCACGACCGGAATTACGAAAATAGTTGCTGCCGCCATAAGGTGCGTCCAGTCAACCGAGTACTGGTTTAGGAAACCCTGAAGACCTAAGGACAGCGTCAGTTTTTCTGTCTTGTTGATATAAATGAGCGGTGCCAGGTAATCGGACCAGGCATTGATAAACGCATAGATACCGACGGTTGTCAGCGCAGGTCTTGAAAGCGGAAGTGCAATGGCGATGTAGCGTTTGAATTCGCCTGCTCCGTCAATCTTCGCCGCCTCCATTAAGGAGTTGGGGAGACCCGCAAAAAACTGTCTCATAATAATGATGTAGAACGGGCTGCCAAAGAATGTCGGCAGAATCAGCGGTACATATGTATTGGTGAAGCCCAGTTTAGACCAGATCTTATATAACGGGATCATGGTTACCGTATAGGGGATCATCATCGTTCCCATAATCAGAGCGGATATGATGGGGGCTCCTTTCCATTTGATCTTGGCAAGAGAGTAGGCTACCAGCGGGGTAGCTACCATCTGTCCCACTACGGAAAGCAGCGTGATGAAAATGGTGTTCATCATATATCTGACATAAGGAATCTTCGCCATGGCCTCCGGGAAATTGTTCCAGATGATCTCTCTCGGGAACAGTCTGACCGGCAGCTGAAAGGCGTCCGCGTTTGTCTTAAGGGCCGTCGTCACCATGATTAAAAATGGTGAAAAGAAGACGAGACTCAGCACGATGACAAGTACATACTTCGGAATCGGTTTTAAACGTTTTTTATAATACGCGCTATTGTTTTTCATCCTTATTCACCCCCTACGCCATTCTCGGATACCTTCTTCGTGATCCTGGTCATTACCAGCGTCAGTACAAATACAATGACAAACAACAGCCATGCCATCGCAGAAGCCCGCCCCATCTTCATATAGGAGAAAGCCGTATTAAACAGATACAGAGGATACATTAAGATCGAGTTAGCCGGCCCGCCGCTGGCATTGCTGGCGCCGCCGCCGGAGCTTGCATTAATAATAACATATACCTGTGTAAAATACTGGAACGAGTTGATGATATTCAAAATTCCCTGATAAACCAGAACCGGCGCCACACACGGCATCGTAATCCGGAAAAACTTGTCAAAAGCATTAGCTCCGTCGATCTCGGCAGCTTCATAATAGCTGTTCGGCACATCCTGAAGCGCCGCAAGGCAGATCAGCATGGTCGTACCGGTACACCAGGTACCCATTAATACCAGCGCCCACTTCGTGTAGGCCGGATTAACCAGCCAGGACGGCCCGTTGATGCCGATCATCTCCAGGACACGGTTGATATAGCCGTATGTAGGGTCGAACATCCAGATCCATACCATGGTAGCCGCAACCATCGGGATAATGGAAGGCATGAAGAAAATGGTTCTCGCCACACCTCTGCCCTTAAACTTACTATTTAATAAGGAAGCAAGGAGCATTGCAATGAATAAGTTGATGGGAGTGGATACAAAGGCCATGAACAGAGTATTTCTCAGACTCTTGAAAACCAGCGGGTCCTGGAAAATATACTGGAAGTTCTCAAGGCCGATCCATTCCGGCGGCTTCACCGGGTTAAAGGACGTGAAGCTGTAGTAAAACGAGGTGAGCAGCGGTATCAGGCTGAAACATACGAATCCAATAATCCATGGAAGTGCGAACAGAAATCCATTGATATTGTCCCGCCGTTCTGATTTGCTCATTTTCTTGGCAGTCGGTTTTGACATTGGACTACTCCTTTCTGATGTGTGCGATCGCAAAAACGATCCGGATATCAGTACCCATTCAGCCGTATAGCTGAATAAATACGAATATCACATATGTGCTGCGGCATCATATGTGATATTCGTTACCGCTCACAGGGTAAACAGTAATGATATTCTGATTGTCACGGTGACCCGCTGAGCTATCGGTTACTGAAGCATCTTTGCCTGGTCGGCAAGGCCCTTCATGGCCTCCTCCGGCGTCTGCATACCGTTGTAAGCATAGTCAAGATACTCTTCAATTAAGGAAGTATATTTTGCAAGATCTTCAATCTTCGCATACTGGATGCCGTTTTCTGTCTTAAGTGCTTCAATAAACATATCGAAGTTCGGCTGTGCCAGAATATCCGGATCATCATATAATGCAAGCTGTGTCGGCAGGTTTGCCATACCGATTAACAGTTCTTTTGTTGCCTCAGAGTTTGTGAAGTACTTAACGAAATCCCATGCTCCCTCTTTTTCATTCGCTACGACCGGAATGCTTAAGGAGTTGGTCTCATAACGGCTGGTTCCTGCGATCTCCGGATGTGCTTCGGTTCCAGGGATCAGCGCTACGCCGTAGTTTACGTCGGAGTTGAAGTTCTTCATCATGGCTGCCATCCAGGTTCCGTCAAAACGGAATAACTGCTTTCCGGCGAAGAACATGTCGTTCTCTGTATAACGGTTGGTGTTGGCGGTTGCTACGAATTCCTGAACCTTCTCAATTCCGTACTGGCTTCTGAAGTCGATGTTCATCTTAAGACTGTCGAGGATCGCCGGATCATCCGGTGTTAAGGTTAATCCGTCATCTGACCACCACTTTCCGCCGAATGCGTAGATCAGTTCCTGTCTTGCACTTGCCAGCGGGAATAACGGATAGCCGAGTCTTGTAATGGTTCCCTTATCGTCAACCTCAGTGGCCTTTACCGCCATCTCATACAGCTCTTCCATGGTCTTCGGAGGCTCTGTGTAGCCGATCTCCTCAAGAATGTCCTTATTATAGAACATCTGAATAATCATGGATGCCAGCGGGGCGCCGTATACGGTGCCATCAAGAGTGTTGGCTTCCAGGGATTGGTTTGAAAATACGCCCGGCAGATCGTAATTATCAGCCGCTGCCAGATCGGAGATGGACTCTACCAGACCGTTGGTGGCGTAGGAAAGAACATCCTGGTTGGATACCTCGATAACGTCAGGCGCCTCATTGCCGGAAATGGAAACAATGATCTTCTGCTTATCGGATACGCTCAAACCCTCTACAAAGTACTTATCCTGGCTCTCGTTATAAGCCTTAATCGCATTCTCAAAACAGGTAGCCTCATCACCTGTATGGGAATACCAGAAAACAACTTTCTTTCTGTCACCACTCTCTGCCTTTGTATCCCCCGCTGCCTCTCCGGCTGTTGTCTCTTTTGCGTCTCCGCCTGCAGCCGCAGTGGTGTCAGTTGTGGTGCTCTTTCCGCCTCCGCACGCTGTCAGTGAGGTAATCACCATAGCAGTCGCCAGCAGGCAGGACATAAATCTCTTCTTCATATAATTCTCCTCCTTCTCTTTGCATAAAAGCAGTTATTAATATTCGTCATATTATTCAAACTTTTTTTATGCTTTTTTAAATCATTTTTTCTTTTGGTGATTTTAGAATATCATACTTTTTGTTAGTTTTCAAGTATTTTTTTTCTTTTTTTTCGGCTTTTTTATCACTTTTTTTAATTAACCGCTTACTTTTTTTAATTCCCTCTCTTTTTTTATATGTTTTTTAGTTTGCTTTTTCATACTTTATGTCTGGTTTTTATATATTTCCGCAATTATTCCAAACAATTTGGCAACTGACGTGACCCAGACTTCTTTGTAGGTAGACTGGTTGCCGCCGGGCCAGTACGGGATATCGGAATTGCCGTCCGTCTCAATTCCCACAGGCAGCTGTCCCACACAGGTACCCGGAAATGTGGAGAAAAGCTGCTGATATCCTCTGCCTGCACCGTACATAAGAGAGCGTCCGAACGGATTTTTGCCGAACAGCCAGTCCGTCTGGGAGGCCGCGGCTTTCATCAGAAATGTATCCTTTAGATATCCGCCCACAGCAGCCGCGCCTTTTGCCGCGGACAGCATCACCGCCGTATTTCCCCGAAAGGAAAACCATACCGGGAACTGGCGCACTCCATAGCCCGGTTTCACTCGGGTTCCCGCTTTTACCTGAAGCGTGTGATTATCTTTCTCTGTCTCATAATCCGCCTGCAAATGAAGCAGGCGGAAAATATCAGGATCCTCCGCTGTCTCCGAATAGAGTCCGGCCGGAAGCATTTCATAGGGGGAGGCATGCCCCAGCAGATCCTTTAAATATTTTCCGTACAGACGAATTCCCTCTTCCCACAAGATCTTGTCGGGATGGTTTTCCAGCACGCGGCACAGCAGTACAAGTGCCGTGGCCGGAACGTGTTCCCTGGCCTGGTGATTGTAGTGGATGATATCCTGATGGGTCTCGTCCCTGTAGAAGAAGCCGCGCATTCCTGTCTTCGAGGAATCCTTTTCCTGGCAGTCCAGAAGTTTCCTTCCATACTCTGCCGCTGCCTCCGCGTACTCCTCCTTCTCCGTCACTTTCCAGATTCTGGCGGCGGCGGTCACGATCTCTCCGTAATAAAGCGCCGCAGAGGAAGAGTATGTGTGTTCCCACGGAAGCGGCAGTTCCATGCCATGGGTCTGGTAGCGTTCCTGCGCAAATCGGAAGTCCTCCTCCGCTGCCCCCGCACACCGCCAGGCCAGCTCCCGGTCGTAATCGCCCAGACACTCGGCTGCCAACGCAAAGACTCCGGCGCAGATAAAATTCTCGAGGGCGTGGTTATGGACCCGCACATTGGAAGCGTCATCGTCATTGCCTATTTTTCCATCGGTCCACCGGATCAGACCGAGGCTGGTGGCCCGGTAGCCGTCTCCGAATCTCGTCCGGAAGATGAATTCAAGTCCCCACAGGGCCTCTTCCATCAGTCTCTGACAGAGCAGCGTGCTCTCTCTTCGCTCAGCAGCGAGCTCCAGAAGGCTCTCTACAGTCTCCGCGGTCTGGACCGTCTGCTGGGACATGTCGCCCGCGTCGTGCCAGCCGCCGCAGTAGGGAAGCTTCAGGCCTTTATGCTCCGCGTATGTGTCCATATGGCAGAGGCCATGCTTGCCCGGAACCGGATAACCGCACCGCTCACAGAACAGGAAGTTTATTCCTTTCCACGTTACGTCCTCCAGAACACCGTCCCTTATCGGAAACCATTCTCCTGCCATGCCGCCTGCACAGATTCGGTATTCCCCCTCCTGCGTCAGCTCTGAAAAGTCCGCGATTTGGAAGTTTTCTCCCCTCCAGGCCACATTTTCCAGACGTTTCTCCAGGCAAACCTGTCCCTTTCGGTCCTCAATTGTAAATGTATCCGTATCCGCCCCCGCTGCCAGCACCGCCTTCTTAGACGCACCTGGCTCATAGCCGCAGGTGGAATAGCAGAATCGATTTGACTCCGGGAGCCATCCGCTTTCCTTTCCCGGATTTTCCACGGTCTCCAGCCAGATTTCCTTTACATAGAAGACGGCGTTCTCGCCGCTGGCGGTATCCCGGCCATTGATCCGGTAGCGGAACCCAAATCCGCTCACGCAGTCCCGGGGCAGAGACGGGAACTCCCAGATACAGTCGTTCCACTGGTGGTTATTTAAGTTCATCATGTGAAAACCCCGTCGGCGGTACCGGTCCGGTACTTTGAGTTCTCCGTCATTTTCCAGATACATGGAGAGACTGACCGTTCTCGATCCGTCGCACTCCGGCCTGATCAGGGCGCGTACGCGGTGAAACGACGTCCAGTCCGCCTCCTTCACCGGAAATGCCGCATGAATATGGCCGTAATATGCGCAGTCCCCATCCTGCGGCATCCCTTCTGGCCAGCACTGGCACAGGAGAGGGGCCTCCATGGCCAGCACATTTTCCTCTTCTATCCGGACAGTTTCCACCGTTCCGCGTTCCATAGACACAGGATTGCCGCAGCAGCCCTCCCCGTCTCCGCTCCAAACGGTTCGCCTCGCCGTCACCTTTTTTTCTCTCTCCGTCTGTTCCAGAGATGCCTCCTCGTGGAGAGGCAGCGGTCTGTGAATGTAACCGCTCTCCATCAGTTCCTGCTGAAACTCTGTATTTATCTGCATATTCCGTCCTTTCTGTCATCACTCCGCATTCCGCCGGGAGACCGGGATTTATATTCCTGTCAAGCTTAAAAGGCTGGTAACGTCTATAAAGCTAGTACAGCATTGCATAAATAACTAAGTAATAGCGCCTGATATCTGCGTCAGGTGTGCGTCTGCGAAGCGACGGCGTAGTGGACCCTACGGCTAGCTTCGCAGGCGTGCTCCTGGCGTAGATAGCGGGTGCTATTACTTAGGAATTTATGCAGCGCTGTACTAGTACAGTACTGGCTGCCTCACGATCCAGAAGCACCTCGCAGTTCGGATGCAGCTGCAGAATGGAGGCCGGTACCGCTTCAGTCACAGGTCCTTGCAGGGCCTGTCTTATAATCTCCGCCTTGTGTGCTCCCTTTGCCGCCAGAATAATCCGCCTGCTCTGCATGATCGTCCTGATCCCCAGTGTCAGGCCGCCCAGCTCGTGCCCGTCGGGCACTCCCGTCTCTCTTCTCACCCTTGCCTCGAAAATCTCGTCCATGGGAGACACCCAGGTATCGCTGCCAAACGGTGTTCCCGGCTGATTGATCCCGATATGGCCATTCCAGCCGATTCCCAGTATCTGCAGATCCGCACCGCCGTGTTTTCTGATACTGTCCTCGAATTTTCTGCTCTCCAGCTCAAAATCATCACTCTCTGTGAGCGGCATCAAAAAGCGCTCATCCGGCACGCCTAAATGGTCCAGCAGCTGGGTGCGTATCATGGCATAGCAGCTGCCCGCATAGCTCCGCGGTAGATTCGTCAGTTCATCTACGTTAAAGAACACGGCTTCCGAGACGTCAAAGGGATGGAGCTCATACAGCTCGCTGACAATTCTGTGCATATTTGTAGTCGTCTGCCCTGTGGAAAGGCCGATTACGGAATTCTTCTTCTCCAGAATCTGCCCGATGATTCTCCAGGCAGCGATTTCGTCAAATTGTTTTTCATTTTCTGCAATGGTTATCTTCATGATTTATTCTCCTGTTATTAAATGCTGTTTATTCGTTCCCTTTCTTCCAACTATTCCGCCTTCAGGCACCCTACGGCCGCCGCACCGATTACACCGGAAAATGCCGCCTCGAAGCCGGATACCCGGAATCCTTTTGATACGTGGCGCATGGTCACTTTCTCCAGGAGATTTTCCACGCGCCGGAAAAACCACGGATCTGACATCAGGCCGCCTCCGGCCACCACCATATCGGGATCTGACATGCGCACCAGATTCATAATGGTACAGCTGAGCACCGCAGCGGCTTCCTCCGCAATGGAAAGGCAGAAGTCATCGCCCTCCCGGGCCAGCCGGAATACGGCCGCCGCCGGATATCTCCCGTTCAGTCCCAGCTCCAGAAGTTCCGCAGGGGCCTCCCCCTGCCTCTCTTCGACCATCTTGTGGATTCCGATTCCGGAAGCTGTGAGTTCACAGCAGCCCCTTCGTCCACAGACACACTCTCTGCTGCTCCTGTAATCCACAACCATATGGCCGATTTCCCCGGCATCACAGTGGGCCCCATGCAGCACCTTTCCGTCAATCACGAATCCGGCAGCCAGCCCCGTTCCCGCATTCACGTAGATAAAATCAGAACAGTTCTTTCCCTCGCCCCACAGAAGCTCCGCCGTCGCCGCACTCCTGACATCGTTATCGATTCCCGCCGGCACTCCCAGCCGATCAGCAACCATTTGCGCCAAAGGAATTGGAATTCCTTCTTCATGATTCACGGAATGCCAGATCCCATTTCTGTAATCGCTGATCCCTACAATGCCGATTCCTGCTCCCCGGACTCTGTCCCCCGGGGCTTCCTCTGCCACATAGTTATCGAGACACTGTAGCAGATGAGCCGCTATTTCCTCCTGTCCGGTCAGCCCGGTCGGATATCTCCTGTAGCGCAGAAGCTCGCCGTCCTCCCGGACTTCTCCGATGATAAGCTTCGTTCCTCCATAATCAATTCCCAGATACGTATTCATTCCCTTTACTCCCTTTTTACGCTTGAAATTTATGAAAAGGTTTTCATATTTTTACAATACCATCCGGTTATCCGCTTGTCAATTCGTGATATTTCATAAATTTAATCCCGTATTTTTGTGAAAAGGGTTTCATTGCAATTTCATTTCGTTCGTGATATACTGGGAAGACCCCCGGTTCTTTATTCGTGGGAATCCGCCAGATCTTTAGGAGGGGCAGTTTATGAAATCAACGATTACAATTACCCAGATCGCCCAGGAAAGTGGCGTCTCGGTCGCCACCGTCTCCCGTTTTTTAAATGGCAAAGTGCCGGTCTCTGCTGATAAAAAAGCCCGGATCGAAGCAGTCGTCAGAAAATATGATTTTACGCCCAACGCGCTCGCACGCGGGTTAATATCGAAGAGAACCATGACGCTGGGTGTCATTTTGCCGGATATCACCAATCCATATTTTGCGACCATTTTTCAGGAAGTCCAGAGATGCGCCGCTGAGGAGGGATACTCCGTCTATCTGTGCAACACCCGTTTTCACCATGGAGATGCCCCGATCGACGAGACAGGATATTTCCGTATGATGATGGATAAAAAGGTGGATGGAATTCTGATCATCGGCGGACAGCTGGACATGGCCGAAATCAGTCCTGCCTATAAAGAGGCACTGAACAAGCTTTCAGCCTCGCTCCCCGTCGTGGCGGCAGGCCGCGAGATTCCCGGCGCCGGCTGCATCTTTATTGACTCAGAGAACGGAAGCGGCGTCACGACTGCCTACAACTATCTCTCCTCGCTGGGACATAAAGATATCGCCTTCGTCGGAGGCCAGCCCGGCGTCACCATTACAGAGACCCGTCTGGAATCATACAAAAAAGCTGCCGCTGCATCAGGCCGCGAGGTACGTGAGGATTTGATATCCCTCTCCGACTATTATCTCCCGGATGGATACCAGGCCGCCGAGGCCCTTATATCCAGAAATGCGCCATTTACCGCCGTGATCACCATGAACGACAATGTGGCCCTCGGCGCCATCCGCGCATTTGCCGACCACGGCCTCTCAGTCCCGCGCGACGTAGCCCTCATCAGCTGTGACCGTTTCTACTTCGCCGACTATACGATCCCCCGCCTCACCAGCATCCATCACCACAGCCGCCGCTGGGGACAGATGGTCGTCCGCAC
The DNA here is from genome assembly GCF_014288035.1 of Hungatella sp. L36. Lineage (NCBI taxonomy): Bacteria > Bacillati > Bacillota > Clostridia > Lachnospirales > Lachnospiraceae > Hungatella > Hungatella sp. L36. The sequence continues at coordinate 47,327 of NZ_JACOPC010000003.1, read as the reverse complement.
CCTGATCCAGGCCGTCCAGGGCTCCACCGAAAACGCACGCATCACCTTCCCTCCGGAACTGATTATCGGTGAAAGCTGCGGAACACATCTGCAGCATTAGGTTTCGGCGTAACCTTCATACTTTTTTTCTGATTTTTCTATTGTTTAAAAACTTTTAATATGATATACTGAGTTTATAAACAGTATTTGGAACTATATTCTTATTTTTTTTCATATTTGAGAGGTGATACGATGAAAACCCTTGATGAAATTATGCCAGTACTTCAGCAGCTCCTCACATTAGTGGAACAGCACTTTGGAACCAAATGTGAAGTCGTGCTCCACGATCTCACGAAGGATTACAACCATACCATTGTCGATATCCGCAACGGAGACATTACGCACCGTTCCATAGGCGGCTGCGGAAGCAACTTAGGACTGGAGGTCCTTCGCGGCACCGTGCTGGATGGGGACCGTTTTAACTACGTTACCACCACACAGGATGGAAAGATCCTGCGCTCCTCATCCATTTATCTTAAAAATGATCAGGGAGACGTCATCGGATCGATCTGTGTGAATCTGGATATCACGGAGACGCTTCAGTTTGAAGGCTATTTACGCCAGTTCAACCAATTTGATAACTTTACATCCAACGACGAGGAGATTTTCGCTCCCGACGTGAACAATCTTCTCAGCCATCTGATTCAGATGGGACAGGAACAGGTCGGAAAGCCTGCCCTGGAGATGAACAAAAACGAGAAGATCGAATTTATCCGTTTTCTCGACCAGAAGGGCGCTTTCCTCATCACAAAATCTGGGGAACAGATCTGCGAACTTTTGGGAATCAGCAAATTCACCTTTTATAATTACCTCGAAATCAGCCGCAGCCAGTCCGATTCTTCTGACAGCGACCAGACCTGACACGACACGCGGGAGACAGCATTATGAAGGAGCGCTCATCAACTTCACTGACTGAAGGGCCCATCACCCGGTCGATTCTGCTGTTTACAGGCCCCCTCATCATCGGGAACCTGTTCCAGCAGCTTTACAACACCACGGATTCCTTTATCGTAGGCAATTTCGTAGGCAGCGGTGCGCTGGCCGCCATCGGCGCCAGCGCCCAGATTATCAATCTGTTCATCGGTTTCATCATCGGCCTGACCACCGGTGCGGGAATCATCATCGCACAGTATTACGGCGCAGGGGATGGCACCCGTCTTCACTCAGCCGTCCATACGTCCTTCTGGTTCTGTATCCTGGGAGGAATTCTGGTTTCTATCGCAGGCTGTCTTCTCTCCCCCCTTATTTTAACCGCCATGAACACCCCATCCGAGGTCATTCCCGACGCGGCGCTCTATCTGCGCGTCTATTTCCTCGGGGCACTGTTCAATATCCTTTACAATATGGGAGCCGGTACGCTGCAGGCGACAGGAGATACGAAGCACCCGCTCTACTATCTCTGCCTCTCCTCTGTGGTCAACGTGGTGCTGGACATACTCTTCGTCACCGTCTTCCACATGGCCGTGCTGGGGGTTGCGCTGGCCACTTTAATCGCCCAGCTGGTCTCGGCTGTCTGTGTGTTATGGAAGCTGACTCATACCGATGACATATACCGTCTGGTTCCTTCACAGATACGTTCCGACCAGGCCATGCTGGTAAAGATATTAAAATTCGGCATTCCCACCGGGCTTCAGACCGCCATCACCTCCCTGTCCAATGTCATTGTACAGAGCTATTTGAACGGCTTCGGTTCCCTGGCCATGGCTGGCAGCAACATTTACGGGAAGGTAGACAGCTTTGCTCTGCTCCCGGCCAACTGCCTGTCCCTGACCACGACCACCTACATCGCTCAGAACATGGGGGCCAGGAAGTTCAACCGTGTGAAGAAGGGCTTTAAAAGCTTTCTGTGGCTCGGCAACCTCTACGCAGTCGTCATGGGAATCCTGCTCTGCTTCTTCAGCGCGGGCCCGCTTAGGCTCTTCACCTCCGACCCGGAGGTCGTCCATTTCGGAGGCATGATGGGGCAGGTTCTCGGACCGGGTTATATTCTGCTGATTACGTGCCAGATCCTGATCGGAACCGCCAGAGGCGCAGGGGATACGTTCAGCACCATGCTTCTGTCTATCCTGAACTTATGCGGACTCAGAATCCTGTGGCTGACCATCATGATCCCCCTCTTCCCATCCATCTACACACTGTATCTCGGCTATCCCGTTACCTGGGGAACCGCCGCGGTCTGTATGGGAATCTACTACCGCAAAAAAATCAAACCGCGCCTCGGGCTGTCCTGAATGTCATTCATGAGAGTTTTGACGTTATTCCGATTTCCAGAAACTACATTCTGCAGATGCACAAAATCATGTACAGCCACATGAATAACCCGATTGCCGGACAGACAAAAAATGTTCAAAACTATATCAGTGCTGCCTACCCGGATGGACACACAGAAATTTTATTTACTCCACTTGCTCCCTTCGAAACGCCGGAAGCCCTTGATAGAATTTGCGAAGAATATAATCGAGTCATCGGAAACATGGAAGTTGAGCCCTTGATTGCAATACCGGTATTTATTCATGACTTTTTATGCATCCATCCCTTCAATGAGGGAAATGGCCGAATGAGCCGCTTACTCACGACACTGCTTTTATACCGAAATGGTTTTTATGTTGGAAAGTACATCTCACTGGAGTCTAAAATTGCACAGGCGAAAGACCTTTATTATGACGCCCTTAGCCGATCACAGGCTGGATGGCACGAAGGCTGCGAGGATACCATTCCATTCATTAAATACTTGCTTGGTACTATACTGGCGGCATATAAGGATTTTGAAGATAGATTTTCCATTGTTGAGACCAAATTACCTGCGATTGACATGGTAAGAAAAGCAGCTCAAAACAAAATCGGAAGATTTAATAAGCAGGATATCCGGGAGCTGTGCCCGTCCCTAAGCATCAGTTCCATTGAGGGTTCTTTGCGAAAGCTGGTAAAGTCCGGTGAATTAAAACGTGAAGGCGCAGGAAAAGCAACCTGCTATATTCGGTTGAAATAAATGATGGAAGATGCGTATTTTTGCGATTTGGCTGCCAGGGCAGCTCTCCCTTAAATACCGCATCTTCTTTTCATATCAATTATACATAATATATTTGAATCTCAACCTCAAACATCCGGTTCCATGGCATCCAGAGGTCAAACCGGTACGGTTCCTGCGGAAAGTACTTCGCCTGGAACTCCTCCAGCCGCTTCTTCACAATCTCACGAACGACCGGTTCCTTATCCTTTAAATCGAGACGGTTCAGAGCCGGATCGATATCCATCAGATGATCGGTCACGTCTCTGCGCACCTCCGCCATATAGCCCCAGTCCTCCAGATACCGGAAGAACAGGAATTCTTCGGACGCTTCCCGCACCGCCTCCGATAAGCGCCCCAGCTTCTCCGCCGCGTTCCATGCGCACAGATGGGACAGCACCGTTCCAAGGGTGTTGGATGAGGTGTTCCATCCGCCGTAGGCAGCCAGCTCCTTCAGCATGTCCTGCTCGTATAGAAACTGCATCAGCGCCCGGTCGGCCCCATTGGGAATCGCACAGTCGGCAATTCCCACCGCCAGCCCTCTTTCCCTGTATCTCCTGATTCTTGCAAGAAATGCGGGCAGGTTCCGCTCACTCTCCAGAATAATGTCGTCGGTAAGGATTTCCTTTTCCAGCTTTAAGCTGAACGGTGTAGGCGGATTGACCGCCAGCACGAAATCTGCCTCCGCAGATGTCTCCGCCTCGCCGCATCCGGCTGCCAGCAAGTGGGACAAAACCGTCTCACCGATACTGCGGTCCTCATACGATGGAATCTGTGTCTTTCCGCGCAGGGAGGAGTAATCGACGTAAACGGCAGGCGTCAGACCGCTCTGTCCATTGACCGCCCGGGCAAGCAGCGTACAGCCGATCTCATCCGCCCCCGGATACATGGCAATACGGGAAAGCAGATTTTTCTTTGCCATGACGGAGCTGAGTTTTTTCCGTTCAGAGGGAGCGTAACCGTACTCCCGGCAGTCGTCCAGAGGTATAATCATATAGTCGATAACGCCCTCCTCCACCAGTTCGATGGAACGGATATGGTTGTTAAAATTGATGCGGCGGCGCTCTAAGAAATCGTTTAAGTATTCCTCCGGCACTTCCCGGCAGATGGTCTCCAGTTCTTCCAGCTCCTCCGGAGCCGCCGCCTTCACCGACTCCTTATCCCGGATCACGCCGTAACGGAAAATGCGGTAGCCATAATCCTCATAATAATCCGGTTCTTCCCCGCTGCCATCCCTGGCCGGCGCCCGGGTAATCAGTTGAAAAACGTATATCTGAATCCCAGGCTCCAGCTTCTTGATCTCCTTTAAACGCTCCAGCCGTTCGGCACAGACCGCCTGCGGCAGGTGATGGAGCCTCGACGGCACGATCCCTCCGTATAGCAGCATATCCATGGATACCACAAGATGGGAAGCTCCTTTTACCTGTCCTTTCGTCCATTCCCAGACAGCCTCCACGTCAGCCTCCTTTTTAAAGTCTCCCAGAATCTCCTTCGGAGGCATACTCAGTTCCAGCCCGCTCATCCTCCCGATATAGTCCGGATAAATGTAATTGCAGGGCCGCTCGTCCAAAGGGATAAATACAATCTTTGACATATTGCATCTCCTTTTTCATACTTTTTTTAATATTTTTATTAATCGTACACGTTTCTTGAGTTTCTGTCAATATAGTCAATATGCCGTATTTATCCGCTCTATCTTATGGAACATTCCCAATATTTTTGATTTTTTTACTTTTATATTGTGTTACATCCCAAATTGTGCTAACATGGATGGTATCTAAATTTTAATCTGTTTTTATGCTTTTTTCATACTTTTAGGAATATTTTATTCTTTTGGTGTAACCTGACAACAGCAGCAGGATAACAGCTTCCATGCTGCTCTGGCATTCTGTGGGATAGTGATTGCGTTAAGGCATTACAGATGTGCAGAATGCGTTTTGAAACAGAAAGGAGATTTGCCTCATGACCGTCTATTGCAAGGGCCAGCCGGGAGAGCTTCCGGAGATTCTGGACTTTATCAACATGGTATTCAGCATGCACCGGGCCCCTCATAACTTCCGGACTCTCTTACCCAAACTTTACGGTGCGGACCGCCAGACTGAATGGTGCCACTATCTGGCAAAAGAGGACGGCAAAATAAGCGCCGTCGTCTGCGTTCTCCCCATCACCCTGGAGCATAGCGGCCATACGATCACCTGCGCCACCGTGGGCAGCGTCTCCGTACATCCTTACAGCCGCGGAAAAGGCTATATGAAGCAGCTGATGGCTATGGCTGCCGAAGATATGGAACGCCAGGGTATCACCTTAAGCATTCTGGACGGCAGACGCCACCGCTACCAGTATTACGGCTACGAGCCCGGCGGCCACTATCTGGAATACCGTTTCAATGAGGATAACTTCCGCCACTGTGCGGCCCGTTATCCTGATACTCCGCTCACACTGCGCCCGGTCGCGGCCGGGGATACCGAACGGATCGGGGAACTGAGCCGCATGTATTCCGAGCTTCCCGTTCATACAGTCCGCTCCGTCCAGGATTTCTTTGATATCTGCACCAGCTGGGGCAGTGACCTGTACGCAGTGGAGCTGGAAAAAACTGTGAACTCGGCAGATTCCCCGGTTCTCCAAAAAATCCCAGAGACAACAAGTTCCTCGGATCCGCAAAAATCCGCACAGCCCACAGCGCCCGCAGCCGGTTACATCTGCGGTACAAAGGACCATGTCTACGAGCTGGTTCTATCGGATGAAACACTGCTTTTCCCGACTCTGAAAGCATGGTCCGCGCTCCACGGCTGCGAATCATTTACGCTGGCGGTCCCTTCCTATGATAGGGAACGAATCCGGGGAGTGTCCGGTTTCTATGAGCGTTTTTCGGTGCGGGAAGAAGATAATTACCGAATTTTCAACTACAGCGACGCGATTCGATTCTTCCTCTCCATCAAATCGGAGACAGAGCCCTTAACTGACGGCCGTCTCGCACTGAAAATCGGCGGCAGGCCCACATTAGCCATAGCAGTCTCTTCCGGAGTTATCACCATAGAACCATGCTGCGGCACGCCGGATCTCTGTTTGAGCGATGTGGAAGCGGTGGACCTCCTGTTTTCTCCGGCCTCGTTCTATGGCAGAGATCCGTCCTCCCCGCTTTTTTCCGTAAACTGGTTCCCGCTGCCGTTATCCGTCTCTCACCTAGATAAATGTTAGGAGGTATTTACAATGTACCGAATTTTCCCATCACCAAAACATTGCACGTTTTATCACAATACACTATCCTGCACCAGCTACGGCACTGTGACAACAGCGCCTGAGATTGAGGAATCCTGCCGGGCTGCCGGCTTCGATCCATCCACGCTTCTGGCTGCTGTATTTCCAGGTGGCTTTTCGCCGGAAGGGATCACGCTGACAGCCGAGTACGTATCGTGTGCACCGGAAGGCTTTCAACTGAACATCGCGCCTTCCGGTATACGGATCTCCTGTGGGGACGGCGCCGGATTCTTCTACGCACTGGGTGTGCTGGTTCAGCTGGCTGCCCAGGCAGACGGTGCCCTTCCATGTGCAGAGATTGCAGATGAGCCTGCCCTTTCTGTCCGGGGTATCATGCTGGATATTGGCCGTGACAAGATTCCTTCCATGGAGACACTTCGGGGGCTGATCGATTTATTTGCCGCCATGAGAATCAACCATCTTCAGATGTATATGGAGGGATTCAGCTTCGATTACGAGGATTTCCACTACCTCTTCACCAATGAAACGCCCATGACTCCAGCGGAATTCCGGGAACTCTCCCTGTATGCCAGGGCACATTTTATCGATCTCGTCCCTAATCAGAATGTTCTGGGACACATGGAGAAATGGCTGGAGAAACCGCAGTTTCGAAGCCTGGCTGAATGCGAGGACGGCTATATCTTTGAAAATCTCTTCTGGCGGCCGCCGATGACCCTGGATGTCCGCGACAGCCGAAGCTTTGAACTGGCGGAAATGCTCCTGGGCACGCTGATGGATGCCTCCGTCTCCAACTACATCAATGTCAACATGGATGAGCCCTTTGAACTGGGCATGGGAAAGAATAAGGAGGCCGCAGAAAAAGAAGGCCGCAGAAACCTGTACTTTGAGTATGTGGAAAAGCTTCATGATTACTGCACCTCGCAGGGCAGGAAGATGCTCATGTGGGGCGATGAGATTCTGCACCACCCGGACTGTGTATCCCGTTTTCCAAAGGACGCTACCCTGTTAGACTGGATCTATGAGGGCGACGCCCATTTTGAAGACCACGCCAAACTGATGCAGAAAACCGGCTTAAACTACTGCCTCTGCCCCGGAACCAGCTCCTGGGGTTCCTTAACAGGCCGTTCCGACAATATGGCGAAAAATATCCGGGATGCAGCCTCCTGTGCCATCCAATATGGCGGGCGCGGCATTATCACGACCGACTGGGGCGATCTCGGCCACTGGCAGTACTTGAGCGCCAGCTATCCTGGATTCGCCTATACCGCCGCCTGCTCCTGGAGCGGACCTGAAAGTGATTCCGATTTAACGGCCTGGTTCTGCAACCGTTTCATCTATGAGAGCCCCGCTGAAAACGCCTTCCAGGCCGCCTGGGATCTGGGCAATTATTACCATCTGGAACATGCACCGCTGTACAACACGACGCTGGCCTTCGCAGTCATGTCCAGCAAATACACCTTTGAATCCATAGAAGAATTTGATGCAAAGATGGAGCGCCTCCTGACACTTTCCGCCAACATTGCGCGGACAAACTCCATTCCGCCGAGAGAACCGGCTATTCGAATGGACTTTGCAGCTATGAAAGAGTATTTGGACCGGGTGGAGACGGAAATTTCCGAAATTTCCCTTTCCTGCGCCGATGCCGCACTGATTCGCGCAGAGATGACAAATGGCCTGCGTATGGTTCGCCATGGACTGCATCTGTATCATACGATGACCGCACTCCGGGACGATCCGGAAGCATTTTCCCGGGAGATGGCGGTTCTCTTCGATGACCTGGACGAAATACTGAAGATTCATTACTCTCTCTGGACAGCCAGAAACCGAAGCGGCGGTTTCCAGAGAAGCACGGCTCACATGAACCATCTGCTGTTCTTTTACAAGAAGATGCAGAAAGAAAGCGGAATTTCCGCCAAATAGATGGAAAATCCCGTCCGTAAAGAGGGGAGGCCGTCTAACGATCCAATCAACAAACCCCCGTTTGGGAATTCAACATTCCATAACGGGGGGTTAATTTTACTTTTTTCCAGCCTCAGTTCTTTCTTCTATTCACTCTTCAATCCGCCTGCCTCGAGTCCCAGCAGCCGGCAAATCTGGAGATAGAGATGTTCCACATCCAACGGCTTGCCTTCAAATCCACTCATACCGGCTTCCATTGCCGCGTCCACATCCTCTTTGAATACATTTGCAGTCATGGCTATGATGGGAACGGCGGCCGCGTCCGGCCTGTCCATGGCCCGTATGGCCCGCGTCGCCTCCAGGCCGTTCATCTCCGGCATCTGAATGTCCATGAGAATCACCTGGAATTCTCCCGGATCGCTCTCTTTAAACCGCTCCACCGCAAGCCTGCCGTTTTCACTCCGGCTCACCACCGCTCCCTTCAGTTCCAGAAGCTGAATGGCGATCTCGGCGTTTAAATCATTGTCTTCCGCAAGCAGAATCCTGACTTCCTTTAACAGCTCTTCTCCGACATGGCGTTCGTTCACGCTCACTCCATCGTATACAGGGCTGCCAACAGGCAGCGTAAGCGTGAAGTAAAATTCACTGCCGCGGCCCGGTTCGCTCTTCACCCGCAGTTCTCCACCCATCAGCTGCACAATACTGTGGCTGATCGGCAGCCCTAGTCCGGTTCCCTGGCTCTTGGCATAATTCGTCCCCACCTGTTCAAAGGTATCGAAAATACGCGTCTGGTCTTTCAGATCAATGCCCACTCCAGTATCAATCACCTGGAATTCATAGACCGCATTCTCACCGACTGTATGCTCATCGACCGCATTCTCACCGACTGTATGCTCACCGACCGCATTCTCACCGACTGTATGCTCACTGGCCGCATTCTCACCGGGGCCCGGCTTCTCCGTCACCCGAAGAATCACAGAGCCTCCCTCCGGGGTAAATTTAAACGCATTGGAAAGCAGATTCGTCAGAACCTGTCTCAGACGAATGACATCACCGGTCACTCCACCGTGAGAAATATCGGTCTCAATCCGGTAATTCAGGCCGCGCCTGTTCGCGTCTGTCTCCATCATTGTCCGCAGCTCATTCAGCATACGTTCCAGAGAGAAGGGCTCGCTGGCAATGGTCAGCATCCCGCTGTCCAGACGGCTCATATCCAGAATATCATTGATCAGATCCAACAGATAATGGGAAGAAGCCCGAAGCTTCACAAGCATTTCCCGTATATTCTCCGGCACCCCCTCTGTCATTCCGGCCAGATCCGCCAGACCTACCACAGCGTTCATAGGGGTCCTGAGTTCATGGCTCATGCGGGAGAGGAACTCGCCCTTCGCCCGACTCTCCGCCTCAGCCTTTTTTAAATCGCTCTGCATAACTGCGGCCTTCACACGGACACGGTTGACCCACAGAACCACAGTAACCAGAATCAGAAGAATCGCAGTTAAAATCCCCACAAACATCATGGGATTGGCATAAATCAGTTCTGTTATGGAAAGCACGCCCGTACCCGCGGAAACCATATTGTGATCCAGCAGTTCTGCGCTTCTGTCGCTGGGTATGCTGTTGATTGCCTTATTCATAATCGTCAGCAGCTCCGGGTCCGCCGGTCTTGCCATTGCCAAACAGATATCCATGCGGTCATTAATCAGCGTCACAGGTACGACGTTGGCAAAATGACTCTTCTGAATTTCATGTTCCATGTACGTGGCCAGACCGTAAGCAAAATCTGCCTCTCCACGGTTCACCGCCTTTAACGCCTCATTGATATTGCGATAGCTCTTCACCTCGGCAGCCCGTATGCTCTTTGGCAGCGCTCTTCCTTCAATCACCGCCCCCACAAGCTCACTTTCCGGAAAGCCGGACGCTTTGTTGCGCACGATAATACTGTTCATACTGGCAAACGGAGCCGTAAGCACCATCTTCTGATTCAGCGAATCCGCTTCGTCCCCCAGATAAAATCCGAGTATATCCGCCTTCCCCTGGCGCACCAGATCCATTGCTTCAATATAAGAGTCGGTGGAAACATAGTTAAACTCCAGCCCGGTAAACTCAGTGACCTCTTTTAAAATATCATACGTCAATCCATCATGCATATCATCCGGATCTTCGCAGGTCAACGGATGAAAATCATGCGGCATGGCCACTGTTACGCTGCCCTTCTGCCGAATATAGTCCTCTTCCTCTTTCGTGAGACGAATATCGACAGATGATGCATTCAGGAAATTGGCGGCGTAGCGTTCTGATGCAAAATCAGGATTGGAATCTGCAATTTTTGCCATAGCCATATTAAGGCCGTCCAGAACCTCCTGATTTCCCACATTCGTCACGATATAGTACGGCTGTGAATCATAAGAAACAACCGCCCGAATCCCCTGTTTCTGCTCCACACTGTTTCCCAGCAGCAGATCTACCTCTCCCTCCTGTAAATACGAATAGAGGTTCCCGTCCACCAGCTGCTCGTAGGAATAGTACTTCAGCGTACAGTCCAGATCGTTCATGGACAGATATTCTTTTAACCGGCGGATATTTTCAACGGCGCGGTCATAAACTCCTATGGTTTTTCCATTGAGGGACCTTAGATTATAGCTCTGAACAGAATCATCGTTCTCGCGCGCAAAAATAACCGACTTGCTGTAACCAATATTATAATCTGGATAGGAATAATACGCTTCCAGGCCAGGAAGATAATAATTGCCTCCCATCAGTTCATACTTTCCCTCAACAAAGCCTTTGAGCATAACCTCCGGAGTTGTATCAATATATTCGTACTCCCATCCGGTGTATTTGGCTATCTCATTGAGGTAATCCATCACCAGGCCATGACGGCTTCCATCCGGATCTTTTTCCGTTATTCCTTTCGCTTCACAAAATGCTACACGAAGCACACGCGGCTGACTCTCCGCAGCCATCGAGGTGATACAAAGCACTGACATTATCATGATCACCAGGCTTACCGCAGCCCAAAGTCCGAACCTTTTCACGACCGATGCTTGTTTCATCATCCGCACTCCTTCGCCGGAATTCCCTTCCGGACAGTATCTGTAATTACTTTTTTCACTAAAAAGTATACTATTCTGAGTATAACAAAGTGCATTGGAAAAAGCAATCTTTTGAAGGCCGCTCTCCCCACCACACCATGGTAAATGCAGGAAAGAGGCACCGCCCGCCGGTTCTGCACCGTTCGGGAAGCGCCCCTCCTGTTACTTTTTTAAACATCCGGATCCCGCATTTAACTATCCTGCGTCTCCGCATTTCCGTTTTTTATATGCACATCAAGCTGATTATACGGAATCTCGATTCCTGCTTCATCAAAGCGAAGCTTAATCTGTTCCATCATATTCCATCTCGTAGACCAGTAGTCCTCCGTGGCAACCCATCCGCGGCCGCCGATCGTGACAGAGCTGGCCCCCAGTTCGTCCACGTAGACATCAATAGATTCCTCTTTTAGAATGCAGGGATGATTTACATAAATCTGCTCCAGAATCTCCTTTGCCCGTTTCAGATCCGAACCGTAACCAATGCCGATTTTAATATCGACACGCCGCTTGTCCATGGCTGTCACATTGGTTAAGGGTGAGTTGGACAGCGTTCCGTTGGGAATTACGACCTGCTTGTTGTCAACCGTATTCAATACTGTATAGACAAGACCAATGGTATGCACCGTTCCCTCTCCGTCTTTGGAGACAATATAGTCACCAACCCGGAATGGTTTCATCATCAGGATCAATACTCCGCCGGCAAAGTTCGCCAGGCTTCCCTGGACAGCAAGGCCTACGGCGATACTGGCCGATCCCAGCAGGGCCACAATAGAAGCCGAATTCACACCGATCTGCCCGGCAATGATGAAGCCCAGCAGGCAGTACATGGTCGCATTCAGCACGGACAGCAAGAATTTCCTTAAGCTGATCTCCATATCCATCCTTGTAAAGGAACGGTTCAGCATGTGGTAAATAATTTTAATAACTCTGGAACCAACGGCAAAGATCGCCAGTGCAATCAGCAGCTTGATTCCAAATGCGATCAGTCCCGGAATCCAGCCTTTCATCGTCTCCAGCATAACGTTGGGCTTCAGCTGTTCTAAATTCTGCTGGACCTCCTGCTGCAGGGCCGCCAGAGATTCTTCCGGAATGCTCGCGCTTGAACTGCCAGTGATCATATTCTTATATCTCTCCAATCAAATCAATTAATTCTCATGTTACCGTCCCTCAGCCATTTTCGCCTTGGGCTTCTTTCAGGCAATTCCATAAGCTTCAGACTTCTAAGCCTTTATTTTTTTGCCTCATTCTTTTTATCGGTGATCTTCTCCGCAACAGGCTTCTTATCCTCGATCTTTTTTGCCTCTGGTTTTTTATCAGCGATTTTCTTTGCCGCAGGCTTCTTGTCTTCTATCTTTTCCGCCACGACCTTCTTATCTGCGATTTTCTTAGTTGCTGGCTTCTTATCCTCGATCTTCTCCGCCACGATCTTCTTATCCGCGATTTTCTTTGTCTCCGGCTTCTTATCCTCGATCTTTTCCGTCACAACCTTTTTATCCGCGATTTTCTTTGTCTCCGGCTTCTTATCTTCGATCTTTTCCGCTACGACCTTTTTATCTGCGATTTTCTTTGTATCTGGCTTCTTGTCCTCGATTTTTTCTGCCTCAGCCTTCACTTCCGCCATTTTCTTTGTATCTGGCTTCTTGTCCTCGATTTTTTCTGCCTCAGCCTTCTTATCCGTGATTTTCTTTGTATCTGGCTTCTTGTCCTCGATTTTTTCTGCCTCAGCCTTCACTTCCGCCATTTTCTGAGCCTCCGGCGTCTTGTCCTCGACTTTTTCCGCCTCAGCCTTCACTTCCACCGCCTTTGTTACAGCAGTTTTTTTCGCCGGCGCCTTCTTCACAGCTGCTTTTGTTCCAGCCGCCTTTACTCCGGCGGTTTTTGCAGCGGTGGTCTTCGCAGCGATGGTTTTCGCTCCGGAAGCTTTCTTAACCACTTTTTCTTCCACCGGCGTGCAGGTAAAGATCATAACAGAGAGCGGTGCCACCGTAATCTCGATGGAATCCGGCCTCTCGTCCTTCTCTGCCTTTTTCGAGCTCTTCGCGCGCGGATTGGTGCGTCCTTCGCCGCCATAGCTTTCCGCGTCACTGTTGGAGATCTCTTTATATTTTCCGGCAAACGGAACGCCAACCCGGAATTTCTCATGCAGTACTGTATCGAAGTTGCAGACAATCAGAAGTGTCTCCTCCTTCTTTTTCGTCCTTCGCAGGAATACCACAATGCTTTCTTCCGAATCCGTACAATTTACCCACTCAAAGCCTTCAGGCTCATAATCCATCTGGTGCAGCGCCGGATAGTTTACATAAATCTCATTTAAGGACTTCACATACTCCTGCATCTGTTTGTGAACCGGTTGTTCTGTAATCTCCCAATCCAGTTTCGCATTCTCATTCCATTCATGAACCTGTGCAAACTCCTGTCCCATGAACAACAGCTTCTTTCCCGGATGGCTCATCATAAAACCATACGCAGCACGCAGGTTCGCAGCCTTGGTCTCCAGTTCCTCTCCCGGCATCTTACCGATCATGGATCCCTTTCCGTGGACCACCTCGTCGTGTGAGAACACAAGAATAAAATCTTCGCTGTATGCGTAAAGCATGCTGAAGGTCAATTCTCCGTAATGGTGCTTTCTGAAATAGGGATCGCACTGCATGTATCCCGTAAAATCATTCATCCAGCCCATATTCCATTTATAATCGAAGCCCAGGGCGCCTTCCTTGATATCGCCGGTGATCTCCGGCCATGCGGTCGACTCCTCAGCGATCAGAACGGCTCCGTCTGCCCTTCCTTTAAATACGGAATTCAAATGTTTTAAGAATTCCACGGCCTCCAGGTTCTCGTGGCCGCCGTAAATATTAGGAACCCACTCCCCCGGATTCTTTCCGTAATCCAGGTACAGCATGGAAGCCACAGCATCCATACGGATTCCATCCGCGTGGTACTTGTCCGCCCAGAACAGTGCATTGGCGATCAGGAAGTTGGATACTCCCGGACGGCCATAGTTATAGATCAGAGTGCCCCAATGCGGATGAGCCCCCTGTCTCGGATCCTTATGTTCATAGACGCATGTCCCGTCAAAATTAGCCAGTCCGAAGCTGTCCCTCGGGAAATGTGCCGGAACCCAGTCGAGGATCACGCCAATGCCCTGTTCATGCATATAATCCACAAAATACATGAAATCATCAGGCGTTCCATACCGGCTGGTCGGCGCGTAATACCCAGTCACCTGATAGCCCCAGGATGCGTCCAGCGGATGCTCCATGACCGGAAGCAGCTCGACATGGGTGTAACCCATCATCTTCACATACTCCGCCAGTTTTACCGCGATCTCACGGTAATTATAGAATTCAGAACCGGTGATATCGTTCCCGTTCTCATCCCGCTCCGTCTCTTTCCGGATCCACGATCCGAGGTGGATCTCATAAATGGACATCGCCTGATTTTTAGAATCCGTCTTCGCACGTTTTTCCATCCAAGCGTTATCCTGCCACTCATAACGGCCCGTATCCCATACGACAGAAGCCGTGTTCGGACGCAGCTCGCAGAAATTACCATACGGATCCGCCTTTAACTGCGGCTCCCCATGGCTGTTCTTAATCTCATATTTATAAATCAGCCCCGATGCCAGACCTGGTATAAACAATTCAAAAATCCCGGAATCGCCCAGGCGTCTCATCTGATGACGTCTTCCATCCCATAAATTAAAATCTCCGACAACACTGACGCGCATGGCGCACGGCGCCCACACGGAGAAATAGACACCTTCCACACCATTCACACTCATCGGGTGCGCGCCCATCTTCTCATAGATTGTATAATGAACACCCGCTTCAAACTTCTTTAAGTCCGACTCTGTATACAGCGGTGAAAACGCGTACGGATCGTAAAGCTCCTCCGTCGTGCCATTATCGTAAACCACAAGCAGGGTGTATTCCGGAATATTCTTTCTCGGAATCAGCGCTGCGAAAAAGCCCGCCTCGTCTGCCAGTTCCATCGGGAATTCCTTTCCCGAGGAGGCAAGTCTGACCGTCACCATGACTGCCGTCGGTATGAATGCGGAGATCAGCAGCCCATCGTCCGTGATATGCGGTCCCAGCAGCTTGTGGGGGTCCGCCGCTTCTGAATATACAATCTCTTCAATCCCGGCCCAATCCATCAAATCATACAACTTTTTGTCCATACAATATCCTCCTGGTCCCTGTTTATTCCCGCGTGCAACGAGCCGGGCGGACGCGCTTGCGGGTCCATCCGGCGACTGCCGCGAGGGTCGGAATCCCCGCCGCTCACGACGCTGCATTTTTGATACCCCGCTGACTGCGGCGGGGTTTGCGACTGAGTCTATTTTAGCATTCATATGCGTATTTTACAATAGAATCCCACAGCACTTTCCGTATTTTTCCGACAAAAAGCCTCCGAAATCTACACGTTTTCCTATTGTTCTTCCGTCAGGGAATCCGCCTGTTTCCTGGCATAGGCCAGCATTAAGTCAACAACGCGGCCATAGCTCTTCACACCATCCGCCTGACTGTTTATTTTCAAATATGCATCATTCAGCTGGTTGGACACCTCCGCCGCCTTCCCGTCGTATCTTGCCCAGAATTCATTATTTCCTCTCAGATCTACCCAGGCCCGCTCGTCCAGAGCGCCGCACAGCTCCAGATACGCATCCATATCGGTCTTCGCCAAGGCGTTGGTCGCATAGACCCATCCGGTTAAGTATCCGCTGTAACGGTAGGATGGAGAGTCAGAACCAATGCACGCCAGATAGCCGATAAAATTTGCCTCGTCCTCCCTCATAAACCCCCGCAGATGGGACAGCTCATGGCAGATCGTATGGGGAATGTTGTAATCCGGCATCTCCCGGTTGTAATTCGCCTCCACGGTGAAGGGTGAATACTGGCCGCACAGCTGCTGAACCGAAAAGAAATACGACCACGCCAGCGGCTTCGGCCTGGGATAGTAGCCTGCAAGCTGGGGATACTGTTCTCCCAGCCGTCTCATGGCCGCCACGCCTTCCCGGTTGGCAGCCTTCATCTCCATGGCCGCTCCGACGCCGTCTTCACAGTACTGATTCACAGTCTTTGTCAGCGCGGCACAGAGTTCTGTAAGTTCGTCCTTTGAAGACTTTCTGACTTCCAGACCGGAGTAGCTGGAGAACGGTTTTCTATAATAATTGACACCACAGTTAAATGTAAACAGGAAAAAAATCCCCGTCAGCAGAAACAGCGCCCTCACAAGCACCCTTTTAATCCGTCTGATATGAGTCACCGTATACCAGACCGCTGCTGCGATAAGGAAATAAACGGCTGACTCCACTACGGAAAATGGAAAAATCCCGGATATTCGTCCCAGTGTTCCCACGATAAACGGATAAACGGTTACTGCATACCATTCTCCAAATCCCGGTACGAGACGGGCCAGAAGCTGAAAA
Organism: Hungatella sp. L36; assembly: GCF_014288035.1. Lineage (NCBI taxonomy): Bacteria > Bacillati > Bacillota > Clostridia > Lachnospirales > Lachnospiraceae > Hungatella > Hungatella sp. L36. The sequence continues at coordinate 30,640 of NZ_JACOPC010000003.1, read as the reverse complement.
AGCAGTGATAACGCAAACAGGACGCCGGATGCCAGAAGCAGCCGGATCTCCCGCCGCTTCTGTGCAGGATTCTCCTCTGCGCCGCTGTTCATACTCTTTTGCTGAATTGTCTCTCCCATACGTCTTCCCCCCGAAGTATTCCGCCATGCCCCACACAGCGGATTGTTTAAAATAACGGTACCATATTTTTATGGACATTTCGTGGAATGTTTGTGAATATTTTCTTACCATTTAAGAAAACCCCTTGCGGAATCCCGGAAACTCATTTAAACTCTCTTATGGACAAAATATATGGATAGAAAAGAAGGTCTCTATGAAAAAGGAAGATAACAGACTGGAGAAGAGCGAGGCATTTGACTGGAAGGCCGAGATCATAAGCTGGATTAAAATTATTATTGCGGCGGCCGTCATCGCCTTTGTTCTGAACAACTTCATCATCGCAAACAGCAAGGTTCCAAGCGGCTCCATGGAAAATACAATCATGACCGGAGACCGTGTCATCGGTTCCAGGCTGTCTTACAGATTCGGCGATCCAAAGCGCGGCGACATCGTTATCTTTCACTTTCCGGATGATCCGACCGGTACCATTTACTATGTAAAGCGGATTATCGGTCTGCCCGGAGACACCGTAGATATCATCGATGGAAAGGTCTATTTAAACGGATTTAAGACGCCTCTCGACGAACCTTACATTCGGGAGCCCATGGACCCGGAACCGCCGGCCCGTTTCGAAGTGCCGGAGGATTCCTACTTTATGATGGGCGATAACCGCAATTTCTCCGCAGACGCCAGGCGCTGGGAGAATAAATACGTAAAGCGTGATAAAATCATTGCAAAAGTACTGTTCCGGTATTATCCGGGCATCGGAAAAATCGAATAAGTAATGGAAAATGCGGAAGTCCGCCGGTTGTTCCCGGCAGACCTCCGCATTTTCTGTTATATCTTCGTTTTCCTCTACCACTGGTAGTACTGAACCAGCGCCTGAGTCCCCAGACTTCCTTTTCCCTGCGCCTCCATATCTTCATACATGGAAAGCACGTAATCCAGCACTCCCAGATGAACGCCTGCGTTCTCCGCTTCCTCGGAGGCAAGCTTCATATCCTTGATAAAATGCCGGATAAAGAAGCCGGGATCAAAATCGCCAACAAGGATACGGGGCGCTACCGTCTTAAGCTGTGCGCTGCCCGCCGCTCCCGTTCCGATCGAATCCACCATCTGGGCCACATCGAGTCCGGTGGCCTTCGCGTAGACCATGGCCTCGCATACGCCGGAGATCGCGCCGGCTATGGCAATCTGGTTACACATCTTCGTATGCTGGCCATTGCCTGCTTTTCCTTCGTACTTGATGTTCTTTCCCATGGCCTCAAAGAGCGGCATGCACGCGTTAAAGTCCGCTTCATCTCCGCCGGCCAGGATCGTCAGCGTTCCCTCTCTCGCCCCTGTGTCTCCGCCGGTTACAGGTGCATCCAGGGCCTTCAGCCCCGCTTTTGCGGCATCCTCGTATATCCTGACCGCCAGCTTCGGGCTCGTTGTCGTCATATCAATCAGAAATGTGCCCGGATCTGCACTGGCGACGATTCCATCGTCTCCGAAGTATACTTCTTCCACATCCTTCGGATATCCCACGATGGTAATCACCGCGTCACGCCCGGCGGCACAGGTCTTCACGTCCTCACACCAGACCGCGCCCTCTACGATCACATCCTCTGCTTTTTCCTTTGTTCTCGTGTAAACCGCCACCTCAAAACCAGCCTTCATCAGGTTGCGCACCATGGATTTCCCCATGATCCCGATTCCGATAAATCCCACCTTTTTCATGTATCCTTATCCTCCTTCTCGTATTGTCCATCTTCTATTCCGATTTTAACACGAGCTATGGCGGTTGTAAATTACCGGCGGAAACTTTTTGGAGTCATTCGGAATTCCCGGTTACCGTTCCCGGCCTTCTTACTTCGCGCTCAGCGCAGCCATGGTGATATAGTTGTATGGTTTGTTAAAGTGAGGAAGGAAAAACGCATCGAACAGTTTCAGCTTATCGATGGTTACCTGCTCCTCAATCGCCATCGAGAAGAGATGGATCACCATGGAAATATCGTAGTCCGAGCTGATCTGCGCGCCCAGAATCACTCTCGTGTTCTTGTCATAGACGATGCGCAGTTTTACCTTATAGTTTCCATTTTCCATAAATTCCGCTCTCTGCCAGTCCTCAAAATCCGTGGTGAGCGCCTCGATTCCCAGCTTCTCGGCTTTTGCCAGGCTGATTCCCGTGCTCACCATGTTGAGGCCCCAGATGCTGATGCCGTTAGAGCCCTGAACGCCCACGGATTCCAGCTTCGTGCCGCAGGCATTGTGAGCCGCTATAATTCCGGAGCGGACCGCATTTGTCGCCAGCGCAATATAGTCTGTGGCCTGAATCGCGTTGTTGTAAACCGTTGCACAGTCTCCGACCGCATAGACGCCCGGAATGCTGGTCTCCTGACATAAATCCGTCAAGAACGCGCCGTTCTTAAACAGCCTGATCTGTTCTCCGCCCAGTGCAGTATTGGGCTTGAAGCCAATTCCGAACACTACCATGTCGGCATCGTAGCTTCCCTTGTCCGTGACTACCTTCTGCACGCGAACGGAACCTTCCAGCTTTTTCACAGTCTCTCCAAAGGCCAGTGTAACTCCGTGCTCCTTCAAATTATCCGCCATCTGATCGGAAAATTCTCTGTCATAATATCCGGCCAGACAGGTCTCCGCACAGTCGATCAGTACCACTTCCCTGCCGTTTCTCTTAAATGCCTCCGCCAGCTCCACGCCGATATAACCGGCGCCGACCACTGCGACACGCTTTACGCTCTCATCCTTCAAACGCTCAATCACATCCTGAGCATTCTGGAACAGCTTTACGAACTGTACATTTTCAAGCTCCATTCCCTCGATGGCCGGACGGATCGGGAGTGAACCGGTCGCCAGGATCAGCTTGTCGAAATGCTGCTCATACGTATTGCCCTCACGGTCAGCCGCATAGACGATCTTTTTATCGTAATCGACAGAGGTCACCGGAGTTTCCATGTATATTTTGGCGCCCTTTGCCTCAAACGCCGCCTTATCCGAGTAAAACAGCCCCTCCGGTCCCGATATCTGTTTGCCGATCCAGAGCGCCATACCGCAGCCCAGGAAACTGATGTTGCTGTTGGAATCAAAGGCGATTACCTCTTTATCCTTATAATTATCCAGGATTGTGTTGAGCGCCGCCGTTCCCGCATGATTTGCCCCGATTACTACAATAGTTTCTTTCATGTGAATATCCTCCTGTTCATGATTTAAATGAGTAAAACCTTAGTTCAAAAAAATGCTTCAGATAATTAGAGTATCTCCAATATGGTCTCATTATATCACACCCTTAAAATAATAACAATAACTATTATTAAATATTTAATATTTTTTCACAATGGTAATTGGACCCCATAATGTCTGTAAAGAATCGTACGGCCGTCCGGGCTTTTGCATCAAAATACGGGAAGGCAAAGTACACCTTCCCGGGGAATTTCTTTTTCATAAGCCGCCGCTCCATATGAATCAAAAATGAGAGTATCAAAATGCCCGTCGCCGCCGAATCCGGCCGGAGCATTTTAAATACTCTCAAAAAAACTTTTCATTATTTTTTATCTCCCACAACCGCCTTCACAGTCTCTTCCATTTCTTCAAATGTCCAGTCTAACGGCGGGCATTTATGGAAAAAGGGGTGTTGTGGATTCATGCAGGATATATTCACCATGCGTCTGTCGAAATCGAATTTCAGTGAGAAATCGCCAATCAGCAGATGCGCTTCTTTTCGGTTTTTCATATTATCCAGCAGTCTCCGTTCCAGCTCTTTTGACTTTCTTACCTCGTATAAAAAATCGATTGTATGTATCATAGCGCCCCTCCATACTGCGATTGTACCACGGGCTGTCTCATTCGTCAAAAGCAGCGGACCGGCTCCCGGCTTTCTGCTCTCACGTACCGGACTTCTCCCGGCTGGCCGGAATCAGTCCGAAATATTCCAGTATGCATTTCAGCTGTGGATTCCAGAAGCCCCAGTTGTGGTTCCCTTCACATTCGCAGTAATGGTAATCCAGTTCCGGGCAATTTGTTTCCATAAACTGCTTAAATTCCACATTCAGACCGTAAAGGGGATCCTGTTGTCCACAGCTGTGGTAGATTCTCGGCTTGGGTCCTGTGGATGCAGCTGTCTGTTTCGCCAGATACTCCAGATCGTCCTTCGATCCCTTATACTCCTCCTCGTCGCCAAAAATGCGGTAAACATTATCCATAAAATCGGAGACCGAGAACATGGTTCCGGCTGCCTTCATGGCCTCGAAGGGGCTGTTGGCCGCCGACATTGCAGCGACACCGGCGTACTGTTCCGGGCAGGTCAGCGCCGCCTTTAAGGCTCCGTAACCACCCATGGAGAGACCGCCGATAAACGTATCCTCTCTCCTGGTGGATGCCGGGAAGAAATTGCTCACAACGATGGGAAGCTCCTTTGTGATGTAATCAAAGTACAGGTGCCCGTATTTTCCATTTGTGTAAAAGCTTCTGTGTGCCGAAGGCATAACCACGATGACATCGTGATCCCGGACCAGCAGCTCCAAATCGCTCTTTCTGATCCACGCAGTGTTGTCGTCTGCATGGCCGTGCAGCAGATACAGGACGGGATACTTTTTATCAGGAGCCGCCTCCGGCTTCCTCCCCCTTTTTTCAGGAAGAAGAACGGTCAGCGGTGAATCCATTCCGAGGTAGTATGAGTGAAAATCTACATTTAAAAGTGCCATATGTATTCTCCCTTCTTTCTGCGTCTATGCCCAGATAAAGCTGATGGCATACAATACGATAAATGACAGGATGGAGCAGAAGCCTCCATACAGGGTCCAGGATTTGAACGCTGTCTTTAAATCAATTCCCATATACTCCTTTGTCAGCCAGAAACCGGAATCGTTGACATGAGAGAAGCTGGTCGCTCCGAACATGGCGGACATACCGATACAGGCAAGATACATTGGAGAGTAGGTGGAAATCTGCGGAAACGATGCAACAATTCCCAGTGTCATAGTCAGCGCCACCGTGGTGGAGCCCACGCCGATTCTCATTAGAGTAGAAATAATATAAGCTACAAGGATAATGGAAAGGTTGGCATTCTGCAGGGCATTGCCGATCAGGGTTCCCATCCCGGAATAATCCAGAACGTAACGCAGCACGCCGCCGGCCGAGGTAACCAGGACAATCATAGCCACAGGCTGAAGGGATTTTGCAAGAACGGACTCCACCGTCTCCATGGTAATCCCTTTACGCACACACAGAAAGATGATTCCGGCCACATTGGCGATGATCAATGCCAGATACGGCTGGCCGATAAATACGCAGAAATCCAGGAATCTCTGCATTCCGGCCCCCTCCGCAGTCATCATGCCTGCGGATGCGCTGATTAAAATCAGGAGAATCGGCAGAAGCACGATGGAGATAACCAGGCCGAAGGACGGCCCACCCGCAGTACCCTCTTTCTTTTCAGGAGCCATAACGGCATTTTCAGGAACCGGTACATACATTTTCTTAGCAAACGGAACCGCTACCGCGTAGCTGATCAAATATTTCGGAATTACGAGTACGAGTGCCAGGATCGTGACCGTTCCCAGATCCACAGGAAGGCTTCCCGTGATCAGCATGGGAGCCGGTGTGGGCGGAATCGCTGATCCGATACCGAGCCCCGCCGTCATCGGAAGCACATAATATAGTAAGGATTTGTTTGTCTTCTTTGCAATAGAATAAACGATTGGCATAAGAATAATGAAAGCCGGATCAAAGAATACCGGAATACCGATGATAACGCCCGCAAGCCCCAGTGCAAACGCAGAATTCTTCTCACCGAATACCTTGACCAGCTTGTCGGCAATCGCCTGCGCCGCGCCGCTGACTTCCAGTATGCCGCCAAACATGGAACCAAGTCCGACGATCAGTGCGATCCCCTTTAGGGTGTTTCCCATACCATCCGTGACAGCCTGAGTAACCAGCGAAAACGGCATACCGCTTCCAACTCCGATTATGACTCCCGCGATGAGAACCGACAGAAGCGCATGAAGCTTCAGTTTAATAATCAGGAACAAAAGTACCACGAACCCCACCAGTGTGGCAGTTATCAGCTGCGCCGGATTAGCTACATAATCCATAATAAAAATACCTCCCTGTTTCATTTTATCTTTTTTCATAATACGTATGATGTCTTTGCCTCTATAAAATATCATTACCGGATAAATATGTCAAGTATTTTCATATAATTTTACTTTTTACACAAATTATCCCACTCTATTTTGTGCATATTTTCTCCAAATACGTATGATCTCTTCTTCAGATATCGATTTGACGCTTTCTGAACCCTCAACGTCTTAAATTCAACGGCCATCAGGTGACAAACCGCCGGTTCTATGTTAAAATAAACTCAATTCAACAGGGAGGTAAAATGGGTGAGCAGCTTAGAATTTTATAATGGGAAACCGTTGGCAGAGCAGGTAGCCGACTACATATTAAACTATATTATAGATAACAATCTGGAAGTAGGGGCTAAGATCCCCAACGAATTCGAACTCGGCAAGATGATAAACGTCAGTCGTACTACGATTCGCGAGGCTATCAAGATCCTGGTATCCCGACAGATCCTGGAGATCCGGCGCGGCGCCGGCACTTTCGTCTCCGAGAGGCAGGGAATCACCGACGATCCGCTGGGACTTACCTTTGTAAAAGACAAGACCAAGCTGGCGCTGGACTTAGTCAGCGTACGTCTGATGCTGGAACCTGAGATCGCCATGATGGCGGCCGATCACGCGACACCGGAACAGATCGGGGAGATGAAGCTCCAGTGTGATCAGATCGAAGAGCTGATCAAATCCGGCCGTGACCACATGGAGGCCGATATCCGTCTTCACACAATGATCGCCTCCTGCAGCGGCAACAGTGTAGTAGAAAAACTGATTCCGGTCATCAATTCCTCCATCGCCGTGTTTGTCGATGTAACCAACCGCGCCCTGGGCCAGGAGACCATCGAGACTCACCGCGAAATCGTAAACTGCATCGCAGAACGTGATGCAGAAGGCGCAAAATGCGCGATGTACATGCATCTGATCTACAACCGGAGAGTATTCCGGCAGCTAGAGAAAGTAGAGAAGCCTCTTGGATAAACAGTACTTCATATATTTTTCCAACGCCTTGTTGACTTTGTCCTGCGAGTATGGTATTTTGGTTTTATAAAATACATCATACGTATTATGCCTTTGCCAGGAAAAACATAGAATTCAGGAGGAAACGCTATGAAACTAAAGAGTCAGGAAGTCCGTGCACTGGCGCCGGAGATGGATCCGCTGCGCATGGGAATGGGCTGGAAGGTGGATGACTTGTCGAAGCCTCAGATTATAGTAGAGAGTACATTTGGAGACAGCCACCCGGGCAGCGCTCATTTATTGGAACTTGTGGAAGAGTCCGTGAAGGGAATCAATCACAGCGGAGGCAAGGGAGCACGGTATTTTGCCACCGATATCTGCGACGGCATGGCACAGGGACACGACGGGATTAACTACTCTCTCGCTTCCCGGGACACCATCTGCAACATGATCGAAATCCATGCAAACGCCACGACATTCGACGCGGGTGTCTTCATTGCCAGCTGTGACAAGGCGGTTCCGGCTCATCTGATGGCGATTGGGAGGCTAAAATTTCCGTCTATCGTCGTAACCGGAGGCGTTATGGACGCCGGTCCCGACCTCCTCACGCTGGAGCAGATCGGAATGTACAGCGCCAAATGCCAGAGAGGGGAAATCACAGAGGACCAGCTGACCTGGTACAAGCAGCACGCCTGTCCCTCCTGCGGCGCCTGCTCCTTCATGGGAACGGCTTCCACCATGCAGGTAATGGCCGAAGCGCTGGGTCTCATGCTTCCTGGCACCGCTCTGATGCCTGCCACCTGTGAAGATTTGAAGAAGGCGGCCTACGATGCCGGAGTACAGGCGGTAAAGCTGGCAGAGGCCGGGCTTAAATCCACCGATATCGTAACGATGAAATCCTTTGAAAATGCCATCATGGTGCACGCCGCCATATCCGGCTCCAGCAACTCCCTGCTTCACATACCTGCCGCAGCCCATGAGTTCGGTTATGAACTCGACGCGGACTATTTCGACCGTATGCACCGGAACGCCCACTATCTGCTGGATATCCGCCCCGCAGGCAAATGGCCGGCCCAGTATTTCTATTATGCCGGCGGTGTTCCCAGGATCATGGAGGAGATTAAGAGCATGCTTCACCTCGATGTCTTAACCGTCACCGGCAAGACGCTGGGTGAGAATCTGGAAGACTTAAAGAAAAACGGTTACTATGAGAAATGTGATGAATACCTGGCGAAGGTCGGAAGGAAACGCACCGACATCATCCGAAGCTTCCAAAATCCCATTGGGGACAATGGCACCATAGCAATCCTTCGCGGCAATCTGGCGCCCGAGGGTGCGGAGGTGAAGCATTCCGCCGTTCCGAAAGAGATGTTTCAGGCCGTGTTAAAGGCAAAACCCTTCGACTGTGAGGAGGAGGCCATCGCCGCCGTATTAGACAAAACCATACGGCCAGGAGATGCCGTCATCATCCGCTATGAAGGCCCGAAGGGAAGCGGTATGCCGGAGATGTTCTACACCACGGAGGCTATTTCCTCCGATGAAGAGCTGTCGAAGAGCATTGCGCTCATCACCGACGGACGTTTTTCCGGCGCTTCCAAGGGACCGGCCATCGGCCACGTATCCCCCGAAGCCGCGGAGGGCGGACCGATCGCCCTGATCGAAGAGGATGACTTAATCGAGATCGATATCCCCGCCAGAATTCTCCGTATTATCGGAGTCAGAGGCGAGAAGAAAACACCGGAGGAAATGGATGCCATACTGGCCGTGCGTCGGAAAAACTGGACGCCGAAACCGGCCAAATATACCTCCGGCGTGCTGAAGATCTTTTCTGAACATGCCGTATCGCCTATGAAGGGCGGGTATATGGAATAAAAATCGAAAAAGAGTGCCTCATAAATTCGAGGCGCTCTTTTTTCCATTCTTCTCATCAATCGCACAGTTCACCTTTTCTCTCAGCCGCAGCAGATACTCCGCGTCCTTCGGATACTTCTTAAAGGTAATCCGATACTCCAGTCCCTCATGAATCAGGCGTTCCACGTATTCCCGCCCGGCCAGCTCCTCCAGCCTTTCGAAGGCTCTCAGATCATACATCGCCTCCGTAAAGACCATAAAGCGCAGCGATTCGTAAGGGGTCCCGTCTTTCGCCGGGTAGACGACGAACGGGTCCCCCGACGGGAAGCCGCCGCCTGCGTCTGTGACCAGATACGGATTCACTGCGGAAACGGAGTGCTGGGAATTATAAAAATTGTATCCCCAGTGCAGAAATCCCTTCATGCGGTACAGATACAGCTGAACCCCCAGAATCCTGTTTCTGGCGGATGGCATGGCCATAAACTGATTGCTCACCTCATGGCCCTGGACGCAGCAGTAATACGTCCAGAGATTCTCCACTCCCGCCTCGAGAAATGGCTCCAGGAAGTCGTTGCAGACAATGGGATGTTCCACCACTCCGGCCTGATAGATGGTAAAGCTGCTCAGCGCGTCGATCACATGGCAGTCCGCCAGGAGAGGCCAGATACTCTCCTTCGCCGCGCGGTAGGTTTCCATCTGTTCCCCATGAGGTTCGTCTGAAATATGAAAATACGTCTGTTCAAACACCCCCTCCTCCTTAAGGACGCCTTTCAGCTCCGGCAGAAAAGCGCTCAGGAATCTGCGGTACGCCTCGCCTGCCGCCTCTGTGTCCCAGCCAAATATCTGTTTTTTCTCCCCATTTACGAGGGCCATCACCTTCGGTGCATGCTTTGCCCCCCACTGGGTGAACAGGTGGGAAATCTCCAGATATTTGATCCCGTTTCTCCTGCACATAGCTATCCACCGGCGCAGAAGCGAGAAATCAAAGGTATAGCCGCCCTCCTCTTTCTTCACGCCCGCCAGCTGAACCGTAGTTCTCTCACCGCCCACCAGCGTATCTAAAGGCGGGGTAAAGACCGGGGTCAGAAGCATGTTCACGCCATGCTCCGCCGCCGTGTGCACAAACTGCTCCAGGATCTCCCAGTATCTTTCTGAAAATGGTTCCACGTTATAATAATCGGCCAGACAGTCTGCATGCAGCCATTCCGTATAGATCAGCCTCTGCTCCGGCAGAACGCTGTGAACCGCCGAAATCGTAACCGTTTCAGACCATAAAAGCTCTGTCCCTCTGCTTACTGAGACAGTTACCGGATAAGAGCCGCCGCACATTTCCGGCGTGACCAAAAGATCGATCCATGCGGCTCTCCACTGGGATGCATAGGGCCGCAGGATTCCGCCGCGCACCGGCGTCAGAAGGTCCGGGCAGAGGCACGGTTCTGTGAATAAGTAATTGTCATCCAGCTGTTCCCGGTACGCCGCCATGGCCGCCGGAACCAGCTCGACCTTTCGCATGCGGATGCGGTCCGCAATCTCCGAGTCAAAGCTTACCGTGATCTCCTGCTCATTCAGCTCACAGCCGCCATACTCCATATAATAGGCCAGCTGCATGGAGATTCTCTCTCCGCCCAGGGCCGTGACGGTTTTGCCGAGACGCCGCTCCGGCCGTTTGTCCGGAAATACCTTCTCCAGACTGTCTGTCAGCATAAATTCATAATTTGCCATACTTTCTTCCTTTCTCAGCCCTTCACGCCGCTCAAGGCGATTCCTTCCACAAACTCCTTCTGAAGGAAAATGTACAGAATAAAGGGCGGCATAAATGTCAGAGCAGCGCCCGCCATGACCAGGCCGTAATTCGTGGCGTAATTTCCCTGGAGGGAGGCCAGGGCCAGCGTCAGGGTGCTCCGGTTCGTGTTCGTGATGGCAATTAACGGCCACACGAAGTCGTTCCAGGTGGTGATAAACGTAAACACGGTCAGGGACACAAGGACCGGCTTGATGAGCGGAACGACGATGGAGTAAAAGATCCGGAATTCCCTGCAGCCGTCAATCCGTGCCGCCTCGATCAGATCATCCGGCACACTGGTGATAAACTGGCGGATCAGGAACACGCCGAAGGCGTTGACCACCGGAAGCGCCAGGATTAAGTAGGTGTTAAGCAGATGAAGCTTCTGCGCAATCCGAAACAGCGGAATTAAGATCACCTGGGACGGCACCATGAGCGTGGCTAAATAGACCGCAAAGAGAAGCTCGCTTCCCACAAATTTCTTTTTTTCGAAGCCGTAGGCCGCGGTCGAGGAGATCACGGCGTTAAAGAAGCAGGCGATTACCACCACCGAGACACTGTTGAATAAATATTTGCCAAATTCGAAATTTTTGAAAATGGTTGAATAATTTCTAAGATTCAATCCAGCCAGACCAAAATTCAATTCCATCGAATACGTCTGCCGCATGGAGGTTAATATCATATAGACAAACGGAAATAACGCCGCCAGTGCCAGCACCGCAAGGAGAACCGCTTCCGCCCAGAGAACGGGCTGTACCTTCTTTTCCATCTTATTCCCCTCCTTTTCCGCTGAATACCTTCTTCTGAAGGATCGAAATTACTATGACAATCAAAAACAGAACGAACGCCATGGCGCTGGCATACCCCATCTTATACTGTTTAAAGCCGGACTGATAGATGGACATTACCATGGTAATTGTCGCCGTTCCCGGGCCGCCTCCGGTCATCGTGTAGACCAGATCGAACACCTGGAAGGACCAGATCGTCCCCAGTGTGATGACCAGATACGTAATTGGCTTCAGAGCCGGAACCGTGATATAGAGGAACTGCTGTAGGGGAGACGCGCCGTCCACCTTCGCCGCCTCGTAAAGGCTCTTCGGCACGTCCATGAGTCCAGCGTAATAGATTACCAGGAAGTACCCTACATTTTTCCAGATCGCTACAATGCTCACGCTGATCAGCGCCAGATTATACCGGCCCAGCCAGTTTACCTTGCCGATGCCGACAAGCCCCAGGATGTTATTGATGATTCCGCCTTCCGTGGCAAGCATGAACTTCCACACGGTTCCGACCAGGACCATGGAGGAGATCACCGGGATGAACAGGGCGCTCTTGAAGAAATTGCCGACTCTTCCACGAAAGCGGGAAGCCAGCAGATTGGCTATCACCAGCGACAGCACGGTCTGAACCGGAACCGTCACAAGCGTGTAGATCACGGTGTTGCGGATTGCCGGCCGGAAAAACGGATCGCCGGCCATACTCTTATAATTGTCCAGGCCTATCCACACCGGCGGCTTCAGCACGCTGTATTCCGTAAAGCTAAAGTATCCGGTCATGCACAGCGGAAGTAGAGAAAACAGCACCAGCAGAAGAAAGCTGGGAAGCACATACAAAAATCCATTGTTTTTTTTGATAAATTCAGATATCGCCTTCAAACGAATGATCCCCTTTCTAAAAAGATGCCGCGGAACATTTTCTGCGAATGTTTCCGCGACACCTAGCACTGCATTGCGCAAATACCAGTGAATTCAGCACTAGATTCTTTCTTCCCTTACTTGTTCTGTGACAGCGTGTTGTTCGCATAGTCGGCCGCATTCTTCAAGGCCTCCTCGGGCGTCATCTGTCCAAGCATCATAAGCTGAAGGTTCTTATACAGGTTATCGTAGACCGCTGCGGAACCCTGTACGGCAGGAAGGGTAATAAGAGCGTCCTTGTTGTCCTCATATACAGCCTTAAACGCCGGGTCATCGTGATACTCCTCATCCCTGGCGATCGGCGGAAATGCCGCCATCTCATGGAACTTCGTCATGGAAGGGCCGCTCAGCATGTATTTCACCATTTTCACTGCCAGGTCCTTATTCTTGCTGGCGCTGATCAGGACCAGGGAGTCCGCTGACGCAAATGTCCCCATCTTCTGATCCTTCAAGGAGGTGAAGAAGCCCCAGTCGATGCCGGCCTCCTTAAATCCCGCTCCCTGATTCGTCGGGCTCATGACAAACGCCGTGTTGCCTGCCTTGAATTCTGCAAATACCTGGTCTTCCGACATGGAGGTAATGGATTCCGGCATGATTCCATCCTTAAACCGTAAATCTGCCAGGAACTGGGCCGCTTTTATGCCCGCTTCGCTGTCAAACTCTGCTTTTGTGCCGTCTGCATTGAAGATCTCTCCGCCTGCCTGCCATAAATAGGGGAAGAAGATGGAGTTCATGGCACCCTTGGATTTGTCTCCCCACTGCTGGAGCAGCGGAGTCTTGCCGATGGCCGCCACCTTCTGGCAGGCATCCTTAAATTCATCCCAGGTCTCAGGAACGCTTTGAACACCGGCCTCCTTTAAGATAGCCTTGTTATAGAACATAACGCGGGCGCTGCCCACCACGATCGGCATGGCGTACTGCTTTCCGTCAATGACACCTTTATCGAGATAGTAGAAATTGTCTCTGTCCTCTGCTGTCAAAAAGTCGTCAAACGGTGCGATGGCACCTGCTTTTATGTAATCGTTGATCATCTCCATGTACATGTATCCCACATCAGGCCCCTGTCCCGATGAAATTCCGGTCAAATACTTTTCTTCGTAATTGCTCCAGGGAATGATTTCTATAGAAACCTGGGCGTTGTTTTCCTCTTCGAACGGTTTTAAGATCTCTCCCCATACTTCCTTGTCGAGAGACTCCTCCGTGCCGAAGGGCGGCATCCAGAGCACCAGCTTCGTCTTTTCTCCGCTGGCTTTCTCCCCCTCTGTGCTCTTATCGGCAGCCGCATGTTCCTTAACAGGTGTTCCCCCTGTCTCATTGCCCCCGGCTGACGCTGCATCCTTCTGTCCATTGGCGCCGCACCCAGTAGCCAGCATCCCGGCCATCACCCCTGCAAGTGCCAGACTCAGACATTTCTTCATTCTTTTTTTCATTGTTTTTGCCTCCTTTTCCAATCGGTTTGATGATGGCCCTATCATAACACCGAAAATACCCCCCTGTATATTTTCTATTTTTGTACTGTTTTTCTAATTCTCAAATGCTTTATATAGAGATCTCGAGGCACTGTGATATACATTTCTTTCACTGATTCTCAATTTTAATCAGTTTTTTATGCATTATTTTTTCTTATAACGGCCCGGTGTCGTATTTTCAAACTGTTTAAACACCCGGATAAAGGCGGCGTCACTGGAGAAGCCCACGGACAGCGCTATTTCCTTTATATTTTCGTCCGTATTCACAATGAGCCGTTTGGCCTTTTCAATCCTCAGACTGTTGATGTACTGTGCGATTCCGATTCCGTATTTCTTCTTGAAGGTGGTGGATAAGTACGTATTGCTCACGCCAAGCATGTCGGAAATACTGTAAAGTCCAATCATGGGATCTTCAAAATTTAAGTTGATGTACTGTCTGGCCCGCTCCGCAATATTTTCCTTCTGGTCCAGCTGGCGCTTCTGCTGCCACCGGATCAGATAGCCAAAGCCTTCGTGAAGGAGCTTCAGCAGCTTCTGTCCATCCTTTGCTTCAGATAAATTCCTGGTGTATTCCTCCATGCGGTACTCGGTACAGCTCCCTGCATGGTTTTCCAGAGCCATCAGAATGGGATTGATAACCGCGTATTTTTTCGCCCTGCTCGTGTAGACGTTGCGGTCGGTGCCGATATACTGATTAAAAAGAAGATCCAGCAGCCGGTCGGCCTCCTCGTACTTCTCCTCCAGCATGGCCATCTCGTACTCCGGCATCACGCTTACATAGGCGGCGTTCTCCTGCCTTCCCACCATTGTTTCGTCATAGAAGAACACACGGCCCCTGTCATTTTCACAGAATTCCGCAACCATCTGCGCCTGATGAAAGCTGGTTATGATGTTAGACATGGAATCATAGATTCCGCCCAACATAATCCTGCATTCCACCAGCGAGTGAAGGCTGTCTAATATTTCCGCGGCAATGGCCTGCATCTCCGCCTTTCCGTACTCCGGCTCCATATGGAACAGCAGTGCGAGGCTTCCGTCAAACTCGGCGGTCATGACGGCTATATCCTCTTTTTCCTTCAGCGCCCCGCGGATCCGCACATCCGCATCGTGAATCTCATCCTGGCTGAATCCCATGGGGTTTCGAATCAGTCCGGCCTGAAACAGGGAGTATTCCATCTGAATGCCGAATTTCTGCATGGAGGCGAAAATCACGGAATTATTGCGTTCCTCGCTGCTTAAGAGATTGCACAGGAACAGGGCCTCTATGGCCTCCCTCTGTTCCTCCAGCTTCCTGGTGCTCTCCACATTCATTTTCAGCATCCGGCTGATTCCGCTGTCAATCAGATCGTAATCATCCAGGAAACGGCCGCCCTCATCCGTCTTATTCACGACCTTATCCAGAATATCCTTCAGCGGCTTTGCGTTGCGGCGCCCCAGAAGGACGAATAAGACCGCGCCGAATATCATACACAGCCCGATGGAAACATAGGCGATATTCCGTATGAAGTAACCGGAGTCCAGCAGCTTGCGCCGTTCGATTAAGGTGACGTATTTGATGCCGTAATAATCCGAATCCATCACGGAACCGTAGTTGCCCTCCATCTTAAATAACGGCTTTCCGCCGTTTGCCTGCAGACTTTCCTTTAAGTCCGCGTGGTTAATTCCGGAGCCGAAGCTGGCATAGACGGAATCATCCGCGGCAACTACCGCGGTCATGGTGTTTCCCATCCCCTCATTTGCGTTACGGAGAATGGATTCCACCTCCGATTTATTGATGAGAATCATCAAAATGGCTGTTTTATCGCTGGATAAGTCGTAGGGAAGCTGGCGGAACAGGCACAGCTCCATACTCCCGTCGCCCTGAGGCATGAAGCTGTAGCCGTCTCTCTTCTGGCCACCGGCCGTCTCCAGCCACTCCTCATATCCGTCCAGCTTTAACTCATTTTTCAGCAGATAGTATTTCTCCGCTCCAAAGTATCCCAGATCGCCGACCACATAGTTCAAATGGGGATAGTAGACGTATATTTCTTTAATAAAGGTATTGGAAAGCTTGTAATCATAGAGCTGGCGTGAAAACTGAACGAGAAAATCCTTGTCAATTTCACTCAGCTCCTTTGAGCGGCTCAGCTTCAGGTTCACAGCGTTCATCTGCAGCTGGGCGGCAAAACTGTCGATATCATTCAGGCGGATATCGATGCTGGTCTGAAGCACGGATGTCAGGCCGTGATTCAACTCTTCAATCTCTCCGGAGAACTCTTTTACCATCCAGGTCGTGAGTGCCACCAGCATGCCGATCATGACGACGGATACGATGATAAAGGACCGCACCCACAGATAGAGACTCTTTGTAATCTTTCCTTTTTTCATCCGTTCATACCATACACCGGACTACAGCGCGCTCTGGTTACGTCTCTCGATATCCATCACCTGGTCCACACGTCTCTGGTGTCTTCCGCCCTCATATTCTGCATTCAGCCATTCTTCCGTAATCATCTTCGCCATCTCTGTACCGATCACTCTGGCGCCGAAGGCGAGGACGTTGGAATCGTTGTGCATTCTGGAAAGCTTCGCCGTGTATGGTTCACTGCAGACGCAGCAGCGGATTCCCTTTACCTTGTTGCAGGCCAGCGATATGCCTACGCCGGTTCCGCAGATGGCGAGCCCCAAATCCGCCTCGCCGTTTGCCACTGCATTGCCCACCTTTTCTCCGTAAACCGGGTAGTCGCAGCTCTCCGTGGAATTCGTGCCGTAATCGATTACCTCGTATCCTTTTTCTTCCAGGAACTTCTTCATCTCATTCTTCATCTCAAGGGCTGTATGGTCATTTCCTATTGCTATTTTCATTTTCTTCTCTCCTGTTTTATAGATATATGATTTATAACTGCTCCGTGTTATGCACACCGAAAAATCCCTGAATCCGGTCCAGTCTGGAGGTCATGGACAGAAGGAGTAAGTCCGCCGTCGTCAGCGCCGCCATCGCTTCCACCACCACCACGGCCCGCGGTACGATAATCGGGTCGTGACGGCCTTTGATCGCGATATCCGTCTCCTCCATACCGCGCGTCACGGTCTTCTGCTGCTGTGCGATAGACGGCGTCGGTTTGAAGGCCGCCCGCAGCACGACCCGGCTTCCGTCGCTGATGCCGCCCAGGATTCCTCCCGCGTGGTTCGTCTCCTTCTTTATCTTACCGGATTCGTCCATGCGAAACGCGTCGTTGTTTTCCGAACCGACCGACTTCGCGGCCTGGAATCCGTCTCCGATCTCAAAGCCCTTCACGGCCCCGATGGACAGGATGGCTTTTGCCAGAGATGCGTCGTACTTTTCAAAGACCGGATCACCCACTCCGGCAGGAAGTCCGTCGATCACACACTCCACCACGCCGCCCACAGAGTTGCATTCCGACATCATACGGTCCAAATACGCTTCGGCTAAAGCAGCGGCTCCTGCATCCGGCATGTAGAGACGGTTTCTGTACATCTCTTCCGGATCGAACTGTGCGGGATCCGCTTCGTACGGTCCTACGGCCTTCGTATAGGCGCATACCGTGATACCCAGGCTCTTTAAAAGCCTGGCCGCTATGGCTCCCGCGGCCACACGGCCGATGGTCTCCCGGCCTGAGGAGCGGCCGCCGCCCCGGTAATCCCGGAATCCGTACTTCTCGTCAAAGGTGTAATCCGCATGGCCAGGACGGTACACCTCCATGATGTTCCCGTAATCCCTCGATCTCTGGTCCGTATTCATCACAGCCATGGAGATCGGAGTTCCTGTCGTCTTCCCCTCAAACACTCCGGAAAGGATTTCCACCCGGTCCGCCTCCTGGCGTTTGGTGGTGAAACGGCTCTGTCCCGGTTTTCTGCGGTCTAAATACGCCTGAATGTCTTCTTCCGTCAGCGGAAGCCCCGCCGGACATCCGTCCACCACGACACCGATTCCCTTTCCGTGTGATTCTCCCCAGGTTGTTACCTTCAGTATGGTCCCCAGTGTTGATCCTGCCATGTATGATCTCTCCTTATCTCAATTCTTGCTTCAATCCACGCTTGTTTTGTTAAAACCGGGGCCCGCGTCCATTGTGCAAACGGACCGGCCCCCGGTTCTCAAATACCATTTTCTGCAATCACTCTCCGACCTTTACGATCACGCAGCTGTTGGGTTCATTGACTCTGATTTCTTTGCCGTTCATGATCAGCAGGCCCTTCTTATAGTCCACGGAAAAGAAAGTAATGCTGCCGTTCTCATGATTAATGGAAGCGATATGCTTGTCATCCGGGAATACACAGATGTCCTTCGGGTAGCTTCCGCTGATGGGCAGACAGCAGATATAATCCAAAAGGCCCGTCTTCGGGTCGCGGTCATAGACGGTTACCGTGTTGTCGCCTGCGTTACCGCAGAACATGTGCTTCTCATCGGTGGATAAGCGCATGGAGCTGGCAGCGGTCAGTTGGGATAACGCCTTCGGCCCCGTCGTGGATATGGTCTGTATCTTCTCGATCTTCGGCTGGCGCTCGCCCGTCTCGTAGGAGTAAACGTCGATCACATTCTTTAACTCGTATAAAAGATAGAAGAATCTGCCATCCGAGCTGAACCGAAAGCATCTGGGCGCGGATTCCAGCTCGCAGCGGAGTGCATCCACCAGCATCAGCTTCTCTTCTTTTTCATCGAACCGGTAAATCTTTACCTGATCGATCCCTAAATCGGCCACCATAACGAATCTGCCATCCGGAGTCCTTCTCGTACAGCTTACGTGCGGCCGGAAATTTCTCTCCGCCACGCTGCCGAGTCCCTTGTGGAACACTCCGTCTACGATGTCACCCACTGTTCCGTCCGGGTTCAGTCTCAGCACTGTGGACTTCCCATCGTGGTATCCGGATACAAATATATACTTGTCCTCAGCGTCCGTAGACAGATGGCAGCCCCTCATCCCCTTGATATTAGCGGAATTCAGCCTTGTAATCGCCCCGTTCTCGTGAATCCGGAATGATACGACACCCTCGTCCGCGATGGAGTACAGGGTCTTTCCGTCATTCGATGCGATGACATAGGAAGAGTTGTCCACTTCCATCTCGCATCTCGGTATAAAACGGCCTTTGGCCACGTCCACATCGTACACCGTAATCCCTTTTGCCTGGCCGTTGTAGGAGTAGGAACCTACGTATGCCATATACTTTCCTTTCATATTCGCGTCCTCCTGGATTGTTCCTTGTATAAACTAAAAATATCATATCATAAAAATGTATTTTTGTTAAGGAGAAACTATTGACATACGGATAAAATCCGGTATAATGTATTTTGCCGTGTGTTTATTATTACTAAACTTTTTAGTTATTATTATCATCAGTTAGTATAACTAAACTCCAGGCTTATATTTATTAAAAGGAGGAGCGTATGGATATCGGTGCGAAATTAAAAGAACTTCGGATCTTAAAAGGCCTAACCCAGGAAGAGCTGGCAGACCGTGCGGAGCTGTCAAAGGGATTCATTTCCCAGCTGGAAAGGGACTTAACTTCCCCCTCCATCGCGACTCTCATGGACATCCTGCAGTGCCTTGGGACCTCCATCGGAGAGTTTTTTAACGAGACTCCGGAGGAGCAGATCGTCTTTGGAAAGACAGATTACTTTGAAAAGCACGATCTGGAGCTGAAAAATGAGATCAAATGGATCATTCCCAACGCGCAGAAGAACATGATGGAGCCCATTCTTCTGACACTGGAGCCGGGCGGGGAAACGTACCCCGACAATCCGCATGAGGGAGAAGAGTTTGGCTACGTCCTGCAGGGCAATATCTCCATTCATATAGGAAGCAAGACATATAAAGCGAAAAAAGGGGAATCCTTTTACTTTGTTTCAGATAAAAAGCACTACTTAAGCAGCAAGGCCGGCGCAGTCTTAATCTGGGTCAGCTCTCCGCCTAGCTTTTAAATTACATGGACTGCACGGGAAACGGATGAAGGAAATCTGCTTACGTGCTCATAACGAGGAGGATAAAGGGTCATGGGTCAGCCATTAATTGATTTAAAAAACATTACGAAGGCATTTGACGGCACGGTTGTGCTGGACGATTTAAATCTTTCCGTAAAGGAAAATACATTTGTCACACTGCTTGGACCCAGCGGCTGCGGTAAAACCACAACGCTCCGGATCATCGGCGGATTCGAACGGCCGGATCAGGGCACGGTCATCTTTGACGGCCAGGATATCACCAGCCTTCCGCCAAATAAACGCCAGCTGAACACCGTATTCCAGAAATACGCGCTGTTCACCCATATGTCCATTGCGGAAAATATCGCATTTGGACTGAAGATCAAAAACAAACCGAGGACGTATATCCAGGATAAGATCAAGTACGCCTTAAAGCTGGTGAACTTAGACGGCTTCGAAAACCGTACCGTGGACTCATTAAGCGGCGGCCAGCAGCAGCGAATCGCCATTGCACGCGCCATCGTCAATGAGCCCCGCGTCCTGCTCCTCGACGAACCGCTGGGAGCGCTGGATTTGAAGCTCCGCCAGGATATGCAGTATGAGCTGATCCGTTTAAAGAATGAACTGGGAATCACCTTTATCTACGTGACCCATGACCAGGAGGAAGCCCTCACCATGTCCGACACCATCGTCGTCATGAACCAGGGCTATATCCAGCAGATGGGCTCTCCGGAAAGCATCTACAATGAACCGGAAAATGCCTTTGTGGCTGATTTTATCGGGGAAAGCAACATCGTTCCGGGCATCATGATCCGGGATGAGCTGGTGGAAATCTTTGGCGCGAAGTTTGTCTGTGTCGATAAGGGCTTTGGCAACAACAAGCCGGTCGACGTGGTAATCCGCCCGGAGGACATCGATTTGGTGGCTCCCGGACAGGGCTCGATCTCAGGCGTGGTAACCCATTTAATCTTCAAAGGCGTTCACTACGAGATGGAAGTCACCACACCGGATGGCTTCGAGTGGCTCGTACACAGCACGGATATGTTCCCGGTCGGACAGGAAGTGGATATCCACGTGGATCCATTCGACATCCAGATCATGAACAAGCCGGCTTCAGAGGATGAGGAGGCCGTGGGAGTCAATGAGTAAGAAATTATTATCCGGTCCCTATCTCATGTGGATGATCGGTTTCACCATCATTCCGCTGGCTTTGATCGTATTTTACGGTCTGACAGACAGAAGCGGGGCGTTCACCCTGGCGAATATCTTATCCATCGCCACGGCGGAACACAGAAAGGCGCTGTGGCTGTCCCTCGGGCTGTCCTTAGTCAGCACCATTATCTGTTTTATCCTCGCCTATCCGCTGGCCCTCATTCTGCGGTCGCGGGGCATCGGCCAGGGCAGCTTTATCGTCTTCATCTTCATCCTGCCGATGTGGATGAATTTCCTGCTGCGCACGCTGGCATGGCAGACGCTTCTGGAGAAGAACGGAGTGATCAACGGAATTTTATCGGCGCTCCATCTGCCGACCCAGGGCTTAATCAACACACCGGGAGCCATTATTCTCGGCATGGTATACAACTTCCTGCCATTTATGGTTCTTCCTATTTATAATGTACTGTCCAAGATCGATGACAACGTCATAAATGCCGCCCAGGACCTGGGAGCCAACTTTTTTCAGATCCTGTTCCGCATTCTGCTCCCGTTAAGCATCCCGGGGATCGTCAGCGGAATCACCATGGTGTTCGTGCCGGCGCTTACCACCTTCGTTATCTCCAATTTACTGGGCGGAAGCAAGATTCTCTTAATCGGCAATGTCATCGAGCAGGAATTTACCAAGGGAAGCAACTGGAACCTGGGTTCCGGCCTCTCTCTTGTCATGATGATATTTATCTTAATCAGTATGGCGCTGATCGCCAAATACGATAAAAATGGGGAGGGGACTGCATTTTGATGGGCAAAAAGACTGGTATACTCAAACGTTTTGTTCAGGACTTCTATCTTGTCCTCATCCTGGTATTTTTGTACGCTCCGATTGCGACCATGACGGTGCTGTCTTTTAACAGCTCCAAGTCCAGGACTCAGTGGGGCGGCTTTACCACACGGTGGTACACGGAGCTGTTCTCCAGCAATACCATCATGACGGCGCTCTACAATACGCTGCTGATCGCCTTTCTGTCCTCGATCATCGCGGTCATCATCGGCACGGCGGCGGCTATCGCCATTAATAATATGAAGCGTGTTCCCCGCAGTATTGTGATGGGAATCACCAATATTCCCATGCTGAACGCAGATATTGTGACCGGCATCTCCCTGATGCTGGCATTTATCGCCTTCGGAATCTCCCTCGGGTTTAAAACGATTCTGATTGCACATATTACCTTTAACATTCCGTATGTCATTTTAAGTGTCATGCCGAAGTTAAAACAAACGGATAAGAGTACTTATGAGGCCGCCATGGATTTGGGCGCAGCTCCGGTCTACGCCTTTTTCAAGGTTGTATTTCCGGATATCCTTCCGGGCGTGCTCTCCGGTTTTCTGCTGGCCTTCACCATGTCGCTGGATGATTTCATCATCACCCATTTTACCCGCGGCGCCGGCATCAACACCTTATCCACGTTAATATACAGCGAAGTACGCCGCGGCATCAAGCCATCCATGTACGCGCTGTCCACTATCATCTTCTTAACGGTGCTGATTCTCTTACTGATTACCAATTTTGCACCGAAACGGAAGAAACATTAAGATCATTTTAAAGGAGACAGATTATGAAAAAAAGGTTTTGTTCCATCATGGCCGTTGCGGCCGTGGCCGCATTATCCGCCGTCACCATGAGCGGCTGCGGCAAATCTGCCGAAAAAGCAGGAGGCGCCGGAGAAGTTTACGTTTACAACTGGGGGGAGTATATCGATGAGGACGTCATCGCCCAGTTTAAGGAGGAGACCGGGATTGATGTCATCTACGATATGTTCGAGACTAATGAAGAGATGTATCCCGTCATTGAAGCCGGCGGCGTGAAATACGACGCAGTCTGCCCATCCGATTATATGATTCAGAAGATGATCGAGAATAACATGCTTGCCGAAATCAATTTTGACAATGTTCCTAACATTAAGGAAATTGATTCCAAGTATATGGATATGTCCAGGAGCTTTGACCCGGACAACAAATATTCCGTGCCTTACTGCTGGGGTACCGTGGGAATCCTCTATAACACCAGCATGGTGGCCCCGGAGGATGCACCGACGAAGTGGTCCGATCTATGGGATGAGAAATTTAAGGACAATATCCTGATGCAGGACAGCGTCCGCGATGCATTCATGGTGGCTCTAAAATCTCTGGGCTACTCGATGAATACCACCAATGAGGCGGAAATTGCCGAGGCGAGAGACTTACTGATCAAGCAGAAGCCTCTGGTTCAGGCGTATGTGATCGATCAGGTCCGCGACAAGATGATCGGCGGCGAAGCTGCCATGGGCGTCATCTACTCCGGTGAAATGCTTTACATTCAGCAGGAGGTGGCCGATCTCGGACTGGATTACTCGCTGGAATACGTAATCCCCGAAGAGGGAACCAATCTCTGGCTGGATTCCTGGGTAATCCCGGCCAACGCTCCGAATAAGGAAAATGCAGAGAAATGGATTAATTTCCTCTGCCGCCCGGATATCGCCAAAAAGAATTTTGAATACATCACCTACCCGACACCGAACAAGGGCGCCTTTGATCTGCTTGATTCTGATCTTCAGAACAACAAGGCTGTATTCCCGGATACGGACTCTCTGAAAAACTGTGAAGTCTTTCAGTATCTTGGAACCGATGTAGATTCTATTTATAATGAATACTGGAAAGAAGTGAAATCGAATTAGGGCTGCATCGCTTACGCATGACAGTACCCGCCGCAGTCAGGAGGACGTATCGTGGTAAACGCATTAGAAACAATTTTACAGCAGGTGGTCGATATCACCATTCTCCTGTTCGAATTTATGGGAGTTCTGGTCATCATCGCGGCAGGGCTTCGCGGGATTTATGATTCCGTGAAGAGAAACCCCTCCATTCGTCTGAATCTGGCCCAGGGCATGGCTCTGGGGCTGGAATTTAAGCTGGGAAGCGAGATCCTGCGTACCGTAGTGGTCCGCCAGCTGTCGGAAGTGGCCGTGGTGGCCGCGATTATCGCCCTAAGGGCGGCACTGACATTCCTGATCCATTGGGAGATCAAGGTGGAACGGGAATCTGAGTAAATATGGTATAGAAAAGAGGAATTTCAGCTCATTTCATTGAGTTGAAATTCCTCTTTTTTAGTACCGTATATTTTTCTGCCGTATCATATTAAACTTTATAATGGCCGTGTTTATATACTCATTGGCATGAATCAGAGGCCGATCCGATGAACTGTAGTTTATTCCCTTCAAGTATAAAAAAGGTTTACATCCCAGCTGATTCATATCTGCATATTGGTCCAGCCCTTCGATCTCTGTCGTCAGAATAGTGTCGATCTCCACTTTGTCCCATTCGATTTTTTCACCGGAAAGATTGTAGATGTATTGAAAAATGGAATTCTCATATTTGCTGAATTCACGAAATGCCTCCTCCCCTCCGATGAGTGATAAGCTAAAATAATCACGGCAGAAAGCACATACCGTATCATCGGCCAGAAACATCTTCTCCGCTACTACGAGCTGTTCGCCGCTCTCCATCTGCAGCTGCTGACAAATGGCTTCATCCCTGTCGATTTTCTGAATGTTCAGCAGCCTGACAGAAGGTGTATATCCACTGTTCTCAATCATTTGAGTAAATTCCATACAAGGATTGAATTTAACCTTAATATTGAGAGAATCTACGTTTACAAAAGTGCCTTTTCCCTGACGGCGAAAGATAATGCCCTCTGAGGCCAGGTCATTGAACGCCTGTCGTATGGTGATGCGGCTGACACCGATCATCTCAGCCATCACCTCTTCTCTGGGAAGCTTATTATTACGGGAAAGGTCCATGTTCTTGATATATTTATGTATTTCACGCTTTGCCTGCTCGGAAAGTGTCAGTGTGTTCAGCTTCTGGTACTCCATGTGATAGCCTCCTGCCTTTTTCTTTAATCATAGTTGGTGGGAGGCTCTTTGTCAACGTTTCAAACCCTTGCTTCCATTTAAAAGAAGATTTAGAAGAATGGCGCTGGCGCTTACCATAAAAAGGCCATTGCTGCAGATCATGCTGAGCGTGGAGGGAAGACCTGCAAAGATATCTGAGGCGAAGGTGGCACCAACGCCAATGGCAATACTGGTTCCTACAATCGTGAAGTTATTGTTTTCAAAGAAATTCAGCTTGGACAGTATGGAGATGCCTGAGGAAGTAATGACGCCAAACAGAGCCAGGGTGGCTCCTCCCAGAACTGCCTTCGGAACAACCGTTATCACCGCAGATACCTTGGGGAATATGCCAAGAAGAAGCATCATCACTCCGGCCGTCGCAATTACCGAGCGGCTTTTTATCTTTGTGAGGTCGATCAGGCTGACATTTTCATTGAACATGGTGGAGGGGACGGAGTTAAAGGCTCCTGTAATAACCTGTGAAACCGCCTGCGCCTTGATGCCTTTAATCTTAGTGGCATTGTCTGTATGTGTTCCGGCGATCTCATCCAAAACGGAGAAGACGCCAATGCACTGAATCATATTTATGATACAGAAAATGGTCATAATCAATATGGAACCCGCCTCAAACTGCGGTGTACCAAAGTAAAAGGGTGTCACCAGCCGGAATGCACTTGCCTCCTGAATTGGTGTTATATCCACCATTCCCAGGAAAGCCCCGACCACCGTTCCGCCGATAATCCCCAGCAGAAGAGACATGGCCCGCCAGATTCCTTTGCCGAACTTCTCCACCAGGATGATAAAGATTAAAACGCCAAACCCCAGCAGCAGATTCTGCACCGATCCATAGGTACTGCTGCCGGCTCCGCCGGCCAGATCCTGGATAGCCGTAGGGGCCAGGCTGACACCGATCAGTGTAACGAAGGTACCAACGACCACCGGCGGAAACAGCATAAGAATCTTATCCAGGAAAAAGGAAAGAAGAAAGATCAGGACACCGGATACCATAATGGCTCCAAACAGGGTGGGAAGGCCGTAAGTATTGCCAATCATGATCATGGGAGCCAGAGGCGCAAAGGAGGAGCCCAGAATGATAGGATATCTGGAGCCTATGTATTTGCTCAGACCAAATACCTGGATCAGAATGGCAATTCCGCTGGTAAAAAGGTTGGCTGATACCAGAAACGCAGTGGTCCTGGCATCCAGCCCCATGGCGCCGCCCATGATAAGAGGAACCGCTATGGTTCCGGGGCACATGGCTAACACATGCTGGAAGCCTACCAGCAGGTTCTTGCCAGGGCTTATTTTCTCAGAAAACATATCCATATAAGGTCCTCCTGCTAGTCCCAATAGCCTTCATGAACTTTGGCTGCATCTGCTTCCACTTCCGGAACAGGTCCCACCACCTCAATTGCCTTTTGTCCCCGGGAAAATACTTCACGGCAGGGAAGGTCAAAGGTTGGATTCTGCTCATTGCTGCCAGTCAGCTCCAGCAAACGGCGCTCGGTCATGCCATAAACTACGCGGCCGATATTGGCCCAGTAGATGGCGCCGGCACACATTGCGCATGGTTCCGCTGTGGTATATAAGGTACAGTCCCAGAGAAAATCCTTTGTAAATTCATGGGATGCACGTGCGGCCAGAGTTGCTTCCGCATGACCTGTACAGATTTTGTCTGTGATCTCGATATTCCCCTGCTCCATCACAATGTCTCCGTCCTTGTTCACTAAAAGCGCTCCGAAGGGCGTGTTGCCCACAGCACGGGCCTCCCTGGATATCTCAATTGCACGTCTTAAATAGTATTCATGGCTCTGATAACTCATATAAAATCCTCCTGCGGAATAGTATTAGGTAATAGGTATTACCTTTTATTTGAACCTATCATAACACGCAGAAGATATGATGTCTATGTGAAGGATATACGATATACAGAGCAATAATTGTACAAAATAGACAAAAACACGGTGTTTCACTTACTGCGATCGATTCTCTGCCGCTTCTTATCGTCATCGTCCGCCGCATGTTCCCGGAAGTAAACGATCTCCACAAAAAAGAGGAATGCCCGCTCAATTGAATGAGTGGACATTCCTCTTTTTTAATCAGGGGATTATTTAACCCCCTGCATTTCCATTAATTTTTCTTTCTGGCCTTTAATTCGCTCTTCAGCGTCATTTTGATGATCCCGGTCTTATACATCACCATGGCACAGACTACCGTGACACCCATACACAATAGCACTACGAATCCCTCTTTGCCCCCCAGCGGGTAAAATGCATTGATGACAAACACCAGAATCAGCGGAAAGATCATGGTGAGTGATTTTCCCTTTGCCTCGTATTCTCCGCAGTCGTCATTGACAAAGCTTAAGAGAATTCCGCCGAACAGTGCAGGAAGGAGGTACTGAGTCGCCGTCTGAACCGCCGGACTCGTAAGCAGCGGGCGGAGCGGTACCAGGAGAATGACTCCCAGCACAATAATCAGTGTGGTAACAATGGAGGAAACCGCGACGCCGATCGTCGCAATGGTGTCTCCCTCATCCGTGCCCTGTGAGGTATCTGTGAGCACCTGGGCGTTGATGACCACCGGTATTTTTAAGTTCATGACATTTCCGGTTAAAAAGGTTAAGTACGCGGAGGAGCCCAGGATCGGCGTGTAGCTTAGTACCTCTGCAATGTTTGTGGGCAGAAAGACTGCCAGCAGTCCGCCTCCCACTGCAAATATCTGTCCGATGCTCTCCGGCCATACGCCGTAGACCGTGGATATGACCGCAGGAATTCCCAGCATAAACCCAATTGCTATGATGACGCCGATACGCCCGGTCCGGTGGATGCTTGTCTCGTAATTTTTATCCATGATAATACCTTCCTTTCCTTTTCCCCATTAACCAAGTATCCTGACCCACAAAAGGGACGACGCCATGCCCAGCAAAAGCGTATCTGCCATGACGAAATTTCGCAGCCAGAGAATCTTAAATTTCTTAATAACAGCCATATGTATCATGACGATCACGCAGGAGGTAACGACTACCGCCAAATAGACCGGTCCCTTCATAATCTGAATCGGAAGGAATGCTTCAATGATGGCCAGGGACAGCACGCCGGTCAGGAGCGCGCCCATCGCTCCATGTGTGTTTTTCGCCTTCTGCAGACTGGTCTGCACCCGTTTTCCAAAGATCAGGACGCCGACAATCCCGCCCAGAATAC
Organism: Hungatella sp. L36; assembly: GCF_014288035.1. Taxonomy (NCBI): domain Bacteria; kingdom Bacillati; phylum Bacillota; class Clostridia; order Lachnospirales; family Lachnospiraceae; genus Hungatella; species Hungatella sp. L36. The sequence goes on along the minus strand of NZ_JACOPC010000003.1, from coordinate 2,467 downwards.
AGATACTCATAACAAACATGACGGTACCGACGATGGAGGCATCTCCCGCCGCGTTAAGCGCAGCGATGGATTCATAGCCGGCTCCCGTGGCTACCATGTCGGCCGCCATCAGTTCATACGTAACGGAGCCCACCACGGATAAACGGAACCATGACCACGGGACTCCCAGAACAGCCGCAAGACTGAACAGACCGATGACGATGGAAATGGAGGGGACGATGGAATAGATGGCCGATGAGGTAATAGCCGTCTTCAGTTTCTCTTTTGTCAGGCCGATTTCCAGACCGTGACGGTATGCTTTTCTCAGTGTAATTACGCAGAATATCAGGATATATACGATTCCCGCCCCGACTAACGCGTAGAGAAGCGGACTGTTCATTATTTCGTTAAATGTCATGATTCTTTTCTCCTTTTTTATATGGCAGGGATCATTTCCTGGCAAGGAAAATTCTCCCGGTCAGGAAATCTCCCCGGTCAGGATATCCCCTCTGGTCAGGATATCTCCTCTGGTCAGGTAGTCTCCTCTAGTCAGGTAGTCCCCTCTGGACAGGTAATCCCCTCTGGTCAGGTAATCCCCTCTGGTCGGGTAATCTCCTCTGGTCAGGTAATCCCCTCTGGTCAGGATATTTCCCCTGGTCAGGAAATTTCCCCTGGTCAGGATATCCCCTCTGGTCAGGATATCCCCTCTGGTCAGGATATTCCCTCTGGTCAGGATATCCCCTCCGGTCAGGATATCTCCTCTGGACAGGAAATCCCCTCTGGTCAGGATATCGCTCCTGGCTGGACTCCTTCGGGAATCGGTGAAAGGTATACTCCGCCGGTTTCCTCCTCCAGTTCCTTCTTTGCGGTATCGAGGATCTCCGGATTTCCATAGATCTTCGCACAGGCCAGGGCAATCGCACGCGCTACCGCCTGGCTGGCCTTGTCACCGATGGAGGTTCCCACCTGTGCCGTCATCTGCCATGTATGTGCGCCAGTCTCCGGGATTCCCGCCGCCGCCGTGATCTGAGCGGTCGGTACCTGATAGCTCACGTCTCCCACGTCACTGGAGCCGGTCATCACTTTGTCTCTCATGGCAGGCGTGTAAGGCATAATAAAGGTATTGAGAGGCCGCCTCGCAAATTCTTCCTCGCTGATTCCGTTCTGCTTTGCTCCGTTTTTCACCACCCGCTCTCTCTGCTCCTGCGGCATGGCGGCCAGGAAGTCTCTCGCAATGGCGAATTCCTCTTCCCCAAAATCCGGGGCGCCGGTTTCCAGGTACGCATCGGACAAAAGCCTGGAAAGCGTCGGATTGGGAATCGTGTCGCTTAAGCCACCTAAGACCTTGATGCTTACCTTCGTCTCTGTCATCAGCGCGGCGCCTTCCGCGATCTTTCTCATGCGCTCCAGGATCTCTCCGCTCTGAACGAGCTTTGGAGCACGGATAAAGTAAAGAAGCGAGGCGTGATCCGGTACAATGTTGGGGGCCTCTCCACCGCAGTCTAAATACGCATAGTGCACACGGGCATCGGAAATAATGTGTTCCCGCAGGTAATTCACGCCCACATTCATCAGCTCACAGGCATCCAGTGCGCTGCGCCCCAGCTCCGGAGCCGCTCCCGCGTGGGCGGTCCTTCCTTTAAAATCGAACCGGACCTTATAATAGGCTACCGTTCTCACCGACATGGACATGTTGCCGTCCATCGGATGCCAGCTGAACGCCGCATCAATGCCGTCAAAGCAGTGCTCCTTTACCATAAATGCCTTGCCGAATCCAGTCTCCTCGGCCGGACATCCGTATAATTCCACGGTTCCCGTCACTCCGGTCCTCTGTAAATACTCCTTCACCGCAATCGCCGCCCCTACGGCCCCTGCCCCCAGGGCGCTGTGGCCGCATCCATGTCCGTACTTTTTTCCTTCGATGGGACATGGCTTCGCACATCCGGCTTTCTGGCTTAAATCCGGTAAAGCATCATACTCGGCCAAAATTCCGATGACAGGCTTACCGCTTCCGTATCTTCCCACAAATGCAGTTGGGATCTTCGCCACCCCTTCTTCCACCTCAAAGCCTTCCTGTCTTAAAACCGCCTTGATCTTCTCCGCACTCTGATCTTCCTGATAACCAAATTCCGCATAATCCCACACGGCCCGGTTGATTCCGGCAATGATATCTGCCTTTTCTGCCACAATGTCATGAATGAATTGTTTTTCTTCCATTTTCCCTCTCCTTCTGTGCATTTGTTATAGTTAATATTATCAGATACTCGGGTTCAGGAGGAAATATGATTCATTTATAGAGATATATAAACAATCTATATGGTGATATTAAACAATATCGAAAATCATTGTATTACAGGCTGGATTTTTTAGAACAAAGTGCCTTCGGCACTCTCAACTCCCCTGCCCCTCACTCATGAGGGGTTTTGGGGTTTTCCTTTGTCACTTTTTGTTGTAAAATATTCTTATGTATAAAAAGAACATTCTTCAA